>JBBIIT010000012.1:0-52081 GCA_037446355.1 Beijerinckiaceae bacterium | reverse complement strand
GGCTCGAGACCGTGCGAGTCTCGCGCGCCAACGCCGATCAGCGGCGCGGCCGCGCGGGGCGCGTCGAGCCTGGCATCTGCTATCGCTTGTGGGAGGAGGCGGCGAACGGGGGCCTTTCGCCTTACGCGCAGGCCGAAATTCTCAGCGCAGATCTCAGCGGCCTCCTGCTTGATCTGGCCGTCTGGGGCGTCGCCGATCCCGCTTCGCTGAAATTTCTCGATCCGCCGCCGCGCGCCGCGCTCGGCGAGGCGCGAGCGTTGTTGTCGCAACTGCGCGCGCTCGACGGCCAAGGGCGCATCACTGATGAGGGCCGCGCGATCTCACGTCTCGCGCTTCCGCCTCGGCTCGCGCGCATGTGCGTCGACGCCGCGCGCGTCGGCGAGGCGGAACTGGCGAGCGAGATCGCGGTCGCTCTGACCGAGCGCGGGCTCGGCGGCGACGCGGTCGATCTCCAACATCGCTTGACGAGCTTTCGTCGCGATCGGTCCCAGCGCGCCGATGACGCGCGTCGCCTTGCGCGCAGCCTCGCGCGACAGGCGCGCGAACGCGGCGCGGGCGAACACGACGCCACGAAGTCGTCGGTTGGCGCGTGGCTCGCGACCGCCTTCCCGGACCGCATCGCGATGGCGCGCGGCAAGCGCGGCGAATTCTTGATGGCGAACGGGCGCGCCGCCGCGCTCGAGCCGCAGGATTCCTTGGCCGGCGAGCCATTTCTTGCGATCGGCGAGATCGTCGGCCGCGCGTCGGCCGCGCGCATTCTCACCGCCGCCGCGCTGACACGCGAGGAGATCGAGGCGGAAGCAGGCGTGCAAATTGTCGAGGCGGACGAAGTCTTTTTCGACCGCTCCGCCGAGGCTTTGCGCGCGCGCCGGCGACGACGCCTCGGCGCGCTTGTTCTTGCCGAACGGACGTTGAGCGTCGCCGCGGACGATGTCAGCGCGTTGGCGTTGGCGCGCGGCGTGCTCGGTCTTGGCGCGGCTCGCCTGCCGTGGAGCCGAGCCCTCAAACAATGGCGCGACCGCGTGATGTTTCTTCGCCGCGCCGAGGCGGATGTCTGGCCCGATCTGTCCGACGCGGCGCTGGAAGCCGACGCCGGCTGGCTCGCGCCCTATCTCATCGGCAAGACGAGACTTGCCGAGATCGGCGCCGAGACTCTCGGCGAGGCGCTGCGCGCGAAACTGCCCTATGAGCTTTCGCGCCGTCTGGAGAGCGAGGCGCCGACGCATTTCGTCGCTCCCACCGGCACGGCGGCGCCGGTCGATTACGAGGCAGAGGGCGGCCCCACGGTTTCGTTGCGCGTCCAGGAGGTCTTCGGCCTTACGGCGCATCCCGCGCTCGCGGGCGGTCGCGTGCCGCTGACCCTGAATTTGCTCTCGCCCGCGCACCGGCCAATTCAGATCACTCGCGACTTGCCGGGATTCTGGAAAGGCTCGTGGGCGGACGTGCGCAGCGATCTGCGCGGGCGCTATCCACGCCATTCCTGGCCGGAAAATCCCGCCGAGGCGGCGCCGACGACGCGGGCTAAGCCGCGCGCGTGACGCTGACGCAGTTGCGTCCGGCCGATTTCGAACGATAGAGTTCCGCGTCGGCGCGGCGCAGCAAGTCGGCGAGCGCGCGGTCATTGGCGTCCGAACGCGCGGCGCCGATGCTGACCGTGACGCCGAGCGGTTCGTCGAACCAGTCGAATGCGCATCCGTCGATCGTCACCCGGATTCTTTCGCAATACTCCAGCATCGAGAGACCCGGTTCGTCGCCCAGAAGCACGCAGAACTCGTCACCGCCGAGGCGTCCCACCGCGCCGCCGTATTTATCGGCCAAACCTTGCAGCGATTCTGCGACGCCGATCACGACGGCGTCGCCCGCCTCGTGGCCATAGCGATCATTGATCGCTTTGAAATGATCGATGTCGACGATGATCGCCGTCAGCGGTTTGCCGGCGGCGAGCGTGATGGAGGCGATTTCCGAAAGCCCGCGGCGATTGAACGCTTCGGTCATCGTGTCGCGCCTGACGAGCCGCTCCAACTCCGCGGTCGCCATGCTGTGTCTGAGCGACATCCGCGCGACCCTCGCGGCGATCGGCGGCACAAGGCCGAGCGGGACTGCGGCGGCCACGAGCGAGCCGCCGCCGACGTCGCCGCCGAGCGCATAACAAATCGCCAGCGTCAACAATTCGGACGCCAGCAGCGCGCCGAGCGTGTTGGCGACGACGAAGCGCAAGACGTCGGCGGGTTCGTCCACGCGCAACGGATTCGCGATAATCTTCGCCACTCGCCCCACCTGTCGTCACGCGGCGCACAGGCGCCTTTATTTCGCATGACCTTGCGTCACAGGCGTAAAGGAAACCTCAATTGGCCAAGTCGATTCTGCGGATAGTTGACGATCCTCTTCGAAAGACCCTAGGAACGGTCGCTTCCACGTAACGTTGACATGCGCGCGAAACCGTTCGCGGGCCGCGACCTTCACGCGCGCGGATGCGCCGCGCGATAAGCGGTGATGAGCCGCGCGCCGTCGACGGCGGTGTAAATCTGCGTCGTCGACAGCGAGGCGTGGCCGAGCAATTCCTGAATGGTTCTAAGATCGCCGCCGCGCGCAAGCAGATGCGTCGCGAAGGAATGGCGCAGCGCGTGCGGCGTGGCGCTTTCGGGCAATCCGAGCGCGCCGCGCAGGCGCTCCATCGCCAGTTGCACGATGCGCGGCGAAAGCGGCCCGCCCTTGGCACCGACGAACAGCGGCCCTTCGGGTTTCAAGACATAGGGGCATTGTTCGAGATAAGCTTCGACGGCCACGCGCACCGGCGCGATGATCGGCGCGACGCGCGTTTTGGCGCCCTTGCCGACGACGGTGAGTTGATCGACCTCGCCGATCGGCGCGTCGGCGCGCCGGATCGCCAGAGCTTCGCCGATACGCAAGCCGGCGCCATAGCAAAGCGCGAGCACGGCTGCGTCACGCGCGGGAATCCAGGGGTCGCGCGCTTCGCCGTCGCGCGGGGCGGTTGTGGAGACCATGCGCGCGTCGGCGATGTCGAGCGGGCGCGGCAGTCGTCGTCCCGCGCGCGGCGAGCGCAGCGCGCTGAAGGCCGAGGCGCGGCCGGCGCCGGCGCGCTCCAGATGGCGTGCGAGCGAACGCAACGCCGAGAGCGCACGTTGCAGCGAGCGTGGGTCGATCTCCTCGGCGCGGCGGCGCGCGAGGAAGCTTCTGAGATCGGCGGGCAGAATCCCGGTGAAGTCGGCGACGCCGGCCGGGCCGCCAAATCGCTCGCTCAGGAAGGCTAGGAATTGTCTGACGTCGCGGCCGTAAGCTTCGAGCGTTTTGGCGGCGAGCCGTTTTTCGTCGCGCAGCGCCGCGAGCCATTCGCCCACGCGCGCGGCGAGATCGGGCGCAGCCGGCCGGGCGACGAGATTGCTCACGCCGGCGGCGTCTTCGGCTTGTGGCGCTTCTTATGCGGGGGCTTGGGCGTCGGCGCGGGCGCGATCGAGCCGGTCGGCGTCGCGTCAATGTTCGCGGCGATTGGATCCGCCGGCGCCGGCGGCGGAGCGACGACTGGCTTCGCTTGCGGCGTCGGGGCCACGGGGCCCGCGACGGGAGCGGGGGCAGGCGCGACGGAGGCGAGCGTCGCGACCGAGGCGGCGCTTTGGCGCGCGCGGTCCGCATGTTCGACCTTAAGCGCGAAAAGACCGATCGCGACCAGAATCGCCGCCGAGGCGCCGATCTTCACGCCGGGGAGATCGGCGAGGCTGCGGATCGAGGGCCTCGCCGAAAGCAGATTTGAACCCAGAAAGCTCTTGGACATGACTGCCCTCAAACGCCGAACGTAATGAAGGCAGTCATAGACCGGTTACGTTAACGTCCGTTTAGGAAAGAGGGTTAATCCCGCGTTCACCCCACTCGCAGCAGGGAGGGTTCAAGGGGCGGGGCGTGCGGCTCAGGCGAGCAGTTCGACCAGATGCGGGATCAGCGGTTCGTCGGCGGGTGGCATCGGATATTCGCGCAGCGATTTCGGCCGCACCCATTTCAGCGCCTGGCCTTCGCGCGATTGCACAAAGCCTTCCCATTTGCGGCAGACATAGAGCGGCATCAGCAAATGGAAATTGTCGTAGGCGTGACTGGCGAAAGTGAGCGGCGCGAGGCAGGGCGCCTTGACGACAACACCGAGCTCTTCTTTGATTTCGCGGATCAGCGCCTCCTCGGGCCGCTCGCTCGGCTCCAACTTGCCGCCGGGAAATTCCCAGAGACCGGCGAGTTGTTTGCCCGCCGGGCGCTGAGCGATCAGCACGCGCCCGTCGGCGTCGACCATCGCGACAGCGACGACAAGGAGCAATCTCACGAGCGATAATCGCCGTTGATGGCGATGTAGTCCTTGGTGAGATCGCAGGTCCACACTTTCGCGCGCGCCGTGCCGATGTTGAGCTTCACGCCGATGACGATCTTCGGCTTCTTCATGTAGGCGGACGCTTCGGCTTCGTCGTAGGCGGGATCGCGCTGGCCCTGATGGGCGACGCGGATGTCGCCGAAATAGATGTCGAGCTTGTCGCGCTCGGCCTTCTCGCCGGCCTTGCCGACGGCCATTACGACGCGGCCCCAGTTGGCGTCCTCGCCCGCGCACGCGGTCTTCACCAGCGGCGAGTTGGCGATGGACATCGCGATGCGCTTGGCGGCCTTCCGCGAATTGGCGCCCTCGACGCGGACCTCGATGAACTTGCGTGCGCCCTCGCCATCGCTGACGACCTGATGGGCGAGATTGAGCAGCACCTTGTCGAGCGCGCGCTTGAATGGCGCGAGGCGGGCGTCATTGACGTCCGTGATGAGCGGCGCGCCGCGCTTGGCCGCGGCTCCGGTCGCGAACAGCATCAACGTGTCGGAGGTTGAGGTGTCGCTGTCGACGGTGATCGCGTTGAAGGACCGCTGTGTCGATTTCGACAGCATCGCCTGCAAAACCGGCGCGGCGATCGGCGCGTCGGTGAAAACGAAGGAGAGCATGGTCGCCATGTCCGGCGCGATCATGCCAGCGCCTTTGGCGACGCCGTTGATGACGACGTCTGCATCACCGAGCTTGACGCGCTGCGTCGCGACTTTGGGAAACGTGTCGGTGGTCATGATCGCGCGCGCCGCGTCCATCAGGCCGTCGGGTTTCAGGGTGGCGACAAGATCGTCCAGCGCGTTTGCGATGCGGCTGGGATCGAGCGGCTCGCCGATCACGCCGGTTGAAGCCATGAACACTTCGCCGGGCTTGGCGCCCGTCGCCTTGGCGACGGCCTCGCCGACCTCGGCGACCGCGCTTGCGCCGGCGGCGCCAGTGAACGCGTTGGCGTTGCCAGAATTGACGACGACCGCGCGCGCCTGGCCCCGTTCAAGATGCGTGCGGCACCAATCGACCGGGGCCGAGGGGCACTTCGATTTGGTGAAGACGCCGGCGACTTCCGCTGGCGCGTCGAACAGCGCCAATGTCACGTCGGTGCGCCCAGCGTAACGCACCCCCGCCGCGACCGAGGCGAACCGCACGCCCTCGATGACGGGCAGGGCGGGGTATTTCTTAGGAGCGAGCGGCGAGAGCGGGGCGGGCGCGGCCATGGCGCGGGGTTCCTGATTTTGAGCGGCGGGCCGAGGCGCCTGGCCTCGGCCGTCCGCGGTTCAGCTTCGAACGTTCAGGGGGTTTTCGGTTTGTCGGCGGGCTTGGCTTCCGCCGCGGGGGTCGCTTCGGCGGCCGGCTTGGCTTCGACAGTTGGCTTGGCCGGCTCGTCGAAACGCTCGATCTTCGCCTTCGCGCGCAAGTCGGTGATGAGTTCGGTCTGCGCCTTCTGCGCGACATAACGTTCGGCCTGATCTTTGACCTGATCGAAGGGCGGGAAGGTCTTCATCCGCTTTTCCTCGACCTTGATGATGTGCCAGCCGAACTGGCTTTTCACCGGCTCGGAAATCTGGCCAGGCTCGAGCTTAAACGCGGCGTCGGCGAATTCCGGCACCATGCGCTCCTTGGTGAACCATCCAAGATCGCCACCTTCGCCGGCCGGATCCTTCGACAATTCGGTCGCAACCTTGGCGAAATCCTCGCCCGCCTTGACGCGCGCGAGCGCCGCCTTGGCGGAGGCTTCGTCCGGCAACAGGATGTGACGGGCGTGTATCTCGGGCTCGGGCGGCTGTTTCTTCGCCGCGTCGTCGTAGACCTTGCGCTCGGCTTCTTCGGTCGTCGCCGCCTTGGCGACGTCGGTCAGCAGGGCCTCCATCGCCAACTTGTCGTGGTAATAGGCCATGCGGCGCGCGAAATCGGCGCCTGCGTCCTTCTTCTCGTCGAGCGCCTTCTTGGCGACGAGCTTGAGGTCAATGAGATAGTCGAGCACGTATTTTTGCCGCTCAGCGCCTTGCAGCTTGTCGGGCAGGCCGGGGCCGATGTCGGTCAACGCATCGGCGACGTCGGCGTCGGTGATCGCAGTTCCGTCGACCTTGGCCAGAACCTTGGGATCGGCGTGGGCCGCGCCTAAACCCGCGACGAGCGCGCAGAGCGCGGCGGCGGCGAGCCGGCGGCCGGCGATGGACGGAAGGATTTTCATTCAAGCTCCTGTTCGGGGCGCTCCGCGCCCGTCTTGGCTAGTCGGCACGCGCCTATAATGCGATTTGGTCGAATTTGCGAGGGCCGGGGCCGCAATCCCGACCAGTTCGTGCGCGGAATTCGCGCTCTCGCCCTTCGCCGCGTCGCCGCGAGGCTGTATCGTTGAATTGTAACAACTCGGAGTCGTCGCTTGAATCGCAAGTCGCCGCCGCTGTCGCCGCAGCAGAAATCGCCGGCCTACACGCTGGCCGCGCTCGATCAGACTTTTCTGCTCGGCGATTCCATGCGCGGCGTTCGCTTCCAGCTCGAATACGAAAAGGCGCGCGAAGTGATGCGCGCGTTTGGCGTCGACTCGACCATCGTCGTGTTCGGCTCGGCGCGGGTCAGCGAAAGCGGGCCGGGACGCCAGCCGTTCTGGTACGGTGAGGCGCGCGCCTTCGGCCGTCTCGCCTCGCACGAAGGGGGCGCGCGCGACGGATCGACCGGGCGCTTCACGAATGTCATTGCGACCGGCGGCGGGCCCGGCGTCATGGAGGCGGCCAATCGCGGCGCCGCCGAGGCGGGCGCGCCGACGATCGGCTTCAACATCACGCTGCCGCGTGAGCAATTGCCGAACGTCTACACGACGCCTGCGCTCACTTTCCGTTTTCATTATTTCGCGATGCGCAAGATGCATTTCGCGATGAACGCGAGCGCGCTGGTGGTGTTCCCCGGCGGTTTCGGCACCTTCGACGAGTTGTTCGAGATCCTGACTCTCGTGCAGACCGGCAAGGCGCCTAAAATTCCGATCGTGCTGGTCGACGAAGCGTATTGGCGACGCGTCGTGAACTTCGACGCGCTGGTCGAGGAGGGGACGGTCGACGCTATCGAATTGAAGCTGCTGCGCTTCGTACAAGACGCGGATTCGGCGTGGCGCGCGCTGCTCGACGCCGGATTGGAGATCCCCAAAGCGAAATGATTTTACGCATTATTTTGCATTTATGGATAAGTTGTGCATTATAACGCACGATCCATGCCTCTCCCGGACCGAAGGAGGATTTGACCGTGACGGATTTTCGATGGCGCGAGGGGGCGGGCGCGCTCGAAATCGACGGGCGGCGGTTGGAGACATTGTGCGTCGGACCAGCGCCCGAACGCGCGCCGACGCTCGTGCTGCTGCACGAGGGCCTCGGGTGCGTCGAGCTATGGCGCGATTTTCCGCAAAAGCTCGCGCGGGCGACCGGCTTTGGGGTGTTCGCCTATTCGCGCTTCGGTTACGGGCGATCCGATCCAACGCCCTTGCCGCGCCCGCTCGACTACATGACACGCGAAGCGATGGAAATTTTGCCGCGTGTGCTCGACGCCATCGGTTTTCGACGCGGCGCGTTAGTGGGCCACAGTGACGGCGCCTCGATCGCGGCGATCTATGCCGGTTCGGTCGAGGACTTTCGCGTGCGCGCGCTCGTTTTGATGGCGCCGCATTTCTTCACCGAACCTGGCGGTCTCGCCTCGATAGCGGCCGCGCGCAGCGCTTATGAGAATGGCGATCTCAAGTTGCGCCTGTCCAAGTATCACGCCCATGTGAACGTCGCGTTTCGCGGTTGGTGCGACGCTTGGCTCGATCCGGCTTTCGAGGACTGGAACATCGCCGAGGCGATCGCCTATTGGCGCGTGCCCGCGCTGGCCATTCAGGGCGCCGAGGATCAGTACGGAACGATCGCGCAGATTCACGAAATCGAAAACCGGACTTATTCACCGGTCGATGTCGAGATATTCGAAGCTTGCAAGCATTCGCCCTTCGCCGAGCAGCCTGAACGGACGCTTGCGGCGATATCCGATTTCTGCGCGCGACTGGAGCGGATCGAGCGCGAAGTCGTGGAAATTCGTTAGGCCGGTGGGGCGGGACGCCTTTCGAGGTCGTGAAAGTCGACTATTATACATAATACATACGATATTAAACTAAAGTTTCTGACCCTGGAGTCAGATTTTTCGATTCAACTCTTGCTTTCGTTGCGATGCAGCATTAAATTGATGCGGTGCGGCACGATCTGCTGCATATGCCCTCCTTGGGCGTTTCCTCCCTAGACTCAAGGCCGCCGTGGCGACATGGCGGCCTCCTTTTTTGTCGGGGGCTTGTCTCAGTCCGGACGAAAGCATTCGGCCGGCATGAGAGCTACGCTCGCAGCAAGGCGCGGCGCGAAACCCATGCGCGCGAGCACGTCCCGGTCGAGATCGACGCCGGGCGCCGCTTCGACGAGCGTAACGCCCTCCGCCGTCAGCCGGAACACCGCGCGTTCGGTGATGTACCAGACGTCTTGGCCGCGCTTCAGCGCCTCGGCGCCGGAGAACGTCACCTGATCGACTTTGCGCACGAGTTTCGCGATCGCGCCGGATTGCTCGACGCGGAGCCATCCTTCGCCAATGCGCAGCCGTGCGCCCTTGGCGTCGAACGTGCCGCAGAACACCACCTTGCGCGCGTTCTGGGCGATGTCGATGAAACCGCCGGGGCCGACAGGCGCGCCGCCGAGCTTGGAGGCGTTGACGTTGCCTTCGACGTCGATCTGGCCAAATCCGAGAAAGGCGATGTCAAGGCCGCCGCCGGAATAGAAATCGAATTGCGTCGGCGCGTCGATCATCGCGCTGGCGTTGCGCGAGAAGCCGAACACATGTCCGGTCAGCAGCTCGCCGCCGTAGACGCCATGCTCGATCGTTTGGCGGTAACGCCCGGCGCGCACGTCCTCGGCGACCAGGGAAGCGACGGCGTCGGGAATGCCGAAACCGAAGTTGACGACCGCGCCTTCGACGAGTTCGAGCCGCGCGCGCCGCGCGATCGCCTGACGCTCGTCGAGCGCGGGCGTCGGGATCGGCAGCGGCGGCGCCCGCTCCATGCCCGCCATCGCCGGGTCGTGCGCAGCGTCGTAACTGATCATCTGGTCGGGAACGACGACGACGACGTCCACCCACGGACCGGGGATTGCGATCGTATGAGCGGGCAGGGCGCCCGCCTTCACACGCTCGCGCACCTGAACGATCACTTTGCCGCCGGAATTGCGCGCCGCCAGCGCGCAGGCCTGGATGTCGAGATTGGCCGCCTCTTCAGCGAGGCTGATGTTGCCCTCGTCGTCCGCGTAGGTGCCGCGCAGCAGCGCGACATGGACGGGGAAGGACTTGTAGAAGAGATATTCCTCGCCGCCGATGGTCATCGTCTCGACGAGCGTCTCCTTGGCCGCTTCGTTCATGCGCCCGCCTTCAAGGCGCGGATCGACGAAAGTGCCCAGGCCAACGCGCGAAAGAAGGCCCGGCCGTCCGGCGCCGATCTCGCGATAAAGCTGCATCACGACCCCGCCCGGCAACACATAGGCCTCGATCTTGTTGGCGCGCGCGAGTTCCTGCATTTTTGGCGACCAGACCCAGTGCCCGCCCGTCACTTTGCGCACGAGCCCCTCATACGCGAAACAACTTAACCCGCGCCTCTTGCGGTCGCCGACGCCGAGCGAATGGATCAGCGAGAGGTCGCGCGGCGCGCCGGTCGCCAGAAAGCGCCGCTCGACCGCCGCGAACAAGGCGGCCGCCTCCATCAATCCGCCGCCGCCGCCGATCACGGCGACCGTGTCGTCGTCGCGGATGAGCGCGATTGCTTCGTCGGCGGTGAGAAATTGCGCGCGCGGCATTTCAGGCTCCGATATCGTAGAGCGCGGCGTCGCGACGCATCGCCGAGCGCGCGATGGTGAAACGATGCACCTCCGAAGCGCCGTCGAATATGCGGTAGATGCGCGCATCGCGGTAATAGCGTTCGATCGGCAGATCCTTGCAGAAGCCCATGCCGCCGAATATTTGCACCGCGCGATCAACCACCCGTCCGAGCGTCTCGGCGGCGTTGACTTTGACCATCGCGATGAGATCGCGCGCGTCGCGCCCGCTGTCGAGTTCGAACGCCGCGCGATGCAGCAGCAGGCGCGCGCAATTGACCTCGATGATCGAGTCCGAAATCATCTGCTGCACCATCTGGAAATCGCCGATCGGCTGACCGAATTGCTTGCGCTCGCGCGCATAGGCGACGGTCTTTTCCAGCACCATCGTCGCTTTGCCGATCGCGCGCGCGCCGACCTGGGCGAGGCGCACGCGCCCCAGCGTCGAAAGCGCGAGCCGCAACCCCTCGCCTTCGCGCCCGAGGAGCGCGACCGGCTCGACCGGCGTTTCGTCGAAGAAGAGTTCGACATGGCTGGTGCCGCGTATGCCCATCATCGGTTGATCGCGCCCGATGGTGAACCCGGGCAGCCCCTTGTCGACGAGGAACATCGAAATGCCCTTGGCGCCGGCGCTCGCGTCGGTGACGGCGGTGACGAGAAAGAAGTCGGCAAAGGCGCCGTCGCTGATGAAATGCTTGTTGCCGGAGAGGCGCCAGCCTGCGCCGTCGCGGGTCGCCCGCGTCCTGATGCCCGCCGCGTCGGAACCCGCGCCAGGCTCGGTGATAGCGATCGAACACACGCGCTCGCCCCGGACCGCCGGCTTCAGCCAGCGCTCGATCTGCTCGCCTTTGCACTCCAACAGCATCTCGTAAACGTTGCCGAACGCACGGCGGATAAGAATGTCCGTCGTGCGGCCGAACTGTTCCTCGGCGAGCATGTGGTCGACGGCTGAAAGGCCGCCGCCGCCCCATTGCGTTGGAATGTTCATCGCGTAAAGGCCGAGCGCCTTCGCTTTCTGGTGAACTTGACGCGCGTGTTCGGGACGCAAGACGCCCGTGGTCTCGATCTCGTCCTCGAGCGGCGCGAGTTCGCGCGCGATGAAGGAACGGACTGTCTCGACGAGCATCTTCTGCTCTTCGTTCAGGGCGAAATCCATTTCAGTCTCCCGTAGAATTGAATTCTTGGCGTCGCGCGTCGGCGCGCGCGAGCGTGCGCCTGGCTTCGACGAGCGCGCGCCGCGCCCATTCCTCCGAACCCAGCGCGGCGATGCCTGCGACGTTCGGTATCTCGACGCTGATCGGCAATGCCGCGGGCAGCCGCGCGAAGAGTTCGACGAGATCGACGCCCCCCTCGCCCGGCAGCAATCTTTCTTGGCGCGCGGCGTGAATGAGGCCTTCGGTTGTCGCCGGACTTTTGGCCGGCGCGTCGCAAATCTGCGCGTAGCTAATTCGAATGGCGGGCAGCGCCGCGATGTCGTCGAGCGTCGTCCGCGAGCGCGCGAAATGCAAGGCGTCGACGAGCACGCGCCCGTTTGCGGCGCCCGCTGTTTCGACGATGTGCAGCGCGGCGGTCGCGTTCGGAACTTCGGTCCAGGGCATGAATTCGAGATCGGCTGTTAGGCCGAACGGGGCCGCCGCCTCCGCGAAGGCGGCGAAGGATTGCGCGAGCCGCGAAGGTTCGGGATCGTCGCCCGCCACGAGGACCGCGCGGGCCTTGAGCAGGGCGCATGTCTCGAGAAACGGCCGCGTCGCCTTCGCATCGAAATCGGGGCCGAGACGGATGATCTCGACGTCGAACACGCTGACGCCGGTTTCGCGCAGCGCCGTGAGCGTTTGTTTGCGCAGCGCCGCGTCCTCGATCAGAGGCGAGAAGGCGCCGCCGGGCGCGACGGGCAGGATACGCACGCCGATCGCGTCGTAACCGAGTTTCGCCGCAAGGCGCACGGCGTCCGGCGCGGAAAGTTGCGCGGCGGTGAGATAGGCGAGCGAATAGAGGCGCGGCATCGCTGGTTTCAACCTTGAGGGGAACGCGCCGGGGCGGCGCGATTGTTGTCGAGCGGAACGCCGCTCGCGTGATGGGCGGCGATGTAGCCGAAGGTCATCGCCGGCCCGAGCGTGATGCCGCCGGCGGGATAGCGTCCGCCCATTATGCTCGACATATCCGCCCCGACGGCATACAGGCCCTCGATCGGCCGGTCCTCGACGTCGAGAACGCGAGCGTCGGCGTCGGTCTTCAATCCCGCGAAAGTGCCGAGGCTGCCCGCGACGATCTTCACCGCGTAGAAAGGGGCGCGCGCGATGGGTCCGACGCAAGGGTTCGGCGTTCGTTCGGGATCGCCTTGCACACGATTGTACGGGCTTTCGCCGCGATGGAATTCGTCGTCGCGGCCCTCGGCGGCGCCGGCGTTGAATGTGTTGACCGTTTCCTCGAGCGCTTCAGCGTCGACGCCGCATTGTCGCGCAAGATCGGCGATGGACCCGGCGCGCTTGAGATAACCATTGTTGATCCATCTACGGACAGAGAACGGTCGTGGGCGCGCGCGCCCGAGTCCGTAACGGCGCTGGAAATCGTGGTCGCAGATCAGGAACGCCTCCACGGACGCGCCCTTCGGCGTCGCCGCGAACAGCGCCTGCATAACGTCGTGATAGGAGTCGGCCTCGTTGGCGAAGCGCCGCCCCGCGCGCGTGACCATAATGAGCCCAGGCTTGGCGCGCTCGATCAGATGCGGGAAGCGGCCGAAACCCTCGCGCCGCGGCGTCAAGGAAACCGGCGCCCAGGCGCCCGCGTCGCTGAGGTCGCGCCGCACGCGCCCTCCCGCCGCTTCGCCGATGGCGAGCCCGTCGCCGACGTTGCCCTCCGGCGCTGCCGACCAATGTTCGCGCCCCGTCGGGGCATGAGGAAACATCGCGGCCTTGCGAGCGACGTCGTGGGGAAAGCCCCCGCTCGCGAGCACAACGCCGCGCCGCGCGCGTATTTCGACCGGGGTTTGGCCGCCGACTTCGACCCCGACGACGCGCCCATTTTCAATCAACGGCGCGCGCGCCGGCGCCTCCGTGAGGATCGTCACGCCGAGATCGTTCGCGCTCTTCATCAACCGCGCCACGAGGGCATTGCCGCCGACGAGCCAGAGCCCGCGCCCGAATCGCGCGGTCTCAGCGGCGTGGCGCAGAACGCGCTTTGCGACATAGGCGAACGAACGGGTGTCGCGCGTCGCCGATAGGAAGTGGCGCATGTCGGCGCCGGAGCCGACTCCCATGCCGAAGGGCGAAATCTCTTCGAGCGGCGGGCGAAGCCGAGCAATGTCGGGCCCGAGCGCGCGGCCGTCGAACGGCGCGGCGCAGACAGAGCGCCCGCCTTTGACCGAGTGCGGCGATCGGTCGTGAAAATCGGGGATGGCGTTGCCGTCGATGAAATCTAGCCTTGTGCGCTCGCGAAAGAACGCGACCATGCGCGGCCCCTGTTCAAGAAAGGCGTCAACGCGCGGGGCGTCGAATGCTTCGCCGAGTTCGGCCTCGAGATAGGCGCGCGGCGCGGCGACGTCCTCGACGATCCCGGCTTCAACCGCGAGCGGATTGCGCGGTATCCACATCCAACCGCCCGACCAGGCCGTCGTGCCGCCGATCCACTTCTCTTTCTCGATCACGATCACGTCGAGGCCGAGATAGGCCGCCGTGGTCGCCGTCGCGAGGCCGCCGGCGCCCGAGCCGACGACGATGAGATCGCATTCGCGATTTTTCGCCGCGCTCATGCCGCGCCTTGGGCCCGCCGTACCGCGTCCTGCACCGCGCGATAGGCGAATACGATCGCTGGACCGATCGTGATGCCCGGACCGGGATAGGTCCCGCCCATGATCGAAGCGGCCTCTGCGCCGCAGGCGTAAAGACCGCCGATCGGCGAGTCATCGGATTTGAGCACCCGCGCGAATTCGTCAACGACGAGCCCATTGGCGGCGCCGATGTCGCCGGGATAGAGGCGCACTGCATAGTAGGGCGCCTTCCCGATGGGACCGAGCGTCGGGTTGGGGCCGTGCGCGGCGTCGCCGTTGACGCGATGATAGGCGGTGGTCCCGCGTCCGAATTCGGCGTCGACGCCGGACCTGGCGTAGCCATTCATCGCCTCGACGGTCGCCCGCAGAATTGCCGGACCGACCTTCAGCTTTGCCGCGAGTTCGTCGAGCGAGGCGCCCGCGATCAGATAGCCGTCGGCAAGATACGATTCGAGATTGCGCGTGCGCATACGCGCCATGCCGAGCCCATAGCGCCACATGCCCGCGGCGTCGGTTATGAGATAGCAGGGCACGCAAGCGCGCGTTTTGTCGGCTTCGAACATCGCGCGCGCGAAGACGTGGTAGGAGGCCGATTCGTTGACGAAGCGGCGCCCGGTCTGATCGACGCAAACCGTGCCGGGCTTGGAACGATCGAGCACGAAATGCGGGAACACCGCGGTCGAGCCGTCGGCACGTTTGCGCACCGAGACCGGCGCCCAGAACGCATTATCGGCGCCGCCATCGGCGAAGCGGGCGCCGAGGCCGAGCGCCAACTCCTGCATCCGCCCGGTGTGGCCGGGCGCGGCGGGGCTATAGGGCGGTGTCGGACTAGGCAGCATCTGCGCGCGCTTTTCCCAATTGCGCCCATAGCCGCCCGCCGCCAGCACGACGCCGCGCCGCGCGCGCAATGTGCGGCGCGTCGAACCCTGGCTCAGCGCAACGCCGCGAACGCCGTCGGGACCCGTCACGAAAGAGTCGACCTCGGTAGCGGTGAGGATCGTCGCGTTCCTCTTTTGCAATGAGAGTAGGAAGCGACCGACCAGCGCATTGCCCATCACCAGCCGCGAGCCGCGCGAACCCTTCAATCTGTCGAGACCGTAGCGCGAAAGAATTTTCGCCGAGTGGAGCGCCGACGCCCAACTCTTCGTCATCGCCAGGAGATGGTTGATGTCGCGGCGGTCGACCATCATTCCGCCCAGCACGGTGAATTCGGGAATCGGCGAACGGATCGCGCAAAGACTGTCGCCGAGCGTGCGCGCATCGAACGGCAGCGGTTCGAGCGCGCGGCCGTTGAGCGTCGCGCCTTCGGCCAACTGCTCGTAATCGGGATGAAGCGGATAGGGGCGAAACTTCACGTCGGATCGAGCTTCGAGCGTCGCGATCGCCTCGGGTCCAGAATCGAGGAACGCCTCGCGCAGCGAGCGGCGCGCGTAATTGCCGACGACGCCGTCGAGGAATTTCGAAACCGCGCCGCGATTGTCCAATGCGTTCACCGTGGCGGCGTGCTGCGAGTTCGGAATCCAGGTCGTACCCGCCGAGAGCGCGGTCGTGCCGCCGAGAAATTCCGTGCGCTCGACCAGCAGAACCGACTTGCCCGCGATGGCGGCGAACAGGGCGGCGGCAAGGCCGCCCGCGCCGGCGCCGATGACGATGAAATCGAACTCGCTTTCGTCGGCGAGACTCGCGAGATCGACGATCATCGCTTGGCGTCCGCCTTAAGCAGGAAATCAACGATGATTTCTTGCAGCGCGCCGTACATCTGCGTGCCCGTGCCGGTCGCGCAGCCGCGCGCGCGGGCGGCTTCGATCAAGGGCGTCACCGGCGGCGCGGTGATGACGCAGCCGACATAGGCGTTGGGCGAAAGCCGGGAGACGTCGATGGGGAGCGGATCGCCCGGCTTCATGCCGGCCGGCGTCGCATTGGCGATGAAGTCGAAACCGGCGGGATCGGGCGAGCCGGCGTGGACCCGCGCGAGGTTGAGGCTGTTCAGGCGTTCGATCAGCGCGTCGCGGCGCTTGCTGTCATCGTCGTGAATGGCGAGCCGCGCAACGCCGGCCTCGATCAGCGCCAGCGCGATCGCCGACCCCGCGCCGCCGGCGCCGATCAACAGCGCCTCGGCGCCCTTGGGATCGCGCCCGTTGGCGCGCGCGGCGCCGACGAAGCCGAGCCCGTCGACGTGATCACCCCGCCAAAGGCCGCCTTCGTCGCGCCGCATGACATTGACGGCGCCAAGAAAGCGCGCTCGCTCGCTCGCGCTATGGCAATGGGCGTAGCAGGAGAACTTGTGCGGCACAGTGACGAGAATGCCGTCAAGATTCTTGATGGCTGTCGCGGCGTCGAGAAAGGCGTCGAGATCGGCGGGCGCGACCTGAACGGGCACAAGGATCGCGTCCGTCCCGCGCCCCTGAAACGAGCGCGTGACGCCGCCGGGCGACTTCACCTGCGCGATCGGATCGCCGACGATGATGTTGAGGCGCGTCGCGCCGGTGAGTGGAATGGAAGCAGGATTGTTGCTCATCTGTCTCTCGTTTTTAGTGCGCCGCAGGCGCGGTCTCGCTGGTCGACGCCACGCCGAGCAGGCGCGATTGCAACGCGACGTCGCTCTCCAGGTCGACCGCTTCGCCTTCGTAAGCGACTTGGCCGTTGACGAGCACGTAGGCGCGATCGACGATCGGCAACACGGCTTCGGCGTGGTGCTCGACGATCACCATCGCCACCTTGCCGCGCAGCTTCATCAGCGCTTCCATCACTTCGTTGATGACGGCCGGCGCCAATCCTTCGAACGGCTCGTCGAGCAGGATCAGTTTGCTCGGCGCGACCATCGCGCGCGCGATCGCCACCATCTGCCGCTCGCCGCCCGAAAGGTTTTCCGCCTTGGCTTTCTGGCGCGCGGCGAGGCGCGGAAAAAGAGCGAACACCTCGTCGATCGAAGCGCCGCCGGGGCGCGTCGCGAGTTTAAGATTGTCGAGAACGGTGAGGTTGGGAAACAGACGTCTGCCTTCCGGGACCAACGAGACGCCGAGACGATTGATGAGATAGGGCTTTAGATTCGAGATCGCGGCGCCACAAAAGACCACCGAGCCGGCGTCGAGTTTCAGGCTGCCGACGATGGCGCGCAGCAGCGTCGTCTTGCCGACGCCGTTGCGGCCGAGCAGGGCGACCGCCTCGCCCTCATGCACCCGGAAATCGACGCCGTGCAACACGGAACTACCGGCATAGCCGGCGGCGAGCGACTTGACCTCGAGCAGGGGCTTCGCTCGGGCGTGGGCTTCGCGCTCCAGCGCGAGCGGGGCGGCGCGCTCGCCGCCCTCGGCGGCGCCGAGATAGGCCGATATGACGGCGGGATTGGCGGCGACGTCGGCCGGCTTGCCGTCCGCGATCATGCGTCCTTGATGCAGAACGGAGATGCGGTCGGAGATCGCCAGCACACGGTCGATGTCGTGCTCGATCAGCAGCACGGCATGGGTCTTCGCGAGCTTTCGGATCAGCGCGGTGACGACGATGCGATCGGCTTCGGCGAGGCCGGCCAGGGGTTCGTCGAGCAGCAGCAACTTGGCCTCGGTCGAGAGCGTCACAGCGATCTCGAGCAGGCGCTTGGCGCCGTGCGGCAGGTTTATCGCCAGTTCGGCCGCTTGATCGGCGAGGCCGACCGCGTCGAGTATCGACCAGGCCCTTTCGTTGATTTCGCCGAACGTGTGCGCGTCGGCGAAGAAGCCCCGGGCTCCGATGCGTTCGGCCTGAACCGCGACGCGAACGTTCTCGAATACGGTCAGGTTGGGGAATACGGAAAGAATCTGAAATGAACGGCTGACGCCCAGTCGTGCGCGCGCGTGCATCGGCAATCGCGAAATATCCGCCCCCGCGAAGAACACCTGACCGCCGGTCGGCGCCAATGCGCCCGACAGCATATTGAAAAACGTCGTCTTGCCGGCGCCGTTCGGACCGATGATCGAATGCAGCACGAACGGGCGCACTTGCAGGTCGATCTCTCGGGCCGTGATGAGGCTGCCGAAGCTCTTCGACAATTTTCGCGTCTCCAAGATCGGCGCGTTCGGGTCCATCTTCGCGCCCGCGCTCGCATAGCGCGCGATGACCGCCGGACGATCAGGGATCGTGTTTCGCGTCATTGTCCAGCGTTCGCGCTTCAGCAGCCGTTGCGCGAGGCCCTGTATCCCTTCGGGCGAGAACAGCGCGAACACCATCAGGACCGGAGCGAAGATCAGCCACCAGTTCTCGGTGATTGCGGAAAGTCGGTTTTCGAGCACGATGAAGGCGATGGCGCCCCAGAGCGGGCCAAGGAAGTGGTGCACGCCGCCGAGCACCGTCATCAGCAGGCTGTCGCCGGCGTGTTGCCAGCTCAGGTTGTCGGCGTACACGCCTTGCAGCATGTCGGTGAGCAACGCGCCGGCCAGGCCGACGACCGCGGCGGTCAGGGTGAGCGCGAGCAGGCGGATCCGATAGACGTTATAGCCGAGGCTGCTCGCGCGCTGCTCGTTGTCGCGCACCGCTTGCAACACGCGCCCGAATGGCGAATGCGCGAGGCGCCAAAGCAGCCAGAATGCCGCGACAACGACGACGACCACGAAGGCGTGATAGGCGCCGTCGGAGACGAGCGTCGTGCGATTGACGTTTTGCAGTCCGTTCTCGCCGCCCGTCACCGCCGTCCACTTGAAAGCGATCTCGAATGCAATTTGCGAGAAGGCGAGCGTCAGCAGCGAGAAATAGAGTCCACGCCGTCGCAGTATGAGTGCGCCGATAACAAGACCCATCGCGGCGGAGAAGACAACTGCGGCCAGAATGCCGACAAGATCATTTCCATAGCGCCCGAGCACGACAAAGGCTGCGACGTAGCTCGCGCAGCCGTAGAACACGGAAGCGCCGAACGGGACCAGGCCGGTGTATCCGACGAGCAGATTCACGCCTGCGCCGTAAAGCGCGTAGATCGCGATCTGAGTAATCAGCGAGATCGGCGCCCCCTCAGCGATCCAGATCGCGCTGAGGGCGACGAGAACCGCCCCGAGCGTGAGGAAGGGGGCGTCGGCGAGACGGCGCATCATCATTCGAAGCGCTCCCAACGCTCGCCGAACAAGCCGCGCGGTCGTAACAGCAATACCACCGCCATCAGGATATACATCGAGGCGTTCGACCAATCCGGATAGAATTGGATGGCTATGGCGGTGGTGACGCCGACCATCAAACCTGCGACCACCGCCCCGGCGAACGAACCGAGGCCGCCGATGGTCACGATGACGAATGCCGGCATGATCGCGCCCGCAGACATCGACGGTTGCACGGTCCACAGCGGTCCCGCGAGCATCCCCGCGAGGCCCGCGAGCAGACAGCCGATGCCAAAGACGCCGCTCAGCACGACCGGCAGATTGATGCCGAGCAGACCCACCATTTCCGGATCGCGCGAGCCCGCGCGGATGATGCGTCCGAATGGCGTATATTCGATGAAGGCCCAGAACGCGATCAGCGATGCGGCGGTCACGATCAACACGACAATGCGATATTTGGTGATGAGAATCGGACCGTATTCGAAGAAGCCGCTGAACGCTTTGGGCGCGGTGAAGGGCAGCGCCGCGCCGCCGAAAATGAGTCGCAGCATCGCCTCGGCGAACAGCGCCAGCGCGAAAGTGAGGATCAGGCCGAGTAGCGGCTCCTTGCCATAGAGCCTGCGCACCAGCACGATTTCGACGACGACGCCGATTAGGCCAGTGAGGATCGGCGCTAGCAGCGCGGCGGGCCAGCCGAATTGAAGACTAAGGGTCAGCGCGAGATAGGCGCCGATGGCGAAGAACGCGCCATGAGCGAAATTGACGATGCCAAGCAGGCCGAAAATGATCGAGAGGCCAGTCGCGATGAGGACATAGAGAAAGCCGAGCACAAGCCCGTTGACGACTTGCGAAATCAACATGTCCAGCATCGGTCGACCTCCGGCGGGCGCGGGCGCAACGCCCGGGTGCGGCTGGCGCGCCGCTCCCGAGCTAAGCAAGGATGTTCAGAGCGCATCCATCTTGCACGCCGACTGCGCTTGGGTTCCGAACGCGGCGTCGATGTCCGCCTGGCTTGCGGGAAGTTCGGCCTTGACGTCGAAATAATCCCATTTGTCGGTGATATTGGGCTTGATCGAGGCGACCAGCAGGCGATTGGTCATCTGGTGATCGAACGGGCGATAGCCGGCGTCGATGTCGCCGCGTTTGACGGACCAGTGTTCGAGCGCCTCGACAATGGCGCCGGCGTCGGTCGATTTCGCCGCCTCGATGGAATCGAGCAGGGCTTTCATCGACATCCAGCCCATCCAGGCTTTGTCGGCCGCCGGGCGGTTGTACTTCTTGAGGTATTCGGCCGCCATCGCCTGCTCTTCCGGCGGATTGTTGGGATTCTTGTAGTACCAGGTGATGGTGTAGAGGCCGTCCGCCGCCTCGGGGCCGACGCCCCACAGATCGGTGTTGCCGACCGCGATTTCCGCGAACGGAATCTTGCCGCGCATTCCCAGTTCATTCCACTGTTTGAGGAAAGTCGTCAGGTCATTCGCGGAAATGCCGCCGATGACGACGTCCGGTTTCGCGGCGCGAATCTTCAGGATGTAGGAAGAATAGTCGGCGGTGTTGACCGGCGCTTCGTCGGCGCCAACCACTTCGCCGCCGTTGGCGGTAATGTAGTCGGTGAAAGCTTTCTTGATATCCTGACCGAAGGCGTAGGAGGCGGTCAGCAAATACCACTTCTTGCCGATCGTCTTGCAATAGGGGGCGAGCACGCGCGTATGTACGTCAACCGGCGGCTGCAGGCGGAACGTATACTTATTGCACGAGGCGCCGGTGATCGCGCCCGCCGCCGCGTTCGCGGCGACGTAGGGAATTTTGGATTTCTTCGCGACCGAGGAGATCGCAAGCGCGAAGGACGACAGGGCGCCTCCGACGAGCCCGACGACCTTATGTTCTTGAACCAGCCGCTCGGCGCTCTGCTGGGCGCCTTGCGGGTTGGGTTCATCCAGCCAGACGATTTCGGCCGGACGGCCGAGCAGCATGTTGCCGCGCTGCTCGAGTGCGAGCATCGTGCCCTGAGCCAGATATTCGGCCTGCTGAACGATCTGTCCGGTTTTGGCCCAGATCATGCCGATCTTGATCGGCTCGGCCGCGGCGGCGCGGCCGATATAGGGCATGGCGAGGCCCGAGGCGGCGATGCTGGCGCCGCCGGCGAGGAAACGGCGCCGGCCGATCGGGCCGAGGCGAGGGCGGGTCGTGAGAAAATCGTTCATGCTTTCCTCCGAATCGGGCCCGGCGTTGGCGTCGCCGGCCTCTTGGTCGCGCGCCGGGCCGCGCCCGTCGCGTTGGGGCCTTGCATAACTGGAACTGAGTTCCAATGGAAGCAAAAAATGGAATTCAATTCTAAAATCTGCTTGACCGTTTCGCCACGGCGGCCCATCCTGTCCGCAAGGAGGAGGAAGCCGCCATGCAACGGTTGGAAATCGCGGTCGTGGGCGCCGGCGCGATCGGTCGCGCGCACGCCGAACTGATCGCGCGCGGCGGCGAGAATTGCGCTTTGGCGGCGATCGTCGATCCCGCGTCGGAGGCGCGCGAGCTGGCCTCGCGGCTCGGCGCGCGTTGGTTCTCCGACAGCGCGGCTCTGTTGCGCTCCCGCGCGCCCGACGCCGTCGTCGTCGCGACGCCCAATGCGGCGCATCTGCCGATTTCGTTGCAATTTCTAGCTCACTCGATCCCGGTGCTCGTGGAGAAGCCGATCGCCGCCACGATCGAGGACGCGGAAGCCTTGGTCGCCGCGTCGGCGCGTTCGGGCGTTCCGGTTCTCGTGGGCCATCACCGTCGCCACAACCCGATCGTCCGCGCGGCCAAACGGCTGATCGACGAGGGTCGGCTCGGCCGGCTCGTCAGCGCCAGCGTGCTCGCGTATTTCCTCAAGCCGCCAAATTATTTCGATCTTCGGTGGCGTCGCGAGCCGGGCGGCGGTCCCGTGCTCATCAATCTCATTCACGAGATCGACCTCGTGCGCCATCTGTGCGGCGAGATCGCGTCGGCGCAAGCCGCGACTTCCAATAATGTGCGCGGGTTCGAGGTGGAGGACACGGCCGCCGCGCTGCTGACGCTGGTCAATGGCGCGCTGGTCACGATCGCCCTGTCCGACGCGACGGCCGCGCCTTGGAGTTGGGATTTGATCGCCCGTGAGGGCGCCAACTATCCTGCACAGCCGCGACGCGAGAATTCGCATTACATCTGTGGGACCGAAGGCGCGCTGACGCTGCCTGGACTCGACGCGTGGCGCTATCGCGGCGAGGCCGGCTGGTTTCAGCCGCTTGTCGTCGAGACCGCCGCGCGCGATCCGGGCGAGCCTTATGGCGCGCAACTCGATCACTTCTGCCAAGTCGCGCGCGGCCGCGCTACGCCCCTGATTGATGCGGCCGACGGCGCCCGCACGTTGCGCGCGACGCTGGCGATCCACGAAGCGGCCAAGCGCGGCGCCGTCGTCGCGCTCGCTTAAGAGGGTAAGATCATGCCGGACGTGCGCGTCCATGAGGGCGAAGAGGAGCGTGAAGGCGGTCCGCACGGCCTGCTTGAGCGCACGCTCGCGGTGATCGAACTGCTGTCTGTGAACGCACGCGGGTTGCAGCTTTCGGAAATCGCCGAGCGGTTGACCATTCCGCGCAGCGCGACGCATCGCGTCCTCTCCAGCCTTATCGAACGCGGCTACGTCCGCCAGGAACGCCATCTTGGCGCCTACCAGCTCACCGCCAAGATCGCCTCGCTCGCTTTCACCTTTCTTGCCGGCGTTGGCGTCACCGATCTCGCGCAGCCGATCCTCGATCGCCTCGCGCGCGAGACCGGCGAATTGGTGCGAATGGCGATGGTTGACGGACAGAAGCTGATCTGGGTGGCTAAGTCGCAGGGTGCCCAGTTCGGCCTGCGTTATGACCCCGAGATGGGCCAGGAGGCGCGGCTCTCCTGTTCCGCCTCCGGCATCGCCTGGCTATCTTGCCTGCCCGAAACCGAGGCGCTGGCGCTGGTGCTCAAGCAAGGTTTCGGGTCGCGCGCCGAATATGGACCCAAGGCGCCGCAGACCGCGGAATCCTTCCTCAAATATTTGCGCAGCGCGCGCAAACGCGGCTTCGCGATGGTGTCGCAGACTTATTCGAACTGGATGAGTACGATCGCCGCGCCCGTACGCGACCCCACCACTCAGGAAGTCACCGGCACCGTAAACATCGCGGGCCCGCATATGCGCTTGACCGAATTGCGAATGCGTGAACTGGCGCCGTCGTTGATCGAGGCCGCGCGCGAACTCTCGCTCGCGCTTGTCGCCTCGCCCGGGCTCGCTCGCGCGCGTGGCGGACCGAGCCCGGACGTGTACCTGGAGCGCCCATGAGCGCGGCGCCGATACTGATTGTCGGCGGCGGCGGGTTTCTCGGCGCCTGGATCGCCCGCCGCCTTCACGCGCGTGGCGTCCGCTTGCGCATTTTCGATCTCGCGGCCCGACCGCCGATCTTCGAGATGATTGCCGGAGATCTGAGTTCGCAAGTCGATTGGCGCTTCGGCGATGTCGTCGACGCCGAGGCGGTTCTGCGCGCCGCCGAGGGTTGCGGCGGCGTCGTTTCGCTCGCCGGACTTTTGACGCCCGCCTGCCGCGCCGATCCCGTTCGCGGCGCCAAGGTCAATCTGATCGGGACGCTCAACGTGTTCGAGGCGGCTCGCAGGCACGGAATCGGCCGGATCGCTTATGCGAGCAGCGCGGGCGTGTTCGGTCCGGGCGATGCGCGCGAGCCGCGCCCGCAAACCCACTACGGCGCCTTCAAGCTCGCTTGCGAGGGCAGCGCGCGCGCTTACTTTGTCGATCACGGTTTGTCGAGCGTCGGCTTTCGTCCGTTCGTCATCTATGGGCCGGGGCGCGAGAGCGGTCTGACGGCCGGGCCGAGTCTAGCGTGCCGCGCCGCTGCGCGCGGCGAGCGTTACGTCATTCCCTACGGCGGCCGCGCCGGCCTAGTTTATGTCGAGGACGTCGCCACCGCGTTCGAATCCGCGCTATTCGCCGAACCGAAGGGCGCGCGCGTTTTCAACCTCGTTGGCGAGCGCGCGAGCAATGAGGACGTCGTCGCGGCGATCCATGAGATTGTCCCTGGTGCGGAGATCGGCGTCGAGGGGCCGGACATAGGCATTTCCGCGGAGATCGATGAAGGCGACCTCGATCGCGAATTGCCGGGAATACCCCGCACGTCGCTGAGAGAGGGCGTCGCGCGCTCGATAGACTTCTATCGGGGCGCGCACTCGTGAAGGTCGGCGCGCATACGTTCGGCTTCATCTTTGAGGCGGACGCGCAGGCGACGCTCGCGCGGTTGATCGAGGCGGGGTTTCTGGACTTCGAATTGATGGCGACGCCGCCGCATTTCGATCCCTGGTCGTCGCCGGCCGCGGTTCAGCGGCGACTGCGCGCCCTCTTGGAAGGCGCGGGCGCGCGCCTGCACGCGCTGGATCTGGCCAGCAGCGACGTCAATCTCGCCAGTCTCGCGCCGCGGGCCGCGCAATTCGCGGTCGACGCCTATCTCGCGCTGATCGCCCGGGCGGCGGAGATCGGCGCCCGCGCGGTCTGTGTCGGCTCGGGCCGCCGGCATGGGCTGCTGCCGCAAGCGAATGGGCGCCTGCTCGGTCCGTTTCACGACGCCTTCGCGCGCATTGTTCGCGCGGCCCGCTCCGCCGGCGTCGGCGTATTTATTGAGAACCAACCGACGGGCCTTCTCGCCGACGCGCCGTCGATTGCACGGTTTCTCGCGGACCCTGAATTTTCCGACGTTCGCGTCATCTACGATGTCGACAACGCCGCCGCAGTCGGCGAGCCGCCGACCGAGGGTTTCGCGCGACTCGGCGAACGGATCGCGCTCGCGCATGTGTCCGACAGCCCGCGCGGCGAGTGGCGACACGGGCCATTGGGCTCGGGCGCTATCGACATCGCCGCCGCGCTCGACGCCGCTGCGCGTCACGCGCCGCAGGCCACGGTAATCGTTGAAATTCTCTCGCCGACGCCGTTCGATGATACGCTGCGCGCTCGCGAATTCATGCGAGGGATCGCGGCGGGCTTGCCTCGAACGCGAACTGGCCTAAGAAATGACCGATGAGGCCGCGCCTCGGGCAGGGGAGGCTTCGCGGCGACGGACGAAGGGAATGTGAAATGCCGGTCGCGACCATTTTCGTTTTGAACGGGCCGAACCTCAACCTGCTCGGAAAGCGCCAGCCGCACATCTACGGCCACGAAACGCTCGCCGACGTCGAGGCGGGCTGCCACGCGCTGGCCGCCGATCTTGGCGTCGCCGTGCGATTCCATCAGAGTAATCGCGAATACGAGATCATCGACTGGATTCACGAAGCGCGCGACGCCGCCGCCGGCATCGTCATCAACCCCGCCGCTTTCACGCACACCTCGGTCGCGATCCTCGACGCGCTCAACGCCTTCGAGGGACCGGTGATGGAAGTCCATATCTCCAACGTGCACAAGCGCGAGGCGTTTCGTCATCATTCCTACGTGTCGCTGCGCGCGGACGGCGTCATCGCCGGACTGGGGACGGACGGCTACGGTCTAGCGCTGCGTCGCGTCGCCAAGTTGATCGCGGAAGCCGCCAAATGATCTCCGGAAAGACCCGCCTGATCGGACACATCGGCTATCCAACCGAAGCCTTCAAGGCGCCGATGATCTACAACCCGTGGTTCGAGGCCAAGGGCCTTGACGTTATCGTCGTACCGTTCGGCGTTAAAGCCGAGGATTACGCCGATCTGCTGCGGCCCTTGTTTCGCATCGCGAACTTGCATGGCGCTTTGGTGACGATGCCGCACAAGGTCACGACGACGCGGCTCGTCGACGAGCTGACGACGACCGCGAAGATCGCCGGGGCCGCCAACGCAATCCTGCGCCGGCCCGACGGCTCGCTCGTCGGCGACATGTTCGACGGCGCCGGTTTCGTGCGCGGCGTGGAGCGCAAGGGTCGTCGCATCCAAGGCGCGCGCGCGCTCGTCGTCGGTTCGGGCGGCGTCGGTTGCGCGATCGCAGCCTCGCTCGCGGGGGCCGGCGCGGCGGCGCTCGGGCTCCACGACGCTTCCGCGGCGGCGTCTCAAGCCCTGAGCGATCGGCTCGTCGAGCATTATCCGGAATTGCAGGTGCGCATCGGCTCCGCTGATCCCGAGGGCTACGACATCGTGGTCAACGCGACCCCGCTCGGCATGAAGGCGGGCGATCCTCTTCCGATCGACATCGAAGCGATCTCGCCGCAAACTTTTGTCGGCGAGGTCGTGATGAAAGAGGAGTACACGCCGCTGCTCAGGGCGGCGATGGCCAAGGGCTGCCAGGTGCAGGTCGGAACCGACATGCTCTACGAGATGATTCCCGCCTATCTCGAATTCTTTGGCTTCGGTTCGACGACGCCCGAAGAACTGCGCGCGCTTTCCAAACTTCAGTACTGAGCGCCGTGCTCGACGTATTGTCTATCACCCTTCCGATCTTCATCCTGATCGCGCTGGGTTATGTCGCGACACGGTTCGGCGCGACGAGCGCGGCGGACGTGCGCGCGCTCGGCGGCTTCGTGTTGCGCTTCGCGCTGCCGGCCCTGATCTTCAAGTCGCTGGCGCAGCGTCCGTTCGCTGAGATCGCGAACGGCGATTATCTGCTCGTATATGCGTTGGGCTCGCTCGCGGCGTTCGCCGTTGCGTTCGCTTGGGCTCGCGCGTGGCGGCCCGGCGATCTCGCCGCCGACGCCTATCAGGCGCTGGGTTCGAGTTCCTCCAACAGCGGTTTCGTCGGCTATCCGATCGCGTTGCTGGTCGTCGGGCCGCCGGCTGCGGTCGCGCTGGCGCTCTGCATGGCGGTCGAGAACGTGATCGTCATTCCGCTTGCCCTGACGCTGGCCGAAAGCGCCGGCCATCGAGGCAAATCGGCGCCGGCGATCTTTGCCCATATTCTCGGCCGTCTCGCGCGCAACCCGCTCATCATCGGCATCGCGCTCGGCGCGGCGGCGTCGCTCTCCGGGATCAAGCTGCCAACGCCGATATTTCGCTCGGTTGACATGCTGGCTCTGGCCTCAGGCGCGCTCGCGCTGTTCACCGTTGGCGGATCGCTGGTCGGATTGCGCCTTGGCGGCGTCGTCGTCGATGCGGCGCGCGTCGTCGTCGGCAAGCTGGCGCTGCATCCCTTGGCGGTGTTCGCGGCCCTGACCTTGACGCCGCATCTCGATCCGCAATTGCGCAAGGCGATGCTGATTTACGCGTCGGCGCCGATGCTGGGCATCTATCCTCTGCTTGGACGCTCCTACGGGCAGGAGCATATCGGCGCCGCGGCGCTGATGGCGGCGACCGCGCTATCCTTCTTCACCGTATCGGGATTGCTGCTGATTCTGTGACAAGGGTCGCGTTCCAATCGACGCGACGGCCTCGATGCGAAATTGCGCGCTCGAAATGCGTCAGATTGAGCGAATTTCACGGCGCAGCGGCTACGCGATCCCAATGCTGCGCTTGAACGGTCACGTCGAACGCATAGGTCTCGTTCGGCTTCCAACGCACCGCCAGACCGATTTGATCTCTCCCAAGCCGAAACCGGCGCCGATTGACCGCCGGTTCCTCCTGGCGAAGACGATCGGCGCGACTGGCTGGGGCGCCTGGATTCGAACCAGGGGATGGCGGAATCAAAATCCGCTGCCTTACCACTTGGCTACGCCCCAACAGCCGCCAAGGCCGGGGGCCGGCCTTGCGAAGCGGGCGGACCATAGTGCGCGATCGGGCGGCTCGCAACCTCCGTGTTCACGCAAACGCGCCAAGTTCCGCGTTGGCGCCGCAGATCAGCACGCCGACCCGCTCGCCCGGCGCGGGGACATAGGCGCCGCTCGCGAGCGCCGCATAGGCGGCCGCGCCGCCGGGCTCGGCGATCACGCACATCGAGCGCCAAAGTTCGAGCTGGGCGGCCCGGATTGCCTCGTCGGTGACCAGGGCTACCCGCGCGACGGCGCGGCGGGCGATGGAAAAACAGAGATCGCCAGCCCGCCGTGCGCCCAGCGAATCCGCGGCAACCGACTTCACCTCGACATCGACGGGACGCCCCGCCTCGAAGGCGGCGTGCAACGCGCGCGAGCCCTCGGGTTCGACGCCGACGACCCTGACCCTGTTGTCGAACCAGGCCGCGACGCCGGCGATGAGGCCGCCGCCGCCGACCGCGACCAGCACGGTGTCGAGAGGGGGGAGGTCGAGCCGCGCGAGGTCGCGCTCCCATTCCAGCCCGACCGTGCCCTGGCCGGCGATCGTCTCGAACGTGTCGTAAGCGCTGATGGGCATCGCGCCGCTCGCCGCGACGTAAGCTTCGCACAGCGCCAGCGCATCGAAATAAGTCGCGCCGTCGACATGGACTTCGGCGCCGTAGGCCTTGATTTTGGCGATCTTCACCGGGGCGGCGATCTGAGGCACGAAAATACGCGCCCTGACGCCGAGCTTGCCGGCGGCATAGGCGACCGCCGCGCCGTGATTGCCACCGGAGGCCGCGGCGCAGCCCGCCGCCGCCGGCGCGCGCGTCAGGAGATTGTTGAAAGCGCCGCGCGACTTAAACGAGCCGGTATGTTGCAGGAATTCATATTTGATCGAGATTGGCTGCGCGCCCGGAACCGGCGATGGCGTCTCCATCAGCGGCGTGCGCCGCACGTGCGGCGCGATGCGGCGGTGCGCGGCTTCGATCAGGTCGGGCGAAACATCAGGTTGCACGGGAGTCATATCGGCGCGACGTCCACTTCGACTTCGAGTTCGTGGCCGCCGAACGAGAAGATCACCCCGTCGACCGGCGGCACGTCGGCGTAGTCGCGCCCGCGCGCGACGACGACGTGATCGTCGCCCTCGGCCAGCGCGTTGGTTGGATCGAGGCCGAGCCAGCCGAAGGCGGGGCCGCACCAGACCGAGACCCAGGCGTGCGAGGCGTCGGCGCCCTGCAGGCGCGGCTTGCCGAGCGGAGGAACGGTTCGGATGTAGCCGCTGACATAGAGCGCCGGGACGCCGAGACCGCGCAGCGCGGCGATCATCACATGCGCGAAATCCTGGCAGACGCCACGCCGCCGATCGAACGCTTCGGCGGGCGCGGTCGTCACGTCGGTCGCCTTGGCGTCGTATATGAAGTCACGCTTGATACGCTGGTTGAGTTCGACTGCGGCTTCGTAGATCGGCCGCGCGGACGAGAACGATTGGCGCGCGTATGCGGTCGCGGCATCGAACAGATGAACCTGGCGACTGGGATAGATCGCGCTCGCCGGCGAATCGGCGTCGAGCGACTGCGTCTGGGCCGCCAGTGCGGCGATGGTCTCCCACGACGGCGTCAGGGCGGCGATCGGCGGCGCAGGGCGTTCGACGCCGACGCGCGAGATCGCCTTGATGACGAGCTCGCGGTGCGGCGACTCGATGCGCATTCGCGCGACGCGGTTGGCGAACGGATCGAGGCGCTCGGTCCAATCCTGCGGCTTCGGCGAGACTTCGATATGCGAGGCGAAGACCTTTTGCCCGACGCCGTCGCGCGGATAGAGCCGCAAGCTGCAATTGTTGACCGCGACCGGCGCATCGTAGCGATAGCGCGTGAGATGCGTGACGTCGTAGATCACGCGAGGCCTATCACTTTTTCCGCGCGCGCTTGCGAGGCGCCCTGCACGAAGTAGCGCGTGGCGATCGCTTCGGCGAGCGTCGCCAGCCGCTGCTCGATCGCCAGAATGCGTTGGTCCTCGATGCGGTCCGCGTATTCGGCGGAAAGCTCGGCGCTAAGGAGCGTGGCCAGTCGCAACGGCTCCTCGGGCAGGCCGTCCTGTCGCAGCACCGGCAGCGCGCCGATATGGGCCTGAATGAGATTGGCCTGGAAGGCGACCGAGCGCGGGTTGAACGGATCGAGCAGCGCCATGTCGCGCACCGGCGCCAGCGCGACGCCGATCAACGTGCGCGAACGATAGGTGATCTGCGAATCGATGAGATCGAGCATCACGTCGAGGTTGTGTTCGGTCGCGTCCTGATGCGCGAAATTACGCGCGATGCGACAGGTGTTGATGCCGCGCTCGATGCGTCGGCCGAGCTCATAGAATATCCAGCCGGCGCCGCGGTTGAAATTTTCGTCGAAGAGTCCGGCGAGCGCGGCGATGGAAGTCAGCGCCTCGTCGATGCAATCGAGCACCTCGGATTCGGCGAGGCTCCGTTTCGGCGTATCGAGGATGATCGCCTCCAGCCGGCCGATCAGTTGCCATGTTTGTTGCGTGAGGCGCTCGCGGATCACCGAAGCAGCGTAGCGCGCCGAGCGGGCGATCGAGAGCGCCGAGCCGTAATTGTCGGGATCGCGCAGCGCAGTCTCGCCTGCTTCGCTGGAGGCGGCGCCCACGTCCTCGGCTCCGATGGCGCCCCAAGCGACCAGCATGGCTTTGAGTTTCTCGACGGATTGCTTGGCGCCGCTCGTCGGCGCGTCGGGATCGACCGCGCGCGCGCAAAGGCAGCGCACGAGCCGCAACGTCGCCTCCTCGCGTTCGAGATACCGTCCGAACCAGAAAAGGTTGTCGGCCGCGCGGCTCGGCAGGTTGCCGAGCATCCGCACGATGCGCACCTTTTCGGGCGTCGGCAGCAGCGAGGTCGTCTCGACGGGGCGCTCGGAAAGCACCCAGACGTCGGCCGATTCGACGCCCGCGCCCATCGAGACCGCGCGCGCGTCGGGCGCGTCGGAAATGCGCGCGAAGCCGCCAGGCATCACACGCCAGCCGTCCGGCGTCGCGGCGGCGTAAACGCGCAGCACGAACGGACGGGGCGTCAGCCGGCCATCCTCCCAACGCGGCGTCGTCGACAGGCGCACGAGATCCTGGCCGACGTAGTCGACCCCGCGCGCCTCGATCGCCGAGCGCAGCGCCGCGCGCCGGTCGGGCGCCAGCTCCGCCGCCACGACGCTGCGGCCCGGGCCGAAGCCAGGCGGGGCGTCGCGAAAGGCTCCGGTGACCGCGACATTTTCGAGCGAGGCGAGAACACGCTCGCGCTCGGCCGGCTGACCGCACCACCAGGTCGCAATATTGGGCATGGCGAGCTCTTCGCCGAGCAGGCGACGCGCCAGCGCCGGTAGAAAGGCGAGCAAAGCGCGCGATTCGACAAGCCCGGAGCCCGGCATGTTCTCGACCGCGACGCCGCCGGCGCGAATGGAGTCGATCAGCCCGGGCACGCCGATGTGCGAGGCGGAATTGAGTTCGAGCGGGTCGCACCACTCGGCGTCGACGTGGCGCCACAGCACGTCCGCGCGCTTGAGGCCGGCGATCGTGCGCACGAACACGCGGCCCTCGCGCACGACGAGATCGTCGCCCTCGACCAGCAGAAACCCGAGATAGCGCGCAAGATAGGCCTGCTCGAAATAGGTCGCGCTCAAGGGGCCCGGCGTCAGGATGCCGATGCGCGGCTCCGAGCGCTCGCCGCCTGAGCGCAGCCCCGCGCGCAACTCGCGAAAAAACGGGGCGAGCCGCTCGACGTTCATTTCCCGGTAGAGCGAGGGGAAGGCCTGCGAGACGACGAGGCGGTTTTCGAGCGCGTAGCCCGAGCCCGAGGGCGCTTGCGCGCGATCGCCGAGCGCCCACCAGCGCCCATCCGGGCCGCGGCCGATGTCGACGGCGAACAAGCGCAGCCATCGCCCGCCCGGCGGCTTCACGCCGCGCATCGCGGCGACGAAATCGGTCGAACCCGTCAGCGCGGCGGCCGGCAGCGCGCCCTCGGAGATCAGTCGGCCCTCGCCATATAAATCGGCGAGCACGCGCTCCAGCAACTCGGCCCGCTGCGAAACGCCGCGGGCGATTTCGCGCCATTCGCTTTCGGGAATGAGCAGCGGCATCCGACTGAGCGGCCAGATGCGTTCGGACGCCTCGCCCTGGACGCGGTAGGACATGCCGCGATTGCGGATGCGCCGGTCGGCGGCGGCGAAGCGCAGCGAGACCTCGTCCGGGCCGAACGCGGCAAGGTTTTGCAGAAGTCGCGTCCAATGCGGTCGCCGCTGCCCCTCGGCGTCTATGAATTCGTCGGGAATGCCCGGCAACGGCGCGTAGCCTCGCGTCCAGGCGGCGAGGCGCTGAACGGCTTCGTCGGGGGCGGCGACAGGGCGGGCGCGGGCGGGCAAAGCGGCTCCAGAAACGTTCTGCGTGGCTTGGCGACGCGCAGTCGGGGCAGCCGCGCCGCAGTATGGCCGCGTTCGCGTTCGCGCGCCAGCGCCGCGCGGCGGTCTTGCGCCTCAATTAACAATGTGGTTAAATGAACTATGGATACGCTTTCGCAAACTTTTTCCGCTTTGGCCGATCCGACGCGACGCGCGATTCTGGCCCGCCTCGCCGAAGGCGAGACGTCGGTCGGAGAATTGGCGAAGCCGTTCGCGATCAGCGCGCCGGCGATTTCGCGCCACCTCAAAGTGCTCGAGGAGGCCGATCTCATCGAGCGCAAGGTTCGCGCCCGGTTTCGGCTCTGCTCGTTGCGGCGCGAGCGCCTCGCGCAGGCGAAGGACTGGATCGAGGAAACCCGCAGGTTCTGGGAGGTCAGCTTCGAGCGTCTCGACGCGTTGCTCGGGTCTGACGACGAAAGTCCAAACACCGAGGAGAATACGCCATGACCGTCGCCCCGCTGGTGCTCAACAGGCGCTTCAAGGCGCCGCCGGAACGCGTCTTCGCCGCCTTCACGCAGAAGGCGCTGATTCAGGGCTGGTACGGCCCGGAGACGACAACAGTGCCCCGTTGCGAGATCGACGCGCGGGTCGGCGGCAAATACCGCATCGAGATGCACTCGCCCTCGGGCGCGGTGCATATCGTGACCGGGGAATTTCGCGAACTCGAACCGCCGCGCAAGCTCGTTTTCACCTGGGGTTGGCTCAACGGCGAGGGCCGTAACCCGGAAACGCTGGTCAGCGTGACCCTCGCGCCCGTCGAGGGGGGAACGGATTTGCGGCTAGAACAGACCGGATTCGCCGTGGAGGAATTCCGCGAGTCCCATCGCTCGGGTTGGACGTCGAGCTGGAATTCACTCGACGCTTTGCTCGAAGGACGCCCGAAAGCTCCCGAAGCGGCGCCGGTGGTCATGGGCGTTTCCGCTTCGACCTATACGCGCTCGGTGCGACTGGCGTTCGAGGAAAAAGGCGTCGCGCATCGGTTGCAGGTGGCGCCGCCGCAGACGCCGGAAATTCTCGCTCACAATCCGTACGGCAAGGTTCCCGTGCTGCGCGTCGGCGACGTCACGCTCTACGAAAGCGCCGCCATTTCCCGTTACATCGACGACGCCTATGCCGGGCCGTCGCTGATGCCTAAGGACCCACTCGCCCGCGCGCGCGCGGAACAATGGATCAGCGCGATCAACTGCTACGTCGATCCCGCATTCGTTCGCAACTATGTTCTACAGTATGCGTTTCCGAAAGGCCCGGACGGCAAGCCGGATCGCGCCGCGATCGAAACCGCGTTGCCGGCGATGCGCAAATCGCTTGGCGTCTTGGAGGCCGGCTACGGCGCCAATGATTATCTTGTCGACAATCGCCTGACGATTCCCGACCTCCTGCTGGCGCCAATGGTCGACTATCTCCATCGCTTTCCCGAGAGCAAAGCGATGCTCGAGGCCTTTCCCAACGTGAAGCGCGCCCACGCGGCGATCGCCGCGCGGCCGAGCTTCGCCGCCGTCGTGCAATAGGAGGACACGATGAACGATCATCCCGTCGTTTCGCGCACGCAATGGTTGGAGGCGCGCAAACGGCTGCTCGCCGAGGAGAAGGAATTCACCCGTCGCCGCGACGCGCTCAGCGCCAAGCGACGCGAACTGCCTTGGGTCGAGATCGGCGAACCCTATCGTTTCGTTGGCCCGGAGGGCGAGGTCGGCCTTGCCGAGCTTTTCGGATCGAGCAAGCAACTGCTCGTCTATCATTTCATGTTCGGTCCGGATTGGGAGAAGCCGTGCAAAAGCTGCTCGTTCTGGGCCGACGGGTTTAATGGCGTCGTCGATCACCTCGCGCACCGCGACACGCGCCTGATCGCAGTCTCTCGCGCGCCGTTCGCCAAATTGCGCGAGCGCGCGAGCCGCATGGGCTGGACCTTTCCCTGGTATTCATCGGCGCTGGGCGATTTCAACTTCGATTTCGGCGTCAGCTTCCGGACGGAAGATTTGGCGAAGGGCTCGGTCAGCTACAACTACGAACCGCGCCAGACCCAGATGACGGAACTGCCCGGCATCAGCGCCTTCATCCGCGACGGCGCGCGCGTTTATCACACCTATTCGGGCTACTCGCGCGGGCTCGACATGCTCAATCCGGCTTACAACCTGCTCGACATTACGGCGCTCGGGCGTCACGAGGAAGGCCTGCCGATGCCGATGAGCTGGGTGCGGCTGCGCGACGAATACGCGGCTTGAATTTCAGCAAGGAGGAAATCATGAGCAACAAATACATATATATCTATACTGGCGGCAGAGAGCCTCAATCCGAGGCCGAGGGCAAGGCGATGATGGGCGCCTGGATGGCCTATTTCGGCAAGATTGGGCCATCGATTGTCGACGGCGGCGCGCCGTTCGCGCCGGGCTCGCGAATGCTCGGCGCCGGCAAGGCGAGCGGGGTCACAGGCTATTCCATCGTCCAGGCCGACAATTTGGAAGCCGCGGTCGCGCTGACGTCGGGCCATCCGCATATCGCGCATGGCGGCGGCGTCGAAGTGTTCGAGCTCGTGAAAATTCCAGGGATGTGAGCGGGGCGGCGGCGTACGAGTGACGCGAGGGCCTACGTCGCCGCTCTCCTTAAATCGAGCGTTAGCGGAAACTCCGCGGTCGCTTCGTCGCGCGGGATGACGACCGCGCCGGCGGTGTGGCCGTGGTCCTGGAAACGCGCGAGGCGGCGCGCTTCGGCTTCGTAGGCGTTGACGGGCGATGTGTCGTAGCTGCGCCCGCCGGGATGGGCGACGTGATAGAGGCAGCCCCCTAATGAGCGGCCGCTCCAACTGTCGAGCACGTCGAAGGTCAGCGGCGCCTGCGGTGCGATGGTTGGATGCAGTCCCGAATAGGGCTGCCACGCCTTGAAGCGCACGCCCGCCACCGCTTCGCCGGCGCCGATCGTGTGCATCGGCAGCTTGCGGCCGTTGCAGGCGACGACGTGACGCCCGCGCACGAGGCCCTTGGCCCTCACTTGCAGGCGCTCGACGGAACTGTCGACATAGCGCACCGTGCCGCCCGCCGCGGTTTCCTCACCGAGCACATGCCAGGGTTCGAGCGCAGTGCGCAGTTCCAGTTCGACGCCGCCGTGTTCGACGCGCCCGCTCAAGGGAAAGCGGAATTCTCGCGCCGCCTCGAACCATTGCGGATCGAATTCGTAGCCCGCGCCGCCGAGGTCGGCGAGCACGCCGCGAAAATCCTCCCATACGAAATGCGGCAACATGAACCTGTCGTGCAGACTCGTTCCCCAGCGCACCGGCGCGCCTTTCTGCGGTTCGCGCCAGAACCAGGCGATCAGCGCCCTGAGCAGCAATTGCTGCGCCAGACTCATGCGCGCGTCCGGCGGCATTTCGAACGAGCGGAATTCGACGAGCCCGAGTCGCCCGGTCGCGCTGTCCGGCGAATAGAGCTTGTCGATACAGATCTCGGCGCGATGCGTGTTTCCGGTGATGTCGGTGAGCAGATGGCGGAATAGGCGATCGACGACCCACAACGGAGTCTCGACGCCGGGCTCGGGCGTTTGCGAGAGCGCGATCTCGAGTTCGTAGAGTTGGTCGTCGCGCGCTTCGTCAAGGCGCGGCGCCTGACTGGTCGGGCCGATGAACAATCCGGAGAACAGGAACGACAGCGCGGGATGGCGCTGCCAATAAAGGATGAGGCTCGCGAGCAGATCGGGGCGGCGCAGGAACGGCGAGTCGGCGGGCGTCGCGCCGCCGAGCACGACGTGGTTGCCGCCGCCGGTTCCGGTATGGCGCCCGTCGGTCAGGAACTTGTCGGTCCCGAGCCGCGCCAGGCGCGCCTCCTCGTAAAGCGTGGTCGTCGTTTCGACCGCCTGCCGCCATGACGCGGCGGGATGGATGTTGACTTCGATCACGCCGGGGTCGGGCGTCACCTTGATGACGTCGAGCCGCGGATCGTGCGGCGGCGCATAGCCTTCGATGCGCACGGGCAGGTTTCGTTCGCGCGCGATCGACTCCACGGCGCCGAGCAATTCGAGATAGTCTTCGAGCCTGGGGACCGGCGGCATGAACACGCTCAGCGCGCCGTCGCGCAATTCGACTGAGATCGCCGTTCTGACCGCACCGCTCGCGTCGTATTGCGCTTCGGTCGTCTGAGCGACGCTCTCGGGCGCTGGGACATTCTCGATGCGCTGGAAATGTGCGGCTTCGGGCAGCGGCGCGCGCGGCGCAAACGGGTCTTGTTCGTGAACGAACGGAAACTTGGACGGCTCGACATACGGCAGCGTCTTCATCGGCAGCCGCAGACCCACGGGCGAATCGCCGGGAATGAGGAACAGCCGGCCGCGCCTGAGCGGCCAGCGCTCGCTGCGCCAGCCCCGCTTCGCCTCCGCGTTCCAACGCTGCACCGGCAGCACGTAGCCGGTCGGCTTCGAGAGCCCATGCGTGAAAGTGCGCATCATTCGCGCCCGCTCTTCGGGATCGTCGATTTTCGGATCGAGCGGGTCGACATTGACCGGAAGCGCCTGTTCCTTCAGCAGCCAATAGGCGGCGTCCTCATAGGCGGGAATGACGCAATCGGGTTCGACGCCGAGGCGCGTCGCGATCTCATTGGCCAGGGCTTCCGCGTCCTCTTCCTGCGCGCCTGTCTTCGCGCCGTGGCCCGCGAGCAAAGCCGCGTCGCTCCAGATTTTCTCACCGTCCTTGCGCCAGTAGATCGAGAACGCCCAGCGCGGCAGGCTTTCGCCCGGATACCATTTGCCCTGACCGAAATGGACGAAACCGGCGGGGGCGAAACGGGCCGCGAGGCGGACGACGAGGTCTTGCGCGCGCGCCTCCTTGGCGCCGCCGACGGCGCCTGTGTTCCATTCCGGCGCGTCGAGGTCGTCGATGGAAACGAACGTCGGTTCGCCGCCCATTGTCAGGCGCACGTCCTGAGCGACGAGATCGCGGTCAACCGCTCCGCCGAGCGCGTCGAGCTTCGCCCAGGCCGCGTCGGTGAAGGGCAGCGTCACGCGCGGCGCCTCCCGCAACCTGGTGACGTTCATCTCGAACCCGAAACTCACGTTCGCCGGATCAACGACGCCGGAAATCGGCGCGGCGGAACGAAAGTGCGGCGTCGCGCAGAGCGGCAGGTGCCCTTCGCCGCAAAGCAGGCCCGAGGTCGCATCCATGCCGATCCAGCCGGCGCCGGGAACATAGACCTCGGCCCAAGCGTGCAGGTCGGTGAAATCCTTGTCGGTTCCGCGCGGTCCCTCGATCGGGTCGACGTCGGCTCTGAGCTGGATGAGGTAGCCGGATACGAAGCGGGCGGCGAGGCCGAGCCGGCGCAGGATCTGCACCAGCAGCCAGGCCGAGTCGCGGCAGGAGCCCGAACGCAGCGCCAGCGTCTCGTCAGGCTCCTGAACGCCCGCCTCCATGCGGATGACGTAACGCACCATGTGCTGCAATTCGGCGTTGAGTTCGACCAGAAAGTCGATCGTGCGCTTCTTGCGGCCGGCGATTTCGGACATGAGTTTGTCGAGCAGCGGTCCGCCGGGCTCGGGCGTGAGATAGGCGGCGAGCTCGATCTTCAGTTCGTCCGCGTATTGGAACGGGAATTCTTCGGCATAGGGCTCGATGAAGAAATCGAACGGATTGATGACCGCGAGCTCGGCGATGAGGTCAACCTCGATACGAAATTCCGTGACCGGTTCCGGAAACACGTAGCGCGCGAGCCAATTGCCGTGCGGATCCTGCTGCCAATTGACGAAGTGCTGCGCCGGCGCGACCTTAAGCGCATAGCTCGGCACACGGGTCCGGCAATGCGGCGCCGGCCGCAAACGCACGGATTGCGGACCGAGCAGGACCGGGCGGTCATAGGTGTAACTGGTGACGTGGTGCAGGCCGACTAAGATCGCCAAAAGCTGAGGTTCCTGTCGCGGTTTCGCGCTCCCGAGCCCATGCAAGGGTCGCGCCGTCGGGAATTGGCCGCGGCGCAGGGGCCAAAGTCAATCGCGCTTCTCGAAAGTCGCCTTGGCACGCAATTTCCTTGGCCGTCGGGCACGCCGCCGCAACTGTCGCGATTCGGGACAGGTCGAGGGAGCGAATCCATGCCGAAGGCCGCCGCGACGATCGCGTGTCCCGACCGTCCCGCGCCCATGGCGTGGCCGGTCGAACCGACGGTCACGTATGTCGAACCGGACTATTTCGCGCTTCCGCCCTTGCAGGCCCTGCGGCGTCGCGCCTCATCGCGACTGTCCCGTTATCTCGAGCGATCGCCGCGACGCCTGGCCCTTGAGCGGCCGCTGGTGAGTTTCACTTTCGACGACGCGCCGGTCAGCGCCTATGAATTGGGCGCCGAGGCGCTCGAACGGGCAGGCGGACGCGGCGTCTATTTCGTCGCCAGCGGCCTGGTAGGTCAGCGCACCAAGCACTATCGCATCGTCGACGCGGCGGCGGTGCGCGACCTGCGCCGGCGCGGTCACGAGATTGGCTTGCACGGCCACAGCCACTGCCCGCTCGCCTGGCTCGACGCCGACGCGCTGCGCGTTGAAATGGAGCGCAATCGAGCCGAACTTGCCGAGATCGACGACGAAATCGATGCGCGCAATTTCGCCTACCCGTTCGGAATGGTGGCGCTGGAGCGCAAGCGGCAGATCGCCGCGATGACGGATTCGGCGCGCGGCATCGTTCCCGGGATTAACTGCAACGGCTTCGACGCCCAGCACCTTCGAACCTACGAACTGGCGAACGCGCGCCTGAACCGCGCCGAATTGTTCGCCCAGCTCGAACGCGCGCGGCGCCTGCGCGGCTGGCTCATCTTCACTTTGCATGATGTCGCGCCCGATCCGAGCCCGTTCGGTTGCTCGCCCGATCTGTTTCAGGCCGCGCTGCAAGGCGCGCTTGCGCGAGGCTTCGAGATCGTCACCGTCGCGCAGGCGTTGGCCCGCTCCGGGCCGGGGATCGCGTCAGGCGCCGCGGCGTAAAACGTCCGCTGGCGCGGCGAATCGCACATAGGCGCTCGCCGCCAATCCCATTTCTGCGAGCGCGGCGTCGCTCACATTGGCCTCGCCATTTTCGACGACGACGATGGCGCTCACGCGCCGCAGGAGCGTGCCGGCGTCGACCTCGCTGATGTCGGGACCGTCGCAAACGATCAGATCAGGCGCGTCCGCGCGCTTGCGCAGGAATTCTCCCAGCAGCGCCTCGGGCTTGAGGCGGCCGACTTCGGCGTCGGCGGCCTTCGGCAGGGCGAGGCTGACGCCGTTGACGGTGGCGAAGATGGGGCCGCCTTCGAGAACCGGGCGTCGCGCGACGTTGCGCAGCGCGCGCGTCAACTTGGCGTTGCGGCCCGCGGCGTCGAGCAGCACGACGCGGGCGTCGCGGCGCACGGCGCTCAACGCGAGATTGATCGCCAACGACGTGCGCTCGCCGTCGAGGTTGTCGCCGGCGATCGCGACGACGAAGGCGTCCCGACCGCGCCCCGGCGCGTACCCGGCGCCGTCCAGCGCCGCGTCGAATTCCCCAGCGTCCGCCTCCGGCGCCAGCGCGGCGAAACCCAGTTCGGTAAGATCGATGTTGTCGAGGCTCTGGCGGCGGGCGTGGGCGCGCAGCGGCGCCGTCGCTCCGACGACGAAACTCCGCGCTCGCTTCGGCCGACCGCTTGCGCCGAACGACGCAGCGACGGTCAGGCCGCGCCGCTCGCCTAGCCAGGCGAGCGCGAGGCCGAGCCCGAGGCCGGCGACGAGCCCGAGCGCGGCGAGCGAAACCGAACTCGGCGGAAACGCGCGCCCGAGCGGCGGCGTCGCGGCCGAAATGATCTTGGTGCGCGTCGGTTCGACCTGCTGAATTTCGCCGGCCTCGCGCGAACGGTTGACGAACAGTTCGTAGACATCGCGCGCTGCGGCGGCTTTGCGTTCGAGATCGCGCAGGCCGATCATCGCCTGATCGCTTTCGTTGGTCTGCTTGTTCAACTCGTCGAGCTGGCGCAGCAGTGAGGCCTCCAGCGATTTCGAGCGCGCGTATTCGAGCCGCTGCGCGTCGGCGAAACGCGACACCTCGGCCTCGACCGCGGCGTTCGCGGCCGCAAGGCGCGCGCGCGCGTCGATCACCTGGGGATGGCGCGGTCCGAGTTCGGCGAGCGCGTCGGCGAGCTTCTGTTTCGCGTCGGCTTGCTGCGCGCGCAGCGGCGTCAGGCCATTGAGACCGAGCGGCGTCGCCAGCGCGCCGAGATCCACCCCTTGCCGCCGCGCGAGGTCGACCTGATCGGCGCGCGCCTTCGCCTCGCTCATGCGCGTGCGCGCCGCGACAAGTTGGCCGTCGAGCTGCTTCAGTCGTCCCTCGATGAGCGACGTATCCCTGGCGCCGATGAGGCCGTTGGCGCCCTTGTAGTCCTCGATCGCTCGCTCCGCGTCGAGCACGTGCTGACGCAAGGAGTCCAGACGTTGCGCGATCGCCGCGCCCGCCTGCCGGGAGCCATCGAACCGCATCGCGTTGACTTCGTCGATGTAAGCCTTCGCGGTCGCGTTCGCGAGTTCGGCGGCGCGCGCGGGATCGCGACTCGCGACCGAGACTTCGAGCACGAATGTGCGTTCGGGCCGCTTGACTTGCACTTTGGCGCCGAGGGCGCGAGCGGCGGCGGCGAGCCCATCGTCCGGGGAGGCGGGCGCGGGCGAATGAAAGAATGCGCCGATCGTCGACGGGCCGCCGGCGCCGGAGAACTCCGGGTCGCGCGCGAGGTTTTCGGCCTTCACGACACGATCGAGCACCGCGCGCGAGCTGACGATCAGCGCCTGGCTTTCGACGTAGTTCACGAAGCCGTTGGAATCCTGACCGGCCGCGATCGGTTGCGTGTCGCCGCCTTGTAACGCGCTCGGATCAACATAGATCTCCGCGGTCGAGACGTAGCGTGGCGTCACCAACTTAGAGCCCGCGAAAGCGAGCGCGCCGCAAGCGAGCATCGAAGCCGCGACCGTGCCGAAATGGCGGCGCCCCAGCGCCAACAGCGGCGCGAGCCGCGCAAGCGACGACTCCGTCCCGCGCGCGCGCGTGGGAACGGGAGACAGGGGTTCGGCCGCCTGGCCGTAGTCGAACATCGCCGTTTCCAGGAAAGGCGCGCGGTCGGCGCCTGGCTTCGCGGGCTTCACTATTGGCGATCTTGGTTAACGTTTTGCTGCGAAGGGCGCCGTCGTTCACGCCGCTTCGGCGCTCTCCGAGGGCGAGCGGCGCCACAGGGCGATCGCGAGCGCGGTCAGGGCGAGCGGCGGGATCATCGTCCAGCAAACCGTCTGCCAACCGTATTCCGTCAGCAGGCCGCCCGACACGAACGAGCCCACGACCATGGTGCCGAAGACGAGAAAATCGTTCAGCGACTGCACGCGCGTGCGCTCTTCCGGCCGGTGGGTGTCGAGCACCATCACCGATGCGCCGGTGAAGCTGAAGTTCCAACCGACGCCCAGCAGGATCAGGTTGGTCCAGAAATGCGCGACGTCGACGCCGGTCAGTCCGGCGATCGCGGCGCTCAGCGTGGTCGTCAGGCCCACCAGCACCATCGGCGCGGCGCCGAAACGCTGGATCAGCCGTCCGGTCAGGAAGCCCGGCGCATACATGCCGATGATGTGCCATTGCAACCCGAGGTTGGCGGCGGTTTGCGGCAGGCCGCAGATCTTCATCGCCAGCGGCGCGGACGTCATGATGAAATTCATCAGCATGTACGAGGTCGCGCCGCTGAGCGCGGCGACGAGGAAGCGCGGTTGACGCGCGATTTCAAGCAGGGGCCGACCGCGGCTGACCTCGTGGCGCGGCGGGGTGGGCAGCGTCACGCCCGCCAGAATGAGCGCCGACAGCGCCGCCAGCCCCGCCGAGCCCAGGAACGTCGCCGCGAACATGAACGGCGGCCAAATGTTCATTGTATAGGTGACGAGTTGCGGTCCGATCACGCCGCCGAACAATCCGCCGGCCATAACGAGCGAGACCGCACGCGCACGCCGTTCCGTCGGCGCGCAGTCGGCGGCGGCGAATCGGAACGTGAGCACCGCGGCGGCGTAAGCGCCGCCGAAGAACAGCGCGACGCAAAACAGCCAGAACGAAGCGAGGTAGATCGAAAGCGCCGCCAGCAGCCCCATAGCAATGCCGCAGCCGGTCCCGATCAGGAACGCCGCGCGTCGCCCCCAGCGGCTGGCGACGGCGCCGGCCGGTAGGGTCGAACTCGCCATGCCGATCACGAAGATCGTGATCGGAAGCGTCGCCAGAGCCGGATTCGGCGCCAGACCGGCCCCAACCACCGCGCCGACGGAGTAGGCGACCGCTGAATTGCCGCCCGCGAGCGCCTGGGCGATGGAGAGGCGTGCGACATTGGCGCGCTCGTGCGACGACGCGGCGATGGAAGCGGCTGTGAGGGTCTGGTTGGTCACGAATAAGAACGTCCCGACCCGCGAGGCCACTGCCCGCGGGGAGAGCGCACTCTTGCCGCGAAGACCTGCGCCGCGCAAGCGCGGCCAAATTGACTTCGATTAGTGCATGAAATGTCCGCCGCCGCCGACATGCCCGCCACCGAACCCGCCGCCGCCACCAAATCCGCCGCCGCCGAAGCGCGGGCCGCCGCTAAATCCGCCGACGCCGCCGAATTTGTTGCCGCTCAATCGATTCCCGCCGCCGAGGCCGCCGCCGAATCCGCCGGGATGGCCCCCGTGATCATGCCCGAAGCGGTGGTCGTGACCGAAGCGCCCACCATAACCGCCTCCTCCGTAGTAGCCTCCGTAATAGCCATATCCCGGATAGTACGGGACGCCATAACCGTAATCGTAACCGTAGCCGTAATCGGGATAGACTCCGCAATTCGCATCGAAATTGGGATCGCAGCCGGGGGAAGCATAGCCGTAATCGGGCGCCGGGGCCGACGTCAACGGAGGTTCAGACCCGTAGGGCTGGTTGTCGGGCGTGATGCGATAATGCGCGTGGCGCCGGGGCGCGGCGCCGATGACCGATCCTTCGAGATATCCGACATAACCGCCCCAGGTGACGCGGCACCAGGATCCCGTGCAATGCAGCACCTTGACATGCGCGTTCGCGGGGACCGGCGCGACCAGCGAACGGTTGTTTCCGGGTCCCGTGTGCAAATAGGTCTTCTGGTGGGTTGTTGCGGGATAGGCCGAAGCCGCGGTGGCGATCGCGCTGAAGGCGAGGCCGCCAAGTACAGAAACGAATTTCATTGTCATCGCACGCTCCAGCGTAAGTGATTTATGAGAGCAATGCGATTGAGATAGGAACCGCTCGCGCGCCGAACCAGCCCGTATTCCGGGTTGGACGGCGCTTACCTGCTAAATAATAATTTAGGCGCCGGGCGAGACTTTGGCTCCCCCCGGCGTGAAGTGAACTTACCCGACCGACTTGATCGTCTTCGCCACTTTGTCGACGATTTCGCCGATCTGATCCTCGCTGATGATGAAGGGCGGAGTCAGCTCGATCGTGTCGCCCGACATGCGCAACATGATGCCCGCCTCGTGGAAGGAATATTCGAGCGCCTGATAGCCGCGCAGCCCCGGGCTGCCAGCAATGGAAGCCAGGTCGATCGCGCCGGTCAGGCCGACGCAGCGGATGTCGACGACATTGGGCAAGCCTTTCAGCGTCATCAGCGCGTCGCACCACTTGGGCTCCAGCGTCTTGACGCGCTCGAACAGTTTTTCGTCGCGATAGACGTCGAGCGTCGCCAGGCTCGCGGCGCAGGCGAGCGGATGGCCGGAATAGGTGTAGCCGTGGAACAGTTCGATCGCATGTTCCGGCCCGGTCATGAAAGCGTCGTGGATGGGCTTGCGCACGATCACGCCGCCCATCGGCACCGTGCCCGAAGTGACGCCCTTGGCGAAGGTGATCATGTCGGGAATCACGCCGTAACGCTCGGCTGCGAAGGCGAAGCCGAGACGACCGAATCCGGTGATGACCTCGTCGAAGATCAGCAGGATGCCATATCTGTCGCAGATTTCGCGCAGGCGCTTCAAATAACCTTTGGGCGCCGGCAACACGCCGGTCGATCCCGCCATCGGCTCGACGATCACGGCGGCGATGGTCGAGGCGTCGTGCAGTCCGACGATCCCTTCGAGGGCGTCGGCGAGATGCCCGCCCCATTCCGGCTCACCCTTGGTGAAGGCCTGATGCTCGCGGTTGTAGGTTGACGGCAGGTGGTCAACGCCCGCGAGCAGCGAACCGAAGAACTTGCGGTTATTGACCATGCCGCCGACCGAGATGCCGCCGAAACCGACGCCGTGATAGCCGCGCTCGCGCCCGATGAGGCGCTGGCGCGAGCCGTGGCCGCGTATGTTGTGATAGGCGATGGCGATCTTCAGCGCGGTGTCGGCCGCCTCGGAGCCCGAATTGGTGAAGAACACATGATCGAGATCGCCGGGCGCGAGTTCGGCGATGCGCGAGGAGAGCTGGAACGCCTGGGGATGCGCGAACTGAAACGTCGGCGTGAAATCGAGTTCGGCCGCCTGGCGCTGGATCGCCTCGACGATGGGCTTGCGGTTGTGACCGGCGTTGCAGCACCAGAGCGCCGCCGTGGCGTCGAGAATCTCGCGCCCCTCGGGCGTGTAGTAGTGCATGTCCTTCGAGCGCGAGATCAACCGCGGGCGTTTCTTGAAAGCGCGGTTGGGCGTGAAGGGCAGCCAGAACGCGGCCAGATCGTTCGGAACTTCGGCGCGCGCGGCGGCGTTATGCATGGGGGGACTCCTCCGGTGATTAGTTTTCTGAACAATGCCTCTCGCACTAGGGCTTGTCCAGTTGTGGTCGTGTTTGCGGTGTTCTAAATACTGAACGCATGAACGCTTCGCCCGGCGATCTCGAAATCGGCCAGCGGCTGCGCGCCTTGCGCGTACACGCCAAGCTTTCGCAACGCGAACTCGCGCGCCGCGCAGAGGTTTCCAACGCCACGATCTCGATGATCGAAGCCGACCGCGTCAGCCCCTCGGTTTCGGCGCTTCGGCACGTGTTGGCCGCGCTCGGCGTCAGCATTGCCGATTTCTTTTCCACGCCAGAGCCGACGGGCGAGCAGGTCGTCTTCCGCGCCGGCGCATTGACGGAGATCGCTGGCGGCGCCGTCTCCTATCGCCAGGTCGGCGCCAATCTGAAGGGTCGCGCCTTGCAGATGATCCACGAGCGCTACAAGCCGGGCGCCCGCTCGGGCGCGAAGATGCTCTCGCATCAGGGCGAGGAGGCGGGGCTCGTCATCAAGGGGCGACTTGCGCTCGACGTCGACGGGCGGCGCTACGAACTTGGCGCGGGCGACGCCTATTGTTTCGACAGCCGCCGTCCCCACGCTTTCCGCAACGCCGGTGACGTCGATCTCGTCATCGTCTCCGCCTGCACTCCGCCGACCTTCTGAGCGCGGGCGCCTCATAGCGGGACAGCCTCCGGCGGCGCCTGGTAACGTCGGGGCAACCTTAAGAGAGGACAAAGGAAATCGTTAGAAATCGGTCGGAGCGCGGGCGCCGGCCGGGCGGTTGTTTCCCTTCCGGCGTGGGTTGCGTATGGGTGGATCGCGTATCGCTTGGGCCGGATCGACGGTCGCGCCGTGGGGTATCGCGCTCGGCTTGCTCGTGTCGATCACCGCCCAGGCCGGCGAAGACCTCGGCGGCGGCGGCGGCCAGATCGCGCGCAACGGCGCCAATCGACTTTCTCCCGCGCGCGAGGCGCTCGACGCGGCGGCGTTTCGCCCCATCGGCGCCGATCCCCTGCTGATCCCGGCCCGTCTCGCGATCGGAGCGCCCGAGGATCTCAACGCCGTCGCCGACGAAATCGAGCCCAACAAGACTTTGAAGGCGGCGCGCGCGGGCTTTCCCGTCGTCGAGCGCGAGCGCAAGGGCGATCCTTTTATCGTGCTGCGTCCCGGCCTCGACGCGCGCGCGCGCCCTCAGGCTGAAGTCGCCTCTCGCGACGACGAGGTCGACTGGCCCGAGGAATCGCGCAGTCCCGCGCGCCCCGGCGCGGAAGCGCGCCCGCCGCTCGCCTTCAGCGATGGCGCCACGCCGGGGATTGCGCTGGAAGCGGCGCTCGCCTCATCGACGCCGACGCCGAGCGACGGCAAGCTGCGGATCGCGACCGCCAAACCCGCCCCGGTCACGGTCGCCGCGAAGTTCGAAGTCGACGCGAAGCCCAATTACGCCGCGTTCATCGACGCCAAGGATTCGCCCCGGCAGATGCGGTGCCTGGCCGAAGCGGTCTATTTCGAGTCTCGCAGCGAGCCGGAGGCGGGACAAGCGGCGGTGGCGCAAGTCGTGTTGAACCGCGTGCGTAGCGGCATCTTCCCAACCGACGTCTGCGGCGTCGTCTATCAGGATCGCAATCGACCGTTCGCCTGTCAGTTCTCTTTCGCGTGCGAAGGCAAATCGCTTCGCATCGAGGAGCCGGGCGCTTGGGCGGTGGCGACTCGCATCGCCGACGAAGTCGTCAAGGGCGTCAACTACAATCCCAAGCTCGTCGAGGCGCTCAACTATCACGCGACTTACGTCTATCCGTTCTGGGCGCCCTCGTTGAAACGGGTCGACAAGATCGGAATGCACGTTTTCTATCAGATGCGGGTCGGTCTCAACTGGGCGCCGGGCGCGCTGAACGGGCGCGGCGACCTGCCGCCGTTGCAGCAGGCCTCGGCGAAGTAGCGGGCGACGATCGCCCGATCGCGCCCGCTTCGGTTTCAGCCGATCACGCTTTCGGCCGAGACGTATTTCATCCCGTGCGCCTCGGCGACTGGAGCGCAAGTGAGCTTGCCATCATGGACATTGAGGCCATTGCGCAGATGCACGTCCTCTTTCAGCGCCGGCTTCCAGCCCTTGTCGGCGATGGCGAGCGCGAACGGCAAAGTCGCGTTATTGAGCGCGAAAGTCGAGGTGCGCGCGACCGCGCCCGGCATATTGGCGACGCAATAATGCACCACGCCGTCGACGACATAAGTAGGATTTGAATGCGTCGTCGCTTTTGAGGTTTCGCAGCAGCCGCCCTGATCGATGGCGACATCGACGATGACGGCGCCGGGCTTCATCGTCGGCAGCATCGCGCGGGTGATGAGTTTGGGCGCCGCGGCGCCGGGCACCAGCACGCAGCCGATCACGAGATCGGCGCGCTTGACGAGTTCGGCGACCGCTGCGCGGGTCGAATAGATCGTGCGCACGCCGGTCCCGAACTGGGCGGAGAGGCGGCGCAGGGTCTCGTTCGACTTGTCGACGACGGTGACATTGGCGCCCATGCCGAGCGCGATGGTCGCGGCGTGGGTTCCGGAAACGCCGCCGCCGAGCACGACGACTTCGGCCGCCGCGACGCCGGGCACGCCGCCCAGCAGCACGCCGCGTCCGCCCTGCGCCTTTTCGAGCGCATGGGCGCCGACCTGCGGCGCGAGCCGGCCCGCGACTTCGGACATCGGCGTCAGCAGCGGCAGGCCGCCGTGTGGCGAGGTGACGGTCTCGTAGGCGATGCAGGTGGCGCCGCTGTCGATCAACTCCTGCGTCTGCGGCAGGTCGGGCGCGAGGTGCAGATAAGTGAAGAGAATCTGGCCGCGGCGAAGCTGCTTGCGCTCAAGGGTCAGTGGCTCCTTGACCTTCACGACCATTTCGGCGCGGGAAAAGATTTCGCCGGGCGTCGCGACGATTTTCGCGCCGGCCGCGACATATTCGGCGTCCGAGAGACCTGAGCCGATTCCGGCCGAAGTTTCGACGATTACCTGGTGACCGTGGTGGGTGAGTTCGGCGACCGAGACGGGCGTCAAGCCGACGCGAAATTCGTTGTCCTTGATTTCCTTGGGAACGCCGACCAGCATCGAGACCTCCTGAAGTTTTATTTCCTTAGCTTCCCGCGATCGTGACGAAATGTCCCGCCGATTTGCGGTCTGGATCGTCGGATATTCGCATGTTATGCGAAGGTCTGGGTCGAACGAGGAATTTTATGCGCATTGACGAGATCGACGACCGTGACCGGGCGATCCTGCGCGCGCTGATGCACGACGGCCGCCTTTCCAACGTCGAACTCGCCGACAAAGTGCACCTCTCGCCCTCCGCGTGCCTGCGCCGCGTTCGTATGCTCGAGGAAAGCGGCCTGATCGCCGGCTATGTGATGCTGCTCGATCCGGTCGCGGCGGGATTGGCCGGAGCGGCCTATGTCTCGGTGACGCTCGATCAGCAGGGCCGCGCGACGCTCGATCGTTTCGAGCAGGACGTGCGTCGTCACCCCGAGATCATCGAGTGCTATCTGCTTGCGGGCTCCGCCGATTATTTGCTGCGGGTGGCGTTTCGCGACGCGCGCGATTTTGAGCGCATCCATACGGATATTCTCACCCAGCTTCCCGGCGTTTCGCGCGTGCAGTCGACGCTGGCGCTCAGAACCGTCAAGAAGACGACCGCGCTGCCGGTTTGAGCGCGGCAGTATCCGGATAAGAGAGGAATTCGCCGTGACCGAGAAGCCCGCCGAAATCGCCAAGATGCCGTTCGAAGCCGCGCTCGCCGAACTCGAGTCGATCGTCGATCGGCTCGAGAAGGGGGCCGTCGCGCTCGAAGAATCGATCAAGTTGTATGAGCGCGGCGAGGCGCTCAAGGTCCACTGCGACGCGTTGCTGAAGAACGCGGAAATGCGCATCGAGAAAATCACGCTGTCCGCAGACGGCAAGCCCAAAGGCGTCGCGCCGCTCGATGCGGAATGAGGCGCGCGCGTGTTCACAAATTGGAAATATTAAGATTCAAACAACGTTCGCTTACTATTTGTTAACCATATTCGCCGCACACAAGGAGGGTAATTCTTAACCATTGTCCCGGCCGTCGATTCGACCCGGGGCGCTAGGAAAAAAGGGGCGGATTTCATGCGAACGGTTTCTTTCGTCACACAAAAAGGCGGCTCCGGAAAAAGCACTTTGGCGTCCTCGCTCGCGGTGGCCGCGCTCGAGAACGGCGAGCGCGTCTGCGTCATCGATATGGACCCGCAGGCGACATTGATGACCTGGTCGAAGACCCGCGGGCTCGACGATGTTCCGGTCATCGCCGGTTCGGCGCCCAAGTTGGCGGCGCTGCTCGACGGCCTCGCCAAGAAGGGTTTCACGCTCGCCATTCTCGACACGCCCGGCGCTGATGGCGCAGCTTCGAGCGCGGCGATGAAGGCGGCCGATCTCAATGTCATTCCCTCGCGCCCGAGCGTCTTCGACCTCTGGGCGAGCGCGCAGACCCGCGCGGCGCTGAAAGAGACCCGCAGCGATTATGTATTCCTGCTCAACCAATGCCCCCCCGCCCAACAATCGGCGCGCGTCGACGACGGGGTCGCCGCGCTCGAGGCGATGGGCGGCCTGATCTCGCCGCTGGTTCTCAGCCGGGTTGATTATCAGGAAGCAGCCCGCCACGGCTGGGGCGTCACCGAGATCAACCCGCACGGCGCCGCCGCGCAGGAAATGCGCACCCTCTGGGCTTCACTGAAGCGTCGCCTGGCGCGCGGCAAGCCGGCGAAGGCCGCGCCGGCCCGCAAGGCGGCCTGAGCGAAACGCGCCGGACGAGAGCGATTGTCAGTCCGTCGCGATTTTGAAAGGATGCGTCGCAGACGTTCCCCAGAGGACGCTATGCGCCGCATCGGTATAATTTTGGTCGCGGTTGTCGCGACCATGAATTTTTCAGCGGTTCTGGCCGGCGACGGCGCTCTCGATCGCGGCCGCTATCTCGTCACCATCGCGGGCTGCAACGATTGCCACACGCCGGGCGCGCTGATGGGCGCCCCCGACACGGCGCGGCGCCTCGCCGGTTCAGATGTCGGCTTCGGCGATCCCGCTTCCGGCGTCTGGGTCGGCGGCAACCTGACGCCCGATCCCGAGACCGGTCTTGGACGCTGGTCCAAGGCTCAGATCGTCGCCGCGATCACTCGGGGCGAAAGCCCCGACGGGCGCGTGTTGTCCGAGGTGATGCCCTGGCCTGCGCTTTCGCATTTGACGCCGGAGGACGCCGACGCCGTCGCCGCCTACCTTCAATCGTTGCCGCCGATAAAGAACCTGGCGCCCGGTCCGTTCAAACCGGGCGAGGCGCCGGGTCTGGCGGTTTCCGTCGTCCTGCCGCCTTCGGAGTTCGCCAAGCTGCCGAATCCGATGCCGGCGAAGTGAGTCTTCGCGGTCAGTCGCCGATGCGCGAGCGGATCAACTGGCCGCCGCGCGAAATCGATAAATCCCAAATCGACGAGCGGCGCGCGGTGACACGCTCAAGGTCGCGCGTCGTCTTGATTGTCTCGCCGTTGATTTCGACGATGATGTCGTCCTTGCGAAGGCCGAATTGCGCGGCGAGGGAATTGGCGGCGACGTCGGCGACGATCACGCCCTCGATCGGACTTTCCGGGTCGATTTCGAGCGAAAGCTCCTCGGCGACAGCCGGCGAGAGGTTCATGGCCTCGACGCCCTCGAACGGCGAGCGAGCCTTGATCCGTACCGCGTCGCGCGGCGGAATTTCCGGCGCGGCGGCGAGGGTCAGCGGCGCGACGAGAACTTTGCCCGCCCGCAGCACCGAGAGCGATGCGACGCCGCCGAGCGGTTTGACGCCGAGACGGAAGCCGACGCCCTGAGCGTCGTCGACGGCGCGCCCGTCGATCTCGGTGATGACGTCGCCGCGCTTCAATCCGGCCGCGGCCGCCGGCGAACCCGACGCGACGCCGACGACAAGCGCGCCGACGGGCCGGTCGAGGCCGATGGAATCGGCGATGTCTTTCGAAACGTTCTGCAGTTTCGCCCCGAGCCAGGGCCGTCGCACCGTCGCGCCGCCGTGGCGGGCCGCCGCAATTACGCTCTTGACCATATTGACGGGTATCGCGAAGCCGATGCCCATGCTGCCGCCTGAACGCGAATAGATCGCCGAATTGATGCCGACAAGGCGTCCGGAAAGATCGACCAGCGCGCCGCCTGAATTGCCCGGATTTATGGCGGCGTCGGTCTGGATGAAGAAACCGTAATCGTTGATGCCGATCTGGGTGCGCGCCAGCGCAGAGACGATGCCCTGCGTCACGGTCTGGCCGACGCCGAACGGGTTGCCGATGGCGATTACGAAATCGCCGACCTCGATCGCGTCGGAATCGCCAAGTTCCAGCACCGGGAATTTCTCGTCGCTCTTGATCTTGAGCACCGCAAGGTCCGTGCGCGGATCGCGCAGCACGATCTCGGCCTCGAATTCGCGTCGGTCGGAGAGCGCGATCTTCACATTGGTCATGCCCTCGATGACATGATGATTGGTGACGACGAGGCCGCTGGGATCGACGATGACGCCCGAGCCGAGCGATTGCGCGGTGCGCGAATTCTGGCCCTGATTGCCGAAGAACTGGCGAAAGATCGGATCATCGAACAGGGGATTGCGCGGCATCGTCTCGACGCGCGAGGCATAGACGTTGACCACCGCCGGGCGCGCCTTCTTGACGACCGGCGCGAAGGAAAGGCGCAACTCGCCCGCGTCCTGCGGAACCGTCTTTTGCACGGCCTGGGCGCCAGCGCCGACGATCCAGCTCAAAATCAGAGCGGCGGCTAAAACGAAGCGAAACAAGGCGAATCTCCGGCTCGGGCGCGAGGTTTCGATATAAGCGCCCCCCCGGCGCTCTGCCAAGGCGGGCCGATCGACCGAATAAATTCGCGTGGATGCACTTGCGGGCGCAATCGCCGATCCCAATGTCTTGCGGGCTCGCCCGAAGCGGATTGAGCCGCAGGGCGGCTTTAACGGAGGCTCTTGATGAGCACGGCACAAAGCGCTTTTGGCGGATCGGTCGGCGGGCGCGAATTCGGCGCTGACGATTGGGCGAACGCGCCGTGGCGGCGCGGCGCCTGCGGGCGCGGCCGCTGGACGCCCTTCGAACTTATCGCGATGGTACTGGGGTTTATCGTCTTTTGGCCGATTGGCCTCGCGATCCTCTTTTACAAGTTCTGGCAGCGCCGGAACGGCGGCCCCGATCTGCAGACCGCGGCGACCAACACCTGGCGCGACGCGCGCGCGGCGATGTCGGGCGCATCA
>JBBIIT010000011.1:59772-74560 GCA_037446355.1 Beijerinckiaceae bacterium | reverse complement strand
GGGCTGATGCGCCGGCCAGAAGCGAGGGGCGTCCGGGCGGGAGGGAACGCGGGCGATCCCGATCCCGTGCCTCGGTCAGATAATTGTCGTAAAACCAGCCAGCCATTGCAAATCGTGCGATTCGACTGCAGACTTCGGACAATTACGAATTGCGGGTCTAGTAGTATACGCAACCGAATTCTAAAACACTAGGAGACAGTGGTGAAAGTGCAAATTGATACGGATGGATTTTGGCAAATACCCGAGCACGTCGGACCAGAATATGTAGATATATTGTCCTTTTTTCATAAATACTTTAGGCCACAGAACTACCTCGAAATAGGAACGCAGGCGGGCGTAACGTTAAAATTGGCCCGTAAGAACGCGATCGCAGTTGATCCTGCGTTTCGCGTTGGATCCGATATCGTCGGCGAAAAGGATATGTGCCTTCTTTTTCAGACAACAAGCGACCATTTTTTCTCACAATTCGACATTTCTAAACTTCTTGGAGGTCCAGTTCATCTTGCATTTCTAGACGGAATGCATTGGTTTGAGTATCTATTGCGAGATTTCATGAACATAGAAAAGTACTGCGTTCGAAATTCAATCGTCTTATTGCATGACTGTGCGCCGACTGACGCACACGTAGCAAGGCGGTATATGGACGATAAACGCCTTTCCGCCCGAAGTGATCGAGAAGGTTGGTGGGCGGGCGACGTCTGGAAGGCCGCATATCTAATCAAAAAGCATAGACCCGAACTTAGAATGTATTTTTTAAATACACCTCCTACAGGGCTAATCGCGATCACGAATCTAAACCCAGATTCTGACGAATTGTCGAGTCGGTATTTTGAACTCATTGAAGACGGGCGTAATATAAATAATTTCGATATTTATCATGAGTTTTTGTCAGAATTACCGCTAATTGATTGTTCTAAAGATTTAGTTATGGAGATCGCACCAAAATTTTACATATAGTACACAATGTCAATTCATTACGCCGTCTTGAAAAATGAAAATTAATCTATCCCGCAAATCGCTAGGGCAGTGCGTGAATGGAAATCCTTGACTCTGAATATCTTAGCTTAAAGGCACAAAAGATACAGATTTTTCGGTCCATGGCTGAGCCCATTATTGGCGGGCCGGAGTTAGTTGCCCCAGCCGAGGCGCCATTTCGGTGGTGCCGGGGAGGGAAGCCGGCGGATACTTTTGCCGCTCCGCTTGATCTTTCCGCCGCGCTAATTGGGGAGTTCGGCTATTTTGGTCCTGTCATTCCCCATTTTGGGCACCTCGTGGCCGAAGGAGTGCATCGCTTTCTGCAAATGCCGAGGGAACTAAAACTCGGAAGATGGCTGCTCGTCGGGGGGCCGCACACTCACGTCCGCACTTTTGATGATCTTCCGCGATGGTACCGCGATATATTAATTTACCTCGGATTATTTCCAGATCAGATTGAGATTCTAAGTTCGGACTCGGTGATCGATTGCTTACATGTCGGCCGGCAGGCGGCGCAACTAGGTGTGCCGGCGTCACAGGCCTATCTGGAATCCCTTAGGACTTTGTCGGATTGGCGGTTTTGGGGGCAGGGCGCCAAGAAGTCGCGGAATTCGAAGGTGTACGTCTCCCGCTCCGCGCTAGTAGGGCAGGGCAACATACTCGGTGAGCGGTACCTAGAACAATTCCTGTTTCAAGATGGTTACAGGATTATTCGCCCCGAAAACATGTCAGTGCGGGAACAACTTCTAACGTATTTAGAAGCAGATATAATTATATTTTCTGAAGGGTCGGCGATTCACACGACGGAACTTCTTGGTAATAACTTGAAAACGATAGGAATTATTTGCCGTCGATCTGACAGTAGACATACATTCGAGAGTGTTTTAAAATCAAGATGCGAAGAACTATTTTTCCTTGAGCATCCATTCGATGTAGGGACCGCAAATACGCATCTGTTCAATCGAAGACCTCTGGTAGAGCGCAGCCAGGTGGTTTTTGACGGTCGGTCTATAATTGAATTTTTACAATTGAACGGATTTACTAAATCTGAACATTTTAATATTCAGAACTATAATGAATTTATAATAGAAGATCTAAAGCGATATATTGAGGTAGCTGCTTCCTACAAAGATCTAGGTCATATTTCTTCTGAAGAACGTTCGCATTTAGTTGAAAAACTTGACGCATTTCTTCGCGACGGCAGGTAAGGAAACCCTGCGAGCTGTCTCGCTAACGCCGTATCGGTGTTCGGCTTTCGAAAGCAATGTATGCCAGCGGGAGTCGCGGCTCGCCCTGCCTCCCTCAACCTAACCGCCGCGCCGCGCCGGAAAAAAATAGGCAGCAACTCATCTTAATCGTATTGTTTATTTTCGTATGTATTCGCACATTATGGACATAATAAATGGACTTGAGCTAGCTAGGGGTTAGGCCCCGGTGGAGGGTGACAATAGAGCCAAAGCTTGTATCAAAATTGATAGAAAAACCATCAAAAACTAATTTACGGATAAGCTTATTAATCGCCTCGCGCCCCGCCCAATAGTGTATTTCCATCAGAATCTTATTGATTCCGGTGAGATCCGCGAGCGATAGTAGCTCGATTTCCCCGCCCTCGATGTCGCAAATCAGCGCGTTGGCGCCGAACGCCCGTAATTCTCTCTCCAGGCACAGTGTAGGCACTGATGCGGTCTTAACGGTGCCCGGAATCGGGACCAACGAAGACGCCCAAAAGTCTTTGTGAATGTGAAAATCAACGAAGCTGTTCGGCCCCGCCCAACAAACCTGATTCTTCAGGACGGCATTTTCGACACGAATGGGAAGGCCGTTCATCGCGAAATTGAATTTCGCGTCGTCGATCATTTCGGGGTTGGCCTCAAAACCGAGAAAGTTCTCGGGTCCGACCGTCGTTGCGGCCTGCATACTGACGCAACCCAAAGCGCAGCCCACTTCGACGACCCGATCGCCCGCTCCAAAAAGCCGGGGAACGACGTGCAATTCCCCCGATTCGTATGAGCCTTTGACCAGCGCGTTGATGATCGGCTCAGAGTAGACGTCTCGACGCAAACGAACCTGATGGCCGGAAATCTGCACGGTCTCAATATCTTGCGCGGGCGGAGTTCGCGTTTCGGTCTGCATTTATCGGCTTCCGTTTCTCACGTTTGGCGGAGGAGGCGGCGGCTGTGGCGGCAAGAGGTCCGCCGTCGCCTGAAGTTTGGAACGAATTGGCGCTACCGTACGATGGCCGACCAACTGCGGCAATCGCTCGACGACGGGTTCGTCCAGAATCGAACCCGCGTCGCGGCTTGCGTCATCCCACGCGCCTCCCTTGACGGGCGACGAACAACTTCGCCCCTCGCGCAGTTCGACGCTACTGGTGAACGCCAAAGATCGAGTCCGACGTTGAGATACTTGACCACCCGACCGAACTCGTGAAAACACACAAGGTCAGCGAAAAATACTAAGCCTGTCGCCGTCATGGCTTCACCCGAGATTCGCCAATGGAAATCGTTCGCTCAATCATGGCCAATGTGGCTGCGCTCCGGCCCAGCCGCGAGATAGATGCGAAGGATCAAATGTACGGCCAGCACGACCCTCATTATTTCGGGGTCGGGCGAAGTTCCGCATTGATGATCGCGTCGGCATTGACAGCGCGTCTTGCCTATGCGGGCGGAGATGCGCCAATCGGTACGGCGCTGGATTTTGGCTGCGGCCATGGGCGCGTCGCAAGATTCTTGCGGGCGCTGCTGCCCGAGGCGCGCATCGAAGTCACGGATTTCAATAGACCCGGCGTGAATTTTTGTGTCGAGCGCCTCGGATGTTTCGACATGGGGGAGACCGTGCCGTCTGCGAGATACGATCTGATTTGGGTCGGTTCCGTGTTCACTCATCTCCCCGAGAAGACAAATCTCGAAGTCCTGGCGCAGCTCAAGGCGGCGCTGCGACCCGGCGGGGTGTTGGTTCTGACCACCGGCGGGCGCCTGGGCGCGCTGACGCTGGAGAACTTCCTGCTGGGACGATCCGGACCGCGCGCCTCGAGCTACGGACTCAGCAGCGAAGGGGCGGCCAAAGTGGTCGCTGACTTTCGGGCCTTGGGCTTCGGTTATCACGATTATCCTGGCCAGACCGGTTATGGAGGGGCGTTGATCTCGCCCGCCTGGATGTTCGACCACGCGGTTGACGACCAGACATTGATGATAATGTTTCAGGAGATGGGTTGGGACACTCATCAAGACGCTTACGCATTCCTGCGCGTCGCCGCTGGCGATTATTCCGAAGTCGATCGCGGTCCCTATTTTTACTAATCGCTTTGCCAGCGGGCAATTAATTCGGGCGGCCCGACGTTTTCCGCGCGCGTGTAATCTGACTTGGATCGCGGCGAAAGCTTGCGCAATCCCCGAACTTGTTTGGCGCGGTTTCACCGACGTTGGACCCGCGCGCCGACGCGAGCCGCGGCTCGCTTGCCAAGCGCGGAAGGGGCCGATATAGACGGGCCGCGTTCGGCCCTCGCGGCCCTCGCTCCTATCGTCTAGCGGTCCAGGACGTCGCCCTCTCACGGCGAAAACAGGGGTTCGATTCCCCTTGGGAGCGCCATCCCCTCCCCATTCGCGCCGCCTCGCGCGAAGATCGCTTGACGCGCGCGCCGAACTTTGGACCTATCGACGCCTTCCGGTTCGCGCCGGGTCGGCAAAAAGGACGCCGCCATGAACGACAATTCCCGTTGGGACGTGCCGCCGGGCCAGCGGCCGAGGCCCGAGGAGGCGAGTTTCGATCTCGACCACGCGCTCGCCTCGATCGTCGCGCTGAAAGCCGAAATCCCCGATAACGCGTTCACCGCGCCCATTCTGGGCACGGAACGGGCAGGCAGCGGCGTCGTCATCCGCGACAGCGGCCTCGTGCTGACGATCGGCTATCTCGTGACCGAAGCCCAGAACGTGACCTTGACGGGAAACAACGGCCGCGCGGTGCCCGCGCATCCGATCGCGGTCGATCCCGAAACCGGCTTCGCGCTCGTGCAGGCGATGGGCGCGCTCGATCTGCCGGCGCTGCCGCTCGGCGACTCGAAAAAGGTCGACGTCGGCGAGGCGGTGGTGCTGGCGGGCGGCGCCGGCGAGCGCAGCCGGGCGGTGCTGGCGCGCGTCACCGCCAAGGAGGAATTCTCCGGCTACTGGGAATATCATCTGGACGAGGCGATCTTCACGGCGCCCGCGCACCCGCTCTGGGGCGGCGCCGGCCTGATCGGCCCCGATGGCCGCCTGATCGGCCTCGGCTCACTCCACGTGCAACAGAGCGCCGGCGCCGGTCCCGCGATCGATGTGAACATGAGCGTGCCGATCGACTTGCTCGCGCCCATTCTCGACGACCTGCTGAAGTTCGGGCGCGTCGACAAGCCGCCGCGCCCCTGGCTCGGCGTCTATTCGACCGAGAATGTCGGGCGGGTGGTGGTGGCCGATGTGAGCGAGGGCGGGCCGGCGGCGATGGCGGGCCTGCGCTCGGGCGACATCATCGCTTCGGTGCGCGACACGGCGGTCGACACTTTGAGCGAATTCTATCGCGAGATCTGGAGTTGCGGCGCGGCGGGCGTCGAGATCCCGATCGAGATCGTGCGCGAAAAGCGCAGCCTGTGGCTGAGGGTCAAGTCCGCCGATCGGGCCAGCTTCCTCAGGAAACCGCGCGCCCATTGAGGCGCGCGGCCTCGCTCCGGCGTCATATTTCGCTTGGCTATTGGCCCCTGTTTCCTATAAGAGGGCGTCCAGGCGCGTAACCGAAAGGTTCCGCGCCACGAATTTTTTGGGGCGGACGCGTCGCCGTCTCGATGGAACGAAACCATGGCCAATCCCTTCGAATTCATCCAGCAGGTGCGCAGCGAAGCGGCCAAGGTCGTCTGGCCGACGCGGCGCGAGACGCTGATCACGACCGGCCTGGTCATGCTGATGGCGGTGTTCGCGGCGGTGTTTTTTATTCTCGTCGACGAGCTCCTGCACGTCCTCGTCAGTCTTGTGCTGGGTTTCGGGCGCGGCGGCTGATCGGCGCCGCGGCAGGGTTATTTGGGAAACTGAAATGAACATGCGCTGGTATATCGTCCACGCTTATTCGAACTTCGAGAAAAAGGTCGCCGACTCCATTCGAGAAGGGGCCGCCCAGCGCGGCCTCGAGGGCAAGTTCGAGGAAATCATGGTCCCGACCGAGCAGGTCGTGGAGATCCGGCGCGGGCGCAAGATCAATTCCGAGCGCAAGTTTTTCCCGGGCTATGTCCTGGTCAAATGCGACCTCAGCGACGACGTCTACCACCTCATCAAGAACACCCCGAAGGTGACGGGCTTCCTCGGCGCGGACAAGAAGCCGATGCCGATTCCCGACGCCGAGGCGCTTCGCATCAAGGGGCAGGTCGCCGACGGCATCGAGCGCCCCAAGGCCTCTATCCGCTTCGAAATCGGCGAGACCGTGCGCGTCGCCGAGGGACCGTTCGCCTCATTCAACGGCGTCGTCGAAGAAGTCGACGACCAGCGTTCGCGCGTCAAGGTGGCGGTCTCGATCTTCGGCCGCGCGACGCCGGTCGACCTCGAATTCGGCCAGGTCGAGAAAGTTTGATCGGCGCCTGGTAACAAAAGCCGTCCGAGCGCCGAAACTTCGTCGGATCCGCCGCGTAATGGCGTCGGCTCACGAATTCAGACGCGAGAGGCTCGCCATGCGCTATTTCCGTTCCCGTGGTTGGGAAATTCCGGCCAGTCAGACGACGCCGGAGGAGATTTTCCTCGGCCGGCGAAACTTCGTCACCGGCGGCGCGGCGCTGGCGGCTTCGGCGGCGTTCGCGCGCGGCGCCTTCGCCGAAGACGCGATTCCCTCGGCCGCTCTTTATCCGGCCAAACACAACGACGCCTATACGCTCGACCGCGAAGTCACACCGGAAAAGATCAACCTCAACTACAACAATTTCTACGAATTCAGCACCGACAAGCACCTTTCGGCCGACGGCCTCAAAATCCGTCCCTGGACCGTCAAGATCGACGGCCTGATCGAGAAGGAGCAAACCTTCGACATCGACGATCTCGTCAAGACGATCGGCTTGGAAGAGCGTCTCTATCGCCACCGCTGCGTCGAGGCCTGGTCGATGGCGATTCCCTGGACCGGCTTTCCCTTGCGGGCGTTGGTCGAGCGGGCGAAGCCCTTAAGTTCGGCCAAATATGTGCGTTTCGAAAGTTTCATGGACAAGAAGAACGCGCCCGGCCAGCGCTCGTTCATGCCCTGGCCCTATATCGAGGCGCTGACGATGGCCGAGGCGACCAACGATCTCGCCTTCCTGGCGACCGGCGCCTATGGCAAACCGATCGCCAAAGTGCAGGGCGCGCCGATCCGTCTGGCGACGCCGTGGAAATATGGCTTCAAGTCCGCCAAGTCGATCGTCAGGATCAGCTTCGTGGACAAGCGGCCGACGACGTTCTGGGAGGCGCTCGGGCCGGAGGAATACGGCTTCTGGGCCAATGTGAACCCGGAAGTTCCGCACCCTCGCTGGAGCCAGGCCAAGGAAACCGAGCTGACGACCGGCAATCTGCGTCCGACGATGCTCTTCAACGGTTATGGCGAGCAGGTCGCAGGGCTCTACAAGGGCCTTGAGAAAGAGCCGCTGTTCATGTGAGCGCTCAGAACCGCCAGCGCTGCGCCTTCGAGACCAGGAAGTCGCGGAACGCCTGCACGCGGGCGACGTTCTTCATCTCCTCGGCATAGACGAGGAAGCAGTCCATCTCCGGCATGTCGGTCTGCGGCAGCAGGCGCACGAGGCCGGAGTTGGGCGCAACGCAATAGTCCGGCAGGATCGCGATGCCGACGCCGTGTTCGACCGCGCGGATGATCGCGCCGAGGTTGTTGATCGAGATATGCGGCGCGCGCGGCGTCTTGGCGTCGCGCCCAACCGTCAGCAGCGAATTGAGATCGTAGAGAAAGTGTGTCGCAGTCGGCGCGCCGAAGGCGACGAGACGATGCTCGTCGAGATCGTCAATGGTGCGCGGCTGCCCGCTCTTCTTGAGATAGTCGGCCGACGCATAAGCGTGGAAATGCACGGTGAACAGGCGCCGCCGGATCAGATCAGGCGCGACCGGCTCGCGCAGGCGCAGCGCGACATCCGCCTCGCGCATTCCCAGATCGAGTTCGTTGTCCGACAGCAGAAGCTGGAGCTTCACCTCGGGAAAAAGTTCGACGAATTCGCCAAGGCGCGGCGCCAGCCAGTTCATGCCGAGCGCCAGCGTCGTCGTCACCCGCAGATCGCCCTGCGGCTTCTCGCGGCTGTCGATTAGGCGGCTGCGCACGGCGTCGAGTTTCAGCGAAACGTCGTGAACGGCCTTGAGCAGGGTTTCGCCCTGTTCGGTAAGAATGAGGCCGCGCGCATGACGATGAAACAGCGGCGCGCCGAGATCGTGTTCGAGCGCGCCGACCTGGCGGCTGACGGCGGATTGGCTGAGGCCCAACGTTTCGCCGGCGTGCGTGAACGATCCGGCCTCCGCCGCCGCCTGAAATATGCGCAGCTTATCCCAATCCATCGCCGTCCCCCGCGCCCGCCCTGAATATTGGGCGTCTCCTGCGGACGCCGATCGACCCAGCGCGAATACGCGAAATCCACGTCACGCGGAAGAGGGAAGCGACAAAAGGTCTCGCGAACTCACTCGGCCGCCTGAGATTTGGGCGCCTGCGCGGCGAGCCAGCGATCTGCCTCCAGCGCCGCCATGCAGCCAAGGCCCGCGGCGGTCACGGCTTGGCGGAATATGTCGTCGGCGACGTCGCCGGCGGCGAACACGCCCTCGACGCTGGTCGTCGTCGATCCTGGAGTCGTCAGCACATAGCCGTTGGGCTTCAGCGTCAATTGCCCCTTGACGAGTTCGGTCGCGGGCGCATGGCCGATGGCGATGAACACGCCGTCGGCGGCGACGTCCTCGACCGCGCCGCTCGCGACATCGCGCAGACGCGCGCCCGTCACCGCGCGCGGCTCGCCGCCGGCCAGGATCTCCTCGACCGCGCGGTTCCATTTGTAGGAAACATTCGGGCGGGCGGCGAGCCGGTCGATCAGGATCTTCTCGGCGCGGAACGAATCACGCCGATGCACGAGCGTCACCTCAGCGGCGATCTGCGAGAGATAGAGCGCCTCCTCGACCGCCGAATTGCCGCCGCCGACCACGATTACCCGTTTGTTGCGGAAAAAGAACCCGTCGCAGGTCGCGCAGGCCGAGACGCCGAAGCCCTTCAGCGCCTCCTCGCTCGGAATGCCCAGCCATTTCGCCTTGGCGCCGGTCGCCAGGATGATCGCCTCCGCGAAGATCGTGCGCCCGCTGTCGCACTGAATGCGGAACGGACGGCGCGAAAGATCGAGCGCGACGACATATTCGCTTTCCAGCCGCGCGCCCACATGCTCGGCCTGCGCGCGCATTTGCTCCATCAGCCAAGGGCCCTGGATCGTCTCGGCGAAGCCCGGATAGTTCTCGACGTCGGTGGTGATCATCAACTGACCGCCCGGCTCGAAACCGGAGAGCAGCAACGGCCTCAACATCGCGCGCGCCGAATAGATCGCCGCGGTGTAGCCGGCCGGGCCGGCGCCGATGATGACCAGGCGTTCGGAAGTCGTCGTCACGGAGAACCTCTTGGGACGTTCGGGAAGGGAAGCTATGCCTGGACGGCGGAAAGATGCGCGTTTTATATGGGCGCCGCCGCTATCCCTGCAATATCGCGGGCGCGAGCGCGCTGGGGAACTGGACATGTTGACGCTGCGATCCTCGCCAGCCTCGCCGTTCGGGCGCAAAATCAAGATCGCCGCCGCGCTCCTCGGCCTGACCGATCGCATCGAGGTGGTGATGGCGGATACGCTGGACCCCCACGAGACCCTGCGCCAGCAGAATCCACTGGGCAAGATTCCAACCCTCATTCTCGAGGACGGGCGCGTCCTCTATGACAGCCGCGTCATCCTGGAATATCTCGATCATCTGGCGGGCGGCGGGCGCATCATTCCCAGCGGCGAGGCGCGCTTCGCGGCGCTGACGCGGCAGGCGCTGGCGGACGGAATCATGGACGCCGCGATCCTGCGGATGTACGAAATCCGCTTCCGCGATCCTGAGATTCACAGCCCGAAATGGCTGGAATACCAGAGCGAAAAGATCACGCGCGCGCTGCGCGTCGCCGAAGCCGATCCGCCCGCGGCGCAGGATCGCGGCGTCGGCGCGATCTCCCTGGCCTGCGCGCTCGGCTATCTCGATCTGAGGTTCAAGGGGGAATGGCGGGCGTCGCATCCGCGTCTGGTCGCCTGGCTCGCAGGCTTCGCGGCGGCGGTTCCCTCGTTCGAAGCGACGCGCTTTGTGGGCTGAGGCGCGAAAGAAAAAGCCCGGCGGTCGCTCGCCGGGCCTCGCGTTCCTTCGTCTCGGGCGCGATCAGAACTTGTAATTCAGACCGGTGCGGATCGTCGAAATGTCGAGGCGCGAGCCGCTCGCGTCCGCCGTGCCGCCGAAGTAGGAAGCCGAGCTCAGCGGCGCATAGAGGTATTCCGCCTTGGCGGAGATGTTGTTGGTGAAAGCATATTCGAGGCCGGCGCCGATCACGCCACCGTTGCGCCACCCCGAACTCGACTGGAAGACGCCGTTGCCGACGTCGAACACCGAGCCGGTGACTTCGGCGCCCGCGTAACCGCCGGTCAGGTAGATCAAGGCGCGATCGAGCGCGACGCCGGCGCGGGCGCGGGCAGTGAGCATCGAATCGACGCTCATGCGCGACGAAGCGCGGCCGAACGTGTTGTCGTTGCGCATTCCCGCCCAATCGAAGTCGCCTTCGGCGCCGATGACGAACTGACCAAGCTGGTAATTATAGCCGGCCGTGCCGCCGAACATTCCGCCGACCGGGCCTTGGAACACGCCGCCGGGGTTGCCGCCCCAGCCGTAGCCCGCATTGAGGCCGCCATAGAAGCCGGTCCAGGTGAAAACGGGCGCAACGTAAACGGGCGCCACGGCGGGCGCGTGCTTCTTGCTGGGCAGGTCGGCGGCCATGGCGCTCGACGCGACGCCGGCCAGAAGCGCAGCCAACAGAAATTTCTTCATCTCAAACTCCTCGTCATCAACCTTAACGGAGGGAACTCAAATGCCGCTCCGCTGGCATGAGGACCATATAAGTCCGATCGTGTTGAAAGTCTGTTGCGCTGCGATCACAAGCACGTGGGTGAATGTGTCGAGATTCTGGCGGCAATAGGTGAGTAATTTGATTACAAATTGAGTTATTTTTCGGCGAAGTGTTGACGACGTATATTCATATATAGCCTTACAACAAGATCGAATTTTCAATTTTTTCTTAATAAAATATGGTAAATATTACATTAACATTATCAAATATCCTATATCGCGCCATATTTTTGTCTGCGGCCTTCCGCGAACGATTCCTTGCGAAAGGCGGTTAGGCCCGTTCGAATGAGTATCGCCGGGATTTGGCGTTCGAAGCCGCGCTACTCGGCGGCCTGGCGGCGAAGCGGGGGCCGCCGCCACGCCTCAAGGAGGCGGCTCTGTTCAGCCTCGGCCGCGGCGAGGCTCGCGGTTTTGACGTGGCCGTAGCCGCGAATTCTCTCGGGCAGGGCGGCGAGCGAAATCGCGAGCGCGTGATTGTCGGCGCCAAGACCGGCGACGATTTCCCGGCAAAGCGATTCGTATTCGCCGATCAGGGCCCGTTCGCGCCGCCGCTCCGCCGTGCGCCCGAACGGATCGAATGCCGTGCCGCGCAGGACGCGCAGCGCGGCCAGAATTTTGAACGCGCGCATCATCCAGGGACCAAATCGCATCTTCCGGGGCAGTCCGGTCGAGGGATCCGTCCTGGCGAAAAGTGGCGGCGCGAGATGGAATTCGAATTTGAGATCGCCCTCGAAGGCTTCGGCGACCTGGCGATGGAAATCGCCGTTCGCGTAGAGGCGAGCGACTTCGTACTCGTCCTTGTAGGCCATCAACTTGAACAGGCTTCGCGCGACCGCCGCCGCGAGCCCCGCGTGGCCGGGCGCCTTGGCCGCCTCCGCCTTCGCGACCTCGTCGACCCCAGCGCGATAGCGTTCCGCGTAGGCGCGGTCCTGGAAGGCGGCGAGGAATTCGGCGCGCCGCGCGACGAGCGAGGCAAGATCATTTTGCGGCGCGGACGCGGCCTCGGCGGCGGGCAGGTTCTTGGAGTCGGCGGCGACGGCGCGGCCCCAATCGAAGGCGGAAAGGTTCATTTCCACCGCTTCGCCATTGAGTTCGATCGCGCGGCGGAGCGCCGCGCTCGATAGCGGCACGAGACCCAATTGATAGGCGAAGCCGAGCATGAACATGTTGGCGCCGATCGCGTTGCCCAGCAGCGCGGCGGCCGCGCTGGTCGCGTCGACGAAACGCGCGCCGCCGCCGCTCGCCGTTTCGATGGAGCGTTTCAGGCGCTCGGTCGGCAGCGCGAAGTCCGGCTTGCGAGTGAAATCGCCGGGAAACACTTCCGCGGCGTTGACGATGACGCCGGTTCCCGCGCCGCGCATCGAGGCGAGCACCGTCTTGGCGCCGGAAACGACGAGATCGCAGCCGAGCACGAGGTCGGCATCGCCCGCCGCGATGCGAATGGCGTGGATGTCCTCGGGCGCGCGCGCGAGCTTGACGTGGCTGAAGACCGCGCCGCCCTTTTGCGCGAGGCCGGCCATGTCGATCATGCCGCAGCCCTTGCCCTCGAGATGCGCGGCCATGCCGAGGATGGCGCCGATCGTCACGACGCCGGTTCCGCCGACGCCGGTGACGAGGATGGAATAGGGCCGCGCTCCGAACTCGGGCTTCGGCGGTTCCGGCGCCGCCGGCGCGATGCTTTGGGACGCCTTACGCTTGCGCGGCTTCGCGCCATGCACAGTGACGAACGAGGGGCAGAAGCCGTCCGTGCAGGAAAAATCCTTGTTGCAGCTCGTTTGGTCGATCGCGCGCTTGCGGCCGAATTCCGTCTCCTTAGGCTGGATCGAGACGCAGTTCGATTTCACGCCACAGTCGCCGCAGCCCTCGCAGACCAGTTCGTTGATGATGACGCGCTTGTCAGGGTCGGGAAACTCGCCGCGCTTGCGGCGACGGCGCTTCTCGGCTGCGCAGGTCTGATCGTAGATCAGCACGGTGCAGCCGGAAACCGCGCTGAGTTCCTTTTCGACTTCGATCAGCTCCTCGCGGGGCCGGATCGTGACGCCGGTCGGCCAGATCGTGTCCGGCGGATATTTGAACGGCTCGTCGGTGACGACGACGACCTGCCTGGCGCCGTCGGCGGAAACCTGCCGCGCGATCTGCGGCACACTGAGCCCGCCTTCGTGGCGCTGGCCTCCGGTCATCGCCACCGCGTCGTTGAACAGGATCTTGTAAGTGACGTTGACCTTGGAATCGATGGCGAAGCGAAGGGCCAGCGCGCCCGAATGGTTATAGGTGCCATCGCCGAGATTCTGAAAGACATGGCCGCGCTTGGAAAAGCGCGCTTCGCCGACCCAGTTGGCGCCCTCGCCGCCCATCTGCGTGAAACCGTCGGTGCGCCGGTCCATGAACTGCGACATGAAGTGGCAACCGATGCCGGCATAGGCGCGCGCGCCCTCGGGGATCACGGTCGAGCGGTTGTGCGGGCAGCCAGAGCAAAAATAAGGCGTGCGCACCGCTTCCTGTTTGATCTCGGCGAGATAAGCCTGCGCCTGGCGAATGCGGGAAACCGCGGCGGCGATTTCATCGTCGGGCTTCGACTTCAACAGCCGCTCGCCTATGGCGATCGCGATATTGTTGGGATCGAGCGAAGCCTTGACCGGGAACAACCATTGCCCCGTCTCGTCCTTTTTGCCGACGCAAACCGGTTGGTCAGGAGACCCGTAAAGCTCCTCGCGCACCTGGGTCTCGATCAACGAGCGCTTCTCCTCGACGACGATGATGAGATCGAGTCCGTCGGCGAAAGCGCGAATTTCGGCCGGAACGATCGGCCAGGTGCAACCGAGTTTGAAGAGGCGCAGGCCGAGCTCGTTGCAGCGGACCTCGTCGACGCCGAGATCGTCCAGAGCCTGGCGCACGTCGAGATAGGACTTTCCCGCTGCGATGACGCCGATCATCGCGTTTGGCCCGCCGGACGTGACGATACGGTTGATCCGGTTGGCGGCGATCCAGGCGACCATCGCGTCGCGTTTGTGATCTTGAAGTCGCGCTTCCTGTTCCAGGATGCCATCCGGCGTGCGGATCGACAGTCCCCCGCGCGGCAGTTCATGATCAGGCCAGATCGGCTGAACGCGCTCCAGGCGCGTATCGACGACGGCGGTCGATTCGATCGTGTCCTTGATGCATTTGACGCCGACCCAGACGCTTGCGTAGCGACTGAGCGCCCAGCCGAGCGCGCCGTAATCGAGAATTTCCTGCACACCGGCCGGCGACAGGATCGGCATCATCACGTCGACGAACGCAAATTCGGATTGATGCGCGGTGGTCGAGGATTCGGCGGTATGATCGTCGCCCATCAGCGCCAGCACGCCGCCAAGCGGCGAGGTCCCCGCGAGATTGGCGTGACGGAACACATCGCCGCTGCGATCGACGCCGGGCCCCTTGCCGTACCAGAGACCGAAGACGCCGTCGAAACGCCCCTCGCCGCGCATTTCGGCCTGCTGCGCGCCCCAGATCGCGGTCGCCGCGAGTTCCTCGTTGAGGCCGGGTTCGAAATGAATGTCGTTGGCCTGAAACAACGATTTCAGCCGCGCGAATTGCAGATCGAGCCCGCCGACCGGCGAGCCGCGATAGCCCGAAACGAAGCCGCCGGTGTTGAGGCCCGAGCGCCGATCGCGCTCCTTCTGCGCGACCAGCAA
>JBBIIT010000011.1:34950-59672 GCA_037446355.1 Beijerinckiaceae bacterium | reverse complement strand
AAACACGTCGGCGAGCGCGAGCACTTCGGCCTGCCGGCGCACAATCAGCGCGACCTGTCGCGTCGCGGCCAGAGCGGCGTCCGAGCCGCGCGCGGCGAAGCCCTGCGTCATCTGCGCCAGAGTCTCGTCGACGACGCCGCGGCCCCAGGTCACCGATTCGCGCAGACGTTCGAGATGCAAGTCCATGCGCTTGTCGAGGATCGTGTTGATGAGCGCGAGGCCGATGGCGCCGCCCAGATTGCGGGTGAGATTGAAGAGGCCGGAAGCGTTCTTGATTCTGCTTGGCGGCATCGTGCCGAGCGCCAGATTATTGATGGGCACCATGCACAGCATCAAAGAAAAGCCGCGGAACATTTGCGGGACCATCAGCTCCCAGAAGTCCCAGTCCGATGTAATGCGCGAGGCGAGCCAGGTCCCGACGGCGAAACCGAAGAACCCGACGGCGATCATCAGGCGCGGATCGACCTTGGTCATCAGGCGCCCGGAGATCGGTGCCATGATGAACATACAAACGCCGGTGACGAACATCGTTTCGCCGATCATCAGCGGCGTGTAGCCGCGCACGGCGGCGAGATAAACCGGGTAGATGTAAGTGAGGCCGTAGAGCCCGACGCCCATCACCGCCGAGAACAGCGATCCGGTCCAGAAATTGCGGTCGCGGAAGGCCGAAAGGTCGACGATGGGCTGATGCGCGGTCAACGCGCGCCAGAAGAACAGCACCGAGCTTGTCGCAGAAATGAAGATCGCTGCGCTCACCGGTCCGTCCTCGAACCAGGCTTTCGACGGGCCTTCTTCGAGCGCATATTCGAGCGCGCCGAGGAAGCCGGCCATGGCGACGAGGCCCGCCCAATCGAATCGACGAAGCAAAGACCAGTCGGGATGGTCGAAATCGATCAGCGTCCAGGCGGCGATGGTGACGATGATCCCCGGCGGGATGTTGACGAGAAACAGCCAATGCCAGGAAAAGACGTCGGTCAGATAGCCGCCGACCGTCGGGCCGATGGTCGGGGCGAGGGTCGCCACCAATCCGATGATCGGGGAGATGATCGGCTGTTTGGAGCGCGGGAAAATCGTGAAGGCGGAGGCGAACACCGTCGGGATCATGCCGCCGCCGATGAAACCTTGCAGCGCGCGCCAGACGATCATCTCGTCGATCGAGGTCGCGGTCGAGCACATCAGGCTCATCAGCGTGAAGCCGGCCGAGGCGATGACGAACGTGTACCGGGTCGAGAAGGCGCGCGAAAGAAATCCCGACAGCGGTATCATGATCACTTCGGCGATGAGATAGCTCGTCTGCACCCAGGTGACTTCGTCCTGTGATGCCGAGAGCCCGGCCTGGATTTGCGAAAGCGAGGCCGAGACGATCTGTATGTCCAGAATCGCCATGAACATCCCGAACACCATGAAGATGAACGCGGCGAGCCGTCGCTTGTCGAAATGCTCGACGATGGGCGCCGCGGCGGGCGCGGCGACCGGCGGATGGCTGGCGGCGGGGAGGGCCGCCGTCGCGCTCACGGGCGCGCGTCCTCTTTGGACAGTCCCAAAGCGCCGAGGAGGGTTGGGCGGGGCAGGCTATCGTCGCGGGTGTGAACGGTCGCCACGACCGACAGGCCCGGGCGCAAGGCCAATTCCTTGACCGCTTCGCTCGGCAAGGAGATGCGCACCGGCACGCGCTGAACGATTTTCGTGAAATTGCCGGTCGCGTTATCGGGCGGCAGCAGCGAGAATTGCGCCCCGGAAGCCGGCGAGATCGACGTTACGACGCCCGCGATCGCCTTGCCGCCGAGCGCGTCGACCGCGACATCCACCTTCTGGCCCGGACGGATCGCCTCGAGCTGTGTTTCCTTGAAATTGGCGTCGACATAGGCGGTGTCCAACGCGACGAGGGCCATCAGGCGCACGCCCGGTTGCGCAAATTGCCCGAGTTCGACCGCCTTGTTGCCGACGACGCCGTCGAACGGCGCGCGAATTTCGGTGAAGGAGAGATCGCGCTCCGCCTTTTCTTTGGCGTTGACGAGTTCGGCGCGCATACGTTCGGCTTCCAGCTTCTGGGCGTTCAGGACGCCGAAATTGGCTTTCGCCGCGTCGCGCGCGGCCTCGGCGGAGGCAAGCGCGGCGTTCGCGCCGGCCAGCGCCGCCGTAGTGCGCGCGCGATCGGCCGCCGCTTGTTCGAGGCGCTGCTGCGAGCCGAAGCTCGTCTGCGCGAGTTTTTGCGAACGGTCGAATTCGAGCGCGGCGCGCTGCTGATCCGCCTCGGCGCTATCGCGTTGCGCCTGCACGGCGCCGATCTGCGCCTCGGCCTGCGCGATCGTCGCTTTTTGCGCGTCAGCCTGTCGGCCAATGCGGGCGATGGTGGCGTCCTGGGTGTCAATCTTCGCGTTGGCGGCGTCGACGCCCAATTTGTAATCGCCGTCGTCAATTTTCAGCAGGAGATCGCCGGCATGGACCCGACTGTTCTGCTCGACTTCGACCTTGACAATGTGCCCGGAGACCTTGGCCGCGATGATGGCGGTGTCGGCGCCTACATAGGCGTCGTCGGTCGAGACGAGAAAGCGCCCTTCGACGAACCAACCGTAGCTCCAATAGAGGCCGTATCCCAGCGCCGCTATCACGACCAGCGGCAGCGCGAATCGTCGTGGCGAGCGGCCCTTGGGCGTCGCCACGGGCCCTGCGTCAGCGCTGCCGGCCCGTGTGTCGATGGCGATTTGTTGAGCTTCAGCGGCCATGGCGTAGCAATCCGACCGAACCGTTCGGTCATTTTTTTGTTGACTTACACCCAAGCGGAGCCTAGATCAAGACCGAACCGAACGGTTCGGTCAATTTTCGAAGGGCCGCATCCAGCGGAGTGGAGCGATGGAAGTCGAGACGATCGCGCGCGGGGGCGATCAGCTCCAGGACGGCGGCGCCAAATGGCGCCAGATCATGGATGGCGCGCGGACCGTGTTCCTGAGCGAGGGTTTCGACGGCGCCAGTATGAACGACATTGCCCGGGTCGCCGGCGTCTCCAAGGGAACGCTCTATGTTTACTTCGATTCCAAGGAGAAATTGTTCGAGGCGCTGATCCGTTACGTGCGCGCGCAACAGGCCGAGCGTCTTGTCGATTTCGGCGACAGCGACGATCCGGAGATTTATCTGCGACGATTCGCCGTTCGCCTGATGGAAGTGATGACGCGTCCCGAATCACTCGCCCATTTGCGCGTCGTCATCGCCGCGGCCGCCAAATTTCCGAGACTCGGACAAGTTTTTTACGAAGCCGGACCGCTTTATGGCGTTCGCAAGCTCGCGGCGCGGCTGGAGCGCTTTCGCGCCTCCGGCGCGCTGCGGTTCGACGACGCCGAACAGGCGGCGCATCAGTTTCTAGCGCTGGCCAAGGCGCGCATTTTCAACGAAGCGCTGTTTCGGGTGGTGGAAACGATCCCCCGAGACAAAATCGAGCGGTCGGTCGAATTGGCGGTTTCAACCTTTTTGTACGCTTGCGAAGCTTCGCCCCGCGCTCGATCGTGACTCTTTAGGCCCGGATTTGGCGAATGCCCCTTGGCGAGATGGCGAAAACGGGCTAGTGTGCCCTCAGATTCGTCGCCTGGCGGTCCGCGTGAGTGGGCGTCGGGAACTGGTGGGGACGGCGCAAATGGCGTCGGAAGCGCCGGGTCGCAGGCGACGGGGGGCTGCACTTCGCGAGCAGCCGATTTTCCTAACGATCGTTGAAGCGTCGGTCAGAGGCCAACGACGCGCATACGATGATAACGGCAGGGATAGCCTGTCACGCTCATAGCGCATGTTCGAACGCAGTTTCAGGGTCCGCCAAGCCGCGCAGCAAGTCGCGCCGGCGCGCCCTTGCGGCTGACGGCGAAACTCTCAACCGGCGAACCGCGACGAACTCTTAAAGACTACACCTGCAAGGGATAAAAAATGAGACCTGGTCAGAACAAAAGGATGCGGGGCCGACCGTCGAACAATCGACGCAGCCCCAATCCATTGACGCGTTCCTACGAGTCCAACGGGCCGGATGTGAAGATTCGCGGCAATGCGCATCACGTCGCGGAAAAATATCTCCAGTTGGCGCGCGACGCTCATACGAGCGGCGATCCGGTCGCGGCGGAGAATTATTTGCAGCACGCGGAACATTATTTCCGTTTGATCGCCTCCGCCCAGGCCGCACAAGCGCTTGCCGCGCAGGGGCGCGCGCCCGGCGAAGGCGAGGACGCCGAGGATGACGATGACGGCGGCGTGCTCTCCGACCGCTTCGCTTCGCCGCCCGAACGCGCGCCCGCCCCTTATGCGCCGGCGCAGCAGCCGTTTCAGCAGCCGCAACCCAATCCTGGCGTCAACGCGCCGCAATATGGCCTTGGCGAGCGCCAACCTTATGAGCCCGATCGGCAGAATTCGCAGGATCGCAACAATTTCCAACCCCGCCACAATCGCCAGCCGGATCGCGGCCCGCGACAGGACCGCCCGTTCCACGAACGGCAGGAAGGTCAGCGGGACAATCGCGGCCCGAACGACGGGCGGCCGCGCGAGTTCCGCCCCTATCGCGACCAAAATTCGCAACGCGAATCGAATTTCCGCGAAACGGCGCCTGCGATCGACGCGGGGGCGCCGACGGCGTTGCCTTCATTCATTACCGCCGCCCCGCGCGTCAATGTCGGCGCCGAGAGCGCCGAGCCGCTACCTCTGAGCGTCGAAACCGGTCCGGTAATGAACGAAGCGCCCGAAGCGCTAGCCGCGCAGGGCGAATCGTCGGCCGAGGGGCGCTTCCCCGGCCGGGGGCGTCGCCGCCGGTTGCGTTCGCCCTATGGATTTCACCCGGGCGGCAATGGCGAGGACGACGCGTCGGCGCCCGTCGATCCCGACAAAGCGCCCGGCGAATAGGGCGGCGGTCGCATCAGCAGAGGCCGAGCGCCTCGAATTTCGACTGAACGGCCTCACGGTCGAAGGGCTTCATGATGAAGTCGTCCGCGCCGGCGTGCATCGCGCGCGCGATCTGCGAGACGTCGTGTTCGATGGTGCAGAATAAGATCTTCGGCTTTTCGCCGCCCGGCATCCGGCGCACTTCCTTCAGGAATTCAAATCCGTCGAGCACCGGCATGTTGGCGTCGACGAAGATGGCGTCAGGCATCACGAACGAGCAGGCCGCAAGCGCCTGCCGGCCGTCGACCGCCTCGGACGTGCGAAGCCTCAAGTTTTCGAGAATGCGACGGGTGATCTTACGCACGACGGGCGAGTCGTCGACGACGAGAACCTGTTTCATTTTCCATTTTCTCCAAGCTTAACGTGAAATTCGGGACGCGACGTCGCCGCCGCGCGGGCTCAACGCCAGCAGGCGCAGCGGACGGAGGATCGGCCATAGGCTCCCGTCGTCGTGGCGGACGAGACCCTCCAGGAGACCGGGCGGCTCGGGATCCTCGACGCCGGGGGCGGCCGCGAACCCGGTCTGCGGCGAGTGAATTACGCCCTCGACCGATTCCACCGCCAACGCGAAGGTCTGGTCGTCGACGACGAGCGCGATCGCGAGCGACGAAGTCTCCCGCTCGCCAAGCTCCGGCTCCAAGCGGCGCGCGAGCGAGACCACCGCCATTGCGGCGCCGAAAGGATTGGCGAGGCCGATCACGTGCGAGGGCGCCCGAGGCGCCCTCGTCACGCGCCCCAGCCGAAACACCGATCGCACGCAATCAATTGGCAACGCATAGCGCGCGCCCCGCTCGCGCAGGGTCAGAAACGCGCGCCGCGATTCCCGATCGTCTTGGCCGATGGGCAAGGCCGTGTTCATGCCGCGACCCCCGATCGAGGGGGGCAAAGATCCCGAAGGGCCTTCAACAAACCGGCGCGGTCGAATCTGTCGACCTGAGCATCAAACCCGACAAGCTCGCGATTGTCGGTCAGCGCGATTAGCGCGGGCGGCGATCCCGTTGCAAGGGCGCGAAGCTGCCGGGCGAACGCTTCGACGCGCCCGGCCGAGCTTTCGTCGCTGAACAAAACCGCGGCCAAACCAGGGTCGCCCGCAAGTCGTTCCATCGCCTTTTCGCTTTCGCGAACCGCGACGACCTCATAGCCGTTTTCGCGCAGCGCGACTTCGACGATTTCGCGGAAGAATTCCGACGGCCCGATAAACAGCACGCGATTTCCTTTTGGTCCGTCACTGGCGCGCCGAACTTGACGGCGACGTTCGAACAGGCGCGCCGGATCGATCCGCTCCAGCGCCGTAGCGCGAAGCGCCTCGGGCTTCTGTTCGAGCAGATCGACGATTTCCTCGACCCAAAGCGCGAGCCGGTCCTCGCCGTCGCGAAGGATCAGGGCTTTGGCGGCGCCAGGGCGCGCGCGCTCCCAGGGCGTTTCGGGCAAGGCGACCAGCGGCAGCCAGCGTCCGTCCACGGCGATGCTGAGCGCCTCGGCGTCGTGGCGCACGTCCGCGGCGTCGAAACTCGCGATGCGCTCAATCGCCCGGAGCGGCGCCGCGCGCAGGGCCGCGTCGCGCGAACGGAATAGTACGGCATTGACCAATGAAGCATCCGCTTCGAGATCCGCGGCCCGCGCGGGGCCCAACCAATCGGATTTCGGCAGGCCGAGTTCGCCGGCGAGCCCGGCTCGATCGAGGACGAGCACCACCGAGCCGTCGCCGAGAATGGCGGTCCCGGCGAACAGCGACAACGATTGCAAGGGCGAGGGCAGCGGCGCCGGCGCGAGATCGCGCACCGCAACGATTTCTTCGACGATCAGCCAAAAAACGCGGGCGCCGAAGCGCAGCTTCAGCGCCATGCCCGGCGCGGGATTGGGCGTCGGCGCGTCGGTCGCGCCGAGCAGGCGGCGCAAATTCACGGCCGGAAGCACGCCCTCGGGCGTCGCCAGGAATAGCTCGCCCTCCGCGCAGATGAGCGAGCCTTCGGGAACGAGGCTGAGATCGAGCGTTTCTTCGACGTCGCGGCGAAACACCGCGTAGCGCTCATCCCCCGCGCTGACGATGAACGTGGTCGCGATCGGCTGACGAATCGGAAGCGTCAGCGCGGCCTTGGCCCTGCGGCCCGGACCGCCGATCAGCATGAATTCGCCGCCCAATTCTCCTATTTTCTCGGAAACGGAGCGCAGCGCCGCGCCATCGCCAATCGCGTCGAAGCCGCGCCCGTCGTCGGCGATCTCGATTGTCACGAGCCCACGGCGCGCGCGCGCGGTCAAGGTGATCCGACCTTCCTCCGGTTTCCCGAGGGCGCGCCGTTCCGCGGGCGCATCGAGGCAATGCTCGATCGCGATGAGAATCAGTTCGCGCAGAGATTCGCGCAGGATTTCGACGTGAGCGCCTTCAATCACCGTGTCGCCGCCCTCAACCAGGAGCCGGGCCGGCCTTTCCATAGCCAGCGAAGCCAAACGCGCGCTGTCCAGCAGGCCCGCGAACAGGCGCCCGATCGGCGTCGCGCGGGCCGAGACGACGCTCGCGCCGATGTCCGCCACGACTTCGCAAAGCCGTCGCAAGCTCGCCGGAATCGGTTCGTCCGCGCGCGCCCGCGCCGCCTCGACGAGTTGATCGCGGGCCATCGCGAGCTCAGCGAGGGAGGTCGTGATCCGCTCTAAGGTCAAGGTCGGGACCCGCACGGATTCGCCATGGCGCCCGGGCGGGAGCGTTTCGGCGCCGAACCCAGCCTCGCCGAGGGGCGCGAGTGCGTCGTCAGGGTTGGCGGCGAGCGCGTCCGCGGACAAGCGCGCGAAGGCGTCGCGAAGGTCGGCGTCGTCGCCGGGAGGTTCGCCCGCTTGCGCTGCGAGCGCTCGCTGTACGAATTCGATGCGTTTGATGGCGATTTTCGCCCACGGCGCGATTTCCTCGCTCCGCGCCTCGCCCTTGCGCAGCTTCTCGATCAAACGCTCGCCGAAGCGGGCGATCGCTTCGAGCCGGGTCAGGCCCAGGAATTCCGCCGCCCCCTTGATCGCGTGAAAGTAGCCGAACAGCCCAGCCTCGACGCGCGGGTCGGAAGATTCCAGTTCGAGACGCGCCGCCAGCGAGGCGGCGGCTTCGCGCTGCTCTTCGCTCTGCGTCAAGAAGTCGTGGAGTAACGCATTCATCTGGCGGGGCCCGACCGAAGCGATTCCCGATCGCCGCGCTATCTTGCCGGGGCCTGATTAAGAAGCCTTGAAACGGCGAAAAGAAACGTCGGTCCTCGCCCGGACGATGGTCGATGCGTCGCTAAGCGGGAGCCGCGACAACTTCGGCCGGCTCCGGCGCCGCGGCGGTCTCGGCGAGCGGGCGGGCGGCGAAGGCGACGCCATCGGACGCCGCCGTCACCTCGATCCTCAGTCCGCATTCGCGCGCCACCAGCGCAGTGTAATAGGGTTGGATCGAATGTGCGTCGACTTTGCCATCTTCCGGCTCGCCGGCCAGAAGTTCGGCGACGCCGGCGGCCATGCGCGGATGAGCGCCCTTGGAGGCGACATGCAGGACCGCCTGGTCGCCTTCGCCCTTCGCATCGACCTCGACGACTCCGCCGCGCGGAATCGTGCTCGCCGCGATCAGGCAGAGGTTCAGCAACAATTTGACTTTGTTCTTCGGCATCAGCTGACGCGCCGCGTTCCAGGTCATGGAGACGCGCTCGGTCACGATCAGCCCGCGCGCCACCTTCTCCGCATCGCCCGTGTCGATCGCCGCGCCGACGGAACCGGCCGCACCGAAGGCGAGGCGGCAGAACTGGAGCCGGGCGGAAGCTGACTGCGCGCTCTTCTTTATCAGCTCAAGCGCGACGTCGCGCATGGCCGGATCCTTTTCTTCGTCGAGCATCTCCAAGCCGTTGCCGATCGCCCCGACGGGGCCGATCACGTCGTGACAAACGCGCGAACACAGCAAAGCGGCCAAGTCCATCGGATCGAGAGCGAGCATTGTCATTGCCTTGGTCTTGTGATGAATCGCGCGGCGAATCAGAACGAATCGGATCGTAGCGGATTTGCGGGGCCTTCGCGACCGCTCGGCGGCGCGGCGGGCCAGAGAAAGCGAGCGAGCGCATGACGCGGATTGCAACGGCGTTCGGCGATATGAACCGAGATGAAATCGCAGTCGAGCTCGCGCGGGCCGCGCTCGAGCCTGGCCCTGCGGTCATGGAGGAATACGCCAGCGGCGGCGAGGCGCGCTCCAAGTCCGACGGCAGTCCCGTGACGGCGGCCGATGTGCGCGCCGAGGCGATCATACGCGCGCGCCTCGCCGCGCTCGCGCCGGAGATTCCCTTGGTCGCGGAGGAGGCGATGGCCGCCGGGGCGCCGCTGCGGACCGGCGAGCGATTTTTCCTGGTCGATCCCCTCGATGGCACGCGCGAATTTCTGGCCCACAATGGCGAATTCACCATCAACGTCGCGCTGATCGAGGGACGCGCGCCCATCGCCGGCGCGGTCTACGCGCCGGCCCTGGGGCGGCTCTGGTTCGCCGGGGAGGCCGCCTACGGCTGCGTGGCCAGCGTCGGTGCGCGGCTGCCCGAGCCCTCGATGTGGCGGCGTCTGCGCGCCCGTCCCGCGCCGGCCGGCCTCGTCGCGTTGGCGAGCCGCTCGCACGGCGATCCGCAAACCGAAGCCTTTTTGGCGAAATTGCCGATTTCGGAGCGCAAGTCCGCGGGCTCGTCGCTGAAGTTCTGCGCGATCGCCGACGGCGAGGCGGACGTTTATCCGCGCTTCGCGCCGACGATGGAGTGGGACACGGCCGCGGGCGATGCGGTGCTGCGTGCGGCGGGGGGCGTCGTCCTGAGCGTCGAGGGCGGACCGCTTCGCTACGGCAAGCTCGCAGAAGGGTTGCGGAACGGCGGTTTCGTCGCTTGGGGCGACCCAGCGGCGCCCGACGCTGACGGCCGGCGTTAAGTATGCGTAAGCCGGGGGAGGGGATAGTCGCCCCGAGCGCACCGCCGATTCGCCATCAAGGCGACATTTTTTGAACGGAACGCTCGGGGTATTCGCCTCGCGCTGGCGGGCGCGAAGTCAAGAGGAGAGCCATAATGGCCAAATATTCGCGCCGGGACGTTCTCACCGGGGGCTCGGCGCTCGTACTGGCGGCCTCGAGCGGGCACGCCTTCGCGGACGCTCCCGCGCCGTTCTCGCTCGACGAAATCATCGACAGCGGACACCATTTCTTCGGCGCGATCTCGCGCGGGCTCGCGGAAGTTGTGCAGGAGGCCGGGCGCCGGTGGGGGCTGCCGAACGGTTACATCCTCGGCCAAGAAGCCTCGGCGGCCCTCGTGGGCGGTCTGCGCTACGGCGAAGGCAAGCTCTATACCCGCAACGCCGGCGACGAGAAAATATACTGGCAAGGCCCCTCGGTCGGGTTCGACGCCGGCGCGGACGGCGATCGCACGATGATGCTCGTGTACAACCTGTTCGCGTTGAACGCGATTTTCCGTCGTTTCGGCGGCGTCGACGGCTCGGCTTATTTCGTCGGCGGTTTCGGTTTCACCGCTCTGGGAGCGGACGGAATGTTGGTCGTGCCGATCCGCAGCGGCGTTGGGGCGCGGCTCGGCGTCAACCTCAGCTATCTCAAGTTCACGCCCAGGTCGACCTGGAATCCGTTCTGAGCCGAGCGCGGGCGCGCGCTTTGCAAGGGCCGCGCGGCGTGCGAATATGAGCCGCAATTGCGTGAGGGATCGGCGCGTCCGTGGTCGAATCCATTATTTTATTCTTCGCCGGCTTTTTCGCCGCCGCGCTCTTGGCTTTATTGGCCACGCCCGCGCTTGCGCGACGGGCCATGCGCCTCGCAACGGCGCGCGCGCGCCTGCTTTCGCCGCTCTCGGAGACCCAGGCGCGCGCCGAGCGCGATGCGCTGCGCGGACAATTCGCGGTTGAACAGGTCAAGCTCGAGAAGCGATTGCAGGACGCCGAAGATTCACGCGCCGTGGCGAGAGTGGAGGTCGGCCGCCAGGCGACGCACATCCTCGCGATGGAGGAAACCTTGGCGGGGCGCGTCGACGAGAGCGCGCGTTTGCGCGCCGAGATCGCCGGGCTCGAGGCGGAGGGGCGCGATCTTGCCGCGCAAATCGGAACGCGCGAACTTGTCTTGCTCGATTTGACCGCGCAGCGCGACCGGACGAGCGCGGCGCTGGCGACGGCGCAAGCGCGCAATCGAACGCTGGAGACGCGGACCGACGAAACTCGGACCATTGTCGCAAGTCTCGAAACGCGCATCGCGGCGCTCGAAACAGAGCTGGACGACGCGCTACGCTCGGCCGCGTCGGAACGGACGCGGCTGTCGGCGGCTCTGGCAGAGCGCGCGGAGGCGGCGAGCCGATTGCGCTCGGAGCTCGAAGCGGCGCTGTCGCATGGGCAGGCCCTCGCAGCCGAGGCCGAACGCCAAACCAGCGAAGCGGCAAGTCTGCGGGGCCGGCTCGCGGAGTTGGAATCGGGCGTCGCCGACAGCTTCGCGGGCGCCAAGACGCGGCCTTTGGAATTGTCGGACAAGCTCGATCGTCAACGCGACGAACCTGCATCGCGCGAAATCGGCCCGACGGACCCGGTTGCGCCGTTCGCGACCGCCACGGCGGCGCCCGCGGATCGAGGCGGCTTGCCGAGCGAGTTCGAATCCTTGAAAGCGAGATTCGGACCGCGCGGCCACAAAGCGCAGGGCGGCGCCAAGAACGACGCTGCGCTGCGCAAGGCGATCGCCAAACTCGGGCGGGCGACCGCGCGCGCCTATGGTCATGCCGGCCCCGACGAGGCCCCGGCGCCGGAAGTCTTCGCATTCGCGCGGCGCGAGGTTCCGGCCCCGTTCGTCCATGCCGGCGAGACCTCCCCGAACGGGGCGACGCGCCTCGAGCCTGCCGCGGCCTCCGACCTTTAGCGGCGGGGGCTTTTCCTTCGTATCGAATCGTGAATAGTTTGTCGCATTGCGGCGACGAATTCGGCCAGATCGGGCGAATTCGCTCTTGTTGTATTCATTGGGGGAAAAGACATGGGCGAACCGGGCGATGCATTGGACGACGCGACCGAATCCGAGGACAAGAAGGTCGCCTTGATTATCGCGATCCTCGCTCTGTTCCTGGCGCTATCGGAGGCGGGCGCCAAGAAGTCCGAACATCGCTCGATGGAGAAAAACATCGAATCGTCCGACCTCTTCAATTTCTATCAGGCCAAGAAAGTGCGCTCCTCGCTCGCGGAAACCGCCGCGCAGTCCCTTGAGGCGCTTTCCCCTTCGGTCACGGACGAAAAAGTGCGCGCTGCGATCGAAAAGCAGATCGGCGACTGGAAGGCGACGGTCGCGAAGTTCGAAAAGGATCCGAAGAAACCCGAAGACAGCCTCGATCGGATCGCCGAACGCGCCAACGCCGCGGGCGAAGAGCGCGAGCTATACAACAAGAAGCTTGAGCATTTCGAATACGCCTCGGGCGCCTTGCAGATCGCCATCGTGCTCGCGTCGGCGGCGATCATCACCGGCGTCACGGCATTGGCTTGGCTCGGCGCGGCGCTCGGGCTTGTCGGCGCCGTGCTGATGGCGTTCGGCTATCTCGCGCCGGCGGCGCTGGCCTTTCTAGGCTAGTCGCCCCGCCTCTCGTAGGCGGCCTGAAAGGCGAACGCGCGGCGGCGACGCAACACCGCCGGCGTCAAGTTGTCCTGGCGCAGCGGCGCGCGCCAGTCCGGCGCACGCGAGCGCCGTTCGCTCGACGCCGCCGCCGCGGGCGTTTCGCGAGGCGGCAGGGGCAGGGGCCTGCGCGGATCCAGAACTCGCCAAGGACCGATCATCGCCGCGACGACCCGTTGCGCCGCCAGCGGGCTCAACGCATTTTGCAGGCGCGCGAGCGCGCCGACGCGCCGATAATCCAAGCCGTCGCGCAAGTCGCTGGCGGTCAGAATTCTGACGCCGACGTCGTTGGGCGCGCCGATTGCGGCCAGCGCCGCGGCCAAGGGTTCGCCGTTCGGGTCGCAGGCGATCCGCGCGGCGATTTCTTCGGGGCAACCGAGAATTTCCGCCAGCGTCGCCGCGAACCGGTCGGTCTCGCCAGCCAGCGCATAAGCTTCGAGACGCGCGATCGACGCTCGCGGCGCCGCGGCGGGGCTCGCCTGGCGCGGCTGCGCCAACTCGGCGCGCTGCATGGCCAGAAGGATCGCGGCGCGCTGCGCCGAATTGGCGAAAAGGAATAGCGGCGCGTATTCCGCGCGAATCGGCGCGCGCGCAAAAATGCGCTCGGCCAGGCGCCGATCGCCCGCCTCACATTCCACCTTGGCGCGCGCGACCAGTTCTCTCAAATGCCGCGTCTCCAGCTTGGCGCTGGGATTGTCGAGCAACGCCAAGAGCGTCGCGATCTCAGCGTCGGCGAAGAGCGCGTCGATCAACTCGCCGTCGATCTCGTCGCGACGCGCGACCGCGCCGGCTCGAACAGGATCCGCGGCGGCGGCCAGGAGTTCGCGGCGAGAAATGTCCTTTGAGCGGGTCAGGATATAGGCGCCGGCCTCGCCCCCCTGGCCTGAAATGCTGGCGAGCAAGCGATCGGGCGCGCGTCCGCTCGCCAGAAGTCTCTGGCCGATGACGAGACGGGCGTCATCGTCCACGTCGCCGAGGCAGCGCGCGAAATTGTCCGCGAATTCGTTGTCTAAGTCGTTCTCGGGACGGTCGGCGCGCAAAACGTAATCGACGGCGACCCGCAACCAAAGCTGGCGGTCCTCGCGCCGTCCGCTGCGGGCGAGCGCGCCCATAAACGGCAACGGGCCTTGGGCGCCGATTGTGGCCAAGATCGCACTCCAACGACAAACATTAGGATTTGCGGACAAGTAGCGCGATCTTGTTGAGGGATCGTTAACCTTCGCTGAACGTAATGCATCACGGGGCGAACCGTTTCGGGACAGTCTCGCCTTGAGGGGATTGCGATGGGCGAAATCATTTTATTTCGGCCTCGGGAGGGGCAAGCGCGCGAGGTCCGGAATTTGAACGCGGAACCTGGAGCGCAGATCATGTTTTTCACCGGCGTTCGATACGAACGACAAAGCGAGCCGGCGCCGGTTTCGGGCGACGGCGATTCGGGCGCCCCGCGCGCGGGCGGGCGCGGCGGGCGCCGCAGGCGTCGCGGATGATTTTTAGCGCCGACAATTTTTAGATACGCGCTTGCCATTCTCCGCCGCCTCGCGTATTGGCGGCGGCGGGACACCTCTCCCCAACGAGAGGCGCCCATCTGAGAGGATGGCCACCAATGACGAATATGCCCGCCGCGCGGCCTGTGAACGCGCGTTTTTCTTCCGGCCCCTGCGCCAAGCGCCCCGGCTGGACCCCCCAAGCCCTCAATGACGCCGCCCTCGGGCGTTCGCACCGCGCCAAGCTCGGCAAATCCAAGCTTAAGCTCGCGATCGACCTCACGCGCGAAGTGCTCGGCGTTCCCGCCGACTACAAGATCGGCATCACGCCCGGCTCCGACACCGGCGCGGTCGAGATGGCGTTGTGGTCGATGCTCGGCGCGCGCGGCGTCGAAATGCTGGCCTGGGAGAGCTTCGGCGAAGGCTGGGTCTCCGACGTCGTCAAGGAGCTCAAGCTCAAAGACGTCAAGACGCTGAAAGCGCCTTACGGCGAGCTTCCCGACCTGCGCCAGGTGAACTTTGACAACGACGTCGTATTCACCTGGAACGGCACGACCTCCGGCGTGCGCGTGCCCAACGCCGATTGGATCGACGCCGACCGAAAAGGCTTGATGATCTGCGACGCGACCTCAGCCGCGTTCGCGCAGGAAATGGATTGGGCCAAGCTCGACGTCGTCACCTTCTCCTGGCAGAAGGCGCTTGGCGGCGAGGCGGCGCACGGCATGATCGTGCTGAGCCCGCGCGCGGTCGAGCGTCTCGAAACCTATACGCCGGCCTGGCCACTGCCCAAGCTGTTCCGCATGGCCAAGGGCGGCAAGCTGATCGCGGGCATCTTCGAGGGCGAGACGATCAACACGCCTTCGATGCTGTGCGTCGAGGATTACATCGATGCGCTGAACTGGGCGAAAAGCCTCGGCGGCGTGAAGGCGCTCTATGCTCGCGCCGACGCGAACGCCAAGGCGATCGCCGAATGGGTCGCCAAGACGCCGTGGATCGACTTCCTCGCCAAGGCGCCCGCGACGCGCTCCAACACCAGCGTCTGCCTCAAGGTGGTCGATGCGGAAGTCGCGGCGCTGCCGGCCGATGGACAGGCCGCCTTCGCCAAGGCGCTCGCGAGCCTCTTGGAGAAAGAAAAGATCGCCTACGACATCGGCGCCTATCGCGACGCGCCTCCCGGCCTGCGCATCTGGTGCGGTGCGACGGTTGAGACCTCGGACGTCGTGGCGCTGACGCATTGGCTCGACTTCGCCTTCGCGGCCGAGAAGGCCAAGCTCGCCAAGGCGGCGTGACGAAAATCTCCTCTCCCGCTCGCGCGGGAGAAGGTTTCGCGAATCGCCCAAGAGGGGCGCTCGCCGCAAAGCGACGCCCTCATTTCGATCCCACTTTCCCCTCATCCGTCGGCCGCGCCGACGCCTTTTCCCGCGAAACGGGAAAAGGGTTCGCCCAAAAGGTTCCTTCCCATGGCTCCTCGCGTTCTCATCTCCGATAAACTCTCCCCCGCCGCCGTCGCCATCTTCAAGGAGCGCGGCGTCGAAGTCGATGTGAAGCCCGGTCTCGACAAGGAAGAACTCGCCAAGATCATCGGCGACTATGACGGCCTCGCCATCCGCTCCAACACCAAAGTCACGGCCAAGCTGCTCGAACACGCCACCAAGCTGAAAGTGATCGGCCGCGCCGGCATCGGCGTCGACAACGTCGACATTCCCGCCGCCACCGCGCGCGGCGTGATCGTGATGAACACCCCGTTCGGCAATTCGATTACGACGGCCGAACACGCGATCGCGATGATGTTCGCGCTCGCGCGCCAGATCCCGACCGCCGACGTCTCGACGCAGGCCGGCAAGTGGGAGAAGAACCGCTTCATGGGCGTCGAGATCACGGGCAAGACGCTCGGCATCATCGGTTGCGGCAATATCGGCTCGATCGTCGCCGAGCGCGGCATCGGCCTCAAGATGCGGGTCGTCGCCTTCGATCCGTTCCTGAGCGAGGAGCGCGCCGCCGAGATCGGCGTCGAGAAAGTCGATCTCGACACGTTGCTCGCCAAGGCCGACGTCATCACGCTGCACACGCCAATGACGGCCCAGACCAAGAACATTCTCTCGGCCGAGAATATCGCCAAGACCAAGAAGGGCGTGCGCATCATCAATTGCGCCCGCGGCGGTCTGGTTGACGAAGTCGCGCTCCGGGCGGCGCTCGATTCCGGCCATGTGGCGGGTGCGGCGTTCGACGTGTTCATCGAGGAGCCGGCGACCAAGAATCCGCTGTTCGGCCATCCCAATGTCGTCGCGACGCCGCATCTGGGCGCTTCGACCTCGGAGGCGCAGGAGAATGTCGCGTTGCAGGTCGCCGAGCAGATGTCGGACTACCTGACGCGCGGCGCGATCTCCAACGCCGTCAACTTCCCTTCGATCACCGCCGAAGAGGCGCCGCGCCTGAAGCCGTTCATCGCGCTCGCCCAGGGGCTCGGCTCATTCGCCGGCCAACTCACGGATTCGCCGATCCTGAAGGTGACGATCACCTACGAGGGCGCGGTCGCGAAACTGAAGACCAAGGCGCTGACGTCAGCCGCGATCGCCGGACTGTTGCGGCCCTCGATGGCCGACATCAATGTTGTTTCGGCGCCCTCGGTCGCCGCCCATCGCGGCATCGTCATCGATGAAGTGACGCGCGAGTCGCGCGCCGACTACGAGAGCTTCATCACGCTTTCGGTGACGACCGAGAAGCAGGAGCGATCGGTCGGGGGCACCGTATTCCATGACGGCAAGCCGCGCATCCTCGCGATCAAGGGCATCAAGGTCGACGCCGAATTCACTCCGTCGATGATCTATGTCACCAACGAGGACAAGCCCGGCTTCATCGGCAAGTTCGCGGGTTTGCTGGGCGAGGCCGGCGTCAACATCGCCACTTTCGCGCTCGGGCGCGACGAGGAGGGCGGTTCGGCGATCGCGCTGGTCTCGATCGACGGCAGGGCGCCCGACGAAGTGCTGGCCAAAGTCAGCAAGATCCAGGGCGTGCGCCAGGCCAAGGCGCTGACGTTCTGAGGCCATTGCCAAACGCGCGGCGGCGGGCGAAAAACCGGGCATGACGAACGCTCGGCTTACTGTCGCCCGCCTGTACGCCGCGCTGATGTTGGCGGTCTGCGCTCTATCGCCCGCCCTCGCCGACGACGCGGCGCCCGCGGTTCCCGCGCCTGAAGCGGCGACGCTGCAAAGTTATGGCGCCGGTAATTTGACTTGCCTGGAATGGAACGACGGCTGCGCGACTTGCCTGCGCGACGCCTCAGGCGCCGCGCATTGCTCGACGCCGGGAATCGCCTGTCAGCCGAAAGAGATCGCGTGCGCGCGCTAGCCCCGTCCGGCGCCGTCGGCGGCCCATGAGTCCTCGTCGACGGTCATCGCATTTCCGCGCCATTCAAAATTGTCGCCGATCCATCCTTGCACCCAAAGCCAGGGCAACATGAGATCGCGCAAGGCCCAGGCGAGCGGCGAGAGCCAGGAGCGCGGCCAGTCGGCCGCCCACGCGAGCGCCGCCTCCGTTCCGTACCAGATCGCGGCGGCGAGCGCGAAAGCCGTGAACGAACTCAGTCCAAGCTCGGCCGCGCCGAGCGCGGCGGCGACCAGCGTGAACAGGCTGGTCGTGAAAATCTCGGGCAGATAGTAGATTGCGAATGTCGCGCGCCGTAGCCGCGCCCAGCGCAACTGACGCTTCCAGACTTCGCCAAGCCGCCGCCGCCCGAGCGGCTGCGCGAACGGCCGGTCGACGAGATGGGCGCGCAATCCTTGCCGGTGCACCAGCTTGGTCGAGGCCGCGTCCTCGGCGATCTCGGCCCCCAGCGCCTCGATGCCGCCGCCCGCCTCCAATATGTCCCGCCGCCAAAACATCGTCTTGCCCTGGGCGAAGCCGTAGCCGACCCCCTCGCCCGCATATTGCCAGCGCGCCTGATAGGTGTTGAGGAACGCGCATTCGAGTTGGGCGGCGAAGCCTAGCGGGCGCGCGCCGATCGGCGGGGCGCAAACGATGCCGGTGTCGGGGCGCCAGCGCGACTGCAAGCGCTGGATGTAGTCCTTGGGCATCAGCACATTGGAATCGGCGATGACGATCCAGCCGTGTCGCGCCGCCTTCCAACCTTTGACGATGTTGTTCAGTTTCGGATTGGCGCTGACGCGATCGTCGCCGATCAGCAGACGCGCCGGGATATTTGGATGCGCGGACATAAAGCCTCGCACCAGCGGCGCCGCCGGATCGGCGCCGTCGGCGATGCAAAAGAGAATCTCGTAGTCGGGATAGTCGAGCGCGAAGATCGAGGCGAGCGTTTCGCGCGAAAACGTCTCCACCCCGCAAAGCGGTTGCACGATCGAGACGGGCGGCGGCGGATTGGGGGCGGGATCGGCGGCCTTCGAGTTGCGGCAACGGCGCGCCGCCACCGCCGCGCTCGCGACGTGGAGGCCTAGACTCACGGCCGCCACTCCTGCGGCCAGGGCGGAAATCGTCATAATATATCCTAGCGCCCGTCGTACGAATCGGGCGATGGCGCATATTGCCGCGCACGCGCGACGCTTCTATGAAGGCCGCTATGTCCGCCGCCCCTGTTGTTCGTTTTGCGCCCTCGCCGACCGGCCGTATCCATATCGGCAATGCGCGCACCGCATTGCTGAACTGGCTGTTCGCGCGCCGTCATCATGGCAAGTTCATCCTGCGCTTCGACGACACGGATCTGGAGCGTTCGCGCGTCGAATACGCCGAGGCGATCGAGGTGGATTTGGCCTGGCTCGGTATCCGTGCGGACCTGGTGGAGCGGCAGTCGCAGCGCGTGTCGCTGTACGATGCGGCAGCCAACGCCTTGCGCGAGCAGGGCCGACTTTATCCTTGCTACGAAACCTCGGAAGAACTCGACCGCCGCCGCAAGCGACAGCAGGCGCTGGGCAAGCCGCCGATCTACGACCGCGCCGCGCTGCGTCTCTCCGAAGCCGAGCGCGCGGCGCTCGAGGCTTCGGGCCGGCGCCCGCACTGGCGTTTCAAGCTGGCGCCGACGACCGTGCGCTGGGACGATCTGGTGCGCGGACCCAGCCATATCGACTGCGCTTCGCTGTCCGATCCGGTGTTGCGCCGCGAGGACGGCTCCTATCTCTACACGCTGCCTTCGGTGGCCGACGACGTCGATCTTGGCGTCACTCACGTCATTCGCGGCGAGGATCACGTCACCAATACCGCCGTACAAATCCAGATATTCGAGGCGCTCGCCGGCCACGCGCCGATGTTCGGCCATCACAATCTGCTGACCGACGCCAACGGCGAGGGGCTCTCCAAGCGGACCGGCGCGTTGTCGATCTCCTCACTGCGCGAAAGCGGCGTCGAGGCGCTCGCGGCGGCGGCGCTGGCGGTGCTGGTCGGCTCGGCCGAGTCGGTGCGTCCCATCGCTTCGCTCGACGAACTCGCCGCTAATTTCGATCTCTCTCGCCTCAGCCAGGCCGCCGCGCGCTTCGACGAGGCCGAGTTGCGCGCGCTTTCGGCGCGCACGCTGCATATGATGGCGTTCGACGCGGCGCGCGCTCGGCTCGCGGCCCTAGGCGTGACCGGCGCCGGGGCGGAGCCGTTCTGGCTCGCGGTGCGCGGCAATCTCGCGCGCTTCGAGGAGGCGCGCGACTGGTGGGAAGTGGTTCACGGAGAGGCCGGCGGTATTGTCGAGGACGCCGACTTCCTCGCTCAAGCCGCGCAGGCGCTACCGGCGGAACCTTGGAGCGCCGCGACCTGGGGCGAGTGGACCGCGACGTTGAAGAAAGCGACCGGCCGCAAGGGACGCGAACTCTTTCACCCCTTGCGCCTTGCGCTGACGGGCCGCGAATCCGGACCCGAACTCGCCGCGCTGTTGCCGTTGATCGGGCGCGCTAGAGCGTCGGCCCGACTATCCTGACCTTGCGCTTGACGCCGTCCGGGCCGATCGTCTCGATCGTACGTCCCTGATCTTCGCCGACCACGGCGCCCGCCTTGGCGTCGCCGCCGGCGATGCCCGAGGCTTCGCGGCTGATGGTCGCCGTCTGCTGACTCAAGGTCGTGTCGACTCCGTTGACGTCGGTCCCGGGCGCGATCTTCAGTCCGGACTTGGCCGTCGCGGCCGTGGCCGTGGCCGCCCCCGCCGCCTTTGTCTTCGGATCGGATTTGGAGTCGATCTTGGGGCGCGACATTTCGGCCGATTTCTCGGCGGTGACAATGATGTCGGTCTTGCCCTGTTGGCCGAGCTTGGCCTCGGCGTTGACGAGCGCCTGCGCCCAACTCTGGCCGCGGCGGCGGCACGAGCAGGTCGAGTCGAACGACTGCCGGAATTTCAGCGCCGTCGGACTGTCCATGTAACGCGCGCCATTGATCGACACAGCCTGCTCGATTTCGCCGCTGGCCGGATAAGTGTAGAGGGCGACGTCCGCATTCGGGCACAGGGCGCGGCACATGTCCTCGAGCCCGTCGAGGCGTCCGCCGCTCGCCGAATAGGAAACCGGGAAGAAGGCGCCGTCGCAGGCGCGAACGCAGACCGCCTTCGAACCCGCGCGCGCTTCGCCGGGCTTCTCGACCAGCGAGCCGTCCGGGGTGAGCGGTTGGTCGACAGGAGCGTCGTTCGCGCTCGGCTGCCCGCCGAACAGCGCATCGAGCAGACCCGGAGACTTCTGCGCCTGGTTCGTGCACTGGGCGTTGTAGCGCGCGATCAGTTCGCCGCGCCCGCCCGGGCCGCCGCCGGCGCGCACTGAGAGATCGTCGAGATTGGCCCGCATCCGTGCGATCTGGCCGTTGATCTGCCCGCATTGGGCCGGCGGATCCGATCCGAAAATGAGGAATTTCTTGTTGTCGCAGCCGATCGAGCGCGCATAGGCCTGGGTGCGATCGAGTTCGCCGCGCTGGCGCTCCGCCGCCGCCTGGAACTGCGCGCCCTGATTGTTGCGGGATGCGTCGGCAATGGCTTGGCGTAGCCGGTCGCATTCGGCTCCTTGCGAGAGCGCGGTTTCGGGGCGGACGAGCACGACGCCGAGCCCGATCGCGGCGACCAGGGCCGCCATCCAGTTCCGCCGCGCCTTGCCGGCGGCCCGGGCCGAAAACAAAAACCGCATCGCTGGCGCGAATCCTCTAGGGTCCATCGCTGTGGCGCGGCGATCCCCGGCGCGCGCCCCCGATTAACCAAAGGCTTGTGCCGAGACAAGACGGCGGGATGATGGCGATGCGCCACTGGCCCCCGGCGGCGCCCTCGGGCATAGTCGCGCCATGGCCGAATCCGACGCGATCGCCTCCAACGCGACCGAAATCACCGTCAGCGAACTCGCGGGGGCGCTGAAGCGCACGCTCGAGGACCGCTTCGGTTACGTCCGGGTGCGCGGCGAAATCTCGGGCTATCGCGGCCCGCATTCCTCCGGCCACGTCTATTTTTCGATCAAGGACGCCGGAGCGCGGCTCGACGCTGTGATCTGGAAGGGCGTCTTCGGCCGGATGCGCGTGCGTCCGGAGGAGGGCCTCGAGGTGATCGCCACCGGCAAGATCACCACCTTCCCCGGCAAGTCGGCCTATCAGATCATCATCGAATCGATCGAGCCGGCGGGCGTCGGCGCACTGATGGCGCTGCTCGAAGCCAGGCGCAGGAAGCTTGCCGCCGAGGGCCTGTTCGATCCCGCGCGCAAGCAATTGCCGCCCTATATGCCGCGCGTGATCGGCGTCGTCACTTCGCCGACCGGCGCCGTCATCCGCGACATCCTGCATCGCTTGTCCGACCGCTTTCCCGTACATGTGCTGGTCTGGCCGGTGCGCGTGCAGGGCGAGACTTCGGCGGCCGAAGTCGCGGGCGCCATTCGCGGCTTCAACGCGTTGCCGGCGGACGGCAAAATCCCGAGGCCCGATCTCTTGATCGTCGCGCGCGGCGGCGGCTCGCTCGAAGACCTCTGGGGTTTCAACGAGGAAATCGTTGTGCGCGCGGCGGCGGAAAGCGATATTCCGCTCATCGCCGCCGTCGGCCACGAAACCGACTGGACGCTGATCGACCACGCCGCGGATCTGCGCGCCCCGACGCCGACGGCGGCGGCCGAACTCAGCGTGCCCGTGCGCGGCGAATTGATCGCCAGGCTCGTCGATCTCGACGCGCGCGGTCGCGGCGCAATTTTGCGGCTCGCGCAGCGAAGGCGAAGCGACTTTCGCGCGCTCGCCCGCGCGCTGCCTTCGGCCGAAGCGGTGCTGGCCGGGCCGCGTCAGCGCCTCGATCAGGCTCGCGCGGAGCTGAAAGCGCGCGCGAGAGAAGGGTTCGACGCGCGCGCGCTGCGGCTCGCCCTGCTCTCGCGCCGTCTGGCCGCCCATTCGCCCAAGGCCCATGCCGCCGCCGCGCGCGAACGCCAGCGCGCGCTCGCGCAAAGATTGCAGCGCGCCGGAGCGGCGCTTACGCTAAGGCCCCGCGAGGCGCTGACGATTGCCGCGGCCGCATATCTGCGCGAGGCCCGGCGCGACGCTGTGCGGCGCGCGCAGGATCGAGGAACCGCACTGCCGAAGCTGGAAGCGCGCTTGCGCCGCGCCTATGACGACGCCTCGCGCGCGCGCCGCGCGCGTCTTGGCGCGGCGGCGCAATTGTTGGGCGCGGTCAGCTATCGCAGCGTATTGGCGCGCGGCTTCGCGCTCGTGCGCGACGAAAACGGCTCGCCGCTGCGGCGCGCCGCCGAAATCGCGCGCGGACAAAGTCTGCGAATCGAATTCGCGGACGGCGAGGTCTCGGCGGCGGTCGGCGGCGGCGCGCCCAAACGCGCCCGGCGTCAACGCGACGATGAAGACCAGAGTTCGTTGTTTTAGCGCGCGGAGGCCGCGACGAGCGGCTCCACGCGACGCCCGGCGAAGGCGCGACGCGTCGCGGTGGTTTGGGCCTCCTCGCGCATCGGCGCCAGGCGGTCGGCGATCCAGTCGCCAAGGAAGGCGTCGAGCCAAGTCGCCACCGCGCCGTCGTGCTGGAACCAACCTTCGAGATGCTGGCGCGGCGGCTGCGCGCCGGGGCGGGTCAGCTTCTCGGCGGCGCGCGTCGTCCAGCGGCACATCATCTGATAGGTCACTTCGGGATGGAATTGCAGCGCCACCGCGTTGCGGCCATAGCGAAAGGCCTGATTGGGAAAATCGCCCGGGCCCGAGGCCAGCAGTTCGCCGCCGCACGGCAGGTCGAAGCCGTCGAAGTGCCATTGATACGCGAAGCGCGGAAAGCGCCGCCCGCACAGCCGGTCCGCCGCGGCGGTCGGTCGCAGTGGATAATACCCGGCCTCGCCGCGCTGCTCAGGATGGGCGTAAACGCGGGCGCCAAGGTGGCGCGCGAGCATCTGCGCGCCCAGGCATACTCCGAGAAACGGCCTTTGCCGGCGCAGCGGCAGGGCGAGCCAGTCAATCTCTCGCTTGACCCATTCGTCCGAGTCGTTGGCGCTCATCGGGCCGCCGAACACGACCACGCCGTCATGGGTTTCCATGTCGGTCGGAAGCTCGTCGCCGAGCGCGGGTCGGCGCACGTCGAGTTCGACGCCTTGCGCTTGCAGGCGCTTACCGATTCGCCCCGGCGTCGAATGGGCCTGGTGCAAAATGATCAACGCCCTGCGGCGTCTGGCGCGCTCCGCCATCTCGATCCCCGTGGCCAGCCCCGGCTGGCGCGATGCGACGAAATTGTCCGATGCCAAACAAATGTCGTGCCAGTTGCGTTAACATCGTCATAATTTTTTCACCAGCCGAATTTGCGCTGTCGCGGTTGACGTTGTGGGGCGCGCGCGTCTATAAGCCGCGCCGACAGGCTGGGCGGGTTTCCGGCCCGATGGGTTTTGAGCGCAGGCGAGATTCGCCCGGCGCTGGGGAAGGGTTGAGTTACATGGCCAATACAAAGTCGGCCCAGAAGGCCGTCCGCAAGATCGAGCGCCGCACGGCGGTCAACAAGTCGCGCCGCAGCGAAATGCGCACCTTCGTACGCAAGGTCGAGGAAGCGATCGCCGCCAAGGACGCCACCGGCGCCGCCACGGCTCTGCATGAAGCCGAGCCTTTGGTCGCGCGCGCCGCGCAAAAGGGCATCCTGCACAAGAACACCGCCTCGCGGAAGATTTCGCGCCTCACCAAGCGCGTCAAGGCCCTCGCGAGCTAAGCCGCGGGCGCGGCGGCGCCGAAGAGGCTAGACGCCCGCCCCGGAACGATGCCGGCATGACCGACCAGCCGCCCGATCGACTCAGCGTCGACCCGAAGAGCCCGTATTACGACGAGGCGGCGCTCTCGCGCGGCGTCGGCATTCGGTTCAAGGGGCAAGAGCGGGTCGACATCGAAGAATATTGCGTCAGCGAGAACTGGGTCCGCGCGCCGGTCGGCAAGACCCGCGATCGCAAAGGCAATCCGCTGACGATTCGCCTCACCGGCGCCGTAGAGCCCTACTTTCTCGGTCCCGCCCAAACGACTGCTGACAAATATTGACAGTGGATGCGCGTAGGCTGCTCCCGTGCGCAACAGGAGCCGCCCATGTCGGACATCGCTTTCATCATCCTCTATGTCGAGAACGTCGCCGCCAGCGAAGCCTTTTATGCTCAGGCGCTCGGTCGGCGAGCGGTCGATTCCTCGCCGACTTTCGCCATGCTTCCTGCGGGCCCCGGCTTGATGTTGGGCCTGTGGCGCCGCGACGGCGTCGCGCCCAAAGCCGACGCCCCGGGCGGTTCGGAAATCGCCTTCGCGCTGGCGAACGACGCGGCGGTCGACGC
>JBBIIT010000011.1:10487-34850 GCA_037446355.1 Beijerinckiaceae bacterium | reverse complement strand
AATCCGTCAGCGACGGGAGAAATCACATGCGCAGGCTGATTCTCGCACTGGCGCTGTCCTCATTGTCCGGCGACGCTTGGGCTCAATTCACGGGAACAGGCGGAATCTCGCCCTATTCGTTCAATGCGCCGGCTTCGGTCGCCGGCAGCATCGCCGCGGCGCCATCGGGGGCGAACACGGCGCACGAGGGCTGCGCATGGGTTTCACAAGGGCGCGGCGGCGGCTCCTACCAATGCGACGGGCGATCGATCGACCCACCGAAGCGCTGATTCGCGGCCGACTTATTTGTAGGGCGCGGTGCAGACGACGTACTGGTCGACGACCACCTCGCGCTCGCTCTGCTTTTCTCGCTGAAAATAAAGATAGCAGATGCTGAGCGCGCCAGTGCGGTAATCGACGCGAAACACGCCGCCTTCCTGTTCGTGGCGCGTCGCAATAAGTCCGTAGTCGCCCGGATCCTGCTTGGTCGCGCCGTCGCCTCCGCGATAACATGACGTCACCCCATAGGCGCCGGGTTCGACGTCGCTCTTGCCGGGACTGTGGGCGTATTGGCAGGCGATCACGTCGCCGGTCAGTTTATCCAATCGGTAGACCAGCGACAGATTGATCTGCGGCGCGGCCAGGAACTCCCAACGGCTATCGGCCGCCGCCGCGCCCGTCGCCGCCAGCGCCGTCGCGCAGAACGCGAATTTCCAAGCCCGCATCGCAAAGCCCCGCTTGAAGCGAATCACGATGAACAGTCTAGCTCACCCCACGCGGCTCCGGCAGACTGCAGTCTGTCAGCACGTCTTTTGAGAGCACTGTCGAATCGGGCTTGAGGCGATAGACCAGCGGCACGCCGGTCGCGAGTTCCATCGCGGGGATGGTTTCGGGCGTCAGGCGATCGAGCACCATCACCAGCGCGCGCAGTGAATTGCCGTGCGCGGCGACGAGCACGCGCTCGCCCCGCAGCACGGCGGGCAAGATGTGCTGGCAGTAATAGGGCAGGGCGCGTGCGACGGTGTCCTTCAGGCTTTCGCCGCCGGGCGGTTGCACGTCGTAGCTGCGCCGCCACCGATGCACCTGCTCCTCGCCCCAACGCTTGCGCGCGTCATCCTTGTTGAGACCGCAAAGATCGCCGTAATCGCGTTCGTTCAGCGCCTGGTCGCGGGCAATCGGCAGTCCCGTCTGCCCAAGCTCGGCGAGTGTGAGGTCGAGAGTGTGCTGCGCGCGCGTCAACGCCGAAGTGAAGCACCTGTCGAAGGCGATGCCGCGGGCTTTCAAGCGTTGACCCGCCGCCTTCGCTTCCTCCACGCCCTGGGGCGTGAGGTCGGGATCCTTCCAGCCGGTGAACAGATTCTTCAGGTTCCATTCGCTCTGACCGTGGCGCAGCAAAACCAGAAGGGGCGTGGACATCGCGGGCAATCCGTTGTTGGAGTTCGCGCGGCTTAAAAGCACGTTCCATGGGCGGCGCCAATCGCCGATGTCGGCGCGTCGCGGCGCGCGGTCGGCGCGAGCACCGGCTCAATGGCGATCGGCGCGCGGCGCGCGAGCCGCCGAACGGCGACCGGCCGGTAGACCTGTTTGGTCGCCTCGACGATGTGAACGCCGGCGAACGGCAGGCCAAGCGCGGCGCCGATGCGCTCGATCGCTGGCGCGGAATTGACCACGAACCGGCTACGGAACGGGGGCGCGTAGAGCGCCTCGCCCCAGAACAGCGGCGAGAACAGCGCGTCGCGGATGAGGTCGCGCAACTGCCCCCTCGAGAACGGCTGCCCATAACCGAACGGATTGCCGTCGACCCGCGCCCAAACCCCACGCCGCGACGGGACGACGAAGATCGCCCGCCCGCCGGGCGCGAGCACGCGCCAAACTTCCTCGAGAACGGCGCTCGGATGTTCGGCGGTCTCGAGCGCGTGCGCCACCAGGACGCGCTCGACGCTGGCGTCGGGTAGCGGCAGCATCTCGCCGTCGATCAGCGCCGAAGCCGAACGCTCGCCGGGCGGCCAATTCACGACGCCCTGCGCGGCGGGCATGAACGCGAACGTGCGGCTCGCTTCGTCGCGGAAGCGGTCGAGATAGGGACCGCCATACCCGAGGCCTAGCACCGCCAGCCCTGCGCAGTTCTCCCAGCGCGCGCGCAACACGCGACCGATCAGACGCCGCGCGACTTCCCCGAGCGGGGAGGCGTAAAAGGTCTGGAGATCGTTGACGTCGAGCGTCATGGGGACATATCCGCGCCGGGGAGATTCGAGCCGGCGAAGCCTCGTCCCGCAGCATAGCCATACCGCATGCGAAAGGGTATCACCGGCGCGAACCCCAACTTCCTAGGAGCCCAGCGCCATGGCGACGCACGTGTTTCAGTTCCTGTGCCTGAAGGACAACTACGGCGCCCTCATCCATGACTCGGACACCGGCGCGACCGCGGCGATCGATGCGCCCGATGCGGACGCCGTGATCGCCGCCGCGCGATCGCAAGGCTGGGGCCTGACCGATCTCCTCGTCACGCATCACCACGCCGACCACACTCAAGGCCTGCCCGGGCTCAAAGCCAAATATCCGAAGCTGCGCGTCGTCGGCCCGGCCCACGAGGCCGCGCGCATCGGTTCGCTCGACGTCGCGGTGGAGGAGAACGCGCGCGTGCGCGTCGGCGGCCTTGAGGCGAAGGTTATTGAGACGCCCGGCCACACCGCCGGTCACGTCGTCTACTGGTTCGAGGACGACGAGATCGCGTTTTGCGGGGACACGCTTTTTTCGCTCGGATGCGGGCGCGTATTTGAAACACCGTTGCCGGTCATGTGGAACTCGCTGTCCAAGCTTGCCCAGTTGCCCGGCGAAACCCAGGTCTATTGCGGTCACGAATACACCGAGGCCAATGCGCGCTTCGCTCTGACGATCGAGCCGGACAATGCGGCGCTCGTCGAACGCGCCAGGACCGTCTCCGAGCTTCGGGCGGCCGGAAAGTCGACAATTCCCACCACGATTGCGCTCGAACTCGCGACCAACCCGTTCCTGCGCGCCGACCAAGAAAGCGTGAAGGCGGCGGTCGGCATGGTTGGCGCGGACGACGCGATGGTCTTCGCCGAAGTGCGTTCGCGCAAGGATCGCTTTTGAAATGTTCGCGCGTTTAACCCCGCGATAAACCTTCCGTTCAACGCGACCTTAACGTTTGCCGAGGCAAGCTGCGCCGGGCTTGTGCGCCAGTTCGGATGCGCCGAACGGGACAGGCGCGATTGAAAAGGGCGCGGGCGTGGATGCAGGCGGTGAGAACCTGGCGCGAGGCCCCGTCCTTCGCACGATGCGCGCCGCCAACGAGGATTTTTCGCGCATCGCCGCGACCGATCCAAGCTCGATTCTGGCGGCCATCGACGCTGTCGTTTACGATTGGGACATTGTATCGGACGCGCTGATTTGGGGACCGAATGTCGAAAGGACGCTTTCGGACTTTCCCGCGGCCCGGCTCGCGACCGGCGCCGAATTCACCGCTCTGATATCGAGCGAATCCGATGCGTCCCGTTTCCACGCCATTCAGAATAGTCTGGTCGCCGACGACGGCCAGGGCGCGCCTTACCGCGTCCGCTACACTCTTGCTTCTCCCAAAGGCGAACGGCTCGAAGTCGAGGATGTCGGCCGCTGGTTCGCCGATAGCCTGGGGCGTCCGTGCCGCGCGCACGGCGTGATGCGGGTTCTCTCGCGATCGACGGCGCCGACCATCGCCAATACTTCTGTGCCGGACGGCCAACTCGAGCAGACGCTGTGTTCCCGCCGCGCCTTCAACGCCTGGATCGACGCTCGCTGCGAGGACATCCGTCAAACCGAACTCTCGTTCGCGGTTCTCATTGTCGGGCTCGTCAATTTGGCCGCCGTCAATCGCCGCGAAGGTTACGACGCCGCGGACGAACTCGTGCGCGCGGTCGGCCAGCGGCTCGCCAAGTCTATTCGCGCCTACGACAAGGTCGTGCGCTTTTCGGGCGGGAAATTCGCGGTCGCCGTCGCACTTACGGGCAACGATCAACTCGAAGTCGCGATGTCGCGTTTCGCGCGCGTTGTCGGCGAGGGCATATTCCCGACCTCCGCCGGGGGCTTGCGCGCACAGATTCGTATCGGGGCGGCGCTGGCGCCGCGCCATGGACGCAATGCGCATCTTCTCTTGCAGCGCGCGGACGAAGCGTTCGAGCAAAGCGTGGTCGAACAGAGGCCATTCGTCGTCTATGAAGCCAATCGGGCGCTCTGCGAAGCACGCCAACGCGAGACGCGGGCGGCCGACGAGATAGTCGGCGCACTCAACGAACGTCGCCTCGTTCTGGCGTTCCAGCCGGTCGAGCCTGCGCGCGCGAACCTCCCCCCATTCGAGGAAGCTTTGGCGCGCATCCGCCACGAGGACGGCGCGCATTCCGGCCCTTCGGAATTTCTCGCCGTCGCTGAGCGGGCCGGCCTCATTGAATTGCTCGACGAGCGGGTGCTCGATCTGACGCTCGATGCGCTCGCCGCCGCGCCCGATCGAAGATTGTCGATGAACGTTTCGGTCAACGCGCTGCGGGCGCCGGCCTGGCTCGACCGCATACGCGGTCAGTTGCGCAACAACCTCGGCGCGGCGGGGCGACTGATCGTCGAAATCAACGAGCGCCAGCGCCTCGACGAAATCGAGGATACCGCGAAAGCGCTGCAGGCGATGAAGGATCTGGGCGCCAAGATCGCGATCGACGATTTCGGCGCCGGTCACGCCTCGTTCCGCCATCTGCGCGCGCTCGGCGTCGATATGGTCAAGATTGACGGCGCCTTCGTGCAGAATCTGGGACGTTCGCTCGACGACCGCTTCTTCGTGCGCACGCTAGCCTCGGTCGCTCAGCATCTGCGCCTGGAAACGGTCGCCAAATGGGTGGAGGACGCGGAAACCGCGAATTTGTTGACCCGCTGGGGCGTCGATTACCTGCAAGGCCACGCCATAGCGCCGGTCCGGCTGGAGCTTCAGGCGATGCCGAACCCGCCGGCAGCGCCGATGCGCAACTCCGCCTAGGATTTCCCCGACAAATCGTCGAGACGGCGCTTCATCTCGGTTAGTTGCGCGCGCAGGTCGTCGATGTCGGCGTTCGCGGCGGCGTCCTTAGGCGGCGCGGAGGCGGACGGCGCGACGGCGAAGGGCGAAAACAATCCGAGCGCCTTGGTGAAGGCGGCAAGGTTCTTCCGGGTAAGATCCTCGATCGCCTCGAACGAGGAAGCCGAGAATGGGGCGCTGCCGAAAACCCGGCTCGCGGCCTCGCGCATCTTCTGTTGCTCGCCGGTGAAGCGATCGATGGAAAATTCGAGATAGCTAGGCAGCAGCGATTGCACGCTATCGCCGTAAAACCGGATCAGTTGCCGCAGAAACGTCGTCGGCAGCAAGGATTGACCTTCGATCCCCTCCTGCTCGAAGATGATTTGCGCGAGCACGGAGCGGGTGATTTCCTCGTTGGACTTAGCGTCGAATACGACGAAATCTTCGCCCGACTTCACCATCTTGGCCAGATCCGCGAGCGTCACGTAAGCGCTGGTCGCCGTATTATAGAGCCGCCGGTTTGCGTATTTTTTGATCGTGACGGGCGAGGCGGAATTCGACATGACGCGCTGATCTCACTGAGGGCTACGCCCTTACGAATTTATTCAAGATAGGCGCTTTTTTTGGCGAGGAATAGGATTTTTCGCAGTGCGGCAAAGGTTTGGCGGCTTAAAGTGAACGTCGTCGGCGCGGTTTGCGCGCCTTGATGACCAAATCGGCGCAATTTCGAGTCTAAGGGCTAGTGGCGCGGGCCCTGCTATCGTGTAGAACACGAACCCACGCTCGGCGGCCGCGCCATAGGCCGCCGTTATTGAGGTTCCACCAGGGAGACCCGCCTATGTCGGCCACCGAAATCGTCATCGCCAGCGCCAAGCGCACCGCGGTCGGATCGTTCAACGGCGCCTTCGCCAACACCCCAGCGCACGAACTGGGCGCGGCGGCCATCACCGCCGCCTTGAATGCCGCCAAGATCGCCCCCGGCGATGTCGACGAGGTGATCCTGGGGCAGATCCTTGCCTCCGGCCAGGGCCAGAACCCGGCCCGCCAGGCGGCGATGAAGGCCGGCGTGCCGCAGGAAAAGACCGCGTTCGGCATCAATCAGCTTTGTGGCAGCGGCCTGCGCGCGGTCGCGCTCGGCCTGCAACAGATCGCCAACGGCGACGCCAGCATCATCGTCGCCGGCGGCATGGAATCGATGTCGCAGGCCCAGCACGCCGCGCATCTGCGCAACGGCACCAAGATGGGCGACCTGAAGTTCGTCGACACGATGCTCAAAGACGGTCTGACCGACGCGTTCCACGGCTATCACATGGGCAACACAGCCGAGAACGTGGCCTCCAAGTGGCAGTTGACCCGCGAGGAACAGGACCGCTTCGCCACCGCTTCGCAGAACAAGGCCGAGGCGGCGCAGAAGGCCGGCAAGTTCAAGGACGAGATCGTTCCGTTCACGGTAACGACGCGCAAGGGCGACGTCGTCGTCGCCGACGACGAGTTCATCCGACCGGGCACGACCTACGAGTCCCTCGCCAAGCTACGCCCCGCCTTCTCGAAGGACGGCACCGTCACCGCCGGCAACGCCTCGGGCATCAACGACGGCGCCGCGGCGCTGGTCATCATGACCGCGGCCGAAGCCAAGAAACGCGGCATCGCGCCGATCGCGCGCATCAAGTCCTGGGCGACCGCGGGCGTCGATCCCTCGATCATGGGCACCGGCCCGATCCCCGCCTCGCGCAAGGCGTTGGAGCGCGCGGGCTGGTCCGTCAAGGATCTCGAACTCGTCGAGGCCAACGAAGCTTTCGCTGCGCAGGCGCTCGCCGTCAACAAGGACATGGGCTGGGATCCTTCCATCGTCAACGTCAACGGCGGCGCGATCGCCATCGGCCATCCGATCGGCGCCTCGGGCGCGCGCGTGCTGGTCACGCTGCTTCACGAAATGGCGCGCCGCGACGCCAAGAAGGGGCTCGCGACGTTGTGCATCGGCGGCGGCATGGGCATCGCGCTGACCGTCGAACGATAGGCCGATTCAGCGGGAGCGCGGCCCGTCGAGGCCGCCTCCTCAAGGGACGAAACCATCCAAGGAGTTGAGACTATGAGCAGAGTTGCCGTTGTCACCGGAGGCACGCGAGGCATTGGCGCCGCGATTTCCAAGGGCCTCGTCGCGGCCGGTTACAAGGTCGCCGCAACCTATCACGGCAACGACGAGGCGGCCGCCAAGTTCAAGGCGGAGACGGGCGTTCACGTCTACAAGTGGGACGTCGGCAATTACGACGCCTGCGTCGCCGGCCTCGGCCAGGTCGCCACGGATCTTGGACCCGTCGACGTGCTCGTCAACAACGCCGGCATCACCAAGGACGGCATGTTTCACAAAATGACGCCGGAGCAATGGTACGCCGTCATCAACACCAACCTCAATTCGCTGTTCAACATGTGCCGCCCCGTCATCGAGGGAATGCGTGAGCGCGGCTTCGGCCGCATCATCAACATCTCCTCGATCAACGGCCAGAAGGGCCAGATGGGTCAGGTCAACTACTCCGCGTCCAAGGCCGGCGATCTCGGGTTCACCAAGGCGCTGGCGCAGGAAAACGCCAACAAGGGCGTCACCGTCAATGCGATCTGCCCCGGCTACATCGCCACCGAAATGGTGATGGCGGTGCCGAAGGACGTATTGGAGAAAGCGATCCTGCCGCAAATCCCCGTGCGTCGTCTCGGCCAGCCCGAGGAAATCGCGCGCTGCGTCGTGTTCCTCGCCTCCGACGACGCCGGCTTCATCACGGGATCGACGCTGTCCGCCAACGGCGGCCAGGCGATGACCTGATCGCATCGCTCGTCTCCGCCCGCGCGACGGACGGGGACGTGCGAGGCGCGTCAAGGCGCCAAGCGCGCATCTCACGCTTGTTTGTTGTTGGGCGCTTTCGAAGGCGCTTTTTTCTTCAACTTCTGCTGATTGAGAGCGACGGCGGCGCGAACGAGCGCGGTGAGCGCGCGCTGGTTGACTCGGTCGCCCTCGAAAAAGTCGATCGCCCGCCTCTGATTGCCCGCAAGACCGGCGTTGAAGAGCTTGTCGGGATCGGGCAGGCGCGCCCCGTGGTCGAAGGTGAGCTTCACCTTGCCCTTGTGGGCGTTGGCAACCGCGATAATGCCGTCGCGGGACCACACCGGGCTGCCCATCCACTTCCATTCCTCGAAGATCTCCGGATCGGCTTCGAGAATGATTTTGCGGATATGCGCGAACGTTTCGCCGCGCCAGTCGGCTAGGCTCGCGACAAGTTCGTCGATGCGTTTCGACGCGTCCATGCGCTTTTGTGCGCCGCGAGTTTCGGCGCCGTCAAGCCAGCTTTCGCTCCACCTGCGCGACGATGTCGGCCATGATCCGATTGATGGCGAAGTCCTTGGGCGTGTAAATCGCGGCGACGCCTTCGGCTTTCAGCATCGCCGCGTCCTCCGGCGGGATGATGCCGCCGACGATCACGGGGATATGCCCGAGGCCCGCCGCTTTCATGCCCTTCAGCACTTCGCGGGTCATCGCGACGTGCGAACCCGACAGGATGGAAAGCCCGACGACATGGGCACCGTCCTTGGCGCGCTCGACGATATCGGCCGGCGTCAGCCGGATTCCGTCATAGATGACGTCCATGCCGGCGTCGGTCGCGCGCACCGCGATCTGTTCGGCGCCGTTGGAATGTCCGTCGAGCCCGGGTTTGCCGACGACGAATTTCAGGCGCTTGCCGAGTTTCAGCGAAACGCGCTGCACCTCGGCGCGCAATTCGTCGAGATCGGCGGCCTCCTGGCGCGCCTGCGAGCGAACGCCGGTCGGCGCGCGGTATTCGCCAAATTCCGCGCGTAAGGTCGCACCCCATTCGCCTGTCGTGGCGCCGGCTTTGGCCGCCTCGATCGAGGCCGGCATCACGTTGGCGCCGCTCGCCGCCGCCTTGCGCAATTGCGCCAGCGCCTCGCGTACCCGCGCTTCGTCGCGGCCCGCGCGCCAGGCTCGCAGGCGTTCGATCTGCTCGGCTTCGACCTCGACCGAAGGGGTGAGAATCAGGTTGTCGCCTGAAGTGAGCGGCGAGGGGTCGGTCGTGGTGAAGGCGTTGACTCCGACGACGATCTGCTCGCCGCGCTCGATCGCCTCCAACCGGCGCGTGTTGGATTCGACGAGCTTGCCCTTCATGTAGCCGCTCTCGATCGCGGCGATCGCGCCGCCCATTGCGTCGATCGCCGCGAGTTCGGCTTTCGCCTCCGCCTTCAACCCCGAGACCTTGGCGTCCATCGCTTTCGAGCCGTCGAAGAGATCGCCGTATTCCAGCAGGTCCGTCTCGTAGGCCATGATCTGCTGCATCCGCAGCGACCATTGCTGATCGAACGGGCGCGGCAAGCCGAGCGCCTCGTTCCAGGCGGGCAGTTGCACGGCGCGCGCGCGCGCGGACTTGGAAAGAACTACCGACAGCATCTCGATCAGGATGCGATAGGCGTTGTTCTCGGGCTGCTGCTCGGTCAGTCCGAGCGAATTGACCTGCACGCCATAGCGGAACCGGCGCTTGGCGGCATCGGCGACGCCATAACGTTCGCGCGCGATTTCGTCCCAGAGTTCCGCGAAGGCGCGCATTTTCGCCAGCTCGGTGACGAAGCGCATCCCCGCATTGACGAAAAAGGAGATCTGCCCGACGACATCGGCGAAGCGCTCCGGGCTGACCTCACCGGATTCTCGAACGCGGTCGAGCACGGCGATCGCGGTCGCGAGCGCATAGCTCAGCTCCTGCACCGGCGTCGCCCCCGCCTCCTGCAAATGATAGGAGCAGACATTCATCGGGTTGAACTTCGGCGTCTCGCGCGCGCAAAAGAGAATGAGATCCTTGGTCAGGCGCAGCGACGGGCCGGGCGCGAAAACGTACGAGCCTCGTGAAAGATATTCCTTGATGATGTCGTTCTGCGTCGTGCCTTGCAGCCCGGCGCGCGGCGCGCCCTGTTCGTCGGCGACAGCGATAAAGAGCGCCATCAGCCAGGGCGCGGTGGCGTTGATCGTCATCGACGTATTCATCGTCGCGACCGGAATTTGATCGAATAAGGCCCGCATGTCGCCGATATGCGAAATCGCGACGCCGACCTTGCCGACTTCCCCGCGCGCGAGCGGATGGTCGCTGTCGTAGCCGGTCTGGGTCGGCAGATCGAAGGCGATCGAAAGGCCGGTCTGGCCCTTGGCGAGATTGGCGCGATAGAGCTTGTTGGATTCGACCGCGTTGGAATGCCCGGCGTAAGTGCGGAAAATCCACGGCTTGTCGCGCTCTTGCGCCTTCGGTCCCGTTTTCGTCGATCCCATGCCCGAGTCCGGCTCCTGCGTTGCGGCAATTCTTGTGCAGAGCACAATCGCAGAAAAAAATCGGTCGAGCTACAGGCAAGAGGTCGAAGTCGCCGCGCGAGCGGCGCCGCGAGTCAGGTGAAGCGGTTGCGCAGAAACGCCAATACCACAAACAATATCGCGATCGATCCAAATAATAATCCAAAGGTAAGATATGGTTCGTAACTCGGAAACGGATATTGCATAAAATAATTATAGCGAATATAAATTCCAATAAATAAGCCGACATACACAAATATGCCATTTATATACGGCCCAAAACCTTGTCGCTGCATAATATAATCGACAAAAAAGCCAGAAAACACGTATAGGACGAAGGCGGATAGCCAAAAGGCGGTCGCCTCGAACCCATCGAGGTTGCCGATCAATTCGAACAATGGCTTTAGCGCATACATTACGCGTTCCCCCTCTAAGGGAAAGCCGGCGGCCGGGGCCGCGAATCGCCGCCCGCACGCGCGAGCGGCAGCCTAGTAAGCCACAAATTGGTTTTTGGATGGTGAAGCCGGCGCTGACGCAAACGTCGTCGCCGGCGACGCGCCGCCCGTGCCTCCCGCGTCGAAAGGGGTATTGCTTTTGATCGCGTCGCCGGACATGCTGCAACGCAACAGAAGGGTGGCCTTGCGCAGAGGCGGACCCAACGCCGGCAACTAGGCGCGCCGAAGCGCGCCGATGAGGAGCGCCATGACCAGAACGACTGCGTCCGCCGGGGACGCGCCGACGAAGGATCTATACGAAATCGGCGAAATTCCGCCGCTGGGCCATGTGCCGGCGAACATGTACGCTTGGGTGGTTCGCAAGGAACGGCACGGACCGCCGGAGCAATCGATGCAAGTCGAGGTCGTGCCGACCTGGAAGCTCGACAGTCATGACGTGCTGGTGTTGGTGATGGCCGCGGGCGTCAATTACAACGGCGTCTGGGCCGCGCTCGGCGAGCCGGTTTCGGTGCTCGACGTGCACAAGAACCCCTACCATATCGCTGGATCGGACGCGGCGGGCGTAGTGTGGGCGGTCGGCGCCAAAGTCAAACGCTGGAAAGTTGGCGACGAAGTCGTCGTCCACTGTAACCAGGACGACGGCGACGACGAAGAATGCAACGGCGGCGATCCGATGTTTTCGGCCTCGCAGCGCATCTGGGGCTACGAGACCCCGGACGGTTCGTTCGGTCAGTTCTGCCGCGTTCAAGATCGCCAGTTGATGCCGCGTCCCAAGCACCTGACTTGGGAGGAGAGCGCCTCCTACACGCTCACGCTCGCCACGGCCTACCGCATGTTGTTCGGCCATGAGCCGCATCGGTTGAAACCGGGCGACAACGTTCTGGTCTGGGGCGCATCGGGGGGCCTCGGCGTGTTCGGCGTGCAGCTTTGCGCCGCCGCCGGCGCCAATGCGATCGGTGTCATCTCCGACGAATCCAAGCGGGAATACGTGATGTCGCTCGGCGCGAAGGGCGTCATCAATCGCAAGAATTTCAACTGCTGGGGTCAGCTGCCGAAGGTCAACACGCCCGAATACAACGCCTACATGGCCGAAGCGCGCAAGTTCGGCAAAGCGATCTGGGACATCACCGGCAAGCGGGATGTCGATACCGTGTTCGAACATCCGGGCGAGCAGACGTTTCCGGCCTCTTGTTTCGTCGTTAAGCGCGGCGGCATGGTGGTGTTCTGCGCCGGCACCACCGGGTTCAATCTCACCTTCGACGCCCGCTTCGTCTGGATGCGGCAAAAGCGCATCCAAGGTTCGCATTTCGCCAATCTGAAGCAGGCGTCGGCGGCCAACAAGTTCGTCATCGAGCGTCGCATCGACCCCTGCATGTCCGAAGTGTTCCCCTGGGGCCAAATCCCGGTCGCGCACACGAAAATGTGGAAGAATCAGCACGCGCCAGGCAACATGGCGGTGCTGGTCAACGCACCGCGCACGGGTCTGCGCAGCTACGAGGATACGGTCGAAGCCGCGAAGGGCTGATCGGTCGCAGCCCCCGCTATTTGCCTTTCCCGCCGCGAGCGGTTACGCCCGGCCGCGCGCCGGTCGACGCTGTTCTCCGGCGCGCAAGGGCAAGAACAAAAGCGGGAGCCGCGCTTGGTCGACAGCGACAGTTTCAAACGCCGGGCCGCCGAACGGGCGATGGATTATGTGCGGCCGGGCATGAGGCTCGGTCTTGGCACCGGTTCGACCGCCAAGCATTTCGTCGATCTGCTCGGTGCCGCCGTGCGCGACGGTCTTGATGTCGTTGGCGTACCCACGTCCGAGGCGACGCGCAAACAGGCGGAGGCGCTCGGCGTCAGGTTGACGACGCTCGATGATTGTCCCGAACTCGATCTGACGATCGACGGCGCTGACGAACTCGACCCGGCCCTGCGCTTGATCAAAGGCGGCGGCGGCGCGCTGCTGCGTGAGAAAATCGTAGCGGCGTCGTCGGAACGGATGCTCGTGATCTCGGACGCTTCCAAGAAGGTCGCGCGGCTCGGGGCTTTCCCCTTGCCGGTCGAGGTTGTCCCGTTTGGTCTGGTATCGACTCAGATGCGCCTTGCGCGCGTTTGCGAACGCCTCGGGCTCGCCGGTCCGATCGATCTGCGCCGACGTGGCGGCGAGGTCTTCGTCACCGATGGCGGGCACTATATCCTCGATTGCGCGTTCGGGGCGATCCCCGACGCCGAAGCCCTGGCCGCCGCGCTGGCGGCGTTGCCGGGCGTTGTCGATCACGGACTCTTTCTCGGCCTGGCGAGCGCGGCGATCGTCGCCGGCCCGCAGGGCGTCGAAATTCTGGAACCGCGGGCGTGACCGCTCGACCGATAGGAGCGAAGCGATGAAATATTCCGAAGGCATGAGAGCCAAGAGCGCGATCGTCGCGCTCGCGCTGTTCGGAGCGATCGCCGCGCCGCCGGCCGCGCGCGCCGCCGATCCCTCGCCGGCGGCGCTGGCGACCGCCGCCAAGATCCTCGACGAAGTCGGCTTGAAAAAGACCGTCGATTCCGTCGTGCCGTCGATGCTCGCCCAGCTCGCCCACAACGTCGTTACGACGCATCCGGAAATGAAGGCGGCGATGACCGAAACCGTCGCCACGGTCGGCGCCGAATTCAACAAATCCGAAGCCGTCGTGCTCGACGACCTCGCGCATGTCCTGGCCGCTCGCATGAGCGAACAGGAACTCAAGGACACCGCCGCTTTCTTCGACAGCCCGACCGGCAGGAAATATCTCGACTCGCAAGTGCCCGTGCTTGAGCAACTCGACGCCTCGGGCGAGGCCTGGCGGCAGAAGCTGACGACCGAGATACTGCCGCGCGTGCGTGAGGAGATGAAGAAGAAGGGTTTCGAGTTCTGATCCTTCCGGCTGCTCGGGCGGCCAGGTTCGCAGAAAGGGCCGCGCGATGAATTTCGACGTCGATCTCTTCGTCATCGGCGCGGGGTCCGGCGGCGTGCGCGCGGCGCGTATCGCGGCCGGGCACGGGGCGCGCGCAACGGTGGCCGAGGAATTCCGCATCGGCGGAACTTGCGTCATCCGCGGTTGCGTGCCGAAGAAGTTGCTGGTTTACGCCAGCCGTTTCGCCGACTCCTTTCACGACGCGCGCGCCTTCGGCTGGAGCGTCGGCGAGTTGCGCTTCGATTGGTCCGCGCTGGTCGCCGCCAAGGAAAAGGAAATCTCGCGCCTTTCGGCGATCTATCGCGCCAATCTTGAGAACGCCGGGGTGGCGATCGTCGAGCGCCGCGCTGAGATCCTCGGTCCGCACGAGGTTCGGCTCGACGGCGGCAAGCGCGTCAGCGCCCGCCATATCCTCGTCGCGACGGGCGCGCGGCCCGAAATGCAACCTGAAATCGCCGGCCTCGAACACGCGATCAGTTCGAACGAAATTTTCGATCTGCCGGTGTTTCCGCGTCGACTGCTCGTTGTCGGCGGCGGCTATATCGCGGTCGAGTTCGCCTCATTGTTTCAGCGCCTCGGCGCCGAGGTCACGCAAGTGATGCGCGCGAGCAACGTCCTGCGAGGCTTCGACGAGGACATGCGCGAGGGCCTGCGCGAGGAAATGTCGCGCGCGGGCGTGCAACTGCGGTTCGGATGCCTGCCCAAGCGCATCGACAAGATCGGCGGGAACTTGCGCGTCGAGCTTTCCGACGGCGAGACGCGCGACTTCGACCAGGTGTTGATCGCCACGGGACGGCGGCCCAACACGGCCGGGCTCGGCCTCGAAGCTACGGGCGTCGCGTTGGACGAACTCGGCGCGCTGATCGTGGACGCAGATTCGACCACCAATGTCGGTTCGATCCATGCGGTCGGCGACGTCACCAACCGCATCAATCTTACGCCGGTGGCGATCCGTGAGGGGCATCTGCTCGCCGACCGGTTATTCGCCGGCGCCAATCAAAGGGTCGACCACCATAACGTCGCCAGCGCGGTGTTCACGACGCCGGAGATCGGCGCTGTCGGCTTGACCGAAGCTCAGGCGCAAGAACGTTTCGACGCCGTCGACGTCTATAAAGCCAATTTCCGACCGATGAAGGCGACGCTGACGGGCGGGGCCGAGCGCGCGATCATGAAACTGATCGTCGACGTCGCCAGCGACCGGGTCGTTGGCGCGCATATTCTCGGCGCCGAGGCCGGCGAACTGATCCAGTTGCTCGCCGTCGCGGTTCACATGAAGGCGACCAAGGCCGACCTCGACTCGACGATGGCCGTGCATCCGACCGCCGCGGAAGAACTCGTGACGATGCGCAAGCCGAGCTATCGCGTCGGGCGCGACGCGATAGCGCGCGATTGACGGATTATTCCTCTTCGCCCTCGAATAGCTTGCGCAGTTTTATCAATTCCGTTCCTGCGAAGTCCATGAACGCGCGTACGCGCGCCGAATGGCGCAAATCGGCGTGAGTGAGCAGCCAAAGATCCGATTCGAGTTCGCTCGGCGGAGCGCCAATGCGGACGAGATCGTCGCGGGCGTCGCCGAGGAAACAGGGCAGCGCGGCCGCGCCGACGCCGAGCGCGACGAATTCGACGACCGCCAGCGCGGCGTTGACGCGGCATATCTGGCGCCGCCGGTCGACATGCTTTTCCAGCCAGCGGCGAACGCGCGCGGGTCCGTAGTTCTCGCCGAAAGCGACCCACGGCGCGCGGGCGACAAGGTCGGCGCCGTAGAGGCGCTCGATTTCGGGGTTGGCGTAGACGGCCCACTTTATCCTGCAAATCTTCCGACCGACCAGCGTGTCGCTGGGTCCGCTGGTCACACGAAGGGCGACGTCGGCGTCGCGCCGCGACAGATTGAGATCCTGGCTGGCGATGATGAGATCGAGGTTGACGCCGGGATGGGCTTCACGGAAGCGAGCCAGAATCGGCGGCATCACAGCGAGCGCGAGCGCGTCGACGGTCGTCACGCTGAGGTCGCCGTTGGGTTTGATGTCGCGGCCCGCCACGCGGCGCTCGAAGTCAGCGACCGAATCGCCCATTTGACTGGCGAGCGCGACCATTTCCTCGCCGGCGGGCGTCGGCTGGTATCCCGCGCGCGAGCGCTCGAATAGTCGCACGCCCAGTTGCTGCTCCAGCGTCGACAGCCGCCGAAACACCGTCGAGTGGTTCAAGCCGAGCCTCTCCGCCGCCCCGACCAGGGAGCGCGTATCGGCGATGGCCCTTACCAACCGGAATTCGTCCCAGTTCAATGCGCTGCTCATATCTGTGCGATCTGGGCTCGTTCGAGAATATCGCGGTCGCCTTTGGGCGTCGGCGCGAAGGGCGCGACGCGGGAGGCGGCGCTTGGCGGCATATCAGTCATGTCTCAACCGTTTCCGGGACGCGGCGCGGCGGCGCGGCGCAGGCGGTCATTGATCGCCGCGCCCAGACCGCGCTCCGGGATCGGCGCAACGCAAATGGATTTCGCTCCCGAAGCGTCCAGTTCGCGCAGATAAGCAAAGAGATGCGCCGCCGCCTCGCGCAGATCGCCCGACGGCGACAGGTCGAGCCGCGGGCTTGCGGCGAAGGCGACGAGCGCGCCGCCGAAATCGAGCGCGGCCTCGCCGCCCAGGGTTTGCCGCGCTTCGAGCCGCAACGTAGCGCGCGGCGCGTAATGCGAGGCGAGCAGGCCCGGCGCGAGCGGTGAGTTCGGCGCGGCCTCGGCGCCTTCGAGCACGGCTTCGTCGAGCGCCGCCTCCAGCGCCTCGCGCGAGATCGCGCCTGGCCGCAACAGGCGCACCGGCCCGTCGAGACAAGCGACGATCGTGGACTCCAGGCCGACGGGGCAGGCCCCGGCGTCGAGAATCCAGTCGATGCGCCCGATCAGGTCGGCCGCCACATGTTCGGCCGTCGTCGGGCTGATATGGCCCGAGCGGTTCGCCGAAGGGGCGACCAGCGGCGCTCCGACCGCTTCGATCAGCGCGCGCGCGATCGGGTGCGCGGGCACGCGCAAGCCGACAGTGTCGAGCCCGGCGCGCGCGAGCAGGCTCAAACGACTGCTGGTCGCGACCGGGGCGACGATGGTCAGCGGCCCCGGCCAGAACGCCGCCGCCAGCCGGTGCGCTCGCGCATCGAGGCGCGCTTCGCGGGCGGCTGAAGCCGCATCGGCGAAATGCGCGATCAGCGGATTGAAGGAGGGACGGCCCTTAGCCGCGTAGATCGACGCGGCGGCGGCGTCCGAGGTCGCGAGCGCGGCGAGGCCGTAAACGGTCTCGGTCGGCATCGCGACCAAGCCGCCCGCGCGCAGACATTCGGCCGCCGCCGCGATGGCCTCGGGGGTCGCGGGCGCCATGCGCGTCCTTCGCGATGGCGCGCGTTCGTTAACTCTTGTCTCGCTTGTCGTCAAAATGGTTTATCTCTAAACGTCACTCGCGACGTAAGCGGCCAGCTATCGGCGCGTTGCGCCCGGCGTCAAGTTGGCCGACGTTGCGACGCGCGCCCGAGGAGGAACCCCATGCCGTATCGATCGCCCGTTGCTGACATCTTGTTTTCGCTCAAACATGTCGCGGGGCTCGAGGCCGAGATCAAGTCCGGCCTCGTCCACGATCTCGACTGGGACACCCTCGCCTCCGTCATCACCGAAGCCGGGCGCTTCGCCACCGCCGAGATCGCGCCGCTGAACCGGCCGGGCGATCTCGAAGGCGCGCGTTGGGCGGACGGCCTCGTTACGACGCCCAGAGGCTTTCGGGAGGTCTATCGAAACTGGGCGGAGGCCGGCTGGGCCGGCGTGACCGCCTCGCCAGACCACGGCGGCATGGGTCTGCCGCACGCCGTCAATTTCGCCTGTGGCGAAATCTGGAACGGCGCCTCGATGGGCTTTTCCCTTTGCCCGCTCCTGAGCGAAGGCGCGCTCGGCGCCCTCAACGCTCACGGAAGCGCCGAACTGAAGGCGATCTACATGCCCAAACTCGTCAGCGGCGAGTGGACCGGCACGATGAACCTGACGGAACCGCAGGCGGGCTCCGACCTCAACGCGGTCAAGTCGCGCGCTGAACGCGCCGAGGACGGAACCTATCGCGTTTTCGGCCAGAAGATTTTCATCACCTACGGCGAACATGACATGGCCGACAACATCGTTCATCTCGTGCTCGCGCGTCTGCCCGACGCGCCATCAGGCACGCGCGGGTTGTCGCTGTTCCTGGTTCCCAAGTTCCTCGTCAACCCCGACGGCTCGCTCGGCGCGCGCAACGATGCGCGCTGCGCCAGCATCGAGCATAAGCTCGGCATCCATGCTTCGCCGACCTGCGTGATGGTCTATGGCGACGCCGGCGGCGCAGTCGGCTACCTCGTCGGCCAGGAGAATCGCGGCCTCGCGGCGATGTTCGTGATGATGAACAGCGCGCGCCTCGGCGTCGGCCTGCAAGGAGTGGCGATCGGCGAGCGCGCCTTTCAGCACGCGCTGGCCTACGCCCAAGATCGCCGCCAAGGCAGGGCGGGCGCGAATGGCGCGGATATGAGCCCGATCGTCGAGCATCCCGACGTGCATCGCATGTTGCTGACGATGAAAAGCTACGTTCAGGCCGCGCGCGGAATCTGCCACCTGACCGGCGTCGCCATCGACCGCTCGTTCCATTGCGCGACGCCGGAAGCGCGCGCCGCCGCCGGCGAGCGGGCGGCGCTGCTGACGCCGATCGCCAAGGCGTTCTCGACCGACATCGGCGACGAGGTCGCTTCGCTCGGCGTGCAAGTGCATGGCGGCATGGGCTACATAGAAGAGACGGGCGCGGCGCAGTTCATGCGCGACGCGCGCATCGCCGCAATCTACGAGGGAACCAACGGCGTGCAGGCGATCGACCTCGTGCTGCGCAAGCTGCCGCTGTCGGCTGGCGCCACGGTCGCGCGCGAGATTTCTGGGATTCGCGCCGTCGCCGCCGAGGTCGCGGCCAAGGGAGGCGCGGCGTTCGGCGCGACCGCGGCGCGGCTCGCCGCCGGCGCCGACGCTTTGGAGGCGGCGACCCATTACCTGCAAACCGCGCTCGGCGCCGATACGCGCGCCGCGCTGTCGGGCGCGACGCCCTATCTGCGGCTGTTCGGACTCGTGCTCGGCGGCGCCTGCCTCGCCAAGGCCGGTCTGGCCGAACTGGCGGCTTCCGATGGCCGCGCGGGGCGGGTCGCGCTCGCGCGCTTCTTCGCCGAAAAGATCGCGACGGCCGCGCCGGGCCTCGCCGAAACCGTGATGTCGGGCGCCGGCGCGCTCGAAGGCTATGAGGCGGCGCTGGAGGAATTGGCGTGAGCGATCAGATTCTCGTCGCGCGCGAGGGCGCGGTCCTATCCGTCGTACTCAACCGCCCGGAAAAAAAGAACGCGCTGACCGGCGACATGTATCGTGCGCTCAATGTCGCCCTCGCCGAGGCGAGCCAGGAGTCGAGCGTCGGCGCGCTGCTGATTTCAGGCGCCGGGGGCGCCTTCACGGCGGGCAACGACATCGGCGATTTTCTCGCCGCGGCGACTTCGGGACAAGAGAGCGAGGATTCGCCGGGCGGGCGCTTCATCCGTGCGCTGGCGCGGTTCGACAAGCCGATCGTCGCGGTCATTGAAGGGCAGGCGGTCGGCATCGGCACGACGCTGTGCTTTCACTGCGATCTCGTCTATGCCGCGCCGAACGCCCATTTCCTGATGCCGTTCGTCAACCTCGGCCTGGTGCCGGAGGCCGGATCGTCGATGCTCGCGCCTTTGCGTTTCGGCCGCGCGCGCGCCGCCGAACTGCTGCTGCTCGCCGAGCCCTTCGGCGCTGAGACGGCGCGCGAGATCGGCCTCGTCAATCAGATCGTCGCCGCCGAGGATTTGCGAGCGCATGCGCTCGACAAAGCTCGGGCGCTCGCGGGCAAACCGCGCGGCGCGATGCTTGCGACGCGACGTCTGATGCGCGGCGACAGCGAGGCGCTTTACGCACATATGGAGACTGAACTCGTCGAGTTCCGCCGCGCGGTTCGCTCGCCCGAAGCGCGCGAGGCGTTCATGGCGTTCCTCAACCGTGCGAATCGCTGATTGTGGGGCGCTCCCGCGCCTGTGCGGAACCGGCGCGGGACGGGCGCCCATCGGGCGCGAACAATGTTAGATCGTTGCCGCTCGCATTTGGGTCGAGCGTCGAATCGCGGGATGGGAATTGGCGCCGGTCATTGGAAAAACCTGCGGCGCATGCACGATGTGCTGCACGGCGTTGGAAATCGAAGAGCTGAAGAAGCCGGCCGGCCCGGCCTGCGTGAACTGCGCCGCCGGCGGCGGCTGCGCGATCTATTCGATGCGCCCGCAGGTTTGCCGCGACTTCGAATGCGAATGGATCACGAGCAGAACTCTCCCGCATCCGTTCCGCCCCGACCGGATTGGCGCGATCCTGATGGAAGCGCACGACGCCGACGAATATCGCGCGGTCTGCGCGCCCGAGCGGCCGATGATGTGGCGCCAACCTCGTGTGTTCGCGCATCTGGTGGCGGTCGCCAAGACTGGCCGGATTGTGGTCGCAAAGGCGGGCTTGGCTACTTGGCGAATTTACGCTTCGGGCGAATGGGGGCCGACGGTTTAGGCTCGGCGCCGATTTTTTCGGCGCCTGGCGCATTTCCCGGCCGTTTTCGCCGGGGCGACGATACATCGCGCCTGTCGAGCCATGGCGCCCGCCCAAAACCAATGCTATGGACCGCAAATTGCTTGGCGACGGTCAGGAAAGATCGCTCGCGGGTGGCCAAGGGCCGCGCGGCGGGCCGAAAGGGAGAAATCGGGCGCCATGAAGAAGATTGAGGCGATCATCAAGCCGTTCAAGCTCGACGAGGTCAAGGAGGCGCTCCAGGAAGCTGGCGTCCAGGGAATCACGGTGCTCGAGGCCAAGGGCTTCGGACGGCAGAAGGGCCATACCGAGCTTTATCGCGGCGCGGAATATGTCGTCGACTTCCTGCCCAAGGTGAAAATCGAAGTGGTCGTCGCCGACGACAATCTCGGCGCGGCGGTCGACGCGATCCGCAAGGCGGCGCAGACCGGGCGCATTGGCGATGGCAAGATTTTCGTCTCGACCATCGACGAAGCGATCCGCATCCGCACGGGCGAGACCGGCTCCGACGCGGTCTGACGAAATTCGGTCGACGACGACCATGAGGGGCTTCCTGGCGCGGACGAACCCGCCGGGCGGATCAGAACGAAACGAGACGAGGAAGGGTGAACCATGAAGACCGCCAAGGACGTCCTAAAGGCGATCAAGGACAATGACGTAAAATATGTCGATCTGCGCTTCACCGATCCGCGCGGCAAGTGGCAGCACGTCACCTTCGATCAGACGCTGATCGACGAGGACGCTTTCGCCGACGGTCTGATGTTCGACGGTTCCTCGATCGCCGGTTGGAAGGCGATCAACGAATCCGACATGACGCTGATGCCCGATCCGACCTCGGCCTGCATGGACCCGTTCTTCGCCGCCTCGACGATGGTGCTCAACTGCGATGTGCTCGATCCGGCCAGCGGCCAGCCCTATAACCGCGATCCGCGCGGCATCGCCAAGAAGGCGGAAGCCTATCTGAAGTCGACCGGCGTCGGCGACACCTGCTTCTTCGGCCCCGAGGCCGAATTCTTCGTGTTCGACGATGTGCGCTATAAGGCCGACCCGTACAACACTGGCTTTCAACTCGACAACGTCGAACTGCCGACCAACACCGACACGCCCTACGAGGGCGGCAACCTCGGCCACCGCATTCGCACCAAGGGCGGCTATTTCCCGGTGCCGCCGCAGGATTCGGCGCAGGACATGCGCGGCGAAATGCTCGCCGCCATGGCCTCGATGGGCGCGGTGGTCGAGAAGCACCACCACGAAGTCGCCTCCGCGCAGCACGAACTCGGGTTGAAGTTCGGCACGCTGACGACGATGGCCGACCACATGCAGATCTACAAATACTGCATCCATATGGTCGCGCAGAGCTATGGCAAGACGGCGACCTTCATGCCCAAGCCCGTCTATGGCGACAACGGCTCGGGAATGCACGTCCACCAGTCGATCTGGAAGGGCGGCAAGCCCATGATGGCCGGCAACAAATACGCGGACCTCAGCCAGGAATGCCTGTGGTACATCGGCGGCATCATCAAGCACGCCAAGGCGCTCAACGGCTTCACCAACCCGTCGACCAACAGCTACAAGCGCCTGGTCCCGGGCTATGAGGCGCCGGTGCTGCTCGCCTATTCCGCGCGCAACCGCTCGGCCTCCTGCCGTATTCCGTGGACCTCGAACCCGAAGGCCAAGCGCGTCGAGGTTCGCTTCCCCGATCCGATGGCCAACCCCTATCTCGCCTTCTCGGCGATGTTGATGGCGGGCCTCGACGGCATCAAGAACAAGATCGATCCGGGTCCGGCGATGGACAAGGATCTCTACGACCTGCCGCCGAAGGAACTGAAGAAGATCCCGACCGTGTGCGGCTCGTTGCGCGAGGCGTTGCAGAACTTGGACAAGGACCGCGCGTTCCTGAAGGCGGGCGACGTGTTCAACGACGACTTCATCGACAGCTACATTGAATTGAAAATGGCCGACGTGATGCGCTTCGAAATGACACCGCACCCGGTCGAGTTCGACATGTACTATTCCCTCTGAGGCCCGCGGCCTCGGACGGCGAAGGGGCGGCCGCGAGGTCGCCCCTTTTTCGTCGGAGCGGGGCGCATGTCCTAGATCAAGGACCAAACTTGGAGTTCGGCCCATCTTGCGCCAATATCAACTCATCCAGAAGGATAACTATATGCGCGCGCGACTCTTCCCAGCTTTCGCCGGCCTCTTGCTCGCATCGGGTTTGGCCGCAAGCCCGGCCTTCGCCGCCGACGCAGCGCATGGCGAGAAGCTCGCCAAGCGCTGGTGCGCGGCCTGCCACATCGTCGCCAACGATCAGACGCGAGGAACCGACAACGTCCCGACTTTCGACTCGATAGCGAATACGCCGGGGCTCGACGCCAAGGAGATCGCCGGCTTCCTGCGCGATCCGCATCCGAAAATGCCGGATATGCAGCTCTCGACGATCGAATCCGCCGATCTGGCCGCCTACATCATGAGCTTCAAGAAATAAGGGGCGCCTGCCCGCCGACGCTCGGCGTCAACGCCCGGTGTAAGGCTGGACGTGACGGACAATTTGGCGCTCCGGTCTTCGAGTCTCAATTTTAGGCCGCGATCAACCCCGTCATCGGCTTCACCCCGATCGTGTCGGGAAAGACGCTTTGCGCGAGCGTCGACGCGCTGAGGCCGAGATGCTCGGCGAGCACGCCTTTCAGAACGGCGCGCAGGTCGGTCGTCGGCTTGAGGTCGCGCGCTTCATAGAGGTCGGTTTGCCGCAGGCCCGGCCAATCGGCGATCACCCGCCCGCCCGCGAGCGCGCCGCCGGCGAGGAACGCGACCGTGCCGGTTCCATGGTCGGTGCCGACGGTGCCGTTGATGGCGGCGGTGCGGCCGAATTCGGTGATCGCGACGACGACCGTCTCGCGCCAGTTCGCGCCCATTTCGTTTTCGAACGCGGCGAACGCGCCGTCGAGGCCGCCGAGCAGTTGCGCGAGACGTCCCGTCGCGCCGCCTTCGTTGGCGTGCGTGTCCCAGCCGTCGAAGGCGAGCGCGCCGATGCGCGGGCCGTCCGCGGCGCCCATCAGCCGCGCGGCGCCGGCCGCCGCTTTCTTCATTTGCATGGCGATGTCGCCGCCGGGCTTCAAAGCGTCCATGCCCTGCCGGTTCGCCATACGGTCGGCGTCCAGCCCCTCGCGCAGCGCATCCCCGAGTCTCGGGTCGGCGTGCGCATAGAGGTCCAACGCGCGATGCGCCAGATCCTCGCTCGGCGGCGCGAGGCCCGAGGGCGCCCAGCCCAGGATCGGCGCGGGGCCGCGCAGCACCAGCGGCGCGACGAAGCCGACCGCGAGCGCGTCCGGCCCTTTCGCGCGCTCGCCCTTAGGCAGCGCCGCGACGGCGCGATTGAGCCAACCGCTTTGCGTGCGCCCCGGCGCCGCCATGCCGCTTTCCAGCACGTCCTGGCCATCGAAATGCGAGCGTTCGCGATAGTTGGTCGCCGCCGCGTGGACGACGATCGATTGTTTGGCGTCGTAGAGCCTGGCGAAATTGGTCATCGCCGGGTTGAGGCCGAAAAAGTCGGAAAGCCGCAGCGCCGCGTGTTCGCCTTCGAAGCGCAAGGCGAGGTCGCGATGCAATTCGACGTAACGGGGATCGCCGATCGGCGCGACCGCCGAAAGCCCGTCGAGCGCGCCACGTAGGATGACGACCATAAGCCGGGGATCGCGCGCCCCCGCTGCGCTCGCCCAACGCGGAATCGAGGCCGAAGCGAAGGTCGCTCCGGCGGCGCCGAGGAGGGCGCGGCGGCTGAAATGCGATTGAGAGAGCCTCATGGCCTATCTCCGTTGAAATTCCGGCGAGAGCATTAACAGCGCGTAGGCCTGCTCCTGGCTTTCCGCGCGCGCGATCGCCTCGCGGGTCGCCGCCGAGGCGCCGGGTCCGAGGATGTCTTCAACGAGCGTCTCCGGGCGCGGCGCGTCCTTGACCTGATGGGCGAACTGGGCGGCCAGTTCGAGACGCGTTTTCATGCCTTCGGGCGAAGTCCAGGCGGCGGCCTCATC
>JBBIIT010000011.1:9101-10387 GCA_037446355.1 Beijerinckiaceae bacterium | reverse complement strand
GTCGCGATATGCGTCGCGGTCGCGTCCTCGCGCGCGAGGTCGGCCAGCACCGCCTCGCCCTGCGCGACGCCCTCCTGGAGGTAGAGCCGTCCTCGCACTTCGGCCGCGAGCGGCTCATGGGCGTTCGGGTTGAAGGCGAAAGTTCCGGGGACGCCGAGCCGGCCCTCGCGTCCGGCGATCGTCCAACCGGTCAGCACATAAGCGAATTGCGTAACGTCGCGCTGGCTGTAGCCGGAGCCGACGCCCATCGTGTGCAATTCGAGAATCTCGCGCGCCAGATTCTCGTTGAGGCCCGCCTTGTTGTTGTGCCCGGCGAGCGAATTGGGGCCGAGCGATTGCTGGTTGTCGAGAAAGTTCAGCATGACCGGATGCTGTTCGACGGCGCGCAGCATGTCGGCGAATCGACCGAGCACATGCGGGCGAATCGCCTCGCGTTCGAACGCGCCGGCGCAAGCGCGGCCGATGTCGCTCTTGGCGACCGAAACGCTGAAATGGTTCGACCAGAAGGCGACAAGGCGCTCCACATATCCGATATCAGCCGAAGCCGCGCGCGCGAGCCGCGCCTGCGCGTCCGCCCTGAAGGCCTTCTGTTCGGGCAGAGGGTCGGGAAGCTTCGGTTTGCCGGGTTCGGGCGCGCTCATGGTCATCGCCGCCATCGCGCCCGCCACCGGCGCGGACGCTTCCGCGGGGGCGGGAAACATCAGCGCGGCGACATTCGGTTCCGGCATTGCCACGCTGGCTAGCCGCGCCAGCGCGGCGGACCCGCGTTCGCTGTTCCTGCGGAACTGATCGGCGAAGACGTCCTGCAGGATTTGCGCCGTCGACCGCAACTGCGGGCCGGCGAGGCGCGCGGCGTCGGGCGCGGCGATTTCGCTGAGCAGCGCGGCCTTGGGATCGCCGTTTCGCGCGCCGGCCCCCGAACGCGCGCCCAGGCCGAATCTTTGCAGTGCGACCGTCCAGTTCGCTTCGGGGCCCATCATGCGACGCTCCATTCGATTTGCCCGCGCGCTTGATCTTCGCCGACGGAACCTGAGCCCGACATGAATGAATTTGGCCGAAATCCGGGCATCGCGACGCTGCGACCGAGCCCGCCCGGCGCTTTCGGAGTTCGCGACTTCGAGGCAAAGCGTCTATATAGTCGCCGGTCCAGACTGCACGAGCTCGGGAGCCCATGACTCAGACGCGTCAGATTCTTGTCGTCGACGACGACGCCGAGCTGCGGCAGGCGCTGTGCGAGCAACTGGCGCTGCTGCCGGAATTCGAGGTCGCGCAGGCGGACGGCGCGA
>JBBIIT010000011.1:0-9001 GCA_037446355.1 Beijerinckiaceae bacterium | reverse complement strand
GTGCAACTGCGCCAGCACGAAGCGAGCGAGGAGGCCGAGTTCCGCATCGGACCCTACCTCTTCCGACCGGCGACCAAGCTGCTGATCGACGCCAAAGGCGGCAAGCTCAGACTGACCGAGAAAGAAGCCGCGATCCTGCGTTTTCTGCATCGCGCCGATCGCCAGAGCGTGCCGCGCGAGACGTTGCTGCGCGACGTCTGGGGCTACAACGCCAGCGTGACGACGCATACGCTGGAGACGCACATCTATCGTCTGCGGCAAAAGATCGAGGACAATCCGGCCGAGGCGCGCCTGCTCGTCACCGACGGGGGCGGATATAAGCTGTTGCCTTGAGCGCGACGCTGCTAACTTGAACCCATGAGTCTCGAAAACGACGTTCGGCGCCTGGCCGCGACCCGGCCCTTCAATCTGTTGCCGCGCGAGGCGGTGCAATTGCTGGCTTTCTCATGCGAGCGGCGCGCATTGAAGGCGGGGCAATCTTTGTTCGCCGCGGGTGATGCGGCGGACGCCGCGTTTTTCGTCCTGACCGGCGAGATCGTTCTGAAGGCTGAAGGGGCCGAGCGCCGCGTCAAAGCGGGCGCGCTGATCGGCGAGACCGCGTTGGCGACCGAAGTGCGGCGCGGTTCGAACGCGGAGGCGGCGGTCGATTCGACGTTGCTGCGTGTGCCGGGCGAGACCTTTCGCAGGGTTTTGCTCGAATTTCCTGAAGCTGCGGCCGAGGTGCGAGCGAGCGTCTGGAAGCGCACGCGCGAGCTTATCGACCGGCTCGAGGCCGTTCGCGCCCGCGCTTTCGAGGTTTGACTGCGCTCGGCGGCCGGTGTTGTTTCGCGCGAGCCTCAAGCCGCCCGCAGGGATCCGCCAGATATGAGAGAGCGCAAGTCGTCGCCTGAATGGAGCCTCGCCCGCGCGCCGAGCGCCGAGGACATCGACGAACTCGCGCGGTCCGCTTACGCGCAACTGCCGTCCGGTTTTCGCAAACTGTGCGAGGGCCTCGTCATCCAAGTCGCCGACTTCCCGGACGAGGAGACGCTCGACGAAATGGGCGCGGAGGGCGAATTCGATCTGCTCGGACTGTTTCGCGGCCGCGGTCTTGCGCATCGTCCCGCGGTCGAGGAGACCGGGACGCTGCCCAACATGATCTGGCTCTACCGCCGGCCCTTGCTGGATTTCTGGTGCGAGCGCGAGGAGACGCTGGGCCAAGTGGTGGCGCATGTGCTGATTCACGAAATCGGTCACCATTTTGGCCTTTCCGACGCCGACATGGAGGCGATAGAGGCGCGAACGGAGTGACAAAACAGCGCGTCGGGGATGGCCTTCACAAGGGCGTCACGCTGGCTATAGACTATGAGCGCGGCCGGATTCGTTTCGGCGGCCACGAAAGCGGGGGAACGGAGCGTCAATTTGACGGTTCATGTTCAAGCGGTTTCGCCGGAGACGTGTCCGGCCTTGGTGCTCAACGCGGACTTTCGCCCGTTGAGTTATTATCCGCTGTCGGTCTGGTGCTGGCAGGACGCCATCAAGGCCGTGTTCCTCGATCGCGTGAATATCGTCTCCGAATACGAAATGCGCGTTCGCAGCCCGAGTTTCGAAATGCGGCTGCCATCGGTGGTTTCGCTCAAGAGCTACGTCAAGCCGTCGCGGTTTCCCGCGTTCACCCGGTTCAACGTGTTCCTGCGCGACAGGTTCACCTGCCAGTATTGCGGCGAACGCGAGGAATTGACCTTCGACCATGTGATCCCGCGCTCCAAGGGCGGCGTCACAACCTGGGAGAACGTGGTCGCCGCCTGCTCGGCCTGCAACCTCAAGAAGGCCGACATGATGCCCTCGGTCGCGCGCATGTGGCCCGAGCGCGAGCCGTATCAGCCGACCGTGCACGATCTGCATCAAAATGGCCGGCTGTTTCCGCCCAACTATCTGCACGCAAGTTGGATGGACTACCTTTACTGGGACAGCGAACTCGAACCCTGAACGCTGGCCCGAGCTACTTTCCGAACGTTTCGTCGAAGGAATAGCCGGCACCGCGGACCGTGCGGATCGGATCGCGTTCGCGCCCGCGCGAAAGCGCCTTGCGCAAGCGGCCGATATGCACGTCGACCGTGCGCTCGTCGATCTCGACCGTCTGGCCCCACACGCTGTCGAGCAACTGGGCGCGCGAATAGACGCGGCCCGGGCGCTCGATCAGGAATTCGAGCAGGCGGAATTCGGTCGGGCCGAGGTGCACGTCGCGCGCGCCGCGTTTGACGCGCCGGGTTTCGCGATCGAGCGCCAGTTCGCCCGCCGACAACTGCGTGGCGATTCGCTCCGGGCTCGATCGCCGCAGCAGCGCCTTCACACGCGCGAGCAGTTCCGGCACCGAGAACGGCTTGACGATATAGTCGTCGGCGCCGACCGTGAGGCCGCGCACGCGCTCGTTCTCCTCGCCGCGGGCGGTCAGCATGATGACCGGAATGGAACGGGTGTTGTCCCGTGCCCGCATCCGACGGCAAAGTTCGAGCCCGGAGACCCCGGGCAGCATCCAGTCGAGCACGACGAGGTCGGGCAATCGCTCTTCGAGCCGCATCTCGACTTCATCGCCGCGCTCGCAGACGTCGACCTGGAATCCTTCAGCTTCGAAATTGTAGGCCAACAGCAGTCCGAGGTCGGTCTCGTCTTCGACGACGAGGATGCGCGGCGCCGACGCCAGGTTGGACTTGCGGGGAACCTCGACCGTTTGCTCGTTCATACGTCAGGTCTCCTCATTCCGCCGCGACGCGCTCACTTCGCGGCGGCATTCTCAACGTGAGCGGCGCTCGCGCGCGGCCGATCGGTGGGTAGGGTCTCGCCGGTGGCGAGATAGACGATGTTCTCGGCGATGTTGGTCGTGTGGTCGCCGATGCGCTCGATGTTCTTTGAGCAGAACAACAGATGCGTGCAGAAAGTTATGTTGCGCGGGTCTTCCATCATGCGCGTCAGCAGGTCGCGGAAGATGGAGTCCTCGAGGGCGTCGAGTTCGGCGTCTTGATTCCAAACCGTCATCGCGCGTTCGGTGTCGCGCTGCGCGTAGGCGTCGAGCACGTCCTTCAATTGCGTCGCGGCGAGGTCGGCCATGTGCTTGATGCCGACCACCGCGTGAACGACGCCCGATTCGCCGGCGATTTTGATCGCGCGCTTGGCGATACTCTTGGCCAGATCGCCGACGCGCTCGAGATCGCTCGAAACGCGGATCGCGACAATGATTTCGCGCAGATCGACAGCGACAGGTTGTCGGCGCGCCAGCGTGAGAATGGATTGTTCGTCGATTTCGCGTTGCAGATTGTCGAGGCGCGCGTCGGTCGCCACGACTTTGCGCGCGAGTTCCATATCGCCGGTCGAAAGCGCCTCAATCGCCTGCGAGACCATCATCTCGGCGATACCGCCCATCTCGGCGATCTTGCGCCCGAGGGCCTCCAGCTCGACGTCATAGCCCCTGACGGTGTGTTCGCTCATGTAATGCGGTCCTTGAATTGCGTGCGCCGGGCGTTTCGCGTTCAGCCGAAGCGACCGGTAATGTAGTCCTGCGTCCGCTTGTTCTTGGGCGCGGTGAAAACCTGGCTGGTGACGCCGTATTCGATCAGTTCGCCCAAATACATGAACGCGGTGAAATCGGAAACGCGCGCCGCCTGCTGCATGGAATGGGTGACGATGGCGATCGTGTAATTCGCCTTCAATTCGTCGATCAGTTCCTCGACCTTGGCGGTGGAGATCGGATCCAGCGCCGAGCAGGGCTCGTCAAACAGAATGACCTCGGGCCGGATCGCCACCGTGCGCGCGATGCACAGGCGTTGTTGCTGGCCGCCCGAAAGGCTGAGGCCGCTCGCGCCAAGCTTGTCCTTGACCTCTCCCCACAGCGCGGCGCCGCGCAGCGCCCTCTCCACCCGCTCGTCCATTTCGGATTTGGAAATCTTCTCGTAGAGGCGGACGCCGAAGGCGATATTGTCGTAAATGGTCATCGGGAACGGCGTGGGTTTCTGGAACACCATGCCGACGCGCGAGCGCAACTGGTTGACGTCCTCGTCGGGGTCGAGAATGTTCTTGCCGTCGAGCAGCACCTCGCCATCGGCGCGCTGGTTCGGATAAAGCTCGTACATCCGATTGAGAACGCGCAGCAGCGTCGACTTCCCGCAGCCCGACGGGCCGATGAAGGCGGTCACCTTGTTGGCGAGCAGCGGCATCGAAATGCTCTTCAACGCCAGATTGGCGCCGTAGTAGAATTTCAGATCGCGCACGCTTATTTTTTCGCTGGCGTTCACGGCGATGGGGGCGACGGCGTTCATGGAGCGGTCCTCGAAGCGCCGAGCCAGCGCGCAAAAATCGAAAGCGTGAGCACGGCAAGCGTAATGAGCAGCGCGCCGGTCCAGGCCAATTGCTGCCAGTCCTTGTACGGGCTAAGCGCGAACTGGAAGATCGCAATCGGCAGACTGGCCATAGGCGCGTTCAGGTTCGTGCTGAAGAATTGATCGTTCAGAGAGGTGAAAAGCAGCGGGGCGGTTTCGCCGCTGACGCGGGCGATGGCCAGCAGCACGCCAGTGATGAGACCGGCGCGCGCCGCCCTGACCGCGACTTTCAAGATTACATGCGAACGCGGCATTCCGAGCGCGCTCGCCGCCTCGCGCAGCGGGGCCGGAACCAACAACAACATGTCCTCGGTGGTTCGCACGACGACGGGCACGACCAGCAGCGCGAGCGCGACGACGCCGGCGATCGCCGAAAAATGCCCCATCTGCGCGACCATGATCTCGTAAACGAAGAGGCCAATGACAATCGAGGGCGCGCTGAGCAGGATATCGTTGATGAAGCGCACGAGCGTGGTCAGCCTGCTGTAGCGCCCGTATTCGGCCATATAGGCGCCCGCCAACATGCCGAGCGGCGTGCCGATCAGCACGCCCAGAATGGTCATGATCAGCGAGCCGACGATGGCGTTCAAGAGGCCGCCCTGATTGCCCGGCGCCGGGGTCATCTGCGTGAACACGGCGAGGTTGAGGCCCTGGGCGCCGCGCACCAGCAGCGTGCCCAGAATCAGCGCGAGGAAGCCGAGCCCGAAGGCGGTCGCGCCATAGCAAAGACTCATGACGAGCGCATTCGAGCGGCGACGATTTCCGTACAATGTCATGCGTCAGGCCCCCTTCTGCTTCTCGAGACGCGCAAGCATCAGGCGCGCGGCGGCGAGCACCGCGAAGGTGATGACAAAGAGAATGAGGCCGAGCGCGATCAGCGAGGATGTGTACAGATCGCCCTCCGCCTCGGTGAATTCGTTGGCGATGGTGGCCGAGATCGTCGTTCCCGGCGCCAGCAGCGAAGACGAGATCTTGTGCGCGTTGCCGATGACGAAAGTCACCGCCATCGTCTCGCCGAGCGCGCGCCCGAGGCCGAGCATGACGCCGCCGATCACGCCGACGCGGGTGTAGGGCATGACGACGCTGCGCACCACTTCCCACCTGGTGCAGCCGACGCCGTAAGCGGCTTCCTTCAGCACGGGCGGTACGGTGTTGAAGACGTCGCGCGAGATCGAAGTGATGAACGGCAGCACCATGATCGCGAGCACGAAGCCGGCCGTCAGCGTGCCGATGCCATAAGGCGGGCCGGCGAAGGCGCTGGACAGCAGCGGGACATGACCGAACAGCGCGATAAGCGGAGGCTCGACAAATTGCTGGACGATCGGGGCGAACACGAACAGGCCCCAGATGCCATAAATGATCGACGGAATTCCGGCCAACAATTCGATCGCGACGCCGATCGGGCGGCGGAGCGATTGCGGGCAGAGTTCGGTCAGGAACACCGCGACGCCCAGACCGATCGGCACCGCGATGACCATGGCGATGATCGAGGTCGTGATCGTGCCCGATATGGCCGCCAGCGCGCCGAATTTCTCGCTGACCGGATTCCAGGTCGAGGAAAACAGAAATCCGAAGCCGAATTCGCGCAGGGCCGGCAGCGAGCCGACGACGAGCGAAACGATGACGCCGGTCAAGATCAGAAGAACCGTCAGCGCGGCGGCGAGAGTGAGATTCTTGAACAGTCCGTCGCCGAATTTAAGGGCGTTGAGCGCCGCCGCCCGTTCGCGAGAGGCCGACTTCGCCAAGTTGGCGCTGTTCATCGCGACATCGGCCACGCTCACGCTCCTTCCAGGAACTTGGCTTCGCCGCCGAGGCGGCGGCGAAGCGTTGTCGTCGTGTCGACGGGAGGGGCCGCGCCGGGCGGCCCTTGTCCCGAGGACGCCGGTTACTTGCCGGCGTAGAGCGGCTTGTCGTCGGCGCCCTTAAGCTCGGTCGCCCAGGTCTTCTTGATGAGCGCGACGACCGCGTCGGGCATCGGGATATAGTCGAGTTCGGCAGCCATCTTGGCGCCATTGGCGAACGACCAATCGAAGAACTTGATCGCTTCGGCCGAGTTGGCGCTGTCGGCGGCTTTCTTGTGCATCAGCATGAAGGTGGAGGCGGTGATCGGCCAGGATTCGGCGCCCGGCTGGTCGGTGAGAATCTGGTAATAGCCAGGCGCGTGCGTCCAGTCGGCGTTGGCGGCGGCGGCTTGGAACGTAGCGGTCGTCGGGGCGACCGTCTTGCCGTCATGGTTGATCATGTCGGCGTAGGTCATCTTGTTCTGCTTGGCGTAGGCATATTCGACATAGCCGATCGCGCCCTTGGTTTGGCTGACGCCGGCGGCGACGCCCTCGTTGCCCTTGGAGCCAATGCCGACGGGCCATTCGACCGCGGTGTTCTCGCCGATCGCCGATTTCCAGTCCGGCGAAACCTTGGAAAGATAGTCGGTGAAGTTGAAGGTGGTGCCCGACCCGTCGGAGCGATGAACGACGGCGATGGCGAGATCGCTCAATGCCGCCTTCGGGTTCAGCTTGGCGATGGCCGGGTCGTTCCATTTCGTGATTTTGCCCTGGAAGATCGCGGCGAGGGTCGGGCCGTCGATGACCAGATCGCCGGGCTTGACGCCGTCAAGGTTCACGACCGGGACGATGCCGCCCATGATCTGCGGCCATTGCACGAGACCGGCGGCGTCGAGGTCGGCGACCTTGAGCGGTTGGTCGGTGGCGCCGAAAGTCACAGTGTTGGCCTTGATCTGTTTGATGCCGCCGCCCGAGCCGATCGATTGATAGTTGAGTCCGTTGCCGGTCTCCTTCTTGTAGGCGTCAGCCCACTTGGCCAGAATCGGAAACGCGAAGGTCGAGCCGGCGCCGGTGACGTCGGTCGCGAAAGCGGGCGCGGCGGCGGAAAACGCCGCCGCCAGGGCGGTCGCGTAAGCAACGTGCGAAAATTTCATCTGACGCCTCTCAAATCCGGTTGGGGAACTAGGGGGTTCAACGCCCGCCGCCGGGCCGACGCCTGCGCTCACGGGATGGACCGCGCTCCCCTTACGCCGCGAGCGCAACTCGTTTACGACGATTGCATGACAGTTATGTGACGGCAATCGCCTAAACGATTCTGCGACATCGGCCGGCCGGCCGGGCGGCGGCGGCGCGCTACGCGCGAAATCCCCATGTTCGCCCGAGACTTGCGCGATCGAAGCGCGCGACTGGGTTCGCGACGCAGCGCGTCTGCCACTTGCGCGCGGGCGGGCGCCCGACCATATTGGCGGCGACGGGACGTTGCGGCGAAAGTCGATGAACCGTTCCCGCTCGCTTCAAGTGAGGTTTTCCATGTCCAATTTCGACCGCTTCGCCAGTCCCAGAGCCGGCGTCGGCCGGTCCGGCGCCGTCATCGATCAGGGTCTGCGGACCTATATGATCGGCGTTTACAATCACATGACCCTTGGCCTCGGGTTGACCGGGCTGGTCGCCTTCGCCGCCTACAAGCTCGGCGTTGTCGAATCGGCGAGCGGGCATATCGCGGGTCTGACCTCGTTCGGCGAAGCCATCTACGTTTCGCCGCTCCGTTGGCTGGTGATCTTCGCTCCGCTGGGGCTCGTGTTCGCAATTTCCGCCGGGCGAAACTCGATGTCGGCCGGCGCGGCGCGGGCCGTGTTCTTGGCTTTCGCCGCTCTGATCGGCCTGTCGATGTCGACGATCTTCCTGGTGTTCACCAAGGCGTCGATCGCCAACGTCTTTTTCGAGACCGCGGCTGCCTTCGGCGCGCTAAGCCTCTACGGCTACACAACTCCGCGCAGCCTCTCAGCGATGGGCTCGTTCATGGTGATGGGCCTCTTCGGCTTGGTGATCGCCAGCGTCGTCAACATCTTCCTGGCGAGTTCCGGCCTGCAATGGGCTTTGTCGATCCTCGGCATCGTCGTGTTCGCCGGGCTGACCGCCTGGGATACGCAGGCGATCAAGGAGAATTATTTCGCCGGCGACGGCTACGAGGCCACCGAAAAGAAGGCGATCTACGGCGCGCTGAAATTGTATCTGGATTTTATCAACATGTTCCAGCAGTTGCTGTATCTGTTCGGCGATCGCCGCAACTGATCTGATCTGGCGGAGGTTTTCAGGCCCCGGCTCGCGTGGCGATCCGGGGCTTTTTTGTGGGTCGGCGCCGTTGCGACGGCATGAAAAGAAGCGCGCATTTTCAAAATGGGGATTTTCGTGAAGCGCATTGCCGGGATATTCGCCGCCGTCGCGTTCGCCGCGAGCGCGGCCTCCGCCGCCGAATTGAAAGTCATCGACGTCAAGGCGTCGTTGTTCTGGGAACATACGGGAAAGCTCTCCGACAACATCATCGGCGCGCCGCCGTTTCAAAATCTCGCCAAGGGCGGCGGACCTGACCACGATTCCGCGTCCGCGGTGCTGTTCGATATCGTGTTTCAAGGCGAGAAGAATGTCGCGCCGAAATATGCGACCGCGACGGTCGATATCGTGCAGACAAGCCGCACCGGTCAGTCCATCGTAACGCACAAGGCGTTCACCAACTTCGTGTTCGGCGCCGACGGGATCGAGCATAAGGCGCTGCTGATCGAGAACGCCACCTGTATGCCCCTGACGCTCGAGGTTCGCGCAGGAAAAGCCAGTAAGGTGGTCAAGCTCGATTTCCAGTGCGGGGCCTAA
>JBBIIT010000010.1:14757-75326 GCA_037446355.1 Beijerinckiaceae bacterium | reverse complement strand
CCTGCTCGACTTCGTGCCCGAGCTATTGGTGGAACGGCGACCGCTATCTCGGCCCCGCCGTGCTGTTGCAGGCGTATCGCTGGTTGATCGACTCGCGCGACGAGGCGCAGGGCGAACGGCTCGACAATCTCGAAGATCCGTTCCGGCTCTATCGCTGTCACACCATCCTCAATTGCGCCAAGACCTGCCCCAAGGGGCTCAACCCCGCCAAGGCGATCGCGCATATCAAGACCATGATGTCGGAGCGGCGCATCTGATCGCCGCCAAATCGCCGGCAAGATTCATCCTCGCATTCGCGGGCCTTTGCGCGCTCGAAAAGCTCGTTGCGATCTTCGTCACCGGCTTCAACGACGACGAAGCCTACACGCTCGTCATTTCGCGCACTCTGGCGCTGTCCTATTTCGACCACCCGCCGCTGCATCAATGGATTCTGCACGGCTTCGTCGCGTTGTTCGGCGAGGGCAAATCCGCGCGGCTGCCGTTCTGGGCGATGATCGTCGCGACCAACTGGCCCCTGCTCGCCATCGCGCGGAGGCTGTTCGGCGAGGACGCCGGTTGGTGGACCGTATTCGCGTTCAACGCGACCGCTTATTTCCTCGTCATGCCCGACGGCTACATCATGCCGGACACGCCGATGCTGCTGATGCTCGCCTGCGCGGGCTCGGCGCTCGCGGAGATTTTGTTCGCGCCCGACGGGGATTCGCGCGGGCTCGGATCGTGGCTCCTCGCCGGCTTTGCTTTCGGTTTGGCGGGTCTCGCCAAATACGCGGCGATCTTCGCGCCCATCGGCCTTTTCGGCTTTCTCCTACTTTCGCCGCGTCATCGACATTGGTTGAGCGATTACCGGCCCTACCTCGGCGCGGCGCTGGCCCTGCTAATCTTCTCGCCGGCGCTGATCTGGAACGCCGAACACCATTGGGTCTCCTTCGCTTTTCAATCGGGCCGCGCCGCCGCGAGCTTGAGCCTCGACGCCAAGGTCTGGACAGCGATAGCCGAGGGCCTTGGCGCGCAAATCGCGCTGCTGTCGCCGTGGATCGCCGTTCCCGTCGCGCTCGGCCTGGCGCGTGCGGCGCGATTGAAAGCGGAGAGCGGCGAGCGGTTTCTGCTCTGGCTCGTCGCGCCGCCGCTGCTATTGTTCGCGTTCATGCCGATACTCGGTCAACGCGCGATTCCGCACTGGTTCAATTCCGCGTGGCTGTTCGCCTTTCCGCTCGCCGGGGCATGGCTCGCCGAGCGCGGCGAAGCTGTTTTGCGCCTGTGGGCGCGGGCAAGCGTCGTCCTGTCGGCGGCCACAGCGGCGATTTATGTCGCCGCGGTCGATCTGGGTCCGCAAAGTGTGTTCGGTTTTCCCGCCGTGGGCGGTCGCGATCCCACCCGTTACGCCTACGACTGGCCCGATATTCGCGCCAGCGCGGCTTGGCGCGGCTTCAACGGCCGCCCGCCGGATTTCGTCGTCGTCGACAATTGGCGCACGGGCGGGCGCGTCGGCGTCGCGCTCGGGCCGGGCACGCCGGTTTGCGCCTTTGCCAACGATCCGCGCGGCTTCGCTTTCGCCTGCGATCCGCACGCCCAGATCGGCAAAGACGCGCTGATCGTTGCGCCTTCGGAATATGGCGAAATCGCACTACGCGAACTCGGCGGATATTTTCAATCGGTCGAGCCCGGCGAGAGCCTCGCGGTGGGGCGCGGCGGGCGCGTTGAGCGACAGTTCACGCTCGCGCGCGCCCACGTTCTCGCCAAGGCTTTCCCCCTGCCCTACGGGCCGGATTGACCGACCTTCACGCCCGCCCGCCCAAAGCGCGCAATTGCGCGTCGAACACCGAGGACGTGAAGTCGGCGACGTCGCGCGCAACTTCGCGCATCAGCGAGTAGGGAGTTGGCGTGCGGGCGGTGAGACGACCGGTGAACTGGCTTTCCTCGAAAACGAACTGGGTCTTGAATTTCTCCGCCAAGCGTCGCATCCCGACATTGTCCGGCATACAAACAATGTCGATCGTCTCGACCCCATGGTTGCTGGCCGCGCGCTGGATGCGACGGAACAGTTTCTCGCCGATGCCGCGACGCCGATATTCCTCTTCGACGCTGAAGGCGGCTTCGGCATGGACGTGGTTCTGAAACGGCGCCTGCTCGGTCCAGATTGCCGCGTTCGAGCGCAATTCGCCCGCGCCGTGCAATTGCCCGTCGACGAAGGCGCCGAAAACGAGATCGCCCTGCCCGAAGCAGCTTTCAGCGTAATGCGCGACGAATTCGTCGGACATTCCGCCGCCGAAGCGCTCATGACGGCTGCGCGCGTCGAGGCGCAATAAATGCTCGCGGAACGCGGGCATATCGGCGGGCCATAACCGGCGAATATCTACAACCGTGGAAACAGGTCGGGTTTCAATCGCATTCGACATGTTTAATCTCGAATCTTGTCCCCGACGTTTCCAACCCGGCGGCATATTGTGCGGCGCAACATGTTTCGCAAGCCCTAACGGCCGTTGAAGATCGCGTCACTTAACCGCAGCAGCACTTTGCCCAACGCCTCGCGCCTCGTAATAGCTTGAAACGCAAGCGAGAATTCCTCCAAACGGTGAACCGACGAGACATGCGCCGATATTGCGCCCTGCGCGGCCCAGCTCAGCAGTTTCGACATGTTGCGCCGATGAGCCGCGGGCTCGCGCGCGACGAATTCGGTCCAGAACACGCCGCGGATATCGCAGCCCTTGAGCAGGGTCAGATTGAGCGGCGGACGCGGGATTTCCCCCGAGGCGAAGCCGACGATCAGCAGACGCCCCTTCCAACCGAGCGAGCGCAGCGCCACCTCCGTCATCGCTCCGCCGACCGGATCGTAGACGACATCGACGCCGCGTTCGCCGGTCAGGCGCTTCAACTCTGTCCGCAGGTCAGCGCTTCGGTAATTGAGGGTCTCGGCGGCGCCGTGCCGGCGCGCGAATTCGAGTTTTTCGTCCGACGAGGCGCAGGCGATCACCCTCGCGCCCATCTGGGCGCCCACTTCCACAGCCGCCAGCCCGACGCCTCCCGAGGCGCCCAGCACCACAAGCGATTCGCCCGCTTTCAATTCGCCGCGTTGTTCGAGCGCGTGAACCGTCGCGCCATAGGCGATCGAGAGCCCGGCCGCGCGATCCAGTCCCAAGGCGTCCGGCAGACGGAACAGGCGCTCGGCGGGAACGGCTATGCGCTCGCGCGCCGCGCCATAGGGCAGGAACCCCATGACGCGGTCGCCGATGGTCAGTCCGGCCACTCCGTGGCCCAAGGCGACGATACGGCCGGAAAACTCGCCCGCCGGCGAGAAGGGCGGCGCCGGTTTGATCTGGTATTTTCCCGCGATAATTAACGTATCGAAGAAGTTGAGCGCCGCGAAAGCGACTTCGACGAGCGCTTCGCCCTCCCCCGCGACGGGTTCATCCGCGTCGATCAGTCGCAGAGCTTCGGCGGGACCAAGTCGTTCGCAAACCAGAGCCTTCAAGGGACGCCTCGAATTTTACTTATTTTTCATTAACCTTGTGCAGGTTTACACAATGACCCGTCCGGTGGAGAAGTCCGCCCGTCGGATTTTCGCCGGTTTCGCGGCGCAATCCGATCCGGCGCGGGCCCGTTTGCGCCGTTCGCGACCGTCGTAGGAATGAGGTTACATGTTGTTCGCCGCGCCGTCAGCCGCCCGTCCGTTCGCCGCATTCGGCGCCGCTCTCGCTCTTCTCGCACTCGCCGCTCCCGCGCTCGGCGCGCCCGCCAAGAAGCCGGAGAAAGACACTCCCGCCGGCAAGCCCGCGCTGGTGGCGACCTACGGCGACTGGAGCGTTTTCCAGAGCCATGCCGGCAAGTCGCGGATCTGTTACACGCTCGCGCAGCCCAAGGATCGCGCGCCGGCCGACCTCAAGCGCGATCCCGGCTACGCATTCATTTCCGAGCGCCCCGGCGAGGGTGTGCGCAATGAAGTGTCGTTCATCATGGGCTTCGAGGTTGCCGGCGCGCCCGAGGCCGACGCCAAGGACAAGAACAAGGAAAAGAAGAAGCCCGACGCGAAGAAGTCCAAGAGCGACGCGGTGTCGCCGACCGCGACCATCGGCGAGACCGAGTTCGAACTTCTGCCCAAGGGCAGCAACCTCTGGGTCAAGAACGCGGCCCGAGAAAGCCAATTGATCGACGAAATGCGCAAGGGAACGCAGATCAAGATCAAGGCCGCATCGAAGAAGGGCGGCGTGACGCTCGACACCTATTCACTGGTTGGTTTCAGTCAGGCCATCGATCGCGCGCTGAAGGACTGCCCCGGCGGCTGAGGGGCGGCGCCGAGAGTTTGGTGCGGACGGCGGGGGTCGAACCCGCACAGCCTTTCGGCCGAAGGATTTTAAGTCCTTTGCGTCTACCGGTTTCGCCACGTCCGCGTGACGACAGCTTCTTTCACAAAACGCCGGGAAAATGAACTGGCGCTTGCGCGCCCGGATCAAAGCTTGAGTTCGACGCGCACCGGCGCATGGTCGGAAGGGCGATCCCAGCCACGCGCCTCGCGATGGACCTGCATCGACTTGACCGCGCTCTCCAACGCCGGGCTGACCCAAATGTGATCGAGCCGCCGGCCTTTGTCCGCCCCGGACCAGTCCGGCGAGCGATAGCTCCACCAAGTATAAAGCTTCTCGTCGGCGGGAACGAACTTGCGCAACGCGTCGACCCAAGGGCCGGCCGCCTGCATTCGCGTGAATTTCTCCACCTCGACCGGCGTATGGCTGACGACTTTGATAAGCGCCTTGTGGCTCCAGACATCATGTTCGAGCGGAGCGATGTTTAGATCGCCGACCAGAATCGCGCGGCCCTTGGTTTGCGGCGCATCTTTGAACCAAGCGGCCATCTCGTCGACGAAATCGAGCTTATGACCGAACTTGTCGTTGATCTCGCGATCGGGCTCGTCGCCGCCCGCCGGTACATAGAAATTATGGATTTCGAGCCCGGCCGCCTTGCCGCCGAGGGTCACGTTGATGTGGCGCGAATCGCCCTTGCCGCAGAAATCGCGGCGGCTCTCGGCCTCGAACGGAAGTTTCGAGACGATGGCGACGCCGTGGTAGCCCTTCTGGCCGTTAATCGCGACATGCTTATAGCCGAGCTTATGAAATTCGCCGGTCGGAAATTGGCCATCGGGGCATTTCGTTTCCTGCAAGCACAGCACGTCCGGACTCTGCTCGGAAAGAAAGCGCGCGACGAGGTCGATGCGCAGACGCACCGAATTGATGTTCCAGGTGGCGAGGGAAAAGCGCAAGGCGGGGCTCGATTTTGGCGGCGGGAAACCCAACCATGGCCGCTCGCGCCGTTCGCGCCAAGCCGGAGCGCTCACTTGCCCACAGATGCATCGCTTTTCAGGAGCCGAGCGTCTCGCTCAGGCGGCGTGCTAGCGCCTGCGGCTCTCCCGCGACGCCGATCTGCTTCAAGCGGTTCTTCGCGCCGCCGACGAGGCGCACGCCGGATTTGGGCACGTCGAGCCAGCCCGCGATCAGGGCGCAAAGAGCGTCGTTGGCCTTGCCATCCTCCGGGGCGGCGCGCACGCGCGCGAGCAACACCCGGGCGCCGTCGGAAAGCGTCGCAACGCCGTCAATCGCGTCTCGACCGCCTTTGGGCGTCAGGCGACAGGAGACGACGACGCCTTCCAGCGTTGCGCGCCAGGGAACGTCGCTCATTTTTCCTTCTCATCGCCGAGCGGGTGGAGATCGCGCACCATCGCCTTGGCGCGCGCATCGAGGACGTGGGTGTAAATCTGCGTCGTCGAAATGTCGGCGTGGCCGAGCAGATCCTGAACGACGCGCAAATCGGCGCCGTTCTGCAAGAGGTGGCTGGCGAAGGCGTGGCGCAGCACATGCGGGCTCACGCGCGCCGCCGAGATTCCCGCCGCCCCCGCAACTCGCTTGAGATCGCGCGCGAACGCCTGCCGCGTCAGATGTCCGCTCGCGCCCTCGGCCGGAAACAGCCACGGCCCCGTCGCCCGCGCCGGCGCAATCTCGTCGAGCCGGGCGCGATAGGCTTTCATCGCCGCGCGGGCGGGCTCGGAGATTGGCACGAGCCGTTCCTTGTCGCCCTTGCCGCGCACCGAGATCAGCGGTTCCTTGGCGCGCGCGGCGGATTTGGGCAGCGCGAGCAATTCGCTGACGCGCAGGCCGGAGGCGTAGATCAGCTCGATCAGGCACGCCATCCGCGCCGCCGCGAGCCGTTCGGCGGGCAGTCGCTCGGCCGCGTCCAGCCCTTCGCGCGCGACGCCGATCAGCTTTTCCACTTCGCCCTCGCTCAGCACTTTGGGCAGCGGGCGGGCGCGGCGCGGCCCCTCGATCGCCAGCGTCGGATCGTCGCCACGCCGGCCCTCGGTATAGAGATGCTTATGGAACTGCCGCACGGCGGACAAACGCCGCGCGACCGACGCGGCGGCGAGGCCTTCGTGCGCACCGTCCGCCTGGAACGCGCGAATGTCGTCGCTGGATGCATTCAGCGCGCTCGCGCCCCGGCGGGCGAGAAAATCGGCGTAGGCGTTGAGATCGCGGCGATAGGCTTCGAGCGTGTTGCGGCTCGCGCCGCGTTCGGACGCGATGGCGTCGAGAAAGCCTTCGATCCAGCGCGGCGCGCGCGCGTTCATTTCGGCGCCTTGGGGATTTCGATTGTTTGCGTCATTTCGCGCGGCTGCACTTTAACCGTCGTCACCAGCGCGATCAGCCCGCCATAGGCGAGACCCACGAGAACGGCGACGATGACGAGAAAGCGGATGAGAGTCGGCAAGGAAGTGGGTCCAGATGCGGCGCGTTCGCTCCCGCCCGTCTAGCACAATTCGCAGGGATTGCGACGCTCGCTATTCCTCGTCGAACAGCGCATTTTGGATGGGCTCGCGCGGCGGTTCGGCCAGGCCGAGATGCTTGAAGGCGTGCGGCGTCAGCAGGCGTCCGCGCGGCGTGCGCTGCACGAAGCCCTGCTGGATGAGATAGGGCTCAATAATCTCCTCGATTGCGTCGCGCGGCTCGGACAGGGCCGCGGCGATTGTCTCGACGCCGACGGGCCCGCCGCCAAAACTCACTGCGACAGTTTCAAGATAGCGCCGGTCCATTTGATCGAGGCCGATGGCGTCGACGTCGAGCAGGCGCAGCGCGCCGTCGGCGATGGCGCGGGTGACGATCCTGGCGTTCTCGACCACAGCGAAGTCGCGAACACGGCGCAGCAGCCGTCCGGCGATTCGCGGCGTGCCGCGCGAGCGGCGGGCGATCTCGTTGGCGCCTTCCTCGGCAAGTTCGAGCCCGATGACGCGCGCGCCGCGCCTGACGATGCCTTCGAGTTCGGGCACGGTGTAGAAATTGAGCCGCACGGGAATGCCGAAGCGATCGCGCAAAGGAGTCGTCAGCAACCCGGCGCGCGTCGTCGCGCCGATCAGCGTGAACGGCGCGAGGTCGATCTTCACCGAACGCGCGGCCGGGCCGGCGCCAATAATAAGATCGAGCTGGAAGTCCTCCATCGCGGGATAGAGAATTTCCTCGACCGCCGGGTTTAGGCGATGGATTTCGTCGATGAACAGAACGTCGCGCGGCTCGAGATTGGTGAGTTGGGCGGCAAGATCGCCCGCCTTGGCGATAACCGGTCCGGAGGTCGAGCGGAAGTTGACGCCAAGTTCGCGCGCGACGATCTGCGCCAGCGTCGTTTTGCCGAGACCTGGCGGGCCGACGAATAGCACGTGATCGAGCGCCTCGGCGCGCGTTTTCGCCGATTCGATGAACACCTTGAGGTTCTTGCGCGCCGCCTCCTGGCCGGTGAAATCGGCGAGCACCTGCGGGCGCAGCGCCGTTTCGTCCTCGGGGCGCTTCTCGGCTGAGACGAGACGGCGGGGCGGCGTCGTCATGTCGGCGCTCGTGCTTCGTTGGAGGGCGGCGACAGGGTCAGGCCTACGAGATTAGTCGCCATCGCGCAGACGAAGCCGGCCACCGCGCCGCTGGCGACGAAAACATGCCGAAGCGTGTCGTCGAACGAACCCGAAAAGATCGTGTCGATCCAGTTCTGGGTGGTTGGCGAAACTTCGACGGCGACGCTTGCTTCGACCGAAGCGCCGAGCGAGGCAAGCCAGACAAACATCGCCTGCGTCATCGCGCCGCCGATCGCGGCGGCGACCAGCGCGCGCGGCCAACGCGCCGGCGCGGCGGCGTCCCACAGCGCATAGAGAAAGCCGGTCGCGGCGGCCGGGCCGATTCCGACGAAATAGGCGCCGATGATCGCGAACGTGTGCGCGATCAGCGTCGCGATGGCGCCGACATGACCGACCACGCCGGAAGCTAAAGGCGCCTCCATCACGACGGCGAGCGGAATGAACAAAGCGCCGCCGATCAGCGGACCGAGCGCGGCGAACAGCAGCGTTACGCCGATGATGGGGAGGAGTTGGGAGCGCCGCTGGGCGATCATGGCGATGTTTTCTGCAAATAGACGACGCCGGGCAGCTTGGCGAAATGCGCATCGCAAGTCAGCAGGTCGGCGTCATGCTCCATAGCCGTGGCGTAGATGATCGCGTCGGCGAACGCCAGCGAATGCCCGCGACCGTAATCGGCGGCGCGAATGGCGATGCGGGTATCCAGCGGCGCGATCAGACATCGCATCGAGAACGCGACCGTTCGTTCGGCCGCCTCCTCCGAGACTTCGCGCGTCAACCAGCGCGTCAGCTCGTATTGCACGATTGTCGGCACGATCCATTCGTCCGTCTGCGGGAGTTTGGCGCCAAGCTCGCGACCCAGCGCGCTGTCGCTGATCCATTCGAGCCAGGCGGATGTGTCGACGACGCGCATCAGTAGCGATCGCTCCGGTCGCGATAACTTTCGATTTTGACGCCGCGAGCGATACCCACCAATTCGTCCCGTTCCGGCGCCGGCATCATCAGGACGCCATTGCCCTTCGGGATGAACACGAGCTTCTGGCCGGGCTTCCAAGCGAGTTGCTCGCGAACCGCCTTCGGGATGGAAACCTGGTATTTGGGGGAAAGCGTCGATCCGATCCTCATTTTTTTACTCTTTCGCGATCGATCCGAATATCATAAAATAGTTATTGGGCCAACTCCTTCAACCCCGCGCGGATCAGCGCCGCCGTCTGGGCCTCGGCGCCGAGCGCGGCGAGGCCTTTGGCCACCGCCGCCGCCGCTTGCGGGCGCGCATAGCCGAGGCCGACGAGCGCGAGCACCGCGTCGGCGCCCTGCTTCGGCAATTTCGCGGCCTCCTCGGCGCCGGCGATCGCGCCGCCGAGATCGTCGAGACCGAGCGCGGGCGCCTTGTCTTTGAGTTCCAGCACAAGGCGTGCGGCGAGCTTGGGTCCGACGCCCGGCGCGCGCGCCATCATCGCCTTGTCCTGGCGGGCGATGGCGCCGCTAAGCGCCTCGCCCGAGAGCGCGCCCAGAATGCCGAGCGCGACCTTGGCGCCCACGCCCTGAACGCTTTGCAGCAGGCGGAACCAATCGCGCTCGGCGAGCGTGAGGAAGCCGAATAGGCGGATCGCGTCCTCGCGCACCTGCGTCTCGATATGCAACGCGACCGCCTGCCCGACTGGCGGCAGCGACCGCAAAGTGCGCGCGGACGCGGCGACGAGATAGCCGACGCCGCCGACGTCGAGGATCAGTTCGTCCTCGTCGAGACTGTCGAGGACGCCCTTGAGCTTGCCGATCATGCCGCGCCCCTCGCGCGGGCGCGCCGGTGCTGGGCGTGGCAAATCGCGGTCGCCAGCGCGTCGGCGGCGTCAGGCGTCCCGGCCCCGCTCGCCGGCAGCAGCATCTTGACCATCATCGCCACCTGATTTTTTTCGGCGTGGCCGACGCCGACGACAGTTTTCTTGATGAGATTGGTCGCGTATTCGGCGACGCTCAGCCCTCCGAGCGCCAGCGCCGCCAAGGCCGCGCCGCGCGCCTGGCCGAGTTTCAGCGCCGATTGCGGATCGCGGTTGACGAAAGTTTCTTCGATCGCGCCTTCGTCCGGCCGCCCCTCCTCGATCAATTTGGCGACGGCGCGGTGGATGATGGCGAGGCGCTCTGCGAGTACGGTTCCTGTGTCCGTCTGGATTGTGCCGCAGCCGAGATAGGCAAGGCGCGAGCCCGTCGCTTCGATCAGGCCCCAGCCTGTGTTGCGAAGGCCGGGGTCGATTCCAAGAATGCGAATCGCGCCGATGTTCATGGAATGATCTCTTAGGCGAAGGCGCGCGGCGACGCCAGCGCGGCAGGCGAGATGGCGCCGAGCCGGGCGATGATTTAGCCTGCCCAATTCGCGGCCGTCCGCACGCCCGATGGGAGAGAGATCGAAATGCAAAATCGCCGCTGGGTTTTTCTCGTCGCGCCCGTCGTCGGCGTGCTGCTGCTAGCGCTCGTCGCCTATTCGCATTCGACCGCGCTCTCGATTCAGTTTGACGAACACATGCGCCGCGACATCGACGCATTCATGCAAGCGACGGGACCGGAGCCGGCTATGGGCCCGCAGGCGCGGGCGCTCAAGATGCTGATGGATTCCACCAGCCATAACACGCTGAGCTACGTTTCGAGTTCGACCGACGCGGCGATCGGCATCGCGGCGGCGATCGGGGTCATCATTCTCGCGACGGTCATGCCGCTGGCCAATCGCCTGCTCTCGGAACGGCGTTGATCTGCAGCGCCTAGAAAAAGGGCGCCCCGAAGGACGCCCGATTTCTCAGTAGCGGTAATGTTCCGGCTTGAACGGGCCTTTTTCCTCAAGGCCAAGATAGGCCGTCTGTTCCTTCGTCAACTTGGTCAACTTGACGCCGATCTTATCGAGATGCAGCGAGGCGACCTTTTCGTCGAGGTGCTTGGGAAGGGTGTAGACGTCCTTCTTGTATTGGCCGGGCTTGGTGAAGAGTTCGATCTGCGCCAACGTCTGATTGGTGAACGAGGCCGACATCACGAACGAGGGATGGCCGGTTGCGTTGCCCAGATTGACAAGGCGCCCTTCCGACAAGAGCAGAATGCGTTTGCCGTCGGGAAACTCGATCTCGTCGACCTGCGGCTTGATGTTGTTCCACTTGAAATTGCGCAGCGACGAGACCTGGATCTCGCTATCGAAGTGACCAATGTTGCACACGATCGCGCGGTCGCGCATCCGGCGCATGTGCTCAAGCGTGATGACGTCGATGTTGCCGGTGGCGGTAACGAAAATGTCGGCGCGCGAAGCGGCGTCCTCCATCGTCGTGACTTCATATCCTTCCATCGCCGCCTGCAAGGCGCAGATCGGATCGGCCTCGGAAACCATGACGCGGCAGCCGGCGTTGCGCAGCGAGGCGGCCGAACCTTTGCCGACGTCGCCGAAGCCCGCGACCATCGCCACCTTGCCCGCCATCATCACGTCGGTGCCGCGGCGAATGCCGTCAACCAGCGACTCGCGGCAGCCGTAGAGATTGTCGAACTTCGACTTGGTGACGCTGTCGTTGACGTTGATCGCCGGCCACAGCAGCTTGCCTTCCCTGGCCATGTTGTAGAGCCGGTGCACGCCCGTCGTCGTTTCCTCGGTGACGCCGCGGATCGACTTGGCGTTGCGCTCGTAGAAACCGGGATGGCTCTTCAACCGCGCCTTGATCGCGGCGAACAGAACTTCCTCTTCCTCGTTGCCGGGCTTGTCGAGAAACGCCGTGTCGCCCTTCTCCGCGCGCTGGCCGAGATGGATCAGCGCGGTCGCGTCGCCGCCGTCGTCGAGGATCATGTTGGGGCAGCCGCCATCGACCCATTCGAAGATGCGGTGGGTGTATTCCCAATAGTCCTTCAGGCTCTCGCCCTTGATCGCGAACACCGGCGTTCCCGCGGCGGCGATAGCGGCGGCGGCGTGATCCTGGGTCGAATAAATGTTGCACGAAGCCCAGCGCACGTCGGCGCCGAGGGCCTTCAGCGTCTCTATCAATACGCCGGTCTGGATCGTCATGTGCAGGGAGCCGGCGATGCGCGCGCCTTTGAGCGGTTGCGAAAGCGCGTATTCGGCGCGCGTCGCCATCAAGCCGGGCATTTCTGTCTCGGCGATGGAGAGTTCCTTGCGGCCATAGGCGGCAAGGCCGATGTCGGCGATGGCGTAGTCGTGCGTCTTTGCGATCATAGCGAAAATCCCCGGCTGAGTTGACCGGGGTCTATCAAATTGATCGACATGGCGCAATGCACATATAAAGAAATGTTTATATAGACGGCCTGCGTTTTCAGATCATGAAAGGTTAACCAGCCGCGCGCGTGAATTTTGACGCGCCTTGTCCCTCGCTTTCCATCGGCGCCGCAATGCGCTAAACAAAGCCCAAATGTCTGATGCAAGAACCGCGCCGTTTCTCGGGGCGGGCTAAGAACAGGGTTGCGTTGGTGGGTCGGTAATGGCGCTTTCGGCGAAATTGACGATGCGGCAGGGCCAGTCGATGGTGCTGACGCCGCAATTGTTGCAGGCGATCAAGCTGCTGCAAATGCCGAACACGGAGCTTTCCGCTTTCATCGAAAGCGAGCTCGAGCGCAACCCGCTGCTCGACCGCGCCGACGACCGTCCAGCGGTCGAAATCGAATTTGGAGGCGACCCACCTGAGGCGACCGCCGATGCGACCCCGGCCGCCGGCGACTGGGCGAGCGAAAACTTCGAAACTGACAACGCTGCGCTTGCCCAAAACTTAGGCACGGAAATCGACAACGCCTTCGATCCTGACCGCGCCGCGACACCGGCAGAACCGGCGCCGAGTGAAGCGAACTCAGGCCTTTCGGCGACCTCCTGGACCGGCGTAAGCGGCGGCGGCGGCGCGGACTCCGAAGCGAACATCGAAGCCTATGTCGCGGCTTCCGTAAGCCTTGGCGAGCACCTCACCCGACAAGCGATGATCGTCATCGCCGACCCCGTCGAGCGCATGATCGCCAGCGCGCTGATCGATGGGACCGACGAGGCCGGCTATTTCACCGGTTCGCTAGAGGAGATAGCCGAACGCCTCGGGGCGTCGCTTCCAGTCGTGACCTCGGTGCTGGAAAAATTGCAGACGCTGGAGCCGACCGGCGTGTTTGCGCGCAATCTTGCCGAATGCCTGAAATTGCAACTCGTCGAGCGTGACCGTTTTGATCCGGCGATGCAGGCCCTCGTCGCGAACCTGCCGGCTCTCGCCAAGCGAGATATTGCCTTCCTCCGCAACGCCTGCGGCGTGGACGACGAAGATCTCGCCGACATGATCGCCGAGATTCGACGCCTCGACCCCAAACCGGGGCGCGGCTTCGGCGCCGGCGTCGAACCGCCTGCGATTCCCGACGTCTACGTGACCGCCGCGCATGACGGATCCTGGCGCGTCGAACTCAACAGCGAAGCGCTGCCGCGCGTGCTCGTCAACGAAACTTTCGCCGCGCGAATCAAATCCGGGGCGGCGCGCGAGACCGACAAACAATATGTCACGACGCAACTGCAAAGTGCGAACTGGCTCACCAAAAGCCTAGAGCAGCGCGCGCGCACAATTCTGAATGTCGCCTCCGAGATCGTACGACGCCAGGATGCGTTTCTGGTTGAAGGCGTCGTCGCCTTGCGCCCGCTCAATCTGAAGAGCGTCGCCGAAGCCATTGGGGTTCACGAATCCACCGTTTCGCGCGCCACGTCGAACAAGTTCATCCAGACGCCGCGCGGATTGTTCGAAATGAAATATTTCTTTTCGACCTCGATCGCCTCCGGCGGCGCCGGCGAGGCGCATTCGGCCGAATCAGTGCGTCACAAAATCAAACAGATGATCGACGCCGAGGATCCCGCCGACGTGCTGTCCGACGACGTGATTGTCTCTCGTTTGCGTAAAGCCGACATCATCGTGGCGCGGCGCACCGTCGCCAAATATCGCGACAGTCTGAGAATTCCTTCTTCGGTCGACAGACGACGCCTGAAAATGGGGGCGGGACGCCCGGGCGGGGGCGCCTTCAGCGCGCTAAATAGCTGAGTTAAAATAACTATTCACACGATGCGAACGCATGTGGCGCCGCGCGATTGACATCGGCGCGACACGCTTCTAACGCTAGCCGCCAACAAGAACCGCCGACGCGCCGAAGGGCCGATAAGCGGCCCAGGCGGACGCCCCGGGCGGCGCGAAGCGAAGTGTGAGAGGCCTGGCGATCAATGCCATTGAGAGTATCGGGAAAGAATCTCGACATTGGAGAGTCTTTGCGGCGGCATGTCCTCGACAAGATCGAGTCCGTTCTGGCGCGCTATTTCGACGGCAAGATCACGGGCCATGTCGTGATTACGACCGAAGGCTCGGCCTACCGTACGGATTGCTCGTTGCATTTGAGTTCGGGCATGAACTTGCAGGCCGAGGGGCGAGCGCACGAACCCTACGCCAGTTTTGAGCAGGCCGCGGACAAGATCGAGCGCCGACTTCGGCGCTACAACAAGCGCCTCAAGGAACATGCGGCGAGCAACGGAGCGAACTCCGACGAACGCGACCGCAAAGTCGCCAACTTCATGATCGAAGCTCCGGACGAACACGAGGAAGCGCCCATCGACTACAGTCCCGTGGTCGTGGCGGAAGGCTCGCAACCGCTCAAGAATCTGTCGGTCGCCTCGGCGGTGGCCGAACTCGATCTCACCGGCGCGCCGCTGATCGTTTTTCAGCACGCGACCAGCGAGCGCGTGAACATCGTGTACCGGCGTCGAGACGGCGCGATCGGCTGGCTCGACCCGCACTAGCTTCGTCGGCATGATTTTCGCTTGGTTCGCCTACCGCTCTTCGAAAGAGCCCACGAACCTACCTTCGAGTTCGCGATGCCCCTGATCGATCTCCTATCTCCGGAAGCGGTCATTGCCTCCCTTAGGGTCAATGGCAAGAAGCAAGCCCTACAGGAGCTCAGCGACCGCGCCGCGGCCGTGTCGGGCCTTTCCGCGCGCGAAATTTTTGACGCGATCCTGCAACGCGAGCGACTCGGCCCGACGGGCGTCGGCGACGGCATCGCCATCCCGCACGGCAAACTCGCCAAATGCGGCCGCATCTTCGGCGTGTTCGCGCGTCTGGAGCGCGCGATCGACTTCGAGGCGCTCGACGGACTGCCGGTGGACCTGATTTTCCTGCTGATCGCGCCTGAAGGCGCCGGGGCCGACCATCTCAAAGCCCTGGCGATGATCGCGCGCGTGCTGCGCAACCCCAATCTCGCCGCGCAGTTGCGCGCAACCCGAGACGCCTCGGGCATCTATTCCGTCCTGACGTTGGCGCCGACGTCCAACGCGGCTTAGCCGCGCCCTGGAGAACAAGGAATGAAAGCGCGCGTGACCGTCACCTTGAAAGCCGGCGTGCTCGATCCCCAGGGCAAGGCGATCGAGGGGGCGCTGAAGTCGCTCGGGGTCGACGGCGTCGCCAGCGTGCGCCAAGGCAAGGTGTTCGACATCGAACTGACCGGCCTGGAAGGCGCGGCGGCCGACAGCGCCCTCAAGGACGCTTGCGAGAAACTTCTCGCCAACACTATCGTCGAAAACTACGCAATCGACCAAAATTTCCGCCCATGACTAAGCCGCGTAAAGCCGCCGTCATCCTGTTCCCGGGCTCCAATCGCGAGGGCGACGTGGCGCGCGCGCTCAAACAGGCGAGCGGAGCGGCGCCAGCGATCGTGTGGCACGACGACCGCGTCCTGCCGCCCGGCGTCGATCTTGTGGTGCTGCCCGGAGGGTTCTCCTATGGCGATTATTTGCGCTGCGGCGCGATCGCCGGGCGCGCGCATATCATGGACGCGGTGCGCGCCCACGCCGAACGCGGCGGGCTCGTGCTCGGCATTTGCAACGGCTTCCAGATTCTGTGCGAGGCGGGGCTGCTGCCCGGCGTCTTGATGCGCAACGCCGACCGGCGATTCGTGTGCAAGATGCAGCACCTGCGCGTCGAGACCGCCACGACGCCGTTCGCGCGCGGTTACGCCAAGGGCCAGGTCATCAAGGTCGCGATCGCACACGGCGAGGGCAACTACATCGCCGCGCCGGAGGAGATCGACGAACTCGAACGCACGGGGCGCGTCGCCTTCCGGTATTGCGACGCCGCCGGCCGAGTCGGCGGCGCGGCGAACCCAAATGGCTCGATCAACGACATCGCCGGGGTCTATTCCGAGAACTTCAACGTGCTCGGCCTGATGCCGCATCCTGAGAACCTGATCGACCCGCTCGTCGGCGGCGTCGACGGACGTCCCCTGTTCCAGGCGCTGTCGTCGGCGGCCTGAATTCGGCGCCAAGACGAATTAGACCGGCGCTCGAAGCTGGCGTATAGCGCCCGTTAACAATTTCTCGACAGAAATTTGGACTTCGGGAGTACCTTGCGATCATGAGTGATTCGCTGGAGCGACTTTACGCCTCTGTGCTCGCGGCGCGGGATCGCGATCCCACGCTTTCGCGGACCTCGAAGCTGTTTCGCGACGGCGTGCAGAAGATGGCGAAGAAGCTGGTCGAAGAGGCGATCGAAGTCGGATTGGACGCGGTGCAGAACAACCGCGAGGCGGTCATTCTCGAGAGCGCCGACGTGCTCTACCACCTCGTGGTCATCTGGGCCGAATGTGGCATATCGCCGGAAGACGCGTTCAACGAGATCAACCGCCGTGAACGTCTCTACGGCATCGCCGAGAAGCTGCCCAAGCAGGCGCTCGCGGCCCATTCCCGGCGCCTGTCGTCATTGGCCTCGCGGCGTAAGGCGGCTTCGTAGCTTCCCACTACTTCTCCCGATCTTTCGGCAGATCGTCGTCCGAAATCGCTCGCCAAGCCGCTCCTTCGAGATCGTCGAATTGCCCGGTGCGCATCGCCCACAGGAAGGCCGCGAGACCTAACCCGCCGAGCGCGAGAGCGGCGGGAATGAGAAAAACCAGCACGTTCATCGCGCCACGCCTTTGGCGCGCCGCGCCCGCAGGGCGTTGAGCGTTACGAGAATCGACGACCCCGACATCGCCAGCGCCGCGATCAATGGCGTCGCGTAACCCAGAATCGCCAAAGGCACAGCGACGAAGTTGTAGATCGCGGACAGCCAGAGGTTCTCCACCATCAACCGCTTCGCTTTGCGCGCGAGCGCGACGGCGTCGGCGACGGGCGCTAGCCGGTCGCCCAGGAATAACGCGTCGGCCTGCGCCTGCGTCAGATGAGCGGCGGAAATCGGCGAGATCGAGACATTCGCGGCCGCGAGCGCGGGAGCGTCGTTGAGCCCATCGCCGACCATCAACACGCTGTGACCGGCTTCGCGCAAGGCCTTCAGCCGCACGATCTTGTCCGCCGGCTTCAGTCCGGCGGCATAGCGCGCGACCCCGAGTTCCCGCGCGACGAGCTCCACCGCTTCGCGCCGGTCGCCGGACAGAATTTCGATCGCCAGACCCGCCCGCGCCAGCGCGGCGAGGGTTTCGCGCGCGTCTGGACGCACCGCCTGCCTTACCGCGAACACGACCGCGCGCTCCGGCCCGCGAAAAGCGATCAATGAGGCGTCGGGCCAGGCGGCCGCGACTTCGGCCGCCTCGGCCTCGGCCTTGCAATAGGCGACGCCGCCCAGCTTCAGCCGATAGCCCCCGTGAAAGACCGTCACGCCCTGCCCCGGAAATTCATGGGCGGCGAGCGGCGCCGTCGCGCCGGCCGCCGCGGCCACAGCCTTGGCCAGCGGATGCTTGCTCGCCAGCGCCAACGAACCGGCGAGCCTGAGATCCTCCGGGGCGATCGCATCCTTGTTGGCGAGCGTCGCTTGCGGCATCGTCAGCGTACCCGTCTTGTCGAAGACAATCGTGTCGATGGCGGCGAGGCGTTCGAGCGCGTCGCCGGAATTGAGCATGACGCCGCGGCGGAACATCGCGCTGGCGGCGACGACCTGGACCGCAGGCACCGCCAGGCCAAGCGCGCAGGGACAGGTGATGATGAGCACCGTGATCGCGATCACTAGGGCGGGCTGCCACCCCAACCCCCACAGCACCCAGCCGATAAAGGTCGCCAACGCGGTCAAATGAACCACCGGCGCATAGAGCCGAGCGGCGCGGTCGGCGAGCTTCACGTAGGACGAACGTTGCTCGATCGCCTTTTCGAGCAGCGCGTTGACGTCGTCCAGCAACGTGCCTGTCGCCGCCTTGCTCACCCGCACCCGCAGGGCGCCGGTGAGGTTCAGCGTTCCCGCATAGACGTTCGAGCCCATGCCGACCTCGATCGCGGCGGTCTCCCCGGTGACGAGACTCTGATCGATCTCGGAACGCCCGTCCTCGACGATTCCATCGACCGCGACGCGCTCGCCCGCGCGCACCAGCACGAGATCGCCGGTCGCGATCGCGGCGATGGGAACCTCGCTCGCCTCACCCGAATCCAGCAGCTTGGTGGCCCTTTCCGCCTTCATCGCCGCCAGGTTGGTGGCGACGTCGCGAGTGCGGCGGCGCATCCTCTGGTCGAGATAGCGGCCCCCGAGCAGGAACAGCAGCAGCATGACCGCGCTGTCGAAATAGGCGTCGGGTTGATGCTGCAACGTCTGAACGACGGACAACCCCATCGCCAGCAACACGCCAAGCGTGATCGGCACGTCCATGTTGAACGCGCCCTGACGCAGCGCCCTCAGCGCATTGTCGAAGAACGGCCGTCCGGCATAGGCGACGGTCGGCAGCGCAACCAAGGCGGACAGCCAATGGAAAAAGTCGCGCGTGCCTATGCCCTGCGTCTCCGAGGCGCCGCTCCACAGCGCGACCGAGATCAGCATCACGTTCATGGCCCCAAAAGCGGCGACGCCGAGGCAGCGCAGCAACCATCGCTCCTCGGCCGCCTCGACGCTGTCCAGGCGACCGGCCGCGAACGGATAGGCGGGATAGCCGAGTTGAGTGAGACGGTTGAGGATGGCGGTCGGCGCCAGCGCGCCCTCGTTCCATTCCACCGTAACGCGCTTGCTGGCGAGATTGACGCGCGCCCCGCGAACGCCGCGCTCGCAGGCCAAACCCTTCTCGATCGTGCTGATGCAGGCGCCGCAGTGTACGCCCTCAACCACCAGATCCATCGCGGCGACGCCTTCGACGGGACGCCGGATGAAAACGGACAAATCCTGCGTTTCGCTCATCTCACCCGCCGACGGGCGCCAGCGTAATCGCGTTCTGGCTAACGAACTTTCTCACGCCGCCCTGGCTCACTTCGATCACCAGGGTCCACTTGCCCTCGTGCAGCGGCGGCGCGACGCCTTCGTACGACCCGCCGTCGGAGGCCAATTTCGTCTCGCGATCCGACCCCCGATCGAACGGATGGACAAAGCGCGCGCGCACTTCCAGCCCTGGAACGACCGCGCCCGTGCGGTCGCGGAAGTCGGCGACGACGTGAACCCCATCGCCTTCGGGACGCGCCGTCACCTCGGCCATCCAACCAAGTTGATCTTGCGCGCGCGCCTCGGCGATGCGCCCATTGTAGGCTTGGCTGGCGTCGTACGGATTTTCGAGCTCTTCGCCATGCAGCGTGCTCAGCGCGCTGTAGATCAGCGCGCCGTCCGCGCCAAACATGATGGCGAAGAACGCGCCAAGAATAATCACCACATGTCGGCCGGTCAGTCGCGGCATTGCGGCGGGGCTCGGCTTGGCGACGCCCCCTGGCGTCGATCTCGGCACATCGACCATTCCGACCTCCGCGGCTACCGCCGAATTGCAATCGAGCGTTACGGCCCGAAGAAGTGATCGCTGACGACGACGCTCTCGCCGCTCGTCAAGTCCGTCGATTTCATTGTAACCGTTTCGCTAGAGCCCGTCAGCGACGCCTTCGGGGCGGAAACGTAGAGTTGCACTTCCAAAGTCGCGTCGGGATCGACACTGACCGCGAGCCGACCGTCGGGCAGCGTATCCGCCTCTTCGCTCTTGACCGCGGCGTCCTTTACGCCGCTTACCTCGAGCGCGAACCGTCGCGTTTCGCTCCACTTGTTGGAGAAGCGAAGGGTGTAGCCATTGCGAACTCCGCCATCCTTGGTCGTCGTGAACATCGGCGCGCGCACGTGAAGAACACTCATGCCCATGTGGCCGCGCGTCGACAGCGTCATCAACATGATCAAGCCGACGGCGACAATCAGGCCCGCGTAAAGCAACGTGCGCGGGCGGATCAGGCGATAACGCGCGGGCTCGCCGCGCGCACGCCGCCGCATGTTCTCGTCGGTGTCGTAGCTGATGAGCCGGATCGGGCGATCGATCTTCTTCATCACCGTGTCGCAGGCGTCGATACATAGGCCGCATTGAATGCAACCGAGTTGCGAACCCTGGCGAATGTCGACTCCGGTCGGGCAGGCCGCGACGCACTGCCCGCAATCGATGCAGTCTCCTGCCGGTTCGTGGACGAGGCGCGCCCGCGTCGCCGATTTCACGGACATGCGCGGTTCGCCGCGATCGCGCCGATAGGTGACGTTAAGCGCGTCCGTGTCGGTCAGCGCGGCCTGGATGCGCGGCCAGGGGCACATGTAGAGGCAGACCTGCTCGCGCATGAACCCCGCGAGATAATAGGTCGAGAAAGTGAGAATGCCGATCCAAACGTAGGCGGTGACCGGCGCTTGGAACGTCGCGAGTTGACGCACGAGGGTCGGCGCGTCCGCAAAATAAAGCACCCAAACGCCGCCGGTCCACCAGGCGATGAACAACCAGCCGGCGTGCTTGGCGACGCGACGCGCGATCTTCTCGAGGCTCCAGGGCGCGGCGTCGAGTTTCATGCGGTCGCGCCGATCGCCTTCGGCCAGCCGCTCGACGAAGATGAAGAGATCGGTCCAGACCGTCTGCGGACAGAAGTATCCGCACCAAACGCGGCCGAACAACGCGTTCGAGAGGAATAGCGACAGCGACGCGAGAATGAGCAGGCCCGTGAAGTAATAGACTTCCTGAGGCCACAACTCGATGAAGAAAAAATAGAACCGGGAATGCGCGAGATCGACGAGCACCGCCTGGTGCGGCTCGTTCGGTCCACGATCCCAACGCACGAAGGGCAGGAAATAATAAAGACCCAGGCAAATCAGCAGCAGGGTCCATTTAATGCGGCGAAAGGTTCCGCTGACCTTCAGCGGATAGATTTTCGCCGCGGAGGCGTAAAGGGGACCTTCATCGTAAACTTCATGATGGTCCCCTAGATCCGTTGTCGTCACTGACCGCCGCCCAAGCTATGCACGTACACAGTCAACGCCTTGATGGTGACGGGATCGAGGCGCGCGCCCCACGCCGGCATCGTGCTGTTGCGCGCGTAAGTTATGGTTTGCACCAGATCCTTCATATCGCCGCCGTAGAGTTGCGCGCCGTCAGTCAAATTGGCGGCGCCCATCTCGAGATTGCCCTTGGCGTCGTCGCCGTGGCAAGCCGCGCAATTGTCGGCGAAGATTTTCTTGCCGGCCGCCAGATCCGCGCCCGCTTCGGTCGGCAGCTTGCTGACCGAGCGAACGTAGTTGGCGACCTGCTTGATCTCCTCGGGCTTGAGAATTCCGTCCTTGCCGAAGGCGGGCATCGCGCTGGTGCGCGTGTCCTTGTCGTAGTCGGCGCGGATTCCGTGGGTGATCGTCTGTTGAATCGCGGCGAGCGTGCCGCCCCAAAGCCAGTCGTCGTTGGTCAGGTTGCGGTAGCCCTTGGAGCCCTGCCCACCCGAACCGTGGCATGGGGCGCAATCCTCCCCGAAAGCGGCCTTGCCGTGCGCCAAGGCGAGCGTCAACAATTTTTTGTCGCCTTCGATTTCGCTCACGCTCGCCTTGTCGAGACCCGCCTCCATCGACGCGCGAACCGCTTTGATGTCGGCCAGATCCTGGGCGACCTGGCCGCGATTGGTGGAGCCGAACAAGCCGACCGTGTAGGTCGAAACGAGCGGCCAGGCCGGATAGACAATCCAATACGCAATCGCGAACACGATCGAAGCGTACCACGTCCACAGCCACCAGCGCGGCAACGGCGTGTTGAGTTCACGGATGCCATCCCACTCATGTCCTGTCGTGGTTTGACCGGTGATCTTGTCGACTTGAACTGGTTCTGTCGTCGCCATGACTCAATCCTCGCGCAGCGGCGCCAGGGCCGCCTTATTGAAAGCCGCGCCGTTCGAAGGCCACAGGGCATAGAGCAGAACCCCGAGGAAGAAGGCGAAGCAATAGACCGTTCCCGCCGATTGCGCGAAGGAAGCCAGCATTTCGTATGTCGAAGCCATGATCGCCCCCTCAGCGCAAATTGGCTTTGTCGTCGTAGAGTTTGTAATCGACCAGCGTGCCCAGCATTTGCAGATAGGCTACCAGCGCATCGGCTTCCGTCAGGGCGCTGCTCTCCGCGTTGAACTTGCGAAGCTGCGCCTTCGGATATCGCTTCTGGAACGCCGCCGCATCCGGGCTATCGGGATTGATCTGCGCTTGTAGATCCTTATCTACGCTGGCGATCATCTCGTCGGTGTAGGGAACACCGACGATTCGGTTGGTGCGGAGAAAATCCGCGATCTCTCGGGTATCCAGTTCCGTGTTGGCCAGGAACGCGTAGTTCGGCATGATCGACTGCGGCACCACCGAGCGCGGATCCTTCAGATGCGCGACCTGCCAGGAGTCGGTGTATTTCAAGCCGACGCGCGCCAGATCGGGACCGTTACGCTTGGAGCCCCATTGGAAGGGGTGGTCGTACATGCTCTCGGCCGCCAGCGAATAATGGCCGTAGCGCTCCACTTCATCGCGCAGCGAACGGATCATTTGGCTGTGGCAAAGATAGCAGCCCTCGCGCACGTAGATGTTGCGTCCGGCGAGTTCGAGCGGCGTGTAGGGCCGCATGCCCTCGACTTTCTCGACCGTCCCCTGAAGATAAAACAGAGGCACGATCTGCACGAGCCCGCCGATGGCGACCATGACGAGAATGCCGAGCACAAGGATGATCGGATTCTTTTCGAAGATGTGGTGCTTGGCGAACAAGCCGGCGCCAACAGGGTGAGTGGGTGTCCCGCTGCTCATTATTTTATCCTCATTCGGCGGGCTGGAGGGAAGGCTGAAGGGAAGGCGCGGCCTCTTCGCCCGCGGCGATCGTCATCCAAACATTGTAGACCATCAGGAGATAGCCGGTGAGGAACAGCACGCCGCCGAGACCGCGAATGACATAGAAGGGATGCATCGCCGCGACCGTCTCGATGAACGAATATTCGAGATAGCCCTGCGGCGTGTACGACCTCCACATCAGTCCCTGGAGGATGCCGGACACCCACATCGAGGTAATGTACAGCACGATGCCGAGGGTCGAGATCCAGAAGTGCCAGTTGACGAGCTTCAGCGAGTAAATCTCACGCTTGTTCCACAGCCAGGGCACCAGGCAGTAGAGCGCGCCGAAGGACACGTAGGCGACCCAGCCGAGCGCGCCCGAATGCACATGACCGACCGTCCAGTCAGTGTAGTGTGAGAGCGAGTTTACGGTCTTGATCGACATGACCGGACCTTCGAAAGTCGACATGCCGTAGAAGGCGACGGACACGACGAGCATGCGCAGGATCGGATCGGTGCGCAACTTGTCCCACGCGCCCGAGAGCGTCAGCAGGCCGTTGATCATGCCGCCCCACGAGGGCATCCACAGCATGAGCGAGAAGGTCATGCCGAGCGTCTGCGTCCAGTCCGGCAACGCCGTATAGTGCAGATGATGCGGTCCGGCCCAGATATAGAGGAAGATCAGCGCCCAGAAGTGGATGATCGACAGCCGATACGAATAGACCGGCCGCTCCGCGCGCTTGGGCACGAAATAATACATGATGGCGAGGAAGCCGGCGGTCAGGAAGAAGCCGACCGCGTTGTGACCGTACCACCACTGGAACATCGCGTCCTGCACACCGCTCCAAACGATGTACGACTTCGACGAGAGTATCGAGACCGGCACCGCCGCGTTGTTGCCAAGGTGCAGCATCGCGATCGTCAGGATGAAGGCGAGATAGAACCAGTTGGCGACATAGATATGGGGTTCCTTGCGGCGGTAGAGCGTGCCCAGGAACACCAGGAGATAAGTCACCCAGACGATGGTCAGCCAAAGATCGGCGTACCATTCGGGTTCCGCGTATTCGCGGCTCTCGGTGATGCCGAGCAGGTAGCCCGTGCCGGCGATGACGATGAAGAAATTATAACCGAGCGCGACGAACCAAGGCGCGAGGTCGCCCGCCAGACGCGCGCGGCTGGTGCGCTGCACGACATAGAACGAGGTTGCGAGCAGCACGTTGCCGCCGAAGGCGAAAATGACCGCCGAAGTGTGCAGGGGCCGCAGGCGGCCGAAGTTGAACCACGGCCCGATATTGAGCCAGGGATAGGCAAGCTCGAAGGCGATGTAGATGCCGACCGTCATGCCCGCCACGCCCCAGAACAGCGCGGCGAGGGACAGGAACTTGACGGGCCCGAAATTGTAATTCGGCTTGCCGTCGATCTCCAGCGGCGCCATTTCGGCCGACCGATTGTGGTAGCGCTGGAAGATCGCGAACACGCCAATCGCACTCGCCAGGGCGCTCAGGCCCATATGGAAGGCGTAGGCGGGCTCGATTGTCTTGGCGGCGATATAGAGGCACGCCAACGCGGTGACCGCGAGTACGGCGGCCAAACTGGCCTCGCCGGCTCGCAACGACTTATTTGCAGCAACCGCCTGCATAAGAAACCCCCTGCGCAGATGACGGATTGTCGACCGCAACCTGAACGAGCGACAATCCCCGACCTTGATTCATATCAATACAACGGCGTTTCCGCTTCATCCGTTCGCTCGGCGCCCCGAATGCGACAGAAGGAAAACGACGCTGCTTGGCTTTTAGCCCATCGCGCGGGCGCGTCCATAACGTCGTCGCGGCGAGCACGGTCAGCGTTAGGCAAAAACGAATTCTTGCAAACGCCTGCTTTCCCCGGCGCAAGCGGCCTGTCGGCGCTCGCCTCGCGCGATCGACGCAACGGAAGTGTGACTCTGTGTCGCGGCGCGGTCATTTGGGATTCGCCACCATTGATTTATCTCAACCGCCGCGAGGAGACGGCCGCTAGGCTTGCGGCGCGTGGGATGGCTTGGCCACGTCGGCGCGAAATGGCCAATATACCTGGGGACAAACCGAAATGAGCGCGGTCGAACCCACGGTTCCGAAGCGCCCAGCGGCGGATGCGTTTTGCGAGGTGCTATTGCCGCAAGACGAATCTGCGGCCGGATTTAATGCGCTCGCCTACGCTGACAGCTTCTGCACCGCGTTCGGCGCGCATCTTTCGGGTCTGATGTTCGGGCTCGTGCCCTTCTATCCTATCGCCTCGACGGCCGCGGCGCCGGAAGATTGGATTCGCGCCCAACGTAAGGCGAACGAGGAGGCCGAGGCGGCGGAACGCAGAATGCGCTTCGCTTACGCCCGCCTGGTCGCGGCCAATTCGCTCAAGCGCGTCGACGCCTTCAACGAAGAGGTTGGACGAATTTGCGCGCGGCGAGCGCGAACGGTCGATCTGACCGTGATCGGTTGGTCCGAAGGCGGCGGGTCTGACATCGAGCGGGCCCAATTCGAAACCTGCCTGTTCGATTCCGGACATGCCGTGCTTGTCGTCCCGGCCGGTTGGCGACAGCACGCCGCACCGCGCCGGGCTCTCGTCGGCTGGAATGGCAGCCGCGAGGCCGCCAGGGCGCTGCGCGAGGCGTTGCCGATCTTGCGACACGTCCAGCTCGCCCGTTTGGTTTCGGTCGACCGTGAGGACTCCGATTTCGGCGACGACGGCGACCCCTCGTCCGGCGCCGCGCGGTTTCTGGCCCGGCACGGAGTCACCGTGGAAACGAAGCGCGCGCATAGCGGCGGGCGCGAGGTCGCGGCGCTGCTGGCCGACGAGGCCGAGCATTTCGGCGCCGAGCTCGTCGTTCTGGGCGGCTATGGCCACATGCGCGAAAGCCAGTGGGCGCTTGGCGGCGTCACTCGCGGGGCGCTCGCGCTGGCGCGCACGCCCATGCTGTTCGCGTTCTGAGCAACTCCCGTTGGCCGCGTCAGGCCGCTTTGTCGAGCCCGAGCACGCGCATCGCGTTCTTCTTCAGGATGAGGTCGCGCACTTCCGGCTTGAACGGCGCCTTTTCGAAATCGGCCATCCAGCGATCGGGCGAGATCAGCGGGAAATCGGAGCCGAACAGCATCTTCTCGCGCAATTGCGTGTTGGCGTATTGCACAACCTGAGGCGGGAAGTACTTCGGCATCCAGCCGGATAGATCGATATAGACGTTCGGCTTGTGCATGGCGATTGACAGCGCCTCGTCGGTCCAAGGCCACGACGGATGCGCCAAAATGATCGTCATATCGGGAAAATCAACCGCGACGTCGTCGATGTGAATGGGCTGCGAGTATTTCAGGCGCAGCCCGCCGCCGCCGCGCATTCCCGTGCCGATGCCCGAATGCCCGGTGTGGAAGATTGCCGGCAGCTTATGCTCCGCGATGACTTCGTAAAGCTTGTAGGCGAGCCGGTCGTTCGGGAAGAAGCCCTGGCAGGTCGGATGGAACTTGAAACCCTTGACGATGCCGCCCTCAATCAAATCTCGCGCCTCGCGCACGCCCATGATTCCCTTGTGGGGGTCGATGCTGGCGAAGGCGGTCAGAATGTCCGGGTTATCGCGTGCGGCCTCGGCGATCTCGGAATTCTCGATGCGCCGGTTGCCGATCTGAAATTCCGAATCGACCGTGAACATCACGAGCCCGATCTTGCGCTCGCGGTAGTAAGCGAGCGTCTCCGCGATCGTCGGGCGCTTGCCGACCTTGAAATACTTGCTCGCCGCCGCGTCGTAAGGCGCCCAATATTCGTCGGGACCCTGCCGGCACGAAACCTCGGCGTGGGTGTGGATGTCGATGGCGACGAGATCGTTGACGTTCACAGCTTGTTGTCCTTTGCGAGGAAAGTCAGGAAATCACTAGCGACGATGGCGGCTCGGCATAGAGCGCCGCGACGAGATCGTCGCGCCGTTTCAACACCGCCCGTTGATTGATCGAGCCCTTATCGGTCATCTCGCCGGTATCGAGCGAGGGGGCTTCGACGAGCGGGATCATGCGCGCGATACGGCCCGAACTACCGCCGGCCGCCTTGTTGAAGGAGGCGAGCAGCGCGGAGAATTTGGCGCGAACCGCGGGGTTGGCGAGAATGGACTCCGGCGAAGCGTCCTTTGGCCCGAAGCCGCCGAGTTCGCGGCAGGCGTCGAGATCGGGAACGACCAGCGCCGTCGCATCGTCTCGATCCTGCCCGGCGATAACGAGGTCGCGCGCGAACGGCGCGAAATGGGCGACAAACTTCGCGCGCAACGGCCCCACGCTAACCCAGGTTCCGGTCGCGAGTTTGAAATCCTCGGCGACGCGGCCGTCGAAATAGAAGCCCTTTTCGGGATCGTTCGGGTCGGCGAAGCGCAGGGCGTCGCCGAGCAGGTAATAACCCTCCTCGTCGAACGCGGCCTTCGTCTGCGTCGGCTGGCGCCAATATCCGGGCGTCACGCTCGGGCTTTTCAGCCGCGCCTCGAGCTTGCCGGCGTTGGGCACGAGTTTAAGTTCGACGCCTGCATTCGGAAGGCCGATCACCCCGGGACTTCGCGCTTTGTCCGTGACATTGAGCGCGCTCGGTCCGGTCTCCGTCGAACCGAGCGAAGTCAACATCGGCACGCGCGCGCCCACGGTTTCCATCGACAACCGATCGTATTCCTCCCAGACGTGCCCCGGCAAGCCCGCGCCGGCGTAGAAGAAACACTGGAGATTGCGGAGCATGGTCTCACGCAGCGCCTTGTCCGCCTTGAGATAGGGCAGCAGCATTTCGTAACCCTTGGGCACGTTGAAATAGACGGTCGGCGACACCTCGCGAAGATTGCGCACGGTCTCCTCGATCGCGCGCGGAACCGGCTTGCCTTCGTCGATATAGAACGTCCCGCCGTTGGTCAGCGCGAGATTGAAATTGTGATTGCCGCCGAATGTGTGGCTCCACGGCAACCAGTCGAGCAGGACTGGCGGCGGCGCGACAAAGCTCGGAAAGGACGAAGCGGCCATCGCCTGGTTCGACGTCATCATGTGTTGCGTGTTGATGACGCCCTTGGGGGCGCCGGTCGAGCCCGAGGTGAATAGGATCTTGGCTATTGTGTCGGGTGTGACGCGCGCATTCGCCGCTTCGACTTTCCGGCTCGCCGGGGTCGCGAGCAGGGCGCTCAAAAGCGTCGCGGGTCGCGTCGAAGGCGGATTCTCGACGACGACAAGTTCCGCCTCGCGCGGAATCGCCCCTTCGATCGCGGCGGCGAAGGCCTTTCCGTCGTCGACGAACACCAGCCCCGGCGTCAGCAGCGCGAGAATGGCGTTTAGCTTCCCGAAATCCTTAGCGATCAGCGAATAGGGCGGCGAGATCGGCGCGTAGGGAACGCCTGCGTACATCGCGCCGAGGCCGACAAGGGCGTGCGCGATGCTATTGCCGGAAAGGATCGCCACCGGCCGCTCGGGCGAAAGCTCGCGCGCGAGCAGGGCTTCGGCAATGCTGCGCGCGCTCGCCCGCACCTCGGCGTAGCTCAGTTTTCGCCATGGGCCCGCGGCGCTGCGTTGCGCAAGAAAAGTGCGCTCCGGCGTCGCGGCGGCCCAATGGTCGAGGCTGTCGGTCAGCGAGCGCGGATAGGCGCCGAGCGAATGCCGCGCGCGCAATTTCAACACGCCATCGGGCGCGCGCTCGAGGACCACGTCCGAAGGACCGAAGCGCAGCGCCGTCTTTCCGTCTTGGTTCATGGCTTCCTCCTCGGCGCCGTCTAATGCGGCTGTCACTTGCCCGACTTCAGCTTTGCCGCAGCACTTTGGCGGCGCGCTTTTCCAGAAAATCCTTCAAGCGCTGGCGCGCTTCCGGCCCCGTTTCGGCGATCGCCGCCATCAGCGATTCCGTCAGCAGGCCGCTTTCGGGATCGCTTTGCGCGATGCGCGGCAGCGCGTGCGTCACCGCAAAATTGGTCGTCCTGGTATTGGCGGCGACTTTGGCGGCCAATTCCATGGCCTTGACGAGGCCCTGCCCGTCCTCGACCAGATATTGCGCGAAGCCGAATTGCAGCCCCTCCTCCGCGCTCATCGTTCTCCCCGTCAGCATCATGTCTTGCACGCGCGCAACGCCGACGAGGCGCGAAATGCGCACCGAGCCGCCGCCGCCGACGAAGATGCCGCGCTGGCCTTCGGGTAAACCGTAGTAGGTCGAGCGCTCCGCGACGCGAATATGAGTGGAGGCCGCGAGTTCGAGGCCGCCGCCGACGACAGCGCCGTGCAGCGCGGTGATGACAGGCGCGCGCGCGTATTCGATCGCTTCGAACGCGCGGTGCCACATGCGCGAATGCAGAATGCCCTCGTAAGGGTCGCCCGCTTCCGCGATTTCCGAGAGATCGAGCCCAGCGGAAAAATGCGCGCCTTCGCCCGTCAGTACGACAGCTTTGATGTCTTTCGGCAATTGCAGGAAAAACGTCTCGAGGCCGCGCACGGTTTCGTCATCGAGCGCATTGCGTTTTTCCGATCGGGCGAGACGCAAGTGGGCGATCGGCCCTCGCTGGGTGACTTTCAGCGACTTCGGCAAGTCGATCGCCATCGGGCGCTCCGAATGCTCGACCATTTCGCGTCTCCTCGTTGCGGACTCGCCGACCTTAGCGCGGCCAATGGCGGCGCGGGATCGATTATTGATCGTAATCATTATATGACATATCTAATTTCTTGCGTCAATGCGGTTGAGAGCGCAAACGCGCTACGCACGCGCGGCGCGCTGTGCGATTATGTCCGCGGGAAGCGCGATCCACCCCATCCGCACCGAATAGGTCAAGATATGAAGCGCAAGCGCCCCGAAGACCTTCGCAGCCATCGCTGGTATGGCGTCGACAACCTGCGTTCGTTCGGGCATCGCTCGCGCACGGCGCAGATGGGCTACGCGCGCCAGGATTACGCGGGCAAACCGGTCATTGCGATCCTCAACACCTGGAGCGAGATCAACGCCTGCCATACGCATTTCAAGGACCGCGTCGAGGAAGTGAAGCGCGGCGTCTGGCAGGCCGGCGGTTTTCCCGTCGAGATACCTGTGATGACGCTTTCCGAGCCGTTCCAGAAGCCGACGACGATGATGTACCGCAATTTCCTCGCGATGGAGACGGAGGAGGCGCTCCGATCTTATCCCGCTGACGGCGCCGTGCTGATGGGCGGTTGCGACAAGACGACGCCGGCCCTGCTTATGGGGGCGATTTCCATGAACCTGCCGGCGATCTTCATGCCGGGAGGGCCGATGATGCGCGGCAATTGGGCGGGCAAGACGCTGGGCTCGGGCAGCGACGTCTGGAAATACTGGGCCGAACTGCGCGCCGGCAAGATCACCGAAATGGATTGGGCCGAGATTGAACAAGGCATCGCCCGCACTGCCGGCCATTGCATGACGATGGGCACCGCCTCGACGATGACCAGCGCCGCCGAGGCGCTCGGCATGACGCTATCCGGCGCCGCTTCGATTCCCGCCCCGGATTCGCGTCACGCCGTCATGGCCGAGCAATGCGGGCGCCGGATCGTCGATCTCGTCTGGGACGACCTGAAGCCCTCGGACATTCTCGACGCGGACGCGTTCCACAACGCCGTCGTCGCGACGCTCGCCATCGGCGGCTCGACCAATTCGATCGTGCATCTGATCGCGCTCGCGCGCCGCGCCGGCGTCGCGCTCACGCTCGACAGTTTCGACGCACTGGCGCGAAAAACGCCGCTCCTCGCCGACATCCGACCCTCGGGCCGCTTTCTAATGGAGGATTTCTATTACGCCGGTGGCCTGCCCGCCGTGCTCAAGCAACTGGCTTCTGCGGGCCTGCTGCGCAATTCGGCGGGCACGGTCAGCGGGCGCACGATTCAAGAAGACGTCGAACACGCAAAAACCTGGAACGAGGAGGTCATCCGTCCGCTCGCCAACCCGGTCGCCGCGTCGGACAGTCTGGCGATCCTCACCGGCAATCTCGCGCCCCGGGGCGCCGTCATCAAGCCGCCCGCCGCCGAAGCGCGCCTGCATCGCCACGCCGGCAAAGCGGTCGTATTCGAGAACTACAATGACCTGGCGGCCCGGATCGACGACCCTGAACTGGAAGTCGACGAAAACTCGGTGCTGGTGTTGAAGAGCGCCGGACCGCTCGGCGCTCCGGGAATGCCAGAATGGGGCCAGCTACCGATCCCGAAGAAGCTGCTCGCCAAGGGCGTGCGCGACATGTTGCGCATTTCGGACGCACGCATGAGCGGCACCAGCTACGGCGCCTGCGTGCTGCATGTGACGCCGGAGTCCTTTGTGGGCGGGCCGCTCGCGCTGGTGCGCGACGGCGACGTGATTGAACTCGACATCCCCGCCCGCAGTCTCAATCTCAAGGTCGAGGCGCGCGAACTCGAGGCGCGCCGCGCCGCCTGGACGCCGCCGCCCGAGAAATACGAGCGCGGCTACGGCGCTCTGTTCTCCCGGCATGTCACGCAAGCGGACGAAGGCTGCGACTTCGATTTTCTCGAACGCGGGGCGCCGACGCCGGACCCGGAAATTCACTAGGCCGGAAGCTCCGGCGCGCCCGCCTTGTCGGCGATGGCGTTGGCGGTGACGTAGGCGAAGGTCATGTTCGGGCCGTGCGTGATCCCGGCGCCGGGATAGTTGCCCCCCATGACGCTCGCGCGGTCGTTGCCGACGGCGTAAAGTCCCTCGACGCACGTTCCGTCGGCGCGCAGCGCCTCGCCGGCGATGCTGGTTTTGACGCCGTCGAACGTGCCGAGATCGCCCATCAGCAACTTGACGGCGTAGAACGGCCCCCTGGCGATCGGCGCGACGCAAGGGTTGGGCTTGTTGTCGGGGTCGGCGAGATAGCGGTTGAATGAAGTCGCGCCGCGATGAAAGTCCGCATCCTCGCCCTTCGCCGCGCCCACATTGTATTCGCTGATCGTTCGCTCCAGACCCGCCGCGTCGACGCCGATCGCCGCCGCGAGTTCTGCGAGCGTGCGACCCTGTTTGAGATAACCGTTGCGCAACAGCGGCCCTAGCGGAACCGGCGAGGGCTTGGCGTAGCCCAGACCGTATTTGGAGATCGCCGTGCGGTCGCAGATCAACCACATCGCGGTCTCGCGCCGGCCTTCGCATGCGCGCATCAGCGCCGCGCCGACGTCGTGATAGGAATTGGATTCGTTGGTGAAACGATTGCCGTTATGCAGCACGCCAATCACGCCGGGCTTGTAGCGGTCGAGCAAGTGCGGGAACACGCCGACCTCGCCGTTGCGATAGGGCACGCGCGAGACCGGCATCCAAGCGGCGGCGTCGGCGAAGCGCAGGTCGACGCCGGCGCCCGCGGCTTCCGCCATATTGACGCCGTCGCCGGTGTTGCTTTTCGGCGTCGGCGAGAGGTGTTCGCCGCCGCGTTTCAAATGCGGATAGGCCTGCGCGATGCGCCGCGCGTCATGCGGAAAGCCTCCGCACGCGAGCACGACGCCATATTTGGCCGTGACTTCGTATTCGCCTTCCTGCGCGCCGACGACGACGCCCGTCACCTTGTCGCCATCGCTCAGCAGGCGCTTGACCGGAGAATTCGTGAGGATCGGAACGCCGAGATCGAGCGCGCTTTTGACGAGCCGCGCGGCGAGCGCGTTGCCGCTCGTCACCGCGACGCCCCGCCCGTAGCGCGCGAGTTCCTGCAGATGCGTCGCCAACCGCCTCGCGACATAGGCGAACGAGGTCAGCGACTTCGTCGCGCGGAAGAAATGTTTGAGGTCGGCGTTGGACGAGTTGAACATCATACCGATGAAAGTGATCGTCCTCAGCGGCGGCTTCAACCGCGCCATGTCCTTTCCCAGTCCCCTAATATCATAGGGCTGGGCGAGGATAGAGCGGCCGACGTCGACGCCGCCGGGCGCGTCGGGGTGATAGTCCGGGTAGAGAGTCGGCGCGAATTTCATTTCGGTTTCACGCTCGAAGAAATCGACCATCTTCGGGCCGTTCTCAAGAAAGCAATCAACGGCCGCCGCGTCGTAGAAATTGCCGGTCTCACGACGCAGAAAATCGCGCGCGGCCTCCAGCGTATCCGAAGGGTTTTGTTTTCGCCCATGCCGGTTCAACGGAATCCACAATACGCCGCCCGAAATCGCGGTCGTGCCGCCGAACACGGGCTCTTTTTCCAGAACGACGACGTCGAGGCCGCGTTTGCGCGCGACGATCGCAGTCGTAAGGCCAGCGGCGCCGGAGCCGACGACAACGAGATCGCATTGTTTGTCGTGAACCATGAATTCGTCCTCGCGCATCGTCTTGTTCAATTGGTGGTGGTCGCGTTGAATCCGGGCCGAGGCACCATGTCCATCAACATGCAATCGAGCCCGCCGTCGACGACAAGTTCGGCGCCGTTGACGTAGGCCGAGCGGTCGCTGGCGAGGAACATGACAGGTTCGGCGATGTCGATGGGCTCGCCGACGCGCCGGCTCGCGGTCATCGCCGCGCGCCGCGCCTCGAAGCCTGGCTCCTCGTAGAACTTCGCCGACAGCGCGGTGCGGATCATGCCGGGCAGAACTGCATTGCTGCGCACGCCGCGCGGTCCCCATTCGGCCGCCAGTTGCTTCGACAGCAACAGCACGCCGGCCTTGCTGGCGCTGTAGGCGCCGCTGCGCGTTTGCGGCTGGCGGCCCGCGATCGAGGCGACGTGCACGAGGCTTCCCTTGCCATTCGCCAGCATGTCGCGCCCGAACTCGCGCGCACAGATGAGATAGCCCGTCAGGTTAACCGCGAGCACCGCGTTCCAGTCGTCGAGAGAGACTTCGTCGAGCGCGCCAGCGCGCAGAAATCCCGCGTTGTTGGCGAGCGCATCGCAGCGACCGAACGCGGCGCGCACCGCATCGGCGGCGCGCCGCACGGAAGCCGCGTCGGCGACGTTGCAGGCGAAGGCCGAGGCGACCGCGCCTTTCGCCCGCAGCGTCTCGGCGTTTTTTTCGGCGCCCTCGAGATCGCGATCGAGCAATGCGACCTTCGCGCCGACGCTCGCGAAACCGCGCGCGACCGCCGCGCCTATACCGCTGGCCGCGCCGGTGACTACGCAAGTCCGGCCGGTAAGGCCGAGCCAGGATGAGTCCGGCGCGCTCGCCGGCCCCTCACCCAAAGTTCGTTCGCCCATATTGGCTATCCTCCCACTGATTATGGGCCAAGTGAGCGCTTGCGCGACTTCGCGGTCAATGGACATACTCGCCCTAAGACAGGACAAATCGCGCATGGTGACGACCAGCAAAAAATCTCGCGCCTCGGTGCCCAGCTTCGCGCTCTACGGCGCGGCGGCCGATTCGGCTTGGGCCGATCTCGTGCATTACGAGCGCATCCCCGTGCGCTCGGGGATGTTCGACTGGGACATCCGACCGCATTTCCATGACGCGCTGATCCAGGTGCTTTACGCAACCGATGGCGGAGGCGAGACCTTCATTGATGGAGACATCTGGAAGGTGCGGCCGCCCTGTCTGATCGTCGCCCCCGCGCGTTCGGTGCATGGCTTCCGTTTCTCCGCCGACATCGACGGCCATGTCATCACCACCGCGCAATCGCCGCTCGAATCGTTGGCGATCGCGGTCTCGCCGGACTTGTTGCCGCATATCCGCAGGCCCACGGTGCTCGCCATCGATCCTTCGAGCCGCGTTGGATCAGCGATCCCGCCGCTATTCGAGGCGATCGAACGCGAGGCGGCGACGCAGGCGCGCTGGCAATCGGCCGCCGGCCTGGCTTTGACGCTGGCCCTGTTCGTCGAGATCGCGCGCAGCGGCGAAAGCGCCGAGTCTTCAGGCGATTCCGCGCGCTCGCATCGGGCCGCACGCATCGAAAAATTTCGCGCCCTGCTCGACGCGCATTGCCGCGCGCGCCTACCTGTGCAGCGCTATGCCGCCGCAATGAACGTCACGCCAGGTCAACTGACGCGCATTTCGCGCGGGGGGCTCGGCGTCTGCGCCCTCGAGGCGATCGACGCGCGCGCCACGCACGAGGCCCAGCGCGAACTCGCCTATTCCACCCTGAGCGTCAAACAGATCGCGGCCGCGCTCGGCTTTCGCGACGAAGCCTATTTCGGGCGCTTCTTCAAGAAGCGCACGGGCCTGCGGCCGACCGAATTCCGCGAGCGCGCGCGCGGCCGGCTCGCTCAAGCGAGCGGGTCCGACAGCGCCGATTGATCCGCTTCGACTCCGTCGCGGGCACTTTGGCCGGCGCGTAGCCAGAAGCGATGCACGCCGTCGCGAAACGCCGACCGCAAAAGCTCCGCGTTGGCGATTTCGCAAAGGTCGATCATATCGGCGTCGACGCCGCGGTCGGTCGCCAGCACTTCGAGAATCTGGCCGCATTTCAGGCGGCGCAGCGCCCTTTTCGCCATAAGAATCGGGAGCGGACACTTCAGGCCGCGCGCATCGAGCGTTTCGTCGATCATGCGTCGATCTAACCCAATTCCGCCTCAGCGGCCAGATCGCCCCGCACGCTCGCGCCCGCGCGGCAAACCGGCTAAACCGTCCTGGAGCGCGAAACGCGGGGCGAGCGATCTTTTCGATGGACCATCTACCGATATTTCTCGATGTCAGGACGAAGCCGGTCGCCGTGATCGGCGGCGGCTTGCCGGCGGCCCGTCGCACCGAGACGCTGCTGCGCGCGGGCGCCCGCGTCACCGTTTTCACCCCCGCCCTCGGCGCGGAGTTCTCGCAATTGCGCCGCGACGACGCGCTGGCCTTCGTTGCGCGCGATCCTCGCGACGCCGGCGAACTCAGCGACTTTCGCCTTTGCATCGTGGCGACGGGAAGCGACGAAGAGGACCGGCGGCTCAGCGCGCTCGCCAAGGCCGCGGGCGTGCTGACCAATGTCGCGGCGCGCGAGGATCTCTGCGATTTCCAACTGCCCGCAATCGTCGATCGCGACCCCGTGCTGATCGCGGTGTCCACCGGAGGCGCCTCGCCCCTCCTCGCCCGGCGCCTGCGCGCCCAAATAGAGGCGCTCGTTCCCTCGGGCTATGGGCGGCTTGCGAATTTCGTGCGCGCCTCGCGCGCGCGGGTCGGAGCGCGCATCTTGGACGCGGCCGCCCGTCGCCGATTCTGGGAGCGGCAGCTCGCGGGGCCGGTCGCGGAGTTCGCGCTGGCCGGCGATCTCAAGCGCGCGGAATCGGGTCTCGAAACGGAGCTTGCCCGCGCGGGCGAAAACGAGCGCCCGGTCGGCGAGGTTTACCTGGTCGGCGCCGGTCCCGGCGATCCCGATCTCCTTACCTTTCGCGCCTTGCGGCTCATGCAGCAAGCGGATGTCGTGCTCTACGATCGCCTGGTCGAGCCCGCCGTCCTCGACCTCGTGCGGCGAGAAGCCGAGCGCGTCTATGTCGGCAAGAGGCCGCTCGATCATGCCGCCTCGCAGGAGGAAATCGGCGAAATGCTCGTGGCTTACGCGCGCGAGGGCAAGCGGGTGTTGCGGCTCAAGGGCGGCGATCCCTTCGTGTTCGGGCGCGGCGGCGAGGAGATCGAAAAGCTGGGCGAGATGGGCGTCGCCTTTCAGGTCTGTCCCGGCGTCACCGCCGCGATCGGCTGCTCGGCCTACGCGGGCATTCCGCTGACGCATCGTGATCACGCGCAGGCCTGCATTTTCGTCACCGCCCACGGCAAGGAAGGACCAATCGCGCGCGACTGGAAGGCGCTGATCCAGCCGGGGCAGACCGTCGCCATCTACATGGGGCTCGGCCATATCTCGGAAATGATGGAAACCTTCATCGCTCAGGGCGTTGATCCGCATACGCCCGCCGCCATCATCGACAATGGCGCGCGCGCCAACCAGCGCGTCGTCGTCGCCGAGGTCGCGACGCTCGCCAGCGCCGCCCACGCGGCGGGCTTGCGCGGTCCGACGATCATCATCGTCGGCTCTGTCGTGACGCTGCGCGAAAAGCTGAATTGGTCGGGAATGGCCTAGAACACCAGGCGACGCGAGGGATGGCGCGATGAGCGAGGATGCGACCGGAACGCGCCCGACGCCTTGGCCGAGCGAATTGCGCGTGCAGGACAATGGCCGCGTCTTGAAGGTCACGTTTGACGATGGCGTCGTCGGCAGCGTCTCCTCACGTCGTTTGCGCTACGCCAACCCGGACGCCGAAATCGATGTTGGCGCCCCGGCGACCGTGCGCGACGTCGCCATTCTCAGCATCGAGCAGATCGGCGAATCCGCCGTGCGGATCGGTTTCGACGACGGTTACGACTCCGGCGTCTACACTTGGCGGCTGCTGCGCGCGCTCACCACGCACTGAATCGCGGTCAGCGCGGCGAATAAGTGAACCGTATCTGCCGGGGCATTCCGCCCGGCGGCGGGGGGAATGGCGAAGCGGCGCCCACCGCTTCATAGGCGGCGTTGTCGAGCGCGTTCGATCCACTCGCTTCGGCGATCCAGCGCTGCGTCAGGCGTCCGCGATCGTCGATGCCGAACACGATCGTGCCGGTGAGGCCGCTCGCCATCGACCGCAGATTTGGGTTTCGTCGTAGCCGCGGCACGATCATTCCGTAGAGCGTCGAAAGATAGGTAGCTTGCGAATTACCGCCCGACACCTTCGAGTATTTCACCGGACCCCCGAAATCGACGTCGGGAACTTGGTTGAACAACGGGATTTTCGGCCCCGAAGGCGCGGCGGGCTCGGGCGCTGGCGTCTGCGGTTCCGCCTTCGCCTGTTGTTGCGGTGCGAGGTCGCCCTCTGGGGATAGCGGCATTGGCGGCGCGTCCACGGGCAGTTTTTCGGCGTTCGGCGCGTCCTGTTTGGCGGAGAGCTTCGGCGAATTGTCCTCGGCGGCGCCGGGGGGTTGCGGCGGCGGGCTCGGGGCCGGCTCGGGCGGTTTGCCCGCGATTTCGCTGTCGAGCTTCTCGTCTTGACCGGAGCGCGGAGCGTCATAAGCCGGCTTTTCGTCGAGCGGCTGGGCTTGCTTCGGAGGTTGGGGCGCCTTCGTCGGTTCCGGCGCCGGCGGCGGCTCCACGACGATCTCGACAGGAATTTCCGCCTCGGGTGGGGAAGGCGGCGCTGAGCGACCGAACTCGATGGCGAGGGGAGCGATCAGCACGACATAAATCAGGGTCGCAACGACAAAGGCCAGCCCGCGCGAGGAATCGCGCCCACCCTCGTTCGAAGGCGGAAACAGCCGTTCCGCGGCACGGGCGGAAAAGGACGCATTGAGGGTCGGCATATGGGTGCGGGACGACTCCGTATCGCGCGTTACCTAATGCTTAAGCGGTCGATCGCCAATGGTCCCGATTGACGTTGCGACCAGGTCGCTGAGTTCCGGGGAATCCAGAGTATACCGTTATTCACCTGTTATATAAATTATTTTACGTTGCTATTCTACGTGACTTAATATATAGCTCACGTTTGAGGTGATCGGCGACGACGCCGCATTCCCGGGAGCGAGCCAGATGACACTTAAACTTCGTCTCGAGCGCCACTTCACGAATCGCGCGGATTCCACCGCCCTCGCGGAGCGTGAATTCGCCGCCCAAATGCGCATCTTCGCCGATTCGCCGTCGGAGACGCTGCTGTGGTCCGATCTCGCTGACGGCCTTCGCGCAGGATTGTCGCGCGTGCGCCGAACGTTCGCGCCCCGGCGGATCCCAGTCGCGAACTGACCGATCGTCGGCGCTGCACGGCCGCGGGATAGGACGCTTTTCTTTAGCTCGTCGCCGAAAGGTGGCCTTCCAGCAGCGCCGGATCGGCGAGGAGCGCCGCGCTGCTGCCTTCGTGCGCGATGGCGCCTCGATTGAGAATGATCGCGCGATCGGTGAACGGCAGGATCTTTTTCGGCTTCTGCTCGACAATGATCATCGAAAGTCCGTCGATCGCCAGCGACTTCAACGCGGCAAGCAGTTCGTCGACAATGATTGGCGCCAGACCTTCGGTCGGTTCGTCGAGCAACAGCAGCCTGGGATTCAGCACCAGCGCACGACCGACCGCCAGCATCTGCTGTTCGCCGCCCGACAATTGCCGGCCCATGTTACGCTGGCGTTCGCGAAGGCGCGGGAACATCCGGTAGACGCGCTCCACGGTCCAGGCGCCCGGCGTCGCGATGGCGGTCAAGTTCTCCTCGACAGTCAGCGAACGAAAGATATTGCGCTCCTGCGGCGTCCAGCCGACCCCGGCGAGCGCGCGCTTATGCGGCGGCAACGGAGTGAGATCGACGCCGTTCAGATAGATGCGTCCGCCGTGGCGGGTCGTCACGCCGATCAGTGAATTGATGAGCGTCGTCTTGCCGACGCCGTTGCGCCCGAGCAGGGCGAGCGATTTACCGTCCTCGAGACTGAGGTCGAGGTTGGATATCACCTGCGCATCGCCGTAACCGGCGCTCAGGGCCTCGACGCGCAGCAGTTCAGCCATGCGCGTCTTCCCCCAGATATACCGCGCGCACCCGCTCGTCCGCGGCGATGGCGGCCGGCTCGCCTTCGCACAGCAACCGCCCCGCGACCAATACGGAAATGCGGGTCGCGAAATTAAATACAAGATCCATGTCGTGCTCGATCAACAGGATCGCGACTTCCGCCGGCAACGCGGCGAGCGCGGCGAGGATGTCGTGGCGCTCTTCCTCCGGCACGCCGGCCGCGGGTTCGTCAAGCAGCAGCACTTTCGGCTTGCAGGCGAGCGCGAGCGCGATCTCCAACAAACGCTGTTTGCCGTAGGGCAAGGTGCGCGTCGGCTGGTCCATGACCGAGACAAGGCCGAAGCGCGCGAGCAATTCCTCGATCTCATCGACGATGCCGGGGCGGCTTCCGGCGACGCGCCAGAAATCCCTGCCGCGACCCAGCCGTTCCGAGATCGCCAGACCCAAAGACTCGGCCGGCGACATGTCGGGAAAGAGCTGATTGATCTGGAACGTGCGCGCGAGCCCCCGCCTCACGCGCTTGTTGGAGGAGAGCGCCGTTACGTCCTCGCCTTGCAGCAGCACCGCGCCCTCGCTCGGCTTGACGACGCCGGTGAGGAGATTGATGAGCGTCGTCTTGCCGGCGCCGTTGGGGCCGATCAAAGCCTGACGCGCGCCGGGTTGAACCGCGAACGACACATCGTCGGTGGCGGTAAGCCCGCCGAAGCGCCTGACAAGGCCGCGCGCCTCGAGCGCGGGCGCGCTCATTTCGCCGCTCCGGGCAAAATCGTCTTGATGCGTCGGCGCGCCAATTCGCGCATGTTGTCGCGCCCGATCAACACCAGCACGACCAGCAGCCCGCCGATCCAGAATTCCCAATATTCCGGCGTGGCGCCCGAAATGACGTCTTTGAGAACGATGAACACTGTGGCCCCGACGATGCCGCCGTAGAGATAGCCCGCGCCGCCGATGATGAGCATCAGCATGACGTCCGCCGAGCGATGAAAGTCGAACACGTCGAGCGAGACGATCTGCGTCGTTTGCGCGAGCAGCGCGCCCGCCGCGCCTGCGTAAGCCGCCGAGAGCGCATAGATGCCGATGATGCGACGCGAGGTCGAGATGCCGAGCGCGCCCGCCCGCAGGCGATTCTCGCGCACAGCCGTCAGCGACAGGCCGAACGGCGATTGCGCGAGGCGTCGCGCTCCGACGAACAACAGGAACAGCACGACGAAACTATAGAGCGCAGCGTTGCGCTGTCCCGTGAAGCCGATCGGAAATAGACCGAGCACCGGCGACATCGCGATGTTCAGACCGTCGGCGCCGCCGGTCAGCCAGGAATTGCGGTTGGCGAGTTCGCCGAGCATCAGCGAGACGCCCATTGTCACCATCAGGCGAGTCAGGTCCGAGCCGCGCAACAGCAAAGGCGCCGTCGCCAGCCCGAGCAACGCGGCGAGCGCACTGGCCAGCAAAAGGCCTAGCGTCGGTTCGGAGAGGCCGTAGGCGGAAAGGATCGCCGCGCCGTAAGCGCCAACGCCGAAGAACGCGGCCTGACCGAGGGAGACGACCCCGGTCAGTCCGAGGATGAGGTCGAGCGAGAGCGCGAAAAGCCCGGCGATCAGGATTTCGTTGAGAAGCCCGGCGCGCGAGGGCAACGCGAATATCAGGACGAGAATGGCCGCCCAGAACGCGATCTCGCTCCAACGCCAACGCTCGTGTCGGCGCAAATGTGCTTCCAGCTTGGCCTTTTCGTCCAGGGTCTGCGCGGCGCTCAACGCGCGTCCCCCCGCGCAAACAGCCCTTGCGGCCGCAGGATCAGCGTCACGACCATGACGAAATAGATGATGAAGGCTCCGATCGAGGGCACGTAATATTTGCCGGCGACGTCGAGTACGCCGAGCAGCAGCGAACCCACCAACGCGCCAAGGATGCCGTTCGACCCGCCGATCGTGACGACGATCAGGAACGTCACCATGTATTTCAGCGGAAAGCTCGGGTCGATGCCGCCCACGACGTCGGCCGCCAGCGCGCCGCCGAGCCCCGCGAGCCCGCTGCCGACCGCGAAGGTGATGGCGAACAATCTGTCGACGTCGACGCCGAGCCCCGAGGCGACGCGTGCGTCGTCAACCGCCGCACGGAGGCGCGCGCCAAAGCGCGTCTTGACGAGAAATATCTGCAACGCCGCCGCCGCGACGCCGCAAACCGCTATGATGAATAATCGGTAAACGCCGATGCCGACGCCGTGAAACTCCAGCCGTCCGGAAAGCCAGGGCGGCAGATGCACCTGCTGCGGCTGATCACCGAGAAAGAAATTGGCTATCGGCATCGCCATGAAAACAAGGCCGATGCTGAACAGCACCTGATCGAGCGGGCTGGCGCCATAGAGACGCCGATAAAGCGTGCGCTCCAGGGCGACGCCGATCAGCGCGGGGATGAGGAACGCCAGCGGCAGCGTCAGCAGGAACGGCGCGCCGGCGCGGTTCATCAGGAGCGCGGTCACGTAACCGCCGACCATCGCGAAGGCGCCGTGCGCGAGATTGATAAAGTTCATCAGCCCCAGTGTTACCGACAATCCGCTCGCCAGCACGAACAGCAACATGCCGTAGGCGATTCCGTCGAGCAGGATCGTCAGCATCTCAGCCTCGAAATCGTCGGGTTATTTCTTCGAGGCCTTGTAGGGATCCTTCACGTTGGGGATCGAGCCGAACTCGACATTGTAGAGCTGGCCGTCCTTTTTCTCGACCCTGCGCACGTAGATGGTCTGCACGATGTCGCGGGTATCGGGGTCGATCGAGACGGGTCCGCGCGGGCTCATCCAGGCCGCGCCTTTCATCGCCGCGATCAGCGCATCGCCGTCGGTCGCGCCCTTGGTCTTTTCGAGCGACTGATACAGCAGCGCCATGCCGTCATAGGCCGCGACCGCCATGAAGTTCGGCCTCATTCCGCCGTTGGCCTTCTCGAAGGCGGCGACGAACGCCTTGTTCTCGGGCGAATCGTGCGCGACGGAATAATGATGGGTCGTCACGGCGCCCAGCGCGGAATCGCCGATGTCGGCCAACAGGTCGTCATCGGTGACGTCGCCGGTCCCGATCAGCTTGACGCCGGACTTGTCGAGGCCCCGCTCGACAAACTGTTTCATGAAGGCGGCGCCGAAGCCCGAGGGCACGAATACGAACACGGCGTCCGGCGCATCATCCTTGACGCGTTGCAGGAACGGCGCGAAGTCGGGATTCTTCAGCGGCACGCGGATCGCCTCGGCGATCGTTCCGCCGCCCTTGGTGAAGGTTTCCCCGAACCACTTTTCCGCGTCGACGCCCGGGCCGTAGTCGGTGACGATGGTGACGACTTTCTTGATGTTGTTCTTGAGGCACCACTCGGCCATCGGCGCCGAGGCCTGCGGCAGCGTGAACGAAGTTCGCACGATGTAAGGCGACTTCTCCGTGATCATCGCCGTCGCGGCGGCGGTGACGATTTCCGGAACTTTCGCCGCCGTCGCGACCGGCGCGACCGCAAGCGCGAGCGGCGTCAGTCCGAAGCCCATCAACGCGGCCGCATGGTCGTTGCCGACCAATTCCTCGGCAAGCCGCTTGGTGACGTCGGGCGCGCCGGTGTCGTCCTTGACGATCAGGGCTATCGTCTTTCCCGCGACCTTGTCGCCATGCTGTTGAATGTAGAGTTCGGCGCCCGCGCGCTCCTGTTTGCCCGTGCTCGCGGAAGGGCCGGTCATCGGCAGAATGAGACCGACGTTGACCGTGTCGTCGCCCGCCTTCGCGGGTGCGGAGGCCAGGACCGCCGCCAGCGCCAGACCCGAAATCAGGTAATTCGGCTTCATCGAATTCATCCTCCCTTGGCGCAGCCCGCACGCCGGCGCTTCCCTAACGCAAGGCGCTCGCGCCTCGCCGCCCAGCGCGCTGATATATCGGTGACGCCATGCGGCCAAGTCAATTCTCGACGACGCGGCTCAAGAAAAAAGCTTTCGCGTCGTCGCGCTCTTTTCGGCCTCCTTGGGATCGGTGAAAGTGCCGAAGACGATGTCGAGCGAGGGATTGCTCACCCCGAACCATTCCTTCTCGCTGATGAAGTGATGGCGCAGGTGATATTGCTTCATCCAACGCCCCGCAGCCGTGCGCGGCTGATAGGGGATATGGGCGACATAATGCACTAACTCATAGTGCAGAATGGCGAGCGTCACCCCCAGCATCACCGAAGCGACCGCCCCAGCGCCCAGAATCCAGCCGACCCCCAGCGCCGTAAGCGTCAGATTGGGCGCTAGGAACCACAATGGCAGGAACAGCAGATCAAGCCGATTCGGCTCGACGTGATGGTCGTAATGCAGGCGATGCTGCAATTTGCGCACGAATTCCCACGGCGCCGGCGGCGCGTGGAACGCGAACCGGTGCATCACGTACTCACTAAAGTAAAAGAGGAACGCGCCGAGCGCGACCTGCCACAGTGCGAACCGGGCGAAGCCCAGCAATTCCGCCCCAACGATCGCCAACGCCAAAACGGCCAGCGCCGCGGTCGCGCCGTGCATGAAATAGCCTTTCAGCATAGGGTCTCCCGGTCGCGTTTCGCGCCAGCCTAGCGCGCGGCGGGGCGGCGCGCCATTCGAGACTTGCAACCCAACGCCTTTGACACTAGTTTCCCGGCCGGTCGAAAGCCCCTGCCGCCATAGCTCAGTTGGTTAGAGCGCTAGATTGTGGATCTAGAGGTCCCCCGTTCGAGCCGGGGTGGCGGTACCACCGGTTGCAAGACGGCGCCTGCCCCCTCTGCACAGCCAGGTCGCGCAAAGGCGAAGTCGCCCTTGAATTCCCTCCCACGACCGGGCAAGGACGATGAGGCGGGGCGCGCCTGAAGACGTCCCCGCGACTCGGGAGGACGGACATGGCGACAAACCAGCCTTGGTACAAGACCCTCTATGTCCAGGTCTTGATCGCCATCGGGCTCGGCGTTCTCCTCGGCTGGCTGTTTCCCGAATTCGCCAAGAACGACTGGATCAACTTGCTCGGCCGCGCCTTCGTCAAATTGATCAAGATGGCGATCGCGCCGATCATTTTCTGCACCGTCGTCTCGGGCATCGCGCACATCCAGGAAGCCAAAAGCGTCGGCCGGGTCGGCGTCAAGGCCCTTGTCTATTTCGAGTTCGTCTCGACGCTGGCGCTGCTGATCGGCATCCTGGTGGGCATGATTTGGCAGCCGGGGTCGGGCTTCCCGGTCAAGGAGTTGACGCCGGACCAGGCCGCGCAGGTCAAATGCTATGTCGAAACCGCTTCGAAGATGAAGCCGGTCGATTATCTCCTGCACATCATCCCCGACAGCGTCGTCGGCGCCTTCGTCAGTTCTCCCGAGGGCGGCGGCTGCGGGCCAGGCGCGACGCAGGTGTTCCAAATCGGCGACATTCTGCAAGTTCTGTTCTTCGCGGTGCTGTTCGGCTTCGCCTTGATGAAAATGGGCGAACGTGGCCATGCCCTGCGCGGGCTAATCGACGACGCCGCGCACGCCATGTTCGCGGTCATCGGCATCATCATGAAAGCGGCGCCCGTTGGCGCTTTCGGCGCGATGGCTTTCACCATCGGCAAGTTCGGCCCCTCTGCGCTCGGCAATCTCTTGAATCTCGTCCTGACGTTCTATGTCACGTCGTTGCTGTTCGTGCTGATCGTGCTCGGGCTGATCGCCAGAATCGCCGGCTTTTCGATTCTCAATTTTATTCGCTTTATCAAGGACGAGTTGCTGATCGTGCTCGGCACGTCATCGTCGGAGAGCGCCCTGCCCTCCCTGATGGCCAAGCTCGAGCGGCTCGGTTGCTCGAAACAAGTCGTCGGCCTCGTCGTGCCGACCGGCTATTCCTTCAACCTCGACGGCACGAATATCTATATGACGTTGGCGACCTTGTTCATCGCCCAGGCTTTGCACGTCGATCTCTCGGTCGGCCAGCTGCTGACGATCCTGCTGGTGGCGATGCTGACTTCCAAAGGGGCGAGCGGCGTCACCGGCGCCGGCTTCGTCGTGCTCGCCGGCACTCTGGCCGCCGCCGACGCGCGGCTCGTCCCCGGCCTCGCCATTGTTTTCGGCATCGACAAATTCATGAGCGAAGTGCGTGCGCTGACCAACATCACCGGCAACGGCGTCGCGACGGTGATCGTCTCCTGGTGGGAAGGCGAGCTCGACCGCGACAAAATGGCCGCGGCCTTCGCCACGACGGACGCAGACGTCGCGCTGGAGGCGGCCGCGCAGGATTAGCCGGCTTTGCCCTCCCAGGCGCACAGATCGGCGATCGGGCACTCCGCGCAAAGAGGCGCGCGCGCCTTGCAGACGTAGCGTCCGTGCAGGATCAACCAGTGATGGGCGTGCCTTAGGAAGCGCGCCGGGATGATCTTCAGCAAGCCGTCCTCGACCTCGCGCGGCGTCTTGCCGCGCGCGAGCGGTATGCGGTTCGAGACTCGAAACACATGGGTGTCGACCGCCAGCGTCGGCTCGCCGAAACCGACGTTGAGCACGACGTTGGCGGTTTTGCGCCCGACGCCCGGCAACGCCTCCAAAGCCTCGCGGTCGCGCGGGACTTCGCCGCCGTGATCGCTGAGCAGGGCCTGCGAAAGCGCGATCACGTTCTTCGCCTTGGTCTTGTAGAGGCCGATGGTCTTGATCTTGTCGGCGAGCGCCGCCTCGCCAAGCGCCGCCATTTTCGCCGGCGTGTCGGCGACGCGAAACAAACCGCGCGTCGCCTTATTGACCCCCGCATCGGTCGCCTGCGCCGAAAGTACGACCGCGACCAGCAACGTGAAGGGGTCGGAATATTCGAGTTCGGTTTCCGGCTCGGGCGCGGCCGCGGCGAGGCGCCGGAACACCTCTTGCGCGCGCGCCTTGGCGGCGACGGAACGGCGGCTCTCGACGGCTTGGCCAGACTTCATGTCCGGCTTATATTTGGCCATGTCGCGCCCGCCAAGGGGCCGGCCCCCGCGAGGCCCGGATGGACGATACGCCGATCTTCAAAGCGCGCCTGACCCCCCATCGCTCGATGGGCCCGGCCGGATTTCGCGCGTTGATGGCGGCGACTTTCGTCGCCACGACCGCTTTGAGCATTCCGTTCTATCTCATGGGCGCCTGGCCGATCGTCGGTTTCCTCGGGCTGGACGTCGCCGCGCTTTATCTCGCGTTCCGCCTCAACTATCGCGCCGCGCGCGCCTACGAGGACTTCCGCCTCACATATTTCGAACTTCGTTTTGCGCGCGTCAGCGCCGCGGGGCTGAAGCGCGAATGGCGGTTCACGCCGAATTGGGTGCGGCTGGAGCGCATCGATCACGAGGAATTCGGCGTCCAGCGCATTTCGCTGCTCAGCCGGGGCAAGCGGTGGGACGTCGCCAAATTCCTCGGCCCCGATCAGAAAGCCGAATTCGCGGCCGAGTTCGACGGCGCCTTGGCCGAAGCGCGTCGTGGACCGCGCTATTCGCACGATTCATAGCTTCACCCACTTGCCGTTGGCCTTGGACGACTTCACTGCCGCCTCGATGAAGGCGAGGCCCTTCAGCCCGTCCTCGATGCCGGGAAAATGCACGCCCTTGGGCGCCGGCTTGCCTTTGCGCGCGGCTTTGATCGCGAGCGCGACCTCGCTGTAAATGTTGGCGAAGCCTTCGAGATAGCCTTCCGGGTGGCCGGCCGGAACTCGAGTGACGCGCCTGGCGGCTTCGCCCGCGCCGACGCCATCGCGCGTGACGATGCGCGTCGACTTGCCGAGCGGCGACCACAGCATTTCATTGGGATCGGCCTGCACCCACCGCAGCCCGCCCTTGGTCCCGTAAATGCGCAAGCGCAGACCGTTTTCGTGGCCCGGCGCGACCTGACTGACCCACAGGCTTCCGCGCGCGCCGTTGGCGTAGCGCAACAGCATCTGCGCATTGTCGTCGAGTTGGCGTCCTTTCCCGAATGAACTGAGATCGGCCGAGAGTTCGCTCAAGTCGATCCCTCCGACATAATCAGCCAGATTGAAGGCGTGCGTGCCGATGTCGCCGAGCGCGCCTCCCACGCCCGCGCGCCTGGGATCGACACGCCACTCGGCCTGCTTGCTGCCGCTATGTTCGGCGGGGCCCGCCAACCATTCCTGCGGGTATTCGACCTGGATCAACCGGATTTCGCCGAGGTCGCCCTGCCGAACCATCTCGCGCGCGCGGCGCACCAGCGGATAGCCCGTGTAATTGTGCGTGAGCGCGAAAATGCGCCCCGACTTCTCGACCGCTGCCCGCATCTTGCGTCCTTCGGCGAGCGAAAGCGCGAGCGGCTTGTCACAGATGACGTGAACGCCCGCTTTCAGGAAAGCGAGCGTCGGCGCCATGTGCATGTGGTTGGGCGTGACGATCGCCACCGCCTCTATGCCGTCGGGGCGCAGCGATTCGGCTTTCGCCATCATATGGAAGTCATCGTAAATCCGATCAGGCGACAGTTCGAGCGCCGCCCCGGAGCGGCGCGATTTTTCCGGCGAGGCGGAGAGCGCGCCGGCGACGAACTCGTAATGAGCGTCCATGCGGGCGGCGATCCGGTGCACCGCACCGATGAAAGCCCCTTCGCCGCCGCCGACCATTCCAAGCCTTATCCTGCCGCCGCGCGCGGAATCGTCGAGCCCGCCAATTGACATGTTCGCTAACCTCCCAAACCCGCCTTGGCTGGTTTGTCGAGCGCGCGCCGCGCTCCCGTCAAGGTCCGCGCGGCAATCTCACGGAAATTTCTTGGGACTTGCCGCTCGCCGCCACGCGCTCTATAGGCGTCTGGCCGATAGAGGAGCCCACCGGGGCATGGCGCCAAAAGATTCCCCCCGCCAGCTCGAGGCCGAGGCGCCCGCGCGCCGCATCGCGCGCATCGTCCTGTTCGCTCAAGCCCATCGTGCGCAATTGCGCCGGGTCGGCGTCGCGTTCAGCCTCGCGATCTTGTCGGTCTCGATCTATATTTTCGGGCGCACGCTGCTGCAGATCGACCCGAGAAAATTCGCCGCCGCCTTCGCCGCGACCGGCGCCGATCAGATCGCGATGGCTTGCGCGCTGGCGTCCGTGAGCTATCTCGCCCTGACCGGCTACGACGCCCTCGCGCTGCGACATCTGGCCATAAAAGTTCCGTATCGGCTGACCGCGCTCGCCTCGTTCACCAGCTACGCGATTTCCTTCACGCTCGGGTTTCCGCTCGTCACCGGCGGCGCCGTTCGATTTTGGCTTTACGGACCGGCCGGACTTACGCCGGGCAAGGTCGCGAGCCTCACCGTCATCGCCGGCGTCACCTTCTGGCTTGGCATGGGGGTCGTGCTGGGCGTCGGGTTTCTCGCCGACGCCAGCGCGATCGGCGAAATCAACAAACTCGCCAATTGGGCCAACGAGGCGATCGGACTCGCCCTGTTCGCGGCCCTGGCGGCCTATCTGGTCTGGGTGACGCGCATGCGCAGGCGCGGCGAGGCGGTGTTCCTCAACTTCAAGTTGCCCGGACCGCTGCTGACGCTCGGACAGACCGCGCTCGGCGTCATCGACGTTTGCGCCGCCGCGGGCGTGTTGTTCGTGCTGCTGCCCAAGGGGCACGGCGTCGGCTATGTCGCGTTCTGCGCGCTCTATTCGCTCGCGGCGATGCTCGGCATCGCCAGCCACGCGCCGGGCGGACTCGGCGTTTTCGAGGCGACGATGTTAAAGGGCGTCGGCGGATCGAGCGACCAGTTGCTGGCCTCGCTCCTCTTGTTCCGAGTAATCTATTACGTCATCCCGTTCCTGTTGGCGCTGGCGCTGCTCGGCGCCAACGAGGCGGCGCGCCGATGGACGGCCCTGCGCGAGGCGATGCGCGACACCGGCTTGGAAAGTCGGGACTAGTCCGAGCCGCTTCGGTTCGAAGGAGGAAGAATGCCGAGCGCAAACGGCGTTTCCGACGCCGGCGGTCTGGCCGAACTGATCCGTTCGCCGATCGTTGGCAAGATTGTCGCGGCGATGCCCGAACCGGCGGTCGTCGTCAGGGCGAACGGTCGCGCGGAAGCCGCGAACAGGCCCGCGCACGAACTGTTGCCGGCGCTGCGGATCGGCGAGCCCTTGTTTCTGGCGCTGCGCTCACCCGACGTGCTCGACGCTGTAAGGCGGGTCATGTCCGACGGGCAGGCGGAAACCGTGCAGTGGAGCGAGCGCGTTCCGATCGAGCGGGTGTTCGAGGTGAGCGTCGCGCCGCTCGCCGAGGAGTCCGGCGAGGTCGTCGGCGCGCTGCTGACGATGCGAGACCTTACCGAGTCGCGGCGCGTCGAACGTATGCGCGCGGACTTCATCGCCAACGCCAGCCACGAATTGCGCACCCCGCTCGCCTCGCTGCTCGGCTTTGTCGAGACGTTGCAAGGGTCGGCGCAGGCGGACCCGAAGGCGCGCGAAAAGTTCCTCAAGATCATGCGTGAGCAAGGACGCCGCATGGCGCGCCTGATCGACGATTTGCTGTCGCTGTCGCGCATCGAACAAAAGCAACATCTGCGTCCCGAGGCCGAGGTCGATCTCGCGCAGGTCGCGCGCCATGTCGCGGACACGCTGGCGCCGCTCGCCAAGGATCTGGGCGTCGAAATAAAGCTCGACGCCGAAGGACCGATCGCTGTCATCGGCGATCGCGACGAACTGGTGCGCGTGGCCGAAAATCTGATCGAAAATGCGATCAAATACGGCGCCCGCGGCGAGAGCGCGGAACGCGACCGCATCGAAGTGTCTGTGAAGGCCGTGGGTCGGGAAGGCCGAATGGCCGTGCGCGACTACGGTCGCGGCATCGCGCCCGAGCATCTGCCTCGCCTGACCGAACGCTTCTACCGTGTCGACGCCGGGCAGAGCCGCGCCAAGAACGGGACCGGCCTGGGCCTGGCGATCGTCAAACACATTCTCGCGCGTCATCGCGGCCGACTGATGATCGCCAGTCGCCTGGACCAGGGCTCGACCTTCACGGTCGTCGTGCCGCTCGCCGGTTCGTGAACGCCGCGCGAGCGCGGTCGTCATGGCTTCGTCGCGCTTCGCCCGCAAAGACAGACCTTCGAGTCGGCTTTCGCGAGTCGTGAACGAGGGAGCGAAAATCGAATATGGAACGCCGTGGCGGCTTTGGCGAAGGCGACGCCTGCGAAATCGAGCGTCTGATCGCGGAAATGGGCGTGCTCGCGGAGAGCGTCGTCGCCGACGCCCTGGATGCGCTCGTCGAAGCGGATCTCGCCAAGGCGAGGTCGGCGATCGAGGCGGAAGAGCGGCTGCGGGCATTGCGTGAGGAAGTCGGCCGCGCGGCCGTGCGCGCGCTTGAGCGGTTCGGATCCGCGCCGGTCGTCCCCGCGAAGATCGTAAGCGCGATGCGCATCGTCGCCGACCTCGGTCGCATAGGCGAGATCGCCGGCAGCGTAGCCAAGCGGACAATCGTGACGATGGCGCAACGTCGAGGCCGCGCCTCTTTCGGCGCCTTGACGCCGATGCGTTGCGCAGCGCGAGACTTGATCGCGCACGCGCTCGCGGCTTGCGGCGGCCCCGAATATTTTTGTCGCGACGAGGAGTTGGAGGCGCTCGAAGGATCGATGCTGGGCGAATTGCTGGCCGGCGTCACGGCGCGCGCGAGCTAGCGCGCGTCCTGTCGGCGTTGCTGGGGCCGTCGGATCGTCCGGCGGTCAGCGCAAGGCCAGACGTCGGTCGCGGTCGCGGCGACGGTCCTGCATCGGCTGGTAGGCGAGCTTACCGTGATGCGCGCAATAGGGACCGGTTCCGGGCGCCGGCGAGCCGCAATAACGGAATTCGGTCGAAGTCGGATCGCCGAGCGGCCAGCGGCACATGGCCTCCTTCAACTCGACGATCGTCACCCGCAGGGACATCGGGACCACGACGTCCTCTTCGATCCGCACCGGCACAGTCTCGATGAGCGTGTCGGGAGTCATCGCCAACGCGGTCGCTCCGTGAACGCGCCCGACGCTCGGAGCGGCGCGCGGCGCATGGCGGCGCGCGACCGAGGGCGCGCGCGGAGTCGCTGGCGAGGACGAGGAACTGGCGCTCTTGGCGCGGCCGGCGAGGCCGAGGCGATGCACCTTGCCGATCACCGCGTTGCGCGTCAGGCCGGCGCCGAGGACCGCCGAAATCTGGCTGGCGCTCTTGCCGTCCAGCCAGAGTTGGCGCAGGAGCTCCACTTTTTCGTCAGTCCAGGACATTTTGGCCTCGCTAGCTGGCCCGCCCGGGAAAAAAAATTCCCCGCCGACCGATGCAAAAAAATCCAGGCGGAATCCGGCGCCGTCGCCCGACCAGCCGCACTGGCGAGCGCCACGCACGAATACGCTCTCAAGAAAGACACCCCACGACATTTCGTGGTGAACGCAATGGAAACTACACTACTCGTTGAATCTGACGCAAGAGTCGCTGAGGCGCCGAAGAGGGGCTTTTCCCCAGATCTCGACGCTTTCGCGCAGCTTGGCGCGATTGGCGCTAGCGAAAGTTCGAGTCGCTTCAAGTTCTTGCGCGGCGCGCGCCGCTCACGGTTCACTCCGCGCGCCTCGCGCATTTTCTTGCTTTCGCATGTGCGAATTGACCGGTTCCGCCTGTTTCCTTATGATCGCGGCGAAGGAAACGGCCGTCCCCACGGGACGGCGTTTTTGTTTTTCGCGGAGGTCGCGACCGCCGCTCTAGCTTTGGGAGCCTAGACTTGCCTTCCGCCATCGTGCCGACTTACGCGCGCGCCGACGTCGCCTTCGAGAGGGGCGACGGCTGCTGGCTGACGACGACGAGCGGCGAACGCTATCTCGATTTCGGCGCCGGCATCGCGGTCAATTCCTGCGGACACTCGCATCCCCATCTGGTCGAGACGCTGGTGCGTCAAGGTTCGAAGCTCTGGCATACTTCCAATCTCTTTCAGATGCCCGAGGGGGAGCGGCTCGCGGCTCGTCTGGTCGAGGCGACCTTCGCCGATCTCGTCTTTTTCGCCAATTCGGGCGCCGAGGCCAACGAGGCGGCGATAAAGATGGCGCGCAAGTGGCACGCCGTCTCCGGCCGGCCGGAGCGGTACGCCATTCTCACCTTCGAGGGCGCGTTCCACGGCCGCACGCTCGCCACCATCGCCGCGGGCGGTCAGGCCAAATATCTCGAAGGCTTCGGCCCCAAGGTCCAAGGCTTCGATCAAATGGCGATCACCGACCTTGCCGCCGTCGAGGCGGCGGTCGGCCCCCATACCGCCGCGATCATGATCGAGCCGATTCAGGGCGAGGGCGGTATCCGCACGGTTCCGGCCGCGTTTCTCCGGGGCTTGCGCGAAATCTGCGACCGGCATGGCTTGTTGTTGATTTTCGACGAGATCCAGACAGGCATGGGACGCACCGGCAAGCTGTTCGCCTACGAGCTGTCGGGCGTCGTCCCGGACATTCTGACCGCCGCCAAGGGCCTCGGCGGCGGCTTCCCGATCGGCGCCTGCCTCGCCACGTCGCAGGCCGCCAAGGGCCTCACCGCCGGCGTGCATGGCACGACGTTCGGCGGCAATCCGCTGGCGATGGCGGTCGCCAACGCCGTGCTCGACATCGTGCTCGCGCCCGGGTTCATCGACAACGTCGCGCGGCTCGGTCTGATCGCGCGCCAGCGCCTTGCCGAGCTGAAGGATCTCCACCCGCGCGTCATTGAAGAGGTGCGCGGCGAGGGCCTGCTGATCGGCCTCAAGCTCAAGCTGCCGCCTGGCGATTTCGCGGCGCTCGCGCGCGACCAGCGCCTGCTGACCATTCCGGCCGGCGACAACGTCGTGCGCCTGCTGCCCCCACTGGTCATCAGCGACGAGGAACTGAGCGAAGGCGTCAAGCGCCTCAATGCCGCCTGCGTCGAGGCGGAGGCGGCGATGCCGGCCGTGTTGAAGGCGTCCGCGGCATGACAACGCTCGATGGCGCCGCCCCGCCCCGCCACTTTCTCGATCTTCTTGATCATTCCGCGGATACTTTGCGCGGCATTCTCGACCGGTCGGCGCGCATGAAAGCGCGCCGAGGAGAAGCGCGCGCCCGCGGCTCCAGCGCGGCCCCCGCGCGTCCGCTTGCGGGCAAGTCGCTGGCGATGATCTTCGACCGGCCTTCGACGCGCACGCGCGTCTCCTTCGATCTGGCGATGCGCGAACTCGGCGGCGAGACGATCATGCTGACCGGCGCCGAGATGCAACTGGGGCGCGGCGAGACCATCGCCGACACCGCGCGCGTGCTCTCGCGCTATGTCGATGCGATCATGATCCGCATTCTCGACCACGCCGACATGATCGAACTCGCGCGCCACGCCAGCGTTCCCGTCATCAACGGGTTGACCAAACAATCGCACCCCTGCCAGGTGATGGCCGACATTCTCACCTTCGAGGAAAAGCGCGGCCCGATCCGTGGCCGCAAGATCGCCTGGAGCGGCGATTACAACAATGTGCTCTCGTCCTGGATCGACGCTTCGGCGCGTTTCGAATTCGAATTGGACATAGCGTGCCCCCCGGAATTGCAGCCCGCGCGCGAGCGCATCGTCGCAGCGCGCGCCGCAGGCGCCAACATAACCTTCGGCGACGATCCCCACCGCGCCGTCGACAAGGCGAGCGCGATCATCTCGGACTGCTGGGTTTCGATGGGCGACGAGGACGAAGGACGTCGGCAGAATCTGCTTGCGCCCTATCAGGTCAATTCCGCCCTGATGCGCCGCGCGGCGCCCGACGCGATCTTCATGCATTGCCTGCCCGCCCATCGCGGCGAAGAAGTCACTGACGACGTGATCGACGGTCCGCAATCCGTGGTGTTCGACGAGGCGGAAAATCGCCTGCACGCGCAAAAGGGCGTCCTCGCCTGGTGCCTGGGAGCGCCCGAGGCATGAGCGCGCGCGAACGCGAGGTTTCCGACCGTACCGAGGACGACATCGTCGTTCCCTATACGGTCGAGAGCCTGAGCACGCGCGGACGCCTCGTGCGGCTCGGGCCGGCCATTGACGCCATCTTGAAGCGGCACGCCTATCCTGAGGCGGTCGGCAGGGCGCTGGGCGAAGCGGCGACGCTGGCGGTGCTGCTGGGTTCGAGGCTGAAACTGGAAGGGCGCTTTCAGTTGCAGACCAAGTCCGACGGCCCGCTCAACATGCTTGTCGTCGATTTCGACGCTCCCTCGAACCTGCGCGCGCTGGCGCGTTTCGACGACGAGGCGCTGGCCAAGCGCCTGGCCGAGAACAGCGACGCCGACATATTGGGCGAGGGTCATCTCGCTTTCACCATCGAAGCCGGTCCCCAATCCTCGCGCTATCAGGGCGTCATCGCGCTGGACGGGCAAGGGCTCGAACAGGCCGCTCACGCCTATTTCGAGCGCTCCGAGCAGATACCGACCCTGGTGCGTCTTGCCGTCGGCCAGAGCGTGACCGCGGAGGGCGCGCAGTGGCGCGCGGGGGGACTACTCGCGCAATTCCTGCCGGATTCCCCCGAACGGCGCCGGCATGTCGACTTCGACCCCGGCGACGCGCCTGAGGGCCTGGCGAAACCCGCATCGCCCGACGACGACGAATGGGTGGAGGCGCAGTCGCGCGCCGCGACCACGCAGGATCACGAACTGATCGATCCGACGCTGTCGAGCGAACGTCTGCTGTTCCGCCTTTTCAACGAGCGCGGGGTGCGCGTCACCGAGCCGACGCCGCTAGTCGAGGCCTGCCGTTGCTCGGCCGAGAAGATCGACGCAATGCTGCAAAGTTTCTCGGCCGAGGAACGGGCGGCGATGGTCGGCGACGATGGCCAGATCGGCGTCACCTGCGAATTCTGTTCGGTCAAGCGCGTGTTCGACCCGGCCGACTACGACGCGTGAAACGCTCGCAGCGATGATCGATTTTCCGCAGCGGCTCGCCGAAGTCGGCGCCCAGATCGAAAGCGTCTTGGAGGCGTTGCTCGCGCGCGAACCTATCGCGGGCGAGTTCGCGCGCCCCAAGCGTCTGATCGAGTCGATGCGATACGCGATGCTGGGCGGCGGCAAACGACTGCGCCCGTTCCTTGCGATCGAAACCGCGCGGGCGTTCGGGCTCGAGAGCGAAAGCGCGGTGCGCGTCGGCGCCGCGATCGAATGCGTGCATGGATATTCGCTGGTCCATGACGATCTGCCGGCGATGGACAACGACGATCTGCGCCGCGGCCGGCCCACAACCCATCGCGCCTTCGACGAGGCGACCGCGATCCTCGCCGGAGACGCGCTGCTGACGCTGGCGTTCGAAGTGCTGGCGGACCCGGCGACGCACGCGGACGCGGAGACCCGCGCGCGTCTCTGCCTCGGCCTCGCGCGCGCTTCTGGAGTGGGCGGCATGGTCGGCGGGCAAATGCTCGACGTGGCCGCCGAGGAGGCGGCGGCGCCGCTAAGCGCTGGGGCGATCGCTCAAATACAGGCGATGAAGACCGGGGCGTTGTTGCGCTTTAGCGTTGAAGCCGGCGCCGTTCTGGCCGGCGCGGCGCCCGAACGGCGCGCCGCCATGCTTCACTATGGCGAGGCGCTCGGCGCCGCGTTCCAGATCGCCGACGACATTCTCGACGCCGAGGGGACCGACGCCGCGCTCGGCAAGCGCGCCGGCAAGGACGCCGCGCGCAACAAAGCAACCTTCGTTTCCACGGTGGGCCTGGAGGGCGCCCGGCGGCGGCTCGACGATGAGATCGCGACCGCGCTCGTCGCCCTCGATAGTGCCGGACTGGGAAGCGAAGGCGACGTCCTGCGCGCGGCCGCGCGCTTTGTCGCCAACCGCCGCCGCTGAGCGGCGGCGAGCGCGGATCGTCCAGCGTGGATCAGGTCTGCGGCTGCGGCGCCAAGCCGGGCTCCGAGCCGTAATTACGTTTGCCGGTCGCTGGCACCGCGGCGCGCGGGGGCGGCGGCGGTTCCTTGTCGCCGGCCTCGCGCACCGGGCGAACGCCCTGAAGCAATCCAACGATCTCGTCGCCCGTGAGCGTCTCGAACTCCATCAGCCCCTTGGCGAGCGTCTCGAGATCGGCCCGACGCTCGGTGAGGATGCGGGTCGCGGTTTCGTGCCCGTCGTGGACGAGGCGGCGAACTTCCTCGTCGATCGTATTCGCGGTCTCCTCAGAGATGTTTTGCTGGCGGCCCATGGAATAGCCGAGGAAAACCTCTTCCTGGTTCTCACCGTACATGACCGTGCCGAGCTTCTCGGAGAAGCCGAGTCGAGTCACCATCGCGCGGGCGATCTTGGTCACTTGCTGAATGTCGCCAGCGGCGCCGGAGGTCACTTTGTCCTTGCCGAACACGATTTCCTCGGCAACGCGCCCGCCCATCGACATCGCCAGCAGCGCGATCAGCTGCTCGAAGCTTTGAGAAATCTGGTCGCGCTCGGGCAGTGATTGCACCATACCGAGCGCGCGACCGCGGGGAATGATCGTCGCCTTGTGGATTGGCACCGAGGCGGGCATCGAAACGGACACGAGCGCGTGGCCGGCTTCGTGATAGGCCGTCAGCTTCTTCTCTTCCTCGGTCATCATCAACGTACGCCGTTCGGCGCCCATCATGATCTTGTCGCGAGCATCCTCGAACTCTGCCTTGGTGACGACGCGCTTGCCGCGTCGCGCGGCCAGCAGCGCCGCCTCGTTGACGAGGTTCATCAGATCGGCGCCGGAGAAGCCGGGCGTCCCGCGCGAAACGACCTTGAGATCAACGTCGGGCGCGAGCGGCACCTTGCGCACATGCACGCGCAGGATTTTCTCACGGCCGATGAAGTCGGGGTTGGAGATCACGATCTGCCGGTCGAAACGGCCCGGACGCAACAGCGCGGGGTCGAGCACATCGGGACGATTGGTCGCCGCGATGATGATGATGCCTTCGTTCTGCTCGAAGCCGTCCATCTCGACCAGCAATTGATTGAGCGTCTGCTCGCGCTCGTCGTTGCCGCCGCCGAGGCCGGCGCCGCGATGACGGCCGACCGCGTCGATTTCATCGATGAAGATGATGCAGGGCGCGTTTTTCTTCGCCTGTTCGAACATGTCGCGCACACGGCTCGCGCCGACGCCGACGAACATCTCGACGAAGTCCGAGCCCGAAATGGTGAAGAACGGCACGTTGGCCTCACCCGCGACGGCGCGCGCGGTCAGCGTCTTGCCCGTGCCGGGGGGGCCGACCAGCAGACATCCACGCGGGATCTTGCCTCCAAGCTTCTGGAACTTCTGCGGATCGCGCAAGAACTCGACGATCTCTTGCAGGTCTTCCTTGGCTTCGTCGACGCCCGCGACGTCCTCGAAAGTCACGCGGCCCTGCGCCTCGTTAAGAAGCTTGGCCTTCGACTTGCCGAAGCCCATCGCCTTGCCGGCGCCGCCCTGCATCTGACGCGACACGTAAATCCAGCCGCCGAGGAACAGCAGCAACGGCAACCCGTTGATGAGAAGGGTCAGCAGCCAGGAATTGCCGTCCGAGGGCGGGCGGGCGGTGATTTGCACGCCCTTGGCGTAGAGCTGGCTGACAAGCTGCGGATCGCTCGGCGCATAGGTCTGGAAGGCGTGACCGTCTTTGTAATGGCCCGAAATGTCCGGCCCGGCGATGGTCACGTCGCGAATGTGTCCGCCATCCACCTCGGTCAAGAGCTGGCTGAATTGAATTTCGCTGCTCGGCGCCTTCTGCGACGGGCTCTGAAACAGCGTGACGAGCGCCAGAACCAGCAGGAAAATGATCACCCAGAGGGCGAAATTGCGCAGATTTGCGTTCATCGGGTTCCCATCGTCGGCACGGCGTCTTCGTTTCGGAGACCCTCGCCGCGCCGTTCCATCAGCCCATTTAAGCGTCCGCGCGCCAATTGCCAAGGGAAGCGCGATTTTCCAGTGAACGCCAGGACTCTGAATTTCGCGTGAAGAACGGCGCCTTTTCGAGCCGCAGGGCGAGCGGCCAACGCGCATCGCTTTGGTTACAGTCATTTACCCGAATTCGCACGCACGCCGAATTTCCTCGCGGGTCGGGAATAAATGCGCCGGCTCGCGAGTCTCTATCCCCGGCGGCCCCCCCGCCAATCGAGGAGAACCGAAATGACCTGCCGCGAGGACGAAGGCGTTGACCGCCGTCAGGCGCTCGAATGCATGATTTGGGCCGGCGCCGGCGTCCTGTGGACGCTTTCCGGCGGCGTGCCGAAATCCGGCCTCATCGGCTCTGCGACGGCGGCCGAGGCCGGCTTCAGCTTCGTCCAGATTTCCGACAGCCACGTCGGTTTCGACAAGCCGGCCAATCCCGACGCTCTGGGCACGCTGCGGGAGGCGGTCGACAAAATTGTCGCCGCGCCCGTCAAGCCCGCGTTCATGATTCACACTGGCGACATCACCCATCTTTCCAGGCCCGCCCAATTCGACGACGCCGCGCAGGCGATCGGGGAAGCGAAGCTCGACGTCCACTACGTCCCTGGCGAACACGACGTCATCGACGAAGGCCAAGGCAAGGCCTATCTCGAACGCTACGGCCAGAACGCCAAGGGCGCGGGTTGGTATTCGTTCGATCAAGCCGGCGTCCATTTTATCGGCTTGCTCAATGTCGTCGATCTCAGGGCGGGGGGGATGGGCAATCTCGGCGACGCTCAGCTCTCTTGGCTAGCCGGCGATCTCGCCGGACGCAGCGATTCGACGCCGATCGTCGTTTTCGCGCATATCCCGCTGTGGACGATAGCGCCGGAATGGGGCTGGGGGACCGAGGATTCGGCCAAAGCGCTCGCCCTGCTCGCGCGCTTCGGCTCGGTTACGGTTCTGAACGGCCATATCCACCAGCTCATGCAGAAGGTCGAAGGCCAGGTGACGTTCCATACGGCGCGCTCGACCGCCTTTCCGCAACCCGCGCCCGGAACAGCCCCGGCGCCCGGTCCCAAGCTGGTCCCGGCGGGCGAATTGCGCAAACTGCTCGGTGTGCGGACGGTCGTTTATCAACCCGGCGCGGCGGAACTCGCCGTCACCGACATCGCACTCGCGCAATAAGGAATGGCTTGATGAACCGGACATACAGCCGGCGCGCGTCGCTGTCGCTGGCGGCGACGCTCGTTTTCATTCGCGTGCAGCTTGCGCGCGCGGAAGAGGCCGAAGTGGGGATCGACAATTTCTCGTTCACGCCGGCCGAACTGACGGTCAAGCCCGGCGCGACCGTGATCTTCGAGAATCACGACGACGTTCCCCACCTCGTCGTCACCGTCGACGGCAAGCATCGCTCGAAAGCGCTCGACACCGACGACCGCTTCAGCGTCGCCTTCGATGAACCGGGCGAATACGCCTATTTTTGCGCCCTTCATCCGCATATGAAGGGGAAGATCATCGTTGCGCCGTAACCGGCGCTGGGGAAAGCCGTGACGAGTGAGATGGCGAGGCGGCGATTCGCCGTGACGGTCGCGCCGCATCTCGACGACGCCTACGGACTCGCGCGGTGGCTCACCGGCAGCGGAACGGACGCAGAGGACGTGGTTCAAGAATCCTGCATCCGCGCGCTCGCCGCGCTCGATCGGGCGACCGTCGAGCGTCCGCGCGCCTGGCTTCTGGCGATCGTGCGCAACACCGCTTTCAGCTGGCTCGCGAAGAACCGGCCAAAGGCGGTCATTGTGACGGATGACGCGCAATGGCTGGAGGCCGCGGCGGCCAAATTTCCCGACGGATCGCCCGATCCGGAGGCCGCCCTAATCGCCGCGGCCGACGAGGCGGCCCTCGAATCGGCGATCCAGGCGCTGCCGCATGTTTTCCGAGAGGTCGTCGTGATGCGTGAGATCAACGAGCTGAGCTATCGTGAGATCGCGGCGGCGATCGGCGCGCCGGTCGGGACTGTGATGTCGCGCCTCGCGCGCGGCCGCGCGCTGCTGTTGGCGAGCCTGGGGGGCGGTCGATGAGCGACCTGCGAAGCGACGCCCTTGTTCACGCCGCGCTCGATGGCGAACTCGACGCCGCGGGCGCGATCGCTTTCGAGGCGCGCCTCGCGGCGGACACCGAGCTTGCCGCCGAATACGCCCGGCTCGTCGCCTTGCGTGATGCGATCCGCGCGCGCGCGCCGCGTCCGCTCGCCCCCGACGCCTTGCGCGAGAGGATGCGCGCCATGGCCGGCGTTCCCGAACCGCGATCCGTCGCTTCGATGCGCGCGGGTCTGCGCGGGGCGTCTGCGTTGGGCGCTCTGGCCGCTTCGCTGGTCCTGGGACTGATCCTGGGGGCGGGCGGCGTCCGCCTTCTCGCTCCGCCGTTGGGCGCCGATACGGTCGAGCGCGCGCTTGAAGCCAGTTACATGCGCGCCCGCCTCGCCAATCAGCCGTTTGACGTTGCTTCGTCCGACCGACACACGGTCAAGCCCTGGTTCTCCAGCAAGATCGCCGACGCCACGACGGTGCTCGATCTGAAGGCGGACGGGTTTGCGCTGGTCGGCGGACGGGTCGACGTCGTCGGGACGACGCCGCTCGCCACTCTGATCTATCAACGCAGGGAACATCAGATCGCGCTGAGCGAACT
>JBBIIT010000010.1:0-14657 GCA_037446355.1 Beijerinckiaceae bacterium | reverse complement strand
AAGCCGAAGCCCATTACCTTGGTGACGATCACAAACGAGGCCAGCGCGCCGGCGGCGACGCCAAAAATCGCGGTCGCCAGACCCAAAATCGCGTATTCCAGCAGGAAAGTGCGCAGCAGTCGCGCGCGCGTGGCGCCGAGAATCTTGAGCACGACCGCATCCGCCATCCGCGCGCGACGATTGGCCGCGAGCGCGCCGGCGAGCGCCAGCACCGCGGCGCCGAGAGCGACACCCGAGGCGGCGCGGATCGCCTCGGCGAGCTTGCCGACCAGCGCCTCGACCGCCTGCAGCGCCTCGCGCACCCGGATCGCCGACACGCCCGGATATTCGCGCACGGACGCCTTCAGCAGCGCAATCTCGGCTTCCGGGGTTCCGCCTTGCTGAAGCGCCGCCGTAACGAGTTCCGAGTAGGGCGCGCCGGCGAAGGCGGCGGGCGAAAAAACCATGACGAAATTGATCGCGAAACTGCGCCAGTTGACCTTGCGCAGGTTGGCGATGGTCGCCGTGACGTTGCGGCCGAGCACGTTGACGGTCAGCGAATCGCCGAGCTTCAAGCCGAGCCCGGCGGCGATTTCGGCATCGAGCGAGACCAAGGGCGGCCCCTTATAGTTCTTGTCCCACCAGGCGCCCGACGTCAGCGTCGAACCTTCGGGAGGCGTATCGGCGAAGGTCACTCCGCGGTCGCCCTCAAGCACCCAGGCGACGCTCTCCTTGGCTTTGACGTTCGAAGCGTCGACGTCGCCGATCTTGACGATGCGGCCGCGCATCATCGGCGCTTCGCGCACTTCGGCGCCCGGCGCCGCGCTCGCGAGAAAATCGCGAAAGCGGGCGGCCTCCGCGCTGCGAACGTCGAGGAAATAGAAATTGGGGGTTTCACCCTGCCCGGCCGGACGAAGCTGCGCCCGCAGGTTGCCTTCGACCAGCGTCAGCGCGACCAGCAGCGCCAGCCCCAGGCCGAGCGAGATCACGACCGAGGGCGTCGGCGCTCCGGGCCGATGCAGGTTGGCGAGCGCCATCCGCAATTCGACGTGGCGCGCGCCGGGCGCCCGGCGCGCCAGCGCCATCGCGGCCACAGCGACGCCCCGCAACGCCACCAACGACAGCGCCGTGGCGACGACAACGACGATCGCCACCGACCGCTGCCGGCTCACCGCGATCGCCAGGCCCGCCAACGCCGCCGCCGCCGCGAGTGCGCCCAGGGCGTAACGCCAACGCGGCCGGACCGCGCCGCCATCGACGAGATCGCGGAAGAGCTGCGACACCGCGAGGTCGTGCGCTCGCCCCAGCGGCGCGATGGAGAAGGTGAGCGCGGTCAGCAACCCGTAGACCGCGCCGAGCGCTAATTCGCGCGGATAAATCGACGGCGCGAAGGGAAACGGGAGATCGGCGCCCGCGACGCTCGCGACAAGATAAGGCGCGGCCGCGCCGACGACGAGACCGACCCCGACGCCGAGGCAGGCGACGGCGAGGAATTCCATCAATGCGAGCGCGACGACCGCGCCGCCGCTGGCGCCCAGCGACTTCAGGATCGCGAGCGTCGCGCGCTTGCGCTCTAGGAACCCTTGCGCGGCGTTGGCGACGCCGACACCGCCAACGACCAGCGAAATCAGGCCGACCAAAGTGAGGAACTCTCCAAAGCGGTCGAGATTGCGCGAAAAGTCGGGCGAGACGTTCTGACGCGAGCGCGCCTCCCAGCCCGCCTCGGGAAATCGCGCCTTGGCCTCCTCGATAAGCTTCGCTACGGCCGCGTCGGTCGGCGGCGCGGCGGCGCCCATCAGCACCCGCGTCGTCCAGCGCACTAGCGAACCCGGCTGGACGAGCCCGCTCGCCGCGAGCGCGTCCCGCGAAATCAGCACCCGCGAGCCAAAGCCGATGCCGACGCCGAGCCGATCGGGCTCGGACACGACCCGCGCGCGAATGACGAGGCGCAAATCACCGAGTTCGAAACTGTCGCCGACCTTGAGCCGCAATCGGTCGAGCAACGCGTCGTCGACGGCCGCGCCCCACGTTTCGCGTTCGCGCGCGAACGCCTCGCGCGGGGACATCGCAGGCGCGAAAACGGCGGCGCCCAGGCTCGGCCAATCTCCGCCGACCGCCTTGACATCGGCGAGCGTCGCGTCGCCGTCGGCCGCGCGCGCCATCGCGCGCATCGTGGCGACGCTCGAAAGCGCGCCGCGCGCGGTGAGAAATGCGCGCTCGTCCGGCGTCAAATCGCGATGCATGAGCGAGAATGACGCGTCGCCACCCAGGATCACGCGCCCGTCGCGCGCCAGGCCGTCCTCGAGCGCGCGTGCGAGCGAATTGACCGCCACGATGGCGGCGACGCCGAGCGCGATGCAAGCGAGAAATAGACGCAAGCCCTCGAGCCCGCCGCGCAAGTCGCGGACCGCGAAACGCGCCAGCGTCGCCCATCGCGCCGATCCCCGGATCACGCGCCGGCCTCGACGACGCCCGATCTCATCCGCAAGGTTCGGGTGCAGCGCGCGGCAAGCGCGGAATCGTGCGTGACCAGCACGAGCGTCGATCCGCGCTTGGCCGGCAGCTCGAACAGCAAATCGACGATCGCCTTGCCCGTCGCCTCGTCGAGATTGCCCGTCGGCTCATCGGCGATCAGCAGCGAGGGCTGCGGCGCGAGGGCGCGGGCGAGCGCGACGCGCTGCTGCTCGCCGCCCGAGAGCTGCGCGGGATAGTGTTTTTGCCGGTCCGCCAAGCCGACAAGTTCGAGTTCCGCGCTCGCCTTGGCGAAAGCGTCCGATGCGCCGGCGAGTTCGAGCGGCGCGGCGACGTTCTCGAGCGCGGTCATGGTCGGAATCAACTGGAACGACTGAAACACGATGCCGATTCGAGCGCCCCGAAAGCGCGCCAGCGCATCCTCGCCGAAGTTCTGGATCGCGACGCCGTCGACGAGGATTTCGCCGCCGTCCGGCCGCTCCAGCCCGGCGATGGTCATCAGCAATGTCGATTTGCCGGAGCCCGACGGGCCGATGAGCCCGACCGCCTCGCCTCGCGCGATTGTCAGACTGACTTTCCGCAAGATATGAACGCGCGCGGCCCCTCGGCCGAGGCTGAGATCGACATCGCGCAATTCAACGGCAGGAGCGGTCATCGTGCTGGCTATCTCGCGGCGGGGCGCCTCATATGGGCATTTTGCGCGCGCCGTCCAGACCGTCGTAGTCCTGGCTTTATTTTGCTGCGCGCCTGCGGCGGCCAGGACTTTGCATCTCGTCGCGCTGGGAGACAGCCTGACCGCCGGCCTCGGCCTTCCCGCCGACGAGGCGTTCCCCGCCGTATTGGAAAGGGCGCTGAAGGCGAAAGGATGGGATGTCGAAGTCGCCAACGCCGGCGTTTCCGGGGAAACCGCCGCCGACGGGCTCGCGCGATTTGACTGGAGCGTGCCCGCAGGCGCCGACGCGCTGATCGTCGAACTCGGCGCCAACGACATGCTGCGCGGCGAGCCGCCGGAGGACGCCAGAACCGCGCTGGCGAGCATCCTCGAACGCGCGAAACAGGCGCATCTGCCGACGCTGTTGACGGGAATGCGCGCCGCGCCGAACCTCGGTAGAGATTACCGGTCCAGGTTCGACGCGATCTATCCCGATCTCGCACGGGACTACGAAGTGCTGCTGTATCCATTCTTTCTCGACGGCGTCGCGGGCGACCCCAAACTGAACCAGAAGGACGGGTTGCATCCGACGCGGGCGGGCGTGGAGAAGATCGTCGCCGGCATCCTGCCCGACGTCGAAAAACTGTTGGCCGCAGCTAAGAAATAGGCGCTTACATTCAGGGGCTTGCGTCCGCGCGCGGTCATGCTTATTGACGCCGATCCCTCATTCAGGATTGTCGAGCGATGAGTTCAGACCGCTTTGTCCTCACTCTATCCTGCGCCAATCGTCCCGGCATCGTCGCCGCTGTTTCGACCGCCCTGTTCGAGGGAGGGTTCAACATTCTCGACGCGCAGCAGTTCGACGACACCGAGACCGGGAACTTCTTCATGCGCGTCGCCTTCAACGCGGCGGACGCGGGCGCGGATGCGGAGAATATGCGCGCGCGCTTCGCCGCGCTCGGCGACGAGTTCAAGATGAAATGGTCGATGCGCGCAAGCCAAGAGAAAAAGCGCGTCATGCTGCTCGTGTCGCGCTTTGACCATTGCCTCGTCGATCTCCTCTATCGCTGGCGCAGCGGCGAACTGCCGATGGACGTCGTCGGCGTGATCGCCAACTATCCGCGCGAGACCTACGAGCACATCGATTTCGGCGACATCCCGTTCCATCATCTGCCGATCACCAAACAGACGAAGATGGAGCAGGAGGCCAAGCTCTGGGAGACCGTGCGCGACTCCAAGGCCGATCTCGTCGTGCTCGCGCGTTACATGCAAATCCTATCCGACGGGCTCGCCGCCAAGCTCAGCGGCAAATGCATCAACATCCACCATTCTTTCCTGCCCGGATTCAAGGGCGCCAAGCCCTACCATCAGGCCCACGAGCGCGGCGTCAAGCTGATCGGCGCCACCGCGCATTTCGTCACCTCCGATCTCGATGAAGGCCCGATCATCGAGCAGGACGTGGAGCGCATCAGCCACCGCGACACGCCCGACGATCTCGTGCGCAAAGGGCGCGACATCGAACGGCGCGTGCTCGCGCGCGCCGTGGCGCATCACCTCGAAGACCGCGTGCTGGTGAACCGAGGCAAGACCGTGGTGTTCGCCGCCTGACGCGTCACCGAGCCGCGCGCCACAGCCGCCGCAACCAGCCGAACGCCACCGCCTTGGCTGTCGTCGCGGCTGGCGCGCCCAGAGTCGGCGGCGCGCCGGGCTGGCTTTCGCATCCCGGCCGCAGCCGCGCCATCGCAACCTCGCCGTCGGTGAAATAGGGATCGCCGCCGCCGTTGCGGGCATAGAGCGTCGGGCCGACTCCGCTGACCAGATATCTCGCCTCGACGTGCCCGGAGGCCGAGAGATCGGCCATCAAGCGTTCACGCTCGGCGTCGATATCGGCGTCGATGTGATGCGTCACCTGGCCCGTGTAATGGCTGACGCCGACGCTGCTGTCGAACGTCGCCGAACCCAACCAAACCGGAACGCCGTTGGCGCCGCTTTCCAGCGCCTTCCAGAAGCGGACGTGATGGCGCTGGCTGGGACTGGCGCCGACCGGCTTCTCGAACGCGAGATCCTGCTTGCGCCCTTCCCAATAGAGCGAACTCACCGGCGCGTTCGGATAGGCGCGGCGCGCGAGCACGCTGCCGACGATCTCAGCGTCCGAGCTCAACGACAAAGCGTCGGCGGCGACCCAGCCCGCCGCCCGCATCGCGCAAACGATAGCTTCGCGGGTACCCTCCAACCCGACATTGAGCGCATCGCCGGGAATGCCCGCCGATGTCGTCGTGACCATCGACTTCGTGGCAAGTCCGCGTTGGTGCTCGAAATGACTCCACACCGTGGGGGCCAGCCCATAGGCGAGCGCGAGATAAATCGCCGCCGCCAATGCAAGCGCGTTCAGAGCCCGCCGTCCACTCGTGCCGATTTGCGTCATGTGCTGATGATTTTGCGGACGCCTTCGCCTAAAAGCAATCTGGCTCGGCAGCTACCGCCCCACGAGACCCGATGTCGTTCCTGCGTCTCTATTCCCGCGTTCTCGGTCTACTGCGGCCGGTCGCCGCCGCCGCGCTGGCGTTGGTCGTCGCCAATCTCGCGCTCGCCTTCGCCCAATTCGCCGAGCCCTTGCTGTTCGGCAAGGTGATCGACCGGCTGGCGGCCGCGCAGGGAGCGGACGCCCCGCCGCGCTGGCCCGACATCGCCCCTTGGTTGGCGGCCTGGGCGGCGTTCGGGCTGTTCTCGATCGTCGCCGGCGTGCTGGTGTCGCTGCACGCCGACCGGCTCGCGCATCGCCGACGGCTGGCGGCGATGGCCGACTATTACGAACATGTTCTGACGCTGCCGCAGAGCTATCACGCCGAGGCCCATACCGGACGCCTCTTGAAGGTGATGATCGAGGGTTCGAACGCGATGTTTGGCGTGTGGCTCTCGTTTTTCCGCGAGCATTGCGCGGGCTTCGTCGCGCTTTTCGTACTGCTGCCGATGACCTTGTTCGTCAACTGGCGCCTTGGCGCGATCCTGCTCGCGCTGGTCGTCGTCTTCGCGGCCGCGATGAACTATGTGATCCGCCGCACCGAGACGATGCAGGGCGCGGCCAACGAAGTCAGCGTCAATCTCTCCGAGCGCGTAGCCGACGCGCTCGGCAATCTGCCCGCGATCCAGAGCTTCACGCGTATCGAGGACGAAGCCCGATCCCTGCGCGAGATGAGCGGCCGCTTGCTTCGCGCGCAATTTCCCGTACTGACCTGGTGGGCGATCGCCTCGGTCGCGACGCGCGCGAGCTCGACGCTTTCGCTACTGTCGATCTTCGTCGTCGGCGTCTGGCTCGACATCCATGGTCTCACCAGCGTCGGCGAGATCGTCGCGTTCATGTCGCTGGCCACCAATCTGATCGGCCGGCTCGAGCAGATCGTCGGCTTCGTCAATTTCATGTTCGGTCAGGCGCCGCAGCTCGCGCAATTTTTCGGCGTCCTCGACGCCCGGCCCGCGGTCGCCGACCGGCCAGGCGCGCGCACAGTTGGCAAGCTCGTCGGAGCGGTAAGTTTCGAGGGCGTCGCCTATGAATACGAGCCGGGCCGTTACGCGTTGCGCGAATTGGATTTCGAAACGGCGCCGGGGCGGACCATCGCCCTCGTCGGCGCCACCGGCTCCGGCAAATCGACGGCCTTGTCGCTGCTGCATCGCGTGTTCGACCCGACCCAGGGCCGCGTCTGCATCGACGGCGTCGACATCAGGGACATGACGCTCGCTTCGCTGCGCGCCAATATCGGCGTCGTATTCCAAGAGCCGTTCCTGCTCGCACGCTCGATCGAGGAGAACCTGCGTATCGGCAAGCCCGACGCGACCCCGGCCGAGATCGCTCTGGCGCTAAAGCGCGCGCAGGCCGACGATTTCGTCGAGCGGCAGCCGCAGGGGCTGGCGACCATCGTCGGCGAGCGCGGCCGCAATCTCTCGGGCGGCGAGCGCCAGCGACTTTCAATAGCGCGCGCGTTGCTGAAAGACCCGCCGATCCTCATTCTGGACGAAGCGACCAGCGCGCTGGACGCCGCGACCGAGACGCGGCTGCAACGGGCGCTGGAGGCGGCGACCAAGGGGCGTACGACCTTCGTGATCGCTCACCGCCTGGCCACCGTGCGCAACGCCGACATCATTCTCGTATTCGATCGCGGCCGCATCATCGAGAGCGGCGGCTTCGACGAACTGGTCGCCAAAGACGGCGCCTTCGCAGCGCTGGCGCGCGCGCAGTTCATGGCCAAGGACGAGGCGGCGCCCGCATAGCCGAGGGTCGCGATTTGCGCTTACCGGCAGGCGCTTGATAAAATCCTGCCCGAGGAGAAATGCGATGGACGCCCAAGCTTATCCCATCATCCGCACCGAGACCGAATGGCGCCAGCGCCTGACGCCGGAGCAATTCCACGTCATGCGCGAGCATGGCACCGAGCGCGCCGGTTCGTGCGCGCTCAACTGGGAGAAGCGCGCGGGCGTCTTTTCCTGCGCCGGTTGCGATCAGCCTTTGTTTGAATCGAAGCGCAAGTTCGACAGCGGCACCGGCTGGCCGAGTTTCAACGACCCCGTGCCCGGTTCGGTGGAGACGAGCGTCGACCGCGCCTGGGGCATGACCCGCACCGAAGTGCATTGCGCGCGCTGCGGCTCGCATCTTGGCCATGTCTTCCCCGACGGCCCGCCACCGACGGGGCTGCGCTATTGCATCAATGGCGTCGCAACGAATTTCACCCCGGCGTAACCTCGCGCCACCCCGCATCGTGGGGAGGCGAGGCCGCGAGGAACTTGAATTCCCTCCTTCGTTCGCGGGAGAGGAACGAACCGTGCGGCCAGACCATTCAACTCAGGACATTCAGCTTCATGCCCAATGCGGTCCGCCCCGCCAACCATCCCGCCGTCGCCTCCGGCAAAGTCGGCGTCCTCCTCGTCAATCTCGGCACGCCCGAGGCGACCGACTATTGGTCGATGCGCCGCTATCTCAAGGAGTTCCTCAGCGACCGGCGCGTTATCGAGACGCCGCGTTGGCTGTGGTGGCCGATTCTCAACCTTATCATCCTGACCAAACGCCCAAGCGCGAAGGGGCGAGACTATGACTCCATCTGGAACAAGGAACGCAACGAAGGACCGCTGAAGACGATCACCCGCGCGCAAGTCGAAAAGCTGACCGTCGCCCTGGCGACCAGAGCGCGTGCGAAAGAGATCGTCGTCGATTGGGCGATGCGTTACGGCGAACCCTCGATCGCCAGCCGCCTAACGGCGTTGCAGGCGCGGGGCTGCGACCGCGTGCTGCTGGTCCCGCTCTATCCCCAATATTGCGCGGCGACCTCGGCGACGGTGTGCGACAAGGCGTTCGACGCGTTGAAGTCGATGCGCTGGCAACCGACATTGCGCGTCGCCGCGCCCTATTACGACGAGCCCGCCTATATCGAGGCGCTCGCGGCCTCGACGCGCGCAGCGCTGGCGAAGCTCGACTTCGAGCCCGAGGCGCTGCTCGCCTCCTTCCACGGAATTCCCAAAGCCTATTTCGACAAAGGCGATCCCTATTACTGTCATTGCGCCAAGACGACGCGGCTGCTGCAAGCGGCGCTTGGCCGCGAACTGCGCATGTCCTTTCAATCGCGTTTCGGCGGCGCCGAATGGCTGCAACCCTACACGGACAAGACCGTCCAGGCGCTAGCGCGCGAGGGCGTGAAGCGGCTGGCGGTGCTGACGCCCGGTTTCGCGGCGGATTGTCTGGAGACGCTTGAGGAAATCGGCGTCGAAAACGCGCATTATTTTCGCGACGCGGGCGGGGAGAAATTCGCCGCCCTGCCCTGCCTCAACGACAGCGAAGATGGTACGCGCGCGCTTCAAGATATAGTCGAACGCGAGCTAGCGGGCTGGGTCTGACTTCCCCTCCCCGCTTTCGCGGGGAGGGGATTGCCTCACGCGGCTTTCGCGCCCGCGGCCTTCCCGTAGAAGCTCTCGCCCTTGGCGGCCATGGTCTTTAGCCCGGCGCTCGGCTGGAACCTGGCGCCGTATCTGGCCGCGAGTTCTTCCGCCCTGGCGACGAACGCCTTCGCGCCCATGCCGTCGATCAAAGAGATCGTGCCGCCGGTGAAAGGCGCGAAGCCAAAGCCCAGGATCGAGCCGACGTCCGCCTCGCGCGGGTCGGTGACGACGTTCTCCTCCATGCAGCGCGCGGCTTCGAGCGATTGCGTGAACAACAGGCGGTCTTTGAGATCGGCGATCGAAACGTCCTCCGGTTCGAGCCGCTTGCCCGCGATTTTGGCCAATCCGGGCCACAGGCTCTTGGGCGCGCCGGCGGGGTAATCGTAAAAGCCCTTGGCGTTCTTGCGGCCGAAACGCTGCTCCTTGACCACCATCGCTTCCAGGAGCTTCTCCTGCGCGGGATCGACGGCGTTGGCGCCCAGATCCTTCTTGGTCGCTTGCAATATTTTCCAGCCGAGGTCGATCGCCACTTCGTCATTGAGGCTCAGCGGTCCGACCGGCATCCCCGCCATCTTCGCGGCGTTCTCGATCATCGCCGGCGGCACGCCCTCCATCAGCATCAGATGGCCTTCGCGGATGTAATTGCCGACGCACCGGTTGGCGTAAAAACCACGGCAATCGTTGACGACGATCGGCGTCTTCTTGATCGCGCGCACGAAGTCGATCGCGGTCGCCAGCGCGCGCGCGCCCGTTTTCCCACCCGTGATGATCTCGACGAGCATCATCTTGTCGACCGGCGAGAAGAAATGGATGCCCACGAAATTCTCAGGCTGGGCGGAGACCGTCGCCAGCGAAGAAATCGGCAGCGTCGAAGTGTTGCTCGCGAAAACGACGTCGGCCCCGACCACCGCTTGCGCCTTCTCGGTCGCTTCCTTCTTGATCGCGCGATCCTCGAACACGGCCTCGATGACGAGGTCGCAGCCCTTGAGATCGGCGTAATCGGCGCTGGCGTGGATGCGCGAGAGCAGCGCGTCGCGGTCGGCGCTCTTGGCGCGGCCCTTGGCGATCTGCGAAGAGATGAGCTTTTCCGAATGCGCTTTTCCCTTGTCCGCCGATTCCTGATCGCGGTCGATCAGCACGACCTCGAGTCCGGCGCTCGCAGCGACATAGGCGACGCCCGCGCCCATGAAGCCGGCGCCGAGCACGCCGATCCGCTTCAGGTTGGTGGGCGGAATATCTTTCGGGCGACGCGCGCCCTTGTTGAGTTCGCCCATCGAGAGGAACAGCGAACGGATCATCGCTGACGCCTCCTTGGAGCGTAGGATCTTGGCGAAGTAGCGGCTCTCCTGCGCGAGCGCGAGGTCCATCGGCAGTTGCAGGCCCTCATAGACGCAGGAAAGGATCGCGTGCGCGGCGGGATAATTGTTGTAGGTCTCGCGCTGGTAGATCGCGTTGGCGGGCGGCCAGATCATCATGCCCGTCGGCGAGAAAACTTTGCCCGAAGGTAGCTTGAAGCCCTTCTCGTCCCACGGCGCCTTGGCGCCGGGGTTGGCCTTCACCCAGTCCTTGGCGCGCTGCACGATTTCGCTTGACGGCGCGACCTCGTGCACGAGGCCCATCTTCTTGGCCGCGGCGGGGCGGATCTGCTCGCCCTTGAACAGCATCTGCAACGCGTCCGGAGTCGCCATCAGCCGCGCGACGCGCTGCGTGCCGCCGCCGCCAGGGAACAGGCCAACCTTGATTTCCGGCAGACCGACGCGCGCCTTGTCGCTGTCGGCGACGATGCGATAGTGGCAGGCGAGCGCGAGCTCAAAGCCTCCGCCCATGCATACTCCGTTGATCGCGGCGGCGAAGCTCTTGCCCGAAGTTTCGAGACGACGAAAGACGAGCGAAAGATCGCGACAGCGCTCATAGAAGGCCTTCTTGGCCGCTTCCTCGCCCTCGGCCTTGGCGATGCGTTGAAATTCCGCGCCCATGCCTTGCAGCATGGTCAAGTCGGCGCCGCCGGAGAACCCGTCCTTGCCCGAAGTGACGACCGCGCCCTTTACGGCGGCGTCGGCGATGACTCGATCGACGATTTGGTCGATCTCGGCGATCACATCGCTTGTGACGACGTTCATCGAGCGGCCCGGCATGTCCCAGGTGATCAGAGCGACGCCGTCGGCGTCGGTTTCGTAGCGGAAGTTGACGAGGTTCATGCCATGGGGCTCCTGGGTTCGCGGCGTCGCGCTATTGCGGCGACGCCATGATGTTGAAACGCGTGAACAAGTCCGTGCCGCGATCGAAAAAGCAGGACGTCGTCGGTTCGGTCTTGGGGTCTTCGATCAAGATCCAGTCGCTATCGTCGCTGATGGCGAACTGAAAACCCGAGGTGGATTGCGACTGCGCGTAAAGGACGATGCCGCCGCCCAGTTCGCGGCTCGCCCAGGCGCGCAGCAGGAGGTCGGGTGTCGCTGTCGCCGTCGCCGAGGCGCAGCGCGCGAAGCCCGAGCCCGGCGCGCCGAATTTGTCGGAGTAGGCGGCGTCGCGAACGTCGTCGTGCTGGCCGAAGGTCTCGCCGCGCCCGAGCGCGCAGAACTCCTCGGACGCGGCGTCCGGCCGATGCAGGAACAGCCAGCGCTTCGGCGGGCGGCCCTTTTGCGTGCTGTCCTTTATTAGCATCAAGACGCTGTCGCCTTTGTGATTCTTACGAAACGTGAACATGTCGACAAATTTGTCGGCGCCCTGCGTCTCGTCCTTGACGAACTGTTTCAAGTCCTTGCATTCGGCCCGGGCCGGCGTCGCGCCGGCCAGTAGCGCCGCGCTCAGCGCCGTCGCCACAACCGCAATCCTTATTGGCATGTGACCCTCCTGGAGATCGCCATGCCTGATTGTCTTCAACGGAGCTTGCGCGGCGCCGTCGTCTCAGACCCTTTCGATGATCGTCGCCGTTCCCATGCCGCCGCCGATGCACAAAGTTATGAGCGCCGTGCTCTTGCCGGTGCGCTCCAGTTCGTCGAGCGCGGTGCCGAGGATCATCGCGCCGGTCGCGCCGAGCGGATGACCCATCGCGATCGCGCCGCCGTTGACGTTGACGCGGCTCGTGTCGAGATCGAACGCCTGACAGAACCGCAGCACGACCGAGGCGAAGGCTTCGTTGACCTCGAAGAGGTCGATGTCCGAAATCTTCATGCCGGCGCGCGCGAGCACTTTCTTGGTCACGTCGACCGGGCCGGTCAGCATGATCGCCGGCTCGCTGCCGATATTGGCGAAAGCGCGGATGCGACCGCGCGGCTTTAGGCCTTTCTTGGCGCCCGCCTCTTTCGAACCGAGCAGCACCGCGGCGGCGCCATCGACGATGCCCGACGAATTGCCGGCGTGGTGGACATGAATGACGCGCTCGACCTCCGGATAGGCCTGGGTCGCGACGGCGTCGAAGCCACCCTGCTCGCCCATCATCACGAACGAGGGCTTGAGGCTGGCGAGCGACTGCATGTCCGTCTGCGGGCGCATGTGCTCATCGTGGTCGAGCAACGGCAGACCGTTGATGTCGAGAACCGGCGTGATCGACTTCTTGAACCGCAGGTCTTTCCAGGCGGCGGCGGCGCGGCGCTGCGACTCGACCGCGAAAGCGTCAACGTCGTCGCGCGAGAAGCCGTATTTGGTGGCCATGAGATCGGCCGAAATGCCCTGCGGCATGAAATGAATCGGAACCGCCAACGACGGATCGACCGGCCAAGCCCCGCCCGCCGCGCCGATGCCGACCCGGCTCATCGACTCGACCCCGCCGCCGATGGTCATATCGTGCTGTCCGGCCATCACCTGCGCGGCGGCGAAATTGACGGAATCGAGGCCCGACGCGCAGAATCGATTGATCTGCACACCGGGAACATCGTGGCCGAGGCCGGCCGCCAGCGCGCCCATGCGCGCGATGTCGCCGCCCGCCTCGCCGACCGCATCGACGCAGCCCATCACGACATCGTCGATCTCGCCTGACTTGATCGCGTTACGATCCTTGATCGCCTTCAGCGCCGTCGCCGCGAGGTGCAGCGTGCTCGCGGTGTGCAGCGAGCCATCGGGCTTGCCGCGACCGCGCGGCGTGCGCACGTGATCGTAGATAAAAGCGTCGGCCATCGTGAACTCCTGGGAAGTTTCAATTGTCTCGATCGGGATGTTGGCGATTGTCTATGGAGGCGACGTTCCTCGCTTCGAACCAGGCTTGAACGCTCGTCGCCGGGGCGCGCAGCGCGTCGTCGAGCCAATGCACGCGCGCTTCCGCGCCGAGTTGTCTATTGGGCGTGACGGCGTCGGGATCGTCGAGGCTGCCGATCGTCACGCTGACGTGATCGGCGCCGCGCCCCCGATAGGTCAACGGAGTGCCGCAATCGCGACAGAAACCGCGATCGGCGATGTCGGAGCTCGCGAAATAGGCGATCTTGCCGCGCGTGAGCGCGAACTTGTCGTTGGGAGAACCGACGAAGGCCATGAAAGGCGCCCCGCCCGCCTTCTGGCACATGCGGCAGTGACACAGAATCCCGCCGCGCGGCGTCGCGTCGATCCGGTAGCGCACGGCGCCGCATTGGCAGCCCCCGGTCAATCCCGCTCGCGACGCCTCCGACGCCATTGGAATTTCCTCCCCTCGGGCGAAGCGTCAGAAGGCCGCCGCGGCCAAGGCCATCAGCGTGTCCGCGCCACTCGAAATGCGCGCCAGATGCGCGCCGCCCTCGGGCAGCATACGCGCGTTGAAGAACTTGGCGATAGCCAATTTCGCGTCTAGCGCCTCATTGCTGGTTCCAGCCGCCTGCCGCGCGAGCACCGCCTTGACGATGCGCGCCCACATGTAGCCCATCGCCGCGAGGCCGAAGAGATGCATGTAATCGTTCGAGGCGGCGCCGGCGTTGTCGGGCGCCTTCATCGCGTTCTGCATCAACCACATCGTCGCCTGCTGCAACTGGCCGATGACGGTCTTGAGCGGCGCCAGATAGGGCGCGAGCGTTGCGTCCTCCTTGTTGGCGGCGAGGAAGCCGTTGACCTCCGCGAAGAACGCGGTGACCGCACGGCCGCCGTCCTTGGGCAATTTACGTCCGACCAGATCGAGCGCCTGGATGCCATTGGCCCCCTCGTAGATCATGGCGATGCGGGAGTCGCGCACGAACTGCTCCATGCCCCATTCGGCGATATAGCCGTGACCGCCCAGCACCTGCTGCGCCTTGACGGCGTTGGCGAAACCGAGGTCGGTGAAAACGCCCTTGATGACAGGCGTCATCAGACCGAGGCGATCCTCCGCGGCCATCCGCGCGGCGGCGTCCGGGGACTCCAACGCCTCGTCCTCGGACAGCGCGACCCAAATCATCAACGCCCGCGCCGCCTCGTTGAAGGCCCGGATTTCGAGCAACATGCGCCGCACGTCGGGATGCACGAGGATCGGATCGGCCGATTTGCTCGGCTCCTTGGCGCCGCTGAGAGAGCGTCCCTGCAAGCGCTCCTTCGCATAGGCGGCGGCGTTCTGATAGGCGACCTCCGAATGGGAGAGGCCCTGCACGGCGACGCCGAGGCGCGCGCCGTTCATCATCACGAACATCGCGGCGAGGCCGCGATTCTCCTCGCCGACCAGCCAGCCCTTGGCGCCGTCGTAGTTCATCACGCAGGTCGA
>JBBIIT010000009.1:69432-85414 GCA_037446355.1 Beijerinckiaceae bacterium | reverse complement strand
CTAAGGTTAGCAAAACATAACCGCGCTCGTGAAAGGTTAGCGGAATATTTCTGGGCGCAATTGCGGCAAATATTGGTCCTGGAATTACAACCACCTGTCAACGTTAAGAAAAATCAACGCTGTTCGGACCCTGAATACATAAAATTCTACCGGATTTTTTTCGCGCCCGCCAAGTCGCGTTCGCGAAAGTGGTCACGTCGAAATGACGGGGACCATTATGTTCAAGCGTATCGCCTTCGCCGCCGCCGCCGCCGCGATTTTTGGCTTCGCTTTCGCCAATCTGGTCGAAGCGTCCGAAACATCGAGCGTGCCGAACGCGTCCTACGCTTCGGTGGGCGCGGCGACGTCGGTTCCTTACGGCTGGGTCGATTTTTGCGGCCGTCGTCCCGAAGAATGCGCGCTCGGCAAGCTCAACCCGCTCGACGTGCGTCTGACCTCGAAAAGCTGGGCGACGCTCGTCAAGATCAACAAGCGCGTCAACGACGCGATCGAGCCGATCACCAACTTCGACCATTGGGGCACCAACCTCGATCATTGGGATTACCCGGTCGACGGCAAGGGCGACTGCAAGGTTTACGCGCTCTACAAGCGCAAGCTGCTGGTCGACGCGGGCTTCCCCCGACAGGCGCTGCTGATGACGGTCGTGCGCGACCTCAATGGCGAAGGCCACGCGATCCTCACCGTCAAAACCGATCACGGCGACTTCGTGCTCGACAATCTTTCCGACGAAGTGCGCTCCTGGGACGCCACCGGCTATCGCTACATCAAGCGTCAGGCGCAGTTCGACCCCAATGTCTGGCAGGATTTGGGCGGCGCCGTCGGCCCGACCGCCGCCGCCCAAAGCGCCGCGAACGGCGGCTGACGCGCACCGGTCTTGCCACGCCCTGCCGTTACGTGCAGGGAAGCGCGAGGCCCGGGCCGGGCGCCGAAGCGGATTCGAATATGAAAAGGGTTATGGACGCCGTTTGGCCCGTTATCGGTATCGGGGCGGTGGCGTTCACGTCCTGGCTGTTGCTGCGAGAACTCAAGGGCCTCTCGCTCGCGGATATCGAAGCCGGCGTTTTCGCGATTTCGGCGCCGCGCTGGGCGCTGGCGATTCTGGCGACCGCGATGGCCTATGGCGCGCTCGCCTGGTACGACCAGATCGCGCTCGCCCATCTCGGGCATAAGTTGAGTTGGCGTTTCGTCGGCCTCGTCTCGTTCACGACCTATGCGCTCGCCCATAACATCGGCGCGACGGTATTTTCCGGAGCGGTGGTGCGCTATCGCGCCTATTCGACAAAGGGTCTCAGCGCGGCCGAGGTCGGCGTGCTCGTCGCCTTCTGTTCGTTCACCTTCACCGTGGGCAATCTGCTGCTCGGCGGGTTCGTGCTGATGATCGACCCCGAACTCGTGCGCCGCTACGTCGACTGGCCCGCCTGGAGTGGGCGCGCCGTCGGCGCGGTCCTGCTCGCGGTCCCCTGGCTCTACACCATGGGTTCGCTGCTTCATTTCCGCCCGTTGCGAATACGAGGGTTCGAACTCGTCTATCCGCGCCCGCCGATCGCGGCGCGGCAATTGCTCGCGGGACCGATCGAGCTCATCGGCGCGGCCGGAATAATCTATTTCGCGCTGCCGACCGTCGGCAATCCTGGGTTTCTCGCCGTGCTCGGAGTGTTTCTGGCTTCGTTCTCGCTGGCGTTGATTTCCCATGCGCCGGGCGGCCTCGGCGTGTTGGAATTCTCGTTCCTCAAGGCGATGCCCGACGCGTCGCCTGCCGGCGTGCTGGCGGCCTTGCTCGTGTTCCGACTGCTCTACCTCATACTTCCGCTCGCGTTCTCGCTTATCGTCGTCGTAATGTTCGAGCGGGAAAAAATCCAGGCGCTCATCCGCGCGCGCAGGGGAGCTTGACGTGTCGACAAGGCATGACCTCGGCGGTGGCGACGTCCTCCTCGTCGTCGATGTGCAGATCGACTTCCTGCCTGGCGGCGCGCTCGCCGTCCCCGACGGCGACGCCGTGCTGGCGCCGGCACAATCGCTGATGCGCGCCTTCGATCAGGTCGCGCTCACGCAGGACTGGCATCCTGCGGGACACGCCTCGTTCGCCTCGTCCTATGCGGGCGCGCGGCCGTTCCAAGCCATTTCGCTCCCCTATGGCGAGCAGGTGCTGTGGCCGGATCATTGCGTGCAGGGCTCGCCGGGCGCGCGGCTGCACCCGCGGATCGATCTGGACCGCGCCTTCCTGCTGCTGCGCAAGGGCGCCAACCGACACGTCGATTCCTACTCGGCTTTCGGCGAGGCGGACGGGCGCGCGACCGGGCTCGCGGAAATGTTGCGCGCGCGCGGGATCAAACGCGTGTTCGCCTGCGGCCTCGCGACCGATTATTGCGTGGCGTTCTCCGCGCTCGACGCGCGCGCCGCCGGATTTGAAACTTTCGTCGTCGAAGACGCCTGCCGCGCCATCGATGCTGACGGTTCGCTCGCCAAAGCCTGGGCGCGCATGGAGGCGGCCGGGGTCAAGCGGATCCAGGCGCGGGAAATCCTGGGCTGAATCGGCGAGTAAGAGCTTGGCGGAGAAGCAGCGCGGCAGGACTTTGCGTTTACCCTTGCTTAACCGCGCGCCCGCCAAGACTGCCGCCGCGCTTCCCTTCGCGCCAGGCGTTCCATGATCACCCTCTATCATCATCCCTTCTGTCCGCATTCGCGATTCATTCGGCTTGCGCTCGGCGAATACGGAATCGAGCCTCGACTGATCGAGGAGCGCCCGTGGGAGCGTCGGCGCGAATTCCTGCTTTTGAACGCGGAAGGGACGACGCCGGTCATGATCGAGGACGACTTTCCCCCGATTCCCGGCGCGGACGCGATCGCCGAATATCTTGATGAGACGCGCGGCCTCGGGCTCGGCGAACGGCGGCTCATGCCCGACGATCCGCTCGGCCGGGTGGAGGCGCGCCGTCTCACGCGCTGGTTCAACGAGAAGTTCTTCGCCGAGGTCAGCCGCTGGCTCGTCTCCGAGAAGATCTACAAGCGTTTTCTCACTTCGATTCAGGGCGGCGGCGCTCCGGACATGGAGGCGGTGCGCGCGGCGCGCGCCAATCTGCGCTATCATCTTCAATATATCGGGCACCTGATCGGCGCCCGTAACTGGCTCGCGGGCGATCGCTTGAGTTACGCCGATTTGGCGGCGGCGGCGCATCTGTCCTGCGTGGACTATTTGGGCGACGCGGCTTGGAGCGAGAACGAAAACGCGAAGGCTTGGTACGCAAGGGTGAAATCGCGCCCGACGTTCCGCCCGCTGCTGGCCGAGCGGCTGGCGGGAATGCCGCCGAGCCCAACCTACGCCGATCTCGACTTCTGAACGGCTTGCGGGCCAAGGCGCGCGAACTCGGCTTCGACGCCTGCCGGATCGCCGCGCCCGATTTGACTGACGAGACGCGGGAGCGGCTCGGCTTCTTCCTCGCGCAGGATCGCCAAGGCGAAATGAAGTGGATGAAGGAGACGCAAGCGCGCCGCGGCGATCCGCGGCTCCTGTGGCCCGAGGTGCGCAGCATCATCATGCTCGCCGTCAATTACGGCCCGAAGGAAGACCCGCTGCTGGCGATACGCGAACGCGCCGCCGGCGCGATCTCCGTTTACGCGCGCCACCGTGACTATCACGACGTCGTCAAGGGGCGGCTGAAGACGCTGGCGGGCTGGCTCGCCGCCAGCGCGGGCGGCGAGGTCAAGGTGTTCGTCGACACCGCGCCCGTCATGGAGAAGCCGCTGGCGGCTCTGGCCGGCATCGGCTGGCAGGGCAAGCACACCAATCTCGTCAGCCGCGAGTTCGGCTCTTGGCTGTTCCTGGGCGCGATCTTCACTGACCGGGAATTGCCCGCGGACGCGCCGCATGACGACCATTGCGGCTCCTGCCGCAACTGTCTCGACGCTTGCCCGACCGCCGCCTTTCCCGCCCCCTATCAATTGGACGCCCGGCGCTGCATTTCCTATCTGACGATCGAGCAAAAAGGCCCGATCCCGCGCGAATTTCGCATCGCCGTCGGCAACCGCATTTACGGCTGCGACGACTGTCTGGCCGTCTGTCCTTGGAACAAATTCGCGCAGGTCGGCGGTGAGGCGAAGCTCTCCGCGCGTGAGGATCTGAACCGACCCGCGCTGGCGCAACTCGCGACGCTCGACGACGCAGCGTTCCGTCGCAAATTCGCGGGCGGGCCGATCAAGCGCATCGGTCATGCGAGCTTTCTGCGCAATGTGATGATCGCGATCGGCAATTCGGGCGAGCGGACTCTTATGCCCTCCGCCGAATTGGCGCTCAAAGACGCCTCCCCTGTCGTGCGCGGCGCGGCCGTCTGGGCGCTGATGCGGCTGGCGAGCCCGCAGGAGTTCCAAGATCTCGCCCTCCGTCATCGTCCGCTCGAACGCGACGAATGCGTGCTCGCGGAGTGGGCGACCGCGCTCGAAAACTGAAGCCTCGGGCCGGTCGCGAACGCGCGTTCCCAAATGCGGCGCCGCCCGCTATAGAGGCGCTTTGCTTCAAGCGCCAAATTCATTTGAGGATCGAAGTGACTACCGAACCCCAGTCGATTGAAAAGCCCGCTATGGCGGCGATGAGTCTGGCCGCGCTGGGCATCGTTTTCGGCGACATCGGAACCAGCCCGCTTTACACCTTCAAGACCGTGCTCGATCTCACCGGCGCCCATCCCGACGCGGCGACGGCGCTCGGCTCGCTTTCGCTGATCCTTTGGACGCTATTTCTCATCACGACGGTCAAGTACGTTAATTTCGCCATGCGCATCGACAACGACGGCGAAGGCGGCATAATCGCGTTGATGACGCTGCTCGGCGTCAAGAAGCATCATCGGCCGGCTATCGTCGCCGCGGGCCTGTTCGGCGCGGCCCTGATCTATGGCGACGGCGCGATTACGCCGGCGATTTCGGTGCTCTCCGCGCTCGAAGGCATGGAGCAGATCGCGCCTTCGCTCGCAACCTATGTGCTGCCAACGGCCGTGCTCATTTTGTTGGCGCTGTTTGCTTTGCAGCCGATGGGAACCGCCCGCATCGGCCGGCTGTTTGGTCCGATCATGCTCGTCTGGTTCATCGCGATGGCGGCCATGGGTGTTTACGGTATAGCGCAGCATCCCGCGGTCATCATCGCGCTCGATCCGCTCTATGGCCTAAAATTCCTGGTCTCGGGCGGCTGGACCGGCTTTCTCGTGCTTGGCGGCGTATTTTTGTGCGTGACCGGCGCCGAGGCGCTCTACGCCGATATGGGCCACTTCGGAGTGACGCCTATCCGGCGCGCCTGGAGTTTCGCCGTCTTTCCGAGCCTCGTCCTGAATTACGCGGGCCAGACGGCGATCGTGCTCGAAGGCGCGCCGACCGACGGCAACATATTCTATCGCCTCTGCCCCGCGCCGCTGTTGACGCCGCTGATCGTACTGGCGACCGTCGCCACCGTCATCGCCAGCCAATCGATCATTACCGGCGCCTTTTCGATGACCCGCCAGGCTATCCAGCTCGGCTGGATGCCGCGGCTCGTGGTCAAACAGACCTCCGAGGAAGGCTACGGACAGATCTATGTCGGCGTCGTCAACTGGCTGCTGATGGCGGTCACGCTCGGCCTCACGATCGGTTTTGGCAAGTCGGACAATCTCGCCGCCGCCTACGGCATCGCGGTTTCGCTGACGATGTTGATGACGAGCGTATTGCTCTTCATCGCCATGCGCGAAATCTGGAGTTGGGGCCTTCCGGCGGCGGGCGCGGTCGCCGCGCTTTTTCTCATCGTCGACGCCAGCTTCTTCGCCGCCAATATGGCCAAGGTTCTGGAAGGCGGCTACGTGCCGCTGATGTTGGCCATAGGGGTCTATGGGATCATGTGGGTATGGCATCGCGGCGCGGCGGCGGTTCACGGGCAGATCGTCGCCGATCAGATCACGAACGAGGCCTTCATTCCCAAGCTGAAGTCAGGCGCCATCGCGCGCGTGCCCGGATCGGCCGTATTCCTGACCCGCGCCAAGGACGATACGCCGCCCGTCATGACCTGGCATGTGCGCAAGAATCGATCCTTGCACGAATTTGTCCTCGCGCTGACGCTGACGGTTCTGTCGAAGCCGCGCGCCGACGTCGAGGACGCGACGACGGTGCAGAGGCTCGACGACAAATACTGGCGCGCGGAAGCGCGCTACGGCTTCATGGAGCAGCCCGATATTCCGGCGATCCTAAAGCAGTGCAAGGCGCTCGGGGCCGAGATCGACCTTGGCGACGTAACCTATTACGTCGGCCACGAGACCATCGTCCCGCGCGACGACGGCAAGGGCCTGTTCCGACCGCTGACGCTGCTGTTCGCTTTCATGGGCCGTAACGCGGCTCGCATCAGCGACTTCCTCAAGCTGCCCTACGACGATGTGGTCGAGATCGGGCGCGAGATCGAGATTTAGCCGAGCGCTTGCGCCTCGCAGCGCCGCCCGCTACCTCCGTGCGAGGCCCCCGCAAAGGAACCCGATGCCCGACGCCCCTCCTCCCTCGGCCGGCTCGCAGGACTATGTCGGCGATGTCCGAAACGACAACGTTCTCATCAGCGTCAACGGCGAACTCGTGCGACGGCCCGACGCCAAGGTCTCGGTGTTCGACTCCGGCTTCGTGCTTGGCGACGGCGTCTGGGAGGGATTACGGCTGCGCGACGGGCGTATCGCCTTTCTCGACCGGCATTTCGACCGACTGTGGGATGGCGCGAAAATGCTGCGCATCGACATCGGACTGACGCGCGAGGCGTTGCGCGCGCGTCTGTTCGACGTGATCGAGGCCAACGCGATGCGCGAGGGCGTGCATGTCAGGCTGATGGTGACGCGCGGCGTCAAGCGCTCGCCCTACCAGGATCCGCGCCTGACGATCGGCGCCGCGACCATCGTCATCATTCCCGAGTGGAAGCTGCCGAAGCCGGAAATGCTGGCGCGCGGCATGACCCTCTTCACCGTCCACATCCGCCGTACCGGCCCGGCCGAACAGGACCAAAAGCTCAATTCGCATTCCAAGCTCAACTGCATCCTGGCCTGCATTCAGGCGATGGAGGCGGGCGCCGACGAAGGACTGATGCTCGACGATCGCGGCTTCGTCGCCACCTGCAATTCGACGCATTTCTTCATCGTCCGCAAGGGCGAACTCTGGACCTCCGCCGGTGGCTTCAACCTCGGCGGCATCACGCGCGAGGCGGTGTTGCGCGCGGCGCGACGCGCGGGAATTCCCGCCTATGAGAAGGACTTTTCGTTGTTCGACGTCTACGGCGCAGACGAGGCCTTCTGCACGGGCACCTTCGCCGGACTGACGCCGGTGCGTCAGATCGACGGGCGGCCCATCGGGGAATATGCGCGGGCGCAGGATGACGCCTCCGGGCCGATGACGCAGCGCTTGCGCGCGCTCTACAAGGCGCTCGAAGCCGAGGAAGCGCGGGGGCGCGACTGAACATGGCGGCCGAGGCGCCCATTCGGATCTCGATGTGGTCGGGTCCGCGCAATATCTCGACGGCGATGATGCGCTCGTTCGAGAATCGCCGGGATTGTGCGGTGAGCGACGAACCGTTCTATGCCGCCTATCTCGCGGCGACCGGGCTCGATCATCCGCTGCGCGCGGAGATCATCGCCTCGCAGTCGACGGACTGGCGCGTTGTCGCCGAACAGATGCTCGGCCCCGCGCCCGGCGGGCGTCCGATCTGGTATCAAAAGCACATGACGCATCACATGGTCCCCGGCTTCGGCCGCGAATGGATCGGCTCATGTGTCAACGCCTTTCTCATTCGAGCGCCCGAATCGGTGCTCGCTTCCTACGCGCGCAAGCGCGAGACCTTTTCGCTCGACGAAATCGGCCTGCCGGCGCAAGTCGAACTGTTCGAGCGCGCCGCCGACCGCCTCGGCCGCGCGCCGCCGGTGCTCGAGGGCGAGGACGTGCTCGCCGATCCCGAGGGGATGCTGAGGGCGCTTTGCGGCGCCTGCGGCGTTGCTTTCAATCCGGCGATGCTCGCCTGGCCTCCGGGAAGGCGCGCCTCCGACGGCGTCTGGGCCCCGGCCTGGTACGAGGCGGTCGAACGCTCCACCGGCTTCGCGCCCCCCCGTCCCGCAGCGGAGCGCGAAAATCTGCCGGCGGAATTGCAGACGATCGCGTCGGCCGCCCGCCCGCTCTACGAGAAACTGAGCCGCTACAAGCTGCGCGCCGGAATCGCCTAGTCCGAAGATTTCCCTGGGGATACCGCGACGGCGCGCCCGCGCGCGGCTGCGCGCCCTTGACGCATCCTTAAGCCCGTCGCATCAGGGTTAGGCTGATGCCCATGCTTGTGCTGCCCTTTCCCGCGATCAACCCCGTCCTGATGCAATGGGGTCCGTTGGCGATTCGCTGGTATGCGCTCGCCTATATCGCCGGCCTCATCCTCGCCTGGGCGCTGATTCGCCGCCTTGTCGCCAGCGAAGGCCTTTGGCGCGGCGCGGCGCGTCCGAGCGTCGACAGCATCGACGATCTCCTGGTCTATTGCGCGCTCGGGGTCGTCATCGGCGGGCGGCTCGGCAATGTACTGTTTTACGACCCCGGCGATTATCTCGCCCATCCGATCGAAATCCTGAAGGTCTGGCAAGGCGGCATGGCGTTCCATGGCGGCCTGATCGGGGCCTTCATTGGCATAGTTCTGTTTGCCTGGCGCTATAAGGCCGCGTTGTTGACGGTGCTCGATCTCGCCTCGCTGACCGCGCCGATCGGCATTTTCTTCGGCCGCATCGCCAATTTCATCAAGCCGGAACTCTGGGGCCGTCCGACCGACGTTCCCTGGGCGATGGTGTTTCCCGGCTCCGATGGGCTGCCGCGCCATCCGAGCCAAATCTACGAAGCCTTGCTCGAAGGGCTGGCGGTGTTCGTCATTCTTGGGTTGGCGGCGCGTTGGGGCGCGCTCCGGCGTCCTGGCCTCGTCGCCGGCGGCTTCGGGGCGCTCTATGGGCTCGCGCGCATCTTCAGCGAGTTCTACCGCGATCCCGACCCCCGCCTCGAAGACCTCGGGCACGGGCTGACGATGGGCATGTTGCTTTCGGCGCCGATGATCCTGGTTGGCCTCGCCTTGATCGCCGCCGCTTTGCGGCCGCGCGAGGTTAGCCCGTGAGCACGCTCGGCGACGAAATCAAAGCAATGATCGCCGCCGAAGGGCCGATAACGGTTGAGCGATACATGGAACTGGCGCTCGCGCATCCCGAGCACGGCTACTATATGAACCGCGACCCATTCGGCGCCGCGGGCGACTTCACTACGGCGCCCGAAATCAGCCAGATGTTCGGCGAATTGTTAGGGCTCTGGGCCGCTGAATGCTGGAACGCGATGGGTCGGCCGAACCCGGTGCGTCTCATCGAACTGGGACCGGGCCGGGGCACGCTGATGAGCGACGCGTTGCGCGCCGCGCGCATCGTGCCGGAATTTCGCGCCGCCATCGACGTCACTCTGATCGAGACGAGCCCGACTCTTGCCGAATTCCAACACGAAACGCTGCTGACTTCCGGCGCACCGGTCGCTTGGCAGGCGAGCCTCGCCGACGCGCCGCCGGGGCCGGCGATCGTGCTAGCCAACGAATTTCTCGATGCGCTGCCTGTGCGCCAGTATGTGCGCAGCCATAGCCGTTGGCGCGAACGGCTGGTGCGGCTCGACGGCGCGGGCGAATTCGCGTTTAGCGTCGCGCGCGATCCTGAGCCTTTCATTCAGGCGCCTGGCGAGGAAGGCGACATCATCGAGGTCAATCCGGCTTCGCACCGATTGGTGTTCGAACTCGGCGCCAGGCTCGTCAAGCAGGGCGGCGTCGCGCTATTCATCGACTACGGCCATATGGCGACCGGCATTGGCGATACGTTGCAGGCGCTGCGCGCGCACCGCATGGTGAGCCCGCTGATCGACCCGGGCGAAGCCGACATCACCGCGCATGTCGATTTCGCCGCGATGGCGCGCAGTGCGCGCGCGACCGGGGCCGCGGTTTACGGGCCGATCGATCAAGGCGATTTTCTGCGCGCGATCGGCATCGACGCGCGCACGCACGCGCTAATGGAAAGATCCTCCCCCGAACGCTCGCAAGAATTCGAGGTCGCGCGGCAGCGGCTGGTTGGCAAGAAAGAGGGCGAGATGGGCGCGCTGTTCAAGGCGATGGCGATCGCCAATCGCGCGCTGCCGCCGCCGCCCGGGTTCGAACCGGGGGCTGGCGCGGCGTGAGCGAGGCCGAGTATCTCCGCCTCGCGACGTTGGAACTGCCGGGCGTGCGCCACGCGTTCTTCACGCGCAACGGGGGCGTCTCCGAGGGCGTCTACGCGACGCTGAACGGTGGCGTCGGTTCGAACGACGCGCGACAGGCGGTCGCCGAGAACCGCGCGCGCATGGCCGCGGCTCTGGGCGTTTCGCCCGATCGCCTCGCGGTGCCCTATCAGACCCATTCCGCCGACGCCTTCGTCATCGACGCCCCCTGGACCAAGGGCGAGCGTCCGCGTTGCGATGCGCTCGTCACCGCGACGACCGGCCTCGCGCTCGGCGTCACCGGCGCCGACTGCGGCATGATCCTGTTCGCGGACGCCGAAGCCCGCGTGATCGGCGCCGCGCACGCAGGTTGGAAGGGCGCGCTGAACGGGATCGTGGAAGCGACCGTCGACGCGATGGAGCGCGCCGGCGCACGCCGCGCTTCGATCCGCGCCGCGCTTGGGCCTTGCATCGCGCAAGCTTCTTACGAGGTCGGCCCCGAACTTGTCGCCGCATTCGCGGCCAAAGACGCGAGTTCCGCGCGCTACTTCGTCCCCAGCGTCAATGCCGGACGTTCGATGTTTGATCTGCACGGCTACATCGGCGAGCGCGCCGAGCAAACCGGGATTGGCGCGTTCGAGGATTGCGGGCTCAACACTTATGCGGACGAGGCGCGCTTTTTCAGCTACCGCCGCACGACCCATCGCATGGAGCCGGACTACGGGCGTCTGGTTTCCGCGATCGCGCTGGTTTGAGCCTGACCTAATCGACGCTCGCCGCTGCGAGGATTTCGTCGGACAGATCAGGATCGGCGCCGGCGACGCTGCGCGCCAACGTGAGCGCGCCGACGAGTTCGCTGAATCGTCGCAGGGCCTCCCGTCGAACCTGCGCTCCGCCCTGCCCCTGCGAACCCGCGCGCGCGAAAGCGTCGAGATAAGCACGAAGGCCGCGCGCATAGGTCTCTCGTAGGGCGTCCGATTGCCGCGAGACGTCGCCGGCGAAGGCGACCATCGGACAATTGGCGGCCGTCGCGTCGCGGGCCGGCTTGGAGACGTAGCGGCGCCGATAATCGTCGAAGGCTAGCCGCCGTTTCTCGCCCTCGAGCGTCGCGGCGACTTGCTCGATCTTGGCGACGGCGCGATCGAAGATCGCCTCGCACGCCGCCGCCTCCAGGTCGTCCTTGGAGGCGAAATGGTTATAGAACCCGCCGTGGGTCAGCCCGGCTTCGCCCATCAGTTCGGCGACGCCGACACCGTCGAAACCCTTCTCGCGAAACAGCCGGTCCGCAGCGGCGACGACGCGCGCGCGGTTCTCGGCGGCTTTCTCCTTGGTGATGCGCATCGACGCCTCCGTGCCCTTGACAATGATGATTGTTATCATCATAAGACCAATCCCTCAAGCGGTCGTTAGGAGCAAGATTATGTGGGCTGAAGCGCTTTCGCGACGTCTGGCCGCAAGGGGCGTCCATTATGGCTGGGCGATGATCGCGGTGACGTTTCTCGTCAGCCTCGTTACCGCCGGCGCCATGGGCTTGCCCGGCGCGCTGATCCTTCCGCTCGGGCGCGAATTCGGCTGGAACACCGAACAGGTGTCGAGCGCGCTCGCGCTGCGCATTCTGCTTTACGGGCTGATGGCGCCATTCGCGGCGGCGCTGATCGAAAGCTACGGGCTGAAGCGCGTCATCCTCTCTGCGTTGGCGACGATCGCCTGCGGCCTCTTGCTTGCGCTCGGCATGACGCAGCTTTGGCAACTCGTGGCTCTGTGGGGCGTCATCGTCGGGCTCGGCACGGGCATGACGGCGCTGGTAATGGCCGCGATCGTTTCAACGCGCTGGTTCAAGGAACGCCGCGGATTGGCGCTAGGCATACTCACCGCCAGCTCGGCGACCGGGCAATTGATTTTCCTGCCGCTCGCGGCCTGGCTGGAAAGCCATTTCGGCTGGCGCGCGGCGCTATTGCCATCGCTGATCGGCCTCGCGCTCGCCGCGTTCGGCGTCGCCTTTCTCATGGTCGACCGTCCCGCTGACATCGGCCTGCTGCCGTATGGCGAAACCGGCAAGACGCCGCCGCCGCCTGCCGCCGCGCCCGCCTTCGGCGCCGCGTTTCGAGTGCTGGGGGAAGTCTCTGGCGGCGCCGCGTTCTGGATTCTCGCCTTCACATTCTTTGTATGCGGGCTCAGCACCAACGGCCTCGTGCAAACTCATTTCATAGGCCTTTGCGCGGATTACGGCGTCGCCTCGGTGACCGCCGCTTCGATGCTGGCGCTGATCGGCGCCTTCGATTTCATCGGTACGATCATGTCGGGCTGGCTGTCCGACCGCTATGACAACCGCGCGTTGCTGTTCGTCTATTACAGCCTACGTGGTCTGTCGCTGCTGTATCTACCGGCCTCGTCTTTCTCAGTTTACGGGCTCTCGCTGTTCGCGGTGTTCTATGGCCTGGATTGGGTGGCGACGGTGCCGCCGACCGCCCGCCTTACCGCCAAGATCTTCGGCGCCGAAAAGGCCGGCGTGACGTTCGGCTGGATATTCGCAGCGCATATGATCGGCGCGGCCCTGGCGGCCTACGGCGGCGGCTATTCGCGCGCAGCGTTCCAGACCTATCTGCCCGCATTCTATATCGCCGGCGGCGCCTGCATTGTCGCGGCCCTGCTTGTTTGGTTGATCGAGCAGAAGCGCTCGCGCGCTCCGGTCGTCGCGGAGGCCGCGGCGCTGGCGAGTTAACCTGCTGCGATGAACCGACGTTAACTCGGCTGCGCGCCTTGCGGCGTCGGGTTTTAACGCTAATGACGGATGATCGAGCGCAATTGTTGAAAATGCGAGCGATCCGGCGCAACTCTTCGCGTATTGTCGCTTGGCGGCGGAACCCACCGCCTTCGCCGCCAGCGCATCGAGGCGGCCCTATGCGAAGCGAAACCATCTCTGTTCATGGCGGCTTTACCTGCGACCCCGCCACGCGCGCCGTGGCGCCGCCGATCTATCAAAATGTCGCCTATGAATTCCAGAGTGCGGACGAGGCCGCGGCGCTGTTCAATCTGGAAGCGCCCGGCTACCGCTACAGCCGCATCGCCAACCCGACGACCGACATCTTGGAGAAACGCGTCGCCATGCTCGAAGGCGGCGTTGCGGCGCTTACCGTCGCTTCGGGGCAAGCGGCGCTCAACTACGCTTTCTTAACGCTCGCCGACCGTGGCGGCTCGATCGTCGCTCCACCGCAACTCTACGGCACGACGCATACTTTGCTCGCGCACACGCTCAAACGCAGCGGCATCGTCGCCCGCTTCGCCCGCAGCGACAGTGTGGACGACATCGCCGCCGAGATCGACGCCTCAACGCGGGCGGTGTTCTGCGAGACCGTCGGAAATCCCGCCGGCAACATCTGCGACATCGAAAAAATCGCCCGTCTGGCCCATGACGCCGGCGTTCCCCTGATCGTCGACAACACCGTGGCGACGCCGATTCTCCTGCGGCCGATCGAATATGGCGCCGACATCGTCGTGCATTCGCTGACAAAGTTTCTTGGCGGTCACGGCGTCGCGATGGGCGGCGCGATCGTCGACTCCGGGCGCTTCGATTGGAACGCCCAGGCCCAGAAATATCCGATGTTCTGCGAACCCGACGAGTCCTACCACGGTCTCGTCTACGTCGAACGTTTCGGCCCGGAGGCCTACCTCGCGCGGGCGCGCAGCGTCTATCAGCGCACAACCGGCGCGGTTCTCGCGCCGATGAGCGCTTTCCTGCTCCTGCAGGGCATCGAAACCGTCGCCGTGCGCATGGAACGGCACGTCGCCAACGGCAAGGCGGTCGCCGAACGCTTGCGCGCCGATCCTCGCGTCGCCTGGGTTGATTACGTGGGCTTCCCCGACAGCGCGTATCACGCATTGGCGCAAAAATATCTTGGCGGTCGCGCCCCTCCGCTGCTGACTTTCGGCGTCGCCGGCGGACTGGAGGCCGCGAAGGCGGTTTACGACTCGCTGAAACTAATCAAACGTCTGGTCAATATCGGCGACACCCGCAGCCTCTGCTGTCACCCCGCCTCGACGACGCATCGGCAGATGACGCCGGAGGAGCAGCGACGCGCCGGTATTCGCCCCGAGACCCTGCGCCTCAGCGTCGGCATCGAACATGCCGACGACATTATCGAAGATCTCGATCAGGCTCTGGGCGCGGCCGCGCCCTTCGCGCCGCCCTTGGCAGCGGAGTAGTTCCGTGGCTTTCGCGATCGAAACGCCCCCGCGCGCCCGCGACGTCCCTGACCTCCGCGAGCGCAGGCTGCGGCGCGGAACTTATCGCGATCGCGGCCGGCGTCTCCGCATCGCGCTCGTCAACAATATGCCCGATTCCGCCCTGGCGGCGACGCAGCGTCAATTCTCTCGCCTGTTAGAAGCCGCGAGCGCGGACTTCGACGTCGGTCTGGCTCTTTTCACCCTGGACACTCTGCCGCGCAGCGACGCGGCTCGCCGTGAGATCGCCGCGACCTATCGTAGCGTCGGCCAGATCTGGCGGACCTCGCCGGAGGCCGTCATCGTCACCGGGGCCGAACCGCAAGCGAAGGCGCTTCAAGACGAGCCCTATTGGCCGCAATTGACAGGTCTCGTCGACCAAATGGAGAAGCGAACGATCTCGTGCATCTTCTCATGTCTGGCGGCGCACGCGGTCGTGCTGCATCGCGATCGTATCGCGCGCCTCCCGGCGGCGCAAAAGGTCTCGGGCCTCTTCCTGTCCCGCATCGCGACGCCGCACGAACTCATTGCAGGCCTCGGCGACGCCTTCGCCACTCCTCATTCACGCCATAACGGCCTCGAGGAAAACGAACTCTCGGCTCATGGCTACACGATCCTTTCGCACTCCGCGGAAGCGGGCGTCGACGTATTCATAAAAGAGACCGCGAGCCTCTCGGTATTTCTTCAGGGCCATCCCGAATACGAGGCCGATACGCTTGCGCGTGAGTTTCGCCGCGATTGGTTGCGTTTCGCGCGCCGCGAGCGCGCGACGCCGCCCGAGCGGCCCAAAGGATATTTCTCGCCCGCGGCCTGGGCGCGCGTGGAAGCCTGGGCGCGCACAGTCGAATCCGGGAGCGAAGCGCCTTTCCCGCGCGAGGCGTTAGACATCGCCGAGGCTCCGTGGCGCGCCAACGCCGTGCGACTTTTCGCCAATTGGTTGGCCTTGATCGCGCGCCGGAAATCAGAAGCGCACCCGTCTTCCCTGAAAATTCGGTGGGGCGGCTGAGAGGTCTGTCTGATGTCATGTCTCGAAAGCCCGCTGAATGACGATCCCGCGACGCTCGCGCCAGCGCCGACGGGCGATGGCTTTCGTCTGGCGATGCGCGAATTCGCCACCGGCGTCGCCATCGTCGCTTGCGGCGAGGCCGAGCGGCGAGCGGGTTGCACGATCACTTCGCTGACCTCGCTTTCTTTGTCGCCGCCATCGCTGCTGATATCGGTCGATCGCGGCGCCGCGACGCTCGCTCATCTGCGCGAATACGGGGCCTTCGCGGTCAATTTGCTTTCCGCTCGCCACGAATCGCTCGCGGCGCGCTTTGCCGGACGCAGCGGCATCGGCGGCGCCGCGCGATTCGAGGCGGGCGACTGGCTCACACTGGTCACGGGCGCGCCCGTGCTCGCCGATGCGATTGCGAGTTTCGATTGCCGATTGGAAGAAATCGTCGAGCGGCATACGCACGCGATCGTCATCGGCGCCGTTCAAGCCATTCGCCGCGGCGGCGCGGAGCCCGCGCTGCTGCATTGGCGCAGCCGATTCGAGGCGCTG
>JBBIIT010000009.1:0-69332 GCA_037446355.1 Beijerinckiaceae bacterium | reverse complement strand
CCGCGGCGGCGCGGAGCCCGCGCTGCTGCATTGGCGCAGCCGATTCGAGGCGCTGGGGTGAATGCGCCTTCGCCAATAGAGTCGATGGAGTCGCCGGCCCGCGCCTGGCTGCGTGCGTTGGAGACAACGGCGCGCGCAACGCGCGATCCCGCGCGCATTTTGCCGCGCGCCGTCAACGAATGGGCAGCCCAACGCGGCGAGCGCGCGGCGCTCGTCAGCGAGCGGGAAACTCTGAGCTATTGCGCCCTTGCGGGGCGGATGAATCGATATTCGCGCTGGGCGCTAGCCGAAAAGATCGCCAAGGGTGAGACGGTCGCGCTGATGATGGGCAACCGCCCCGAATATTTTGCGATCTGGCTCGGGTTGACGCAGATCGGCGCGATCGTCGCGCTCGTCAGTCCCCAATTGCGCGCCGACGGCCTCGCGCACGCGCTTCACGTATCCGCCGCCGTCAAGCTCATAGTCGCCGAAGAACTCGCCGACGTCGCGAACGAAGCGATCACCCGGCTCCCATCGCCATTGCCGCTTTGGACCCACGGCGGCTCAGGCGCGCTCACGGGTCAGATCGAGACGATGAGCGAAGCGCCCCTGGCGCCGGAAGAGACGCGCGACATCGCGCTGAGCGACCGCGCCCTGCGCATTTTCACGTCGGGCACGACGGGGCTGCCCAAGGCCGCCGAGATCTCGCATCGGCGCATCGTCACATGGACCCACTGGTTCGCGGGTCTGGCCGGCCTTGGCCCCGCCGACCGCCTCTATAATTGCCTGCCCATGCACCACAGCGTCGGCGGCGTCGTCGCGATCGGAGCGCCGCTCGTCAATGGCGGATCGGTCGTCATCGCCGAGAAGTTCTCCGTGCGCGGATTCTGGGCAGACGCGGTGCGTTGGGAATGCACCGCGTTCCAATATATCGGCGAGCTTTGCCGTTACCTCGCCGCCGCTCCCGCGCGGCCCGAGGAGCGGCGGCACAAGTTTCGCCTCGCGCTCGGCAACGGCCTCTCGGCGGACGTCTGGCGCGCCTGCCTTGGCCGCTTCGGCCCTTTGCGCGTGCTCGAATTTTACGCTTCCACGGAAGGCAATGTCTGGCTCTACAACGTCGAAGGCCGCATCGGCGCGCTCGGTCGCGCGCCTCCCTACATCGCGGCGCGCGAATCTATCGCCCTCGCGCGGTTTGACCCAAGCGCTCAGGCGCCTTGGCGCGGCGCCGACGGATTTGCGCAACGCTGCCAGGACGAGGAAGCCGGCGAAGCGCTCGGCCGCATCAGCGCGGACGCGAACGCCGAGTTCGAGGGCTACAGCGACGCGCGCGAGACCGAGAAGAAAATTCTGCGCGACGTCTTCGCCCGCGGCGACGCCTGGATGCGCACCGGCGATCTGATGCGCCGGGATAGCGAGGGTTTCTACTATTTCGTCGACCGCATCGGCGACACGTTCCGCTGGAAAGGCGAGAACGTTTCGACCTCGGAGGTCGCCGCGGTGCTCAGCGCCTCGCCGGACGTCGCCGAGTCTATCGTCTACGGCGTTGCGGCGCCTAACGCCGACGGGCGCGCTGGGATGGCGTTGCTGCGCCAGCGCAAACCCATTGATCTGGCGGCGCTCGCGCAAAGATTGGAATCGCTGCCGACTTATGCGCGCCCGGTTTTCCTGCGTCTTGCCGACGCGGTCGAGACCACCGAGACCTTCAAGCCGAAGCGGGGCCTCTATATCGAACAAGGATTCGATCCCAAAATCGTCGCGGACCCGATCTACTATTTTGACGGCGCCCTGGGCGCGTATGCGCTGCTGAATGCGGACCGATACGCGCAAATTCACAGCGGTGAAATTCGCCTTTAGCCGCGTTGCGCCCGGCGGCGCTCCGCCGCCACCAGGACGCTGACAGCGCTTGGCTCGCTTTTCGAATGTCCGGGGGATCAGGAGATTGGGCGGCTTGGCGCCGCGAGGCCTCCAACACGCTCGCAGTCCATCGCGCTCCGCGATCCATGCCTACAATCGAGGTCAGACCGCGCCGAGTCGCGCGGCCAGGCGCGCCACCGATTCCACGCTTGCAAAATTCTGCGGCGTAAGCTCGGCCTCGGGAATTTCGATCGCGAACTTCGCCTCGATCGCCAACATCAATTTTACCGCGCCCATGGAGGTCATGCCAGCGTCCGTCAACGAAGCCGCGCAAGCCGACGTATTGTCGGCCGGCAGGCCGGCGGCCAGCGGCCTGGCAATTTGAAGCAGCGCCTCCACGAAATTGACGCGATCGAGCATGGCGAAACCCTGGCGTTGCGGTTGCGGCGATCAGATTACCTTCAGCCTGAATATTCGTCGCATCGGTAAGTCGAACACACTTAATGAACCGTTACAATTTACCGAGAAAACTCTCTTATTGAGCAATAGCCGTTAACTGACAAATATACAAATTGTCGATTAGTTCGATGTTTCAAGATAAGAAAGAATTCATAAGCGCCGCCCGCGTAGCGCTCGCGGCCGGGCGGTGAAATCTCGCCGACCGACGAGCCGTCCATAACACGCCGAACATCCCGAAAGGGCCTCACATGTCCTTAGCCGCCACGATATTCCCAAATGCCGATCGTCGCGCCCGCACCGGCGAACCCGCCGAACAGCGCGACTTCATTTCGCGCGCGGAAGCGGCGGCTAATGTCGCCGCGGCTTTCGCGGACGCGGTCGATCGCGAAGCCAGGTTTCCGCACGAAGCCTTTGCGGCGATCCGCGAGCAGAAGCTGCTGGGAATGCTTGTCCCCGCGGAACTTGGCGGCGACGGTTCGCGAGCCGCCGACGTCGTCGACGTTTGCGCCATTCTCGGCGCGGCTTGCGCTTCCACCGGCATGATCTTCGCGATGCACCAGGTCAAAGTCGCTTGTCTCGTGCGCCACGCGAAGCGTAACGCCTGGCAGCTCCAGTTTCAGCGCGACATCGCCGAACATCAATGGCTGCTCGCCTCCTCCACCACCGAGGGCAACAATGGCGGCGACATCCGCTCCAGCGAAGCGGCGATCCGTCTCGACGGACCGCGCGTCGCTCTGACGCGCGACGCTTCCTGCATCTCTTATGGCGCGCACGCCGACGGCGTCGTCACGACCGCGCGCCGCGCGGACGGGGCGGCGAGCTCCGATCAGGTGCTGGTCGCCTTTCACCGCTCCAATTACACGATGGAGCCGACCCGGACCTGGGACACGCTCGGTATGCGCGGCACCTGTAGCGTCGGCTACATGCTGCGCGCCGAGGGGCTGGCGGATCAGGTGTTGCCGGAGCCTTACGAGCGCATTCATAACCAGACAATGGCGCCTTACGCGCATCTCTTCTGGAGCGCGGCCTGGCAGGGGGTCGCCGCCGGCGCATTCCGCCGCGCCCGTCTCTTCGTGCGTCAGGCTTCGCGCAATTCCGGCGGCCGTATGCCGCCCGGCGCTCCGCATCTCACGCGCGCTCGCGTCACGCTGGAAACCCTGCGCGGCGCCATTCAGGCCGGTCTTTCCACGTTCGAGAAGCACGCGGCCGATCCGGGCGGACTGACGGCGATGAACGCACAACTCGCGCTCAACTTCCTTAAAGTCGAGGCTTCCGAACTCGCGACGACGGCCGTCATGAGTTCGATGCGCGCTTGCGGTCTTGCCGGTTATCGCAACGATGGAGATTTCGCGATGGGTCGGTACCTGCGCGACATTCTATCGGCGCCGATCATGATCAACAACGACCGCATTCTCGCGAGCGCGGAAGCTGCGGTGCTCATGAGCGATCCGCCGCTTCCCTTAAGCCGCTGAGCTATATGTTGCACGGAACCGGGATCTCGCCATGACTGTTTCGCCTGCCGGCCTGCACCACCCGAAGGTCTCGTCCGAGGAGATCCTCGAGACTCTATTTCAATCCATGGGCGTTGACGGCGTATATGGCCGCACCAGCGCCTATGAGGATGTCGTCGACGGGCTCGGCGCCTTTATCAACCGAATGCGGCCGGACCGAGCCGAGGTCTTTCGCTTTCCCCCGGTCGTCAGCCGCGCACTGATTGAGAAGTCGGGCTATCTCAAGAGCTTTCCGAACCTGCTCGGATGCGTCTGCGCGCTGCAAGGGGACGAGGCGAGGATCGAAGCGGCGGTCGATCGATTCCAGACAGGCGGAACTTGGACCGACAGCGTCGAGGCGAGCGAGCTCGTTCTGGCGCCGGCGGCCTGCTATCCCCTCTATCCGATCGCGGCCAAACGCGGCGCCGTTCCCGCAGAAGGTCTTGTATTCGACGTCGCTGGTGATTGCTTCCGACGCGAACCCTCGCGCGACATCGACCGCCTGCAAACGTTCCGGATGCGCGAATTCGTCGCGATCGGCAATGCGGAGCAAATCAAGTCGTTCCGCGAGCATTGGATCGCCATGGCGCCCGAGATCGCGGGCGCGCTGGGCCTTTCCCACCGCATCGAAGCGGCGAGCGATCCGTTCTTCGGCCGCGCCGGAGCGATGGTCGGCAGATTCCAGGTCGCGCAGGCGTTGAAATTCGAAATGTTGATTCCCGTTCGCTCGGCTGAGAAGCCGACGGCGTGCATGAGTTTCAACTATCACCGCGATCATTTCGGCTTGACCTGGAATATGAATGTTGAAGACGGATCGCCAGCCCATACGGGATGTGTCGCGTTTGGAATCGATCGACTCGCGATCGCTTTGTTCGCGACCCATGGCCTGAAAGCCGCGAATTGGCCGGCCTCGGTGCGCTCGAGGCTTGGCCTCTGAACGCTAGGCCGTACTTCCGGCGTCTACGGTCATCACCGCGCCGGTGATGTTGCGCCCTCCCTCGCTCATCAGCAACGCCGCCATAGCGGCGACGTCGGCGGGCTCGGCGAGACGACGCAAGGCGCTGCGCGCGACGACGCGCGCGCGCGCCTCCTCGCCGAGACTCTTCGTCATGTCGGTGTCGATGAAGCCGGGCGCGATGGCGTTGACCGTCACACCGACGCGGCCGACCTCGCGTGCGAGCGATTTGGTGAATCCGATCATCGAGGCCTTGGTTGCGGCATAGACCGAAAGCGCGTTGTAGCCGGTCGAGGCGATGATCGAGGAGATATTGATCACTCGGCCTCGTCCCTCGGCCATCATGCCGCGCACGACATATTTGCTCATGACGATTGGCGACAGAGTATTGAGGCGTATCAGCGCCTCGATATCGGCATCCGGCATGTTGGCGAGCAAACCTTCGGTTCCCAGGCCGGCGTTGTTGACGAGACCATAGATGGGGCCATGCTGGGCCTTGATCTCGCGAACGAACTTTGGGATCGCAGCAGTGTCGGCAAGATCCAGCGCGGCGAAATTCAAAGCACCTCGTCGCGTCCTACCCGTCTCTTGCAAAACGGAGCCGGCCTTGCGGGCGACCGCGATGACGCGGAAGCCCTCGTCGGCAAGGCGCTCGGCGATCGACAGTCCTAGGCCGCGCGTCGCGCCGGTGACAATCACATTATCCATCGCGCGCCAGCTTTCCGCCTGACGTCAGCGACAGTTCGTCGAGGAAGCGCAACTTCACCGGCGCCTTGTAGGCCGGCAGACGCTGACGGCAAGATGCGAGGATCGCACGCTCCAGGCCTTCGCGCGGCGTCGTTCCGTCGCGCAACACTACGTCGGCCATGACAAGCGAGCCGGTGATCGGGTTTCTTCGCGCGAAGACGCGGCTGGCGCGTACGGCGGGATGACCGTTCAGCGCGGCCTCGACTTCCTCAGGATGCACCTTGGCGCCCCCGACATTGATGACGCCGCCGCGCCGGCCGACGAAGTAGAGGCGATCGTCGCGCCGTTCGACCATATCTCCGGTGTCGACGAAGCCTTCGTTGTCCGCGATCGGCGCCGCGTTCGCGCCCAGAAACTTCAGCGCCCGCCGATCCGAGCGCACCTGCAACGCGCCGTCGACGACACGCATCTCGACGCCGCCCTCGCGCTCTAGCCAGTCCGCCGGGAAGCCGGCCTTGCCGTCACCGACCGTGAAGACGACGCCAGCTTCGGTCGAAGCGTAAGCGTGCTCAATGCGCGCGCGCGAATAAAGCGCGCCCAAGGCCTCCAGCACCGCGTCATCGGCGATTTCTCCTGACAGCCTGACGTATTCGGGATCGATCCGCCGGGCCTGCCCGCTCATCAGCACTTTGCGCCAATGCGATGGCGTACCGGAGATATGCGTGACGCCCGCCGCGTTCATACGAATAAGAAACGCGTCGACGCTCTCTTCCGCGCCGCTCAGCGTCAGCGAACCTTCTCCGCTCAACGCGCGCAGAAAAATCTGCAGGCCGCCATACCGGCGAATATCGTAGAAAGTCGCCCATTGCTGCAACGGCGCGGGCGAGATCGCGCCAGTCAGGGTTTTCAACGTGTGGACGACAAGCTTAGGCGGGCCGCTCGTTCCGGACGTCGCCAGCACCCATTCCGTTTCAAGCTCACGGGTCGGCTGAATCTCGCTTGGCCGCACCGGTAGGCGGCACGGCGCCATGATCGCCAGTTCCGTCGATGGCGAGACGCCTTCATCGAAGACGAGCGCGTCCGCCTCGGCGTCGCGCGCCGCCGATTCCACCTCCGTCCGGCCCCAGCCCGGAGGGCAAAGCACGATGCGTCGCGCCAGGCCATCAAGATCGATCAGCGCCGCCGCCACGCTTGCCATGTCGTCGACATGCAGCACGACCGAGCGACCGTCGAGCGCGCCCAAACCCGGTCCCAACGCGGAGCCTCGGGCGAGGCCGCCGAGATCGAGAACATGGTCGCGGGTGGCGATTTGGCGGCCGCGGCGCGCGGACCTCTCGATCCATCGCCGCAGGTTGGGCGGTTCAGACAAGCGCGGCGTCATAGAATGCGATCAATTCGCCGACGGTGCGCGGCAATCTGGCGCCGTTTACTGCGAAGGGATCGCGTCCGGTCAAATCCTCGAGGCGGGCGACGAGAATCGCGAAGCACAGGGAATCGAGCCCCGCTTCCAACAACGGCAAATCGTCGCTCAGCGGGGCCAGGGTCTTCTCCTGCTCCGCGGCGACGGCGCGCATTTCGTTAAGTATTGTAGCCCGTTCAGACATTCATCGACACTTTCACGGTTGCTTTCCCGGCATAGTAATATGAGAACATGCGGGTTACTCGCGCCAACTCGTTTGACGGTAAATTTCATGCCAGAGCCGGAGCAATTGGAGGCTCGATGTCGCGCCATCGAAGAGGCGGATCTGCCGTATGTGGTGGATTGCCTGACGCGCAATTTCCCCGGGCGCGACATCGATTACTGGCGGCGCGGCCTTGTCACGATGACGCAACGATCTATTCCGCCCGGGGCGCAACGCTACGGATTCCTGCTTTATTCGGGCGGCAAAGTGGTCGGGTCGCTGCTGCAAATCGTCTCCGCTCGCCTCGATGACGACGGCTCGCATTTGCGCGCCAATCTCTCAAGCTGGTGCGTCGACCCCGCGCATCGTGGGTTCGCCATTGTCCTGCACCGCCAATCGGTCGCGCAAAAAGATGTCACTTATGTCAACATCTCCGCCGCAGCACACACCCGCGAGGCGATCGAGGCGCTCGGATTTCGGCGCTATGCGAACGGCCAAATGTTCTTCGCGCCTCTGGCTTCGAAAGGCGCTTCGGGGGCTCGCGTCGTGGCCTATTCCGAGCGTGCGCCCGAGGCCCGGATGTTGAGCGAAGCGCAGCGGCGCCTGCTGATCGATCATACCGAACTTGGCTGTCTCGCGCTGATCGGCGTCAACAATAACGTCGCTTACCCGTTCGTTCTGCAAGAGCGAACCGTCTGGCGCCGGGTCGTGCCCGGCGCGCACGTGATCTACGCGCCATCGCATCGGGAACTCGTCTCGTTTTCGCGCGCGCTTGGACTTTACTGCGCGCGGCGGGGACGGTTGTTTCTCGTCGTCGACGCCAACGAACCCATCGAAGGGTTAACGGGAAAGTTTTTTGAAGGCCGCGAGCCACGCTATTTCAAAGGGCCGGACACGCCCTCTCCGTGCGATCTCACATACACCGAACTTACCATTTTCGGCCGCTGACGCCGCTCAGGCGCGCGCGATCGCATGAAAGAAACTTCCCGTCACGCGCCCACGCCGCGAACCGGCGGGCGATGGCGCGCCGCCATAGGCGTCGGCCGCGAGTGCGAACGGAGCGTCGCCGCCAAGGGTCGCGACGGTAGCGTAATGAAACTCGTGGCCACGAAACCTGTCGCCCGAGCGCCCGAGCGCGCAGTCGGCGATCAGCGCCGCGTCGCGATACCCAAGATTCATTTTGCGTTTCGCGAAACTGGTTTCGACGCCGAGCAAGCCCGCCATCGGATAGGTCACGCCCGAGGCGTCGGTGAGGGCCGAGCCGAGCGCCATATAGCCCCCGCATTCGCCATGCACGGGCCGGGTCTTGGCGAATTTCTTGAGGCCGTCGAGGAACCGCGAGGCGTTGGCGAGCCGCGCCGCGTGCAGTTCTGGATAGCCCCCGGGCAGCCAACAAACATCGCAATCGCCGGGCGGCGCCTCGTCGGCGAGCGGCGAGAAAAAACAAAGCTCCGCGCCCGCCCGGCGCCAATGCGCCTTAAGATGCGGGTAGAAGAACGAGAACGCCTCGTCGCGCGCCATCGCGATGCGCTGTCCCGGCGGCGCGATCATGCCCGCGCCCGCCTCGTCGCCCGTCGAACCGAGCGGGCGCGCGAGCGCCTCGACCGCGGCGAGGTCGACATGCGCGCCTATCGCATCCGCGATGGAGTCCAGTTTGCCTTCGAGGCCGCCGAGTTCGCCGGCCTGGACCAGGCCGAGATGGCGCTCCGGCAGGGCCAAAGCGTCGAGACGCGGAACGGCTCCGATGACCGGGGCGCCGAGCGCTGAGATCGCGCCTTCGACGAGCCGACGATGACGTTCGCTGCCGACGCGATTGAGGACGACGCCGGCGATGGCGACCCTCGGATCGTAGGTCGCGCAACCCTTGACGATCGCGGCCGCCGATTGCGCCTGCCCGGACACGTCGAGTGCGAGCAGAACCGGCAGCCCGAGCAACGCCGCGACATCGGCCGAAGCGCCGCTGCGGCCGGGCTTCGCGGGGACGCCGTCGAACAGCCCCATCGAGGCCTCGCACAGCAGGAGGTCGCGGCCGCGCGCCGCGTCGCGCGCCAATGCTCCAATCATAGGAGGCGCCATCGCCCAGGAATCGAGGTTGAAACTTGGCGCGCCGCTGGCGGCGGCGTGAAAGGCCGGGTCGATATAGTCCGGCCCCGATTTCACCCCGACGACGTTTCGCCCGGCGCGTCGCAGCGCGCGCAGCAAGCCGAGCGTCAACGTCGTCTTGCCGCTGCCCGAACGCGGCGCGGCGATCATGAGCCCTTTGGGCGCTGCGCCGCTCATGCGCGACGCTCCGCTTGGCGCCGGCGCAGGCGCGCGCTAGGCCTTTGGGCATGAGCCACACCGACTCCGCCAAGCCGCTTCGACGCGGCTGGACTACCGGCGCTTGCGCCAGCGGCGCGGCGCGCGCGGCGTTTCAGGCGCTGGTCGGCGGCGGCTTCCCCGACCCGGTTCCTGTCGCGCTGCCCAAGGGTCTGCGGCCGGAATTCGCGCTCGCATCGCAGGAACAAACGCCCGAATTCGCGCGCGCGGCGATCGTCAAGGACGCCGGCGATGATCCCGACGTCACCCACGGCGCGCTGATCGTCGCCACGGTGAGGCGTCTGCCTATCGGCGCCGGCGTCCGCTTTCGCGCCGGCGAAGGCGTCGGCACAGTGACGCGCCCCGGCCTGCCGCTGCCGCCGGGCGAACCGGCGATCAACCCAGCGCCGCGCGAGATGATCCGCGCCAATATCGAGGAAGTGGCCGCGCGTTTTGGCGTCAGCGCCGACGCCGAGGTCGAGATCTCCGTGCCGGGCGGCGCCAGGATCGCCGAGCGAACGCTCAACGGCCGGCTCGGCGTCATTGGCGGACTTTCCATTCTCGGCACGACCGGCGTCGTCACGCCCTATTCGTGCGCCGCCTGGATTCATTCGATCCATCGCGGCGTCGACGTCGCGCGCGCCGCGGGACTCCATCATGTCGCGGGCGCGACCGGCGAGACCTCCGAAAGCGCTGTGCGCGAACGCTACGGTCTCAGCGATCAGGCGCTGATCGACATGGGCGACTTCGTCGGCGGCATGATAAAATATCTGCGCGGACATCCTATCGAACGCGTAACTATCGCCGGCGGCTTCGCCAAGATGACCAAGCTCGCGCAAGGCAGGCTCGATCTGCATTCGCGGCGCGGCGAGGTCGATTTGGCCGATCTCGCCCGGCGGGCCGACGAAGCGGGCGCGGACGAAACGCTCGTCGCCCACATCGGCGCCGCCAACTCCACTCTGCACGCGTTCCAACTCGCGAGCGAGGCGCATTTCGACCTCGCCCAAATGATTGCCGGTGAAGCCTGGCGCGTCGCCGCAGCGGCCTTCGGCGCAACCGACTGCCAACTCGAAATTCTCGTTGTCGCGCGCGACGGCGCGATTGCGGCGTCGACCGGCTTCCGCCACACGCACGCGGCGCGACCCGGCGCCGTTCACGATTGAGGCCCCGCGCTGCCGCGAAAGCGCCTGACATAATCGGCGCTGTAGAGCGCGCTCTCACGAAAATCCGCCGCGCCGAGAGCCGGTCCAATCAGAATGAGCGCGGTTCGTTCGACCGGGGCCGCGCGCATTGCGGCCACGAGTTCGCCCAGCGGCGCACGCACGATGCGCTCGTCCGGCCACGAAGCGCGCGCGACGATCGCCGCGGGACAATCCGCCCCGTAGAACGGCAACGCCTCGGCGACGACGCGCTCCAGCGCATGAACGGAAAGATGCACCGCGAGCGTCGCGCCCGTCGCAGCGAAGGCGGCGAGCGACTCGTGCGGCGGCATCGCCGAGGCGCGCCCGCTCGTTCGTGTCAGCACCAACGACTGCGAGACCTCTGGCAGCGTCAGTTCCCGCCTCAACGCCGCCGCCGCCGCCGCGAAAGACGGAACGCCCGGGGTTATGGTGTAGCGGATGTGCAGCGCGTCGAGCCGACGCAGTTGCTCGCCGAGCGCACTCCAGATCGAAAGATCACCCGAATGCAGCCGCGCGACATCCTCGCCGCGCGCATCGGCCTCGGCGCAGAGGGCGATGATCGCGTCGAGATCGAGGGCGGCGGTGTCGACGATGCGCGCGCCGGGTGGGCAATGATCGAGCAGCGCCTCCGGGACGAGCGATCCTGCGTAGAGACAGACGGGGGAGCGCGCGATGAGATCGCGGCCACGCAACGTTATAAGATCGGCCGCGCCTGGTCCGGCGCCGATGAAATGCACGGTCATGGCGACCCATCCTCGTTATAGGCGACCGCGCACGTCGCGCCGCTTTCCGTCAGACGCGTGACCACGAGCGCGCCGCCGGGCCCGGCGCCCGCCAACGCGGCGGTTTCCGCCAGACTGGGCACTCCGACGATCCGCTCGACGCGCGCCGAGCGGGTCAGCGCGCGCGCCGATTGCGCTTGCAATAACTCGAGGTCGAGGAAAGCGAGCGGCAGGCCGAGTTCGGTAGCCGCGATTTCGAGATTGACCGCGCCGCGCTTGATTTCGGCGGTGAAGAGACGCGCCTCGCCCGAAAGCGGTCCGGCTTGCGCCAAAGCGCGCCGCGCCAGCGAGACGATCACGGCGCTCGCGCAATTCTTGCGGCAGCCAAGGCCGACGGCGATCAAGCCGGCCATGACTTCTCGATTCGCCACTGCACGACAGGCATAGCCGCGCGCCAGCCCGTGAAACGCCCGATCTTGTCGGGACGCGCGAAACTCGCCTGCGTCAGTTCGCCGCCCCAGCGTTTGTAAGCGTCCGTCAACCGCGCCTGCGTCTCCAAAGTCACCGCGTTGACGACCAGGCGCCCGCCCGGAGCCAGCACGTTTAAATAATGCTCCAGCGCGTCCGGCGCGCCCGCGCCGCCGCCCACGAAGATCGCTTGCGGCGCCGGAAGGCCATGCAACGCCTCGGGCGCGCGTCCTTCGACGACCCGCAGCGCGGGAACGCCGAGCGCGAGCGCGTTGCGGGCGATTCGCGCGGCGCGTTGCGCGTTCTGCTCGGTCGCGATCGCGCGGTTGGCGGGATCGGCGAGCATCCATTCGATGGCGATCGAGCCTGATCCCGCGCCGACGTCCCACAATAGTTCGCCGCGCCGCGGCGCCAGGGCGCTCAAGGTCAAGGCGCGCGTCTCGCGCTTGGTGATCTGGCCGTCGTGCTCGAAATATTCATCAGGCAGGCCCGGCGCGCGCGGCAGCACGCGCGCGTGTGAATCGGCGACGACCTCGATGGCGATGGTGTTGAGCGCCGCCACATCGACAAGATCGAAATTTCCCGCGCGCGCTTTTCGCAATTGTTCGCGCACGCCCCCCATCGCTTCGCAAACGGTCAACATCGACCCGCCGAAGCCGCGCTCGGCCAGCAAACGCGCCAACTTGGCCGGCGTCGCGCCGTCCCACGCGAGCGCGAGAATTCTCGCGTTCGGCTGCAATTGCGGAATGATCGCCTCCAGCGCGCGCCCGTGCAGCGAAATCGTCACGCAATCCTGCTGGCTCCAGCCGAGCCGCGCGGCGGCAAGCGAGAAAGCCGACGGCGCGGGATAGCAGGCGATCTCGTCGGCCTCGAAATGACGACGCAGCATGGTCCCGACCCCGAAGAAGAAGGGATCGCCGCTCGCCAGCACGCAAGTCGGCTCGCCCCGACACGCGCTGAGGCGCGGCAGCGCATCCTCGATCGGCGAGGGCCAAGCGTAGGTCGGCGCGGAGAGTTCGCCCGCGAGGTCGAGATGCCGCCGCCCGCCGACAACCAGGCTCGCTTGCGAAAGGCGGCGCCGTGCGGCAGGAGAGAGACCGTCGAGCCCGTCTTCGCCGACGCCGATCAGAAACAGCCAGGGCTCGCTCATCGCCGGTCCTCGCAAGGGAGTTCCAGGTGTCGCGTCCCCTGCGCCTTCTTATTCTTGGCGGAACCTCGGAGGCGAGCGCGCTCGTCGCGGCTCTGGCGCCGAGGCGCGACATCACGCCCGTCCTGTCGCTCGCCGGCCGCACGCGCAACCCGAAGCCTGCGGCCGTTGCGACCCGAATCGGCGGATTCGGCGGCGTCGACGGATTGCGCGATTATCTGGTCCACGAGCGGATCGATGCGATCGTAGACGCGACGCATCCGTTCGCGGAGCGCATTTCGGCGAACGCGCTCGAAGCTTGCGCGAACGAGAGACGACCGCTGCTGGTCTTCACTCGCGCGCCTTGGCCGCAAAAGGACGGCGATCGCTGGATCGAAGTCGAGGATATCGAGGCGGCTGTGGCCGCCCTCGGCATCGAACGGCGCGTCGTATTCTTGACGCAGGGTCGCCTGCAGCTCGCGGCCTTCGCGCGCGCGCCCCAGCACCGCTACATCGTGCGCGCGATCGATCGTCCCGACGCTTTCAACGCATTGGCCGACGCGAAGCTGATCCTCGCGCGCGGGCCGTTCGCGCTCATCGACGAAGAAAGACTGATGCGTGAAGAAGGCGTCGAGTATCTCGTCTCGAAGAATAGCGGCGGCGCCTCGACCTACGCGAAAATCGAAGCCGCGCGACGCCTTGGCGCTAAAGTCGTAATGCTGCGCCGGCCTGAGGCCCCGGGCGCCGAATCGGTGACCGGCCTCGACGCGGCCCTCGATTGGATCGAGGCTCACCGCCCCCCTCCATAGCTGCGCGGCGTCAGCATCCAGGGCTCGGCGCTCTCGCGAGCGACATAGCGCGTCTCGCTGGAGCCGATCATCACCAGCGTCGCCATGTCAACCAGAGCCGGGTCGACCTCGCCGAGCGTCGAGCGCGTCAAGCGTTCGTCGGCGCGCCCGACAGCGCGCGCGAAGGCGACCGGCGTGTCGGCGGATTTACAGCCACGCAGCAGATCGAAGGCGTCGTGAATACGTCTCGGGCGCGCCGTCGAGGCCGGATTGTAGAGCGCAATGACGAAATCCCCGCCCGCCGCCGCCCGTAACCGCCGCGCGACGATGTCCCACGGCTTCAGATTGTCGGAAAGCGAGATCGCGCAGAAGTCGTGGCCGAGCGGCGCGCCGAGCCGCGCGGCCGCCGCCTGCATCGCGCTGACGCCCGGCAGCACTTCAATGTCCAGCGCCCGCCATTGCGGCTCGCCACGTTCGACCGCTTCGAACACCGCCGCCGCCATCGCGAATATGCCGGGATCGCCGCCCGAGACAACGGCGACTGCATGGCCTGCCGCAGCGAGCGACAGCGCATGGCGTGCGCGCGCAAGCTCCTCGCGATTGTCGCTGGCGTGGCGTCGCTGCGAGGGCGCGAGACTTAGCCGGTCGAGATAGGGTGCGTAGCCCAAAAGATCCGTCGCCTCCGCGAGCGCCGCCGAGGCTTCCGGAGTCAACCATGATGCCGGGCCGGGGCCGAGCCCGACGATGCGCAGGCGTCCCGCCGTCAAGGGCGTCGCCCTTCGCCCGGGACCAGCACCATCGCGAAATAAGGCGCCGTGTCGTCGCGCTTCTCGGCGAAAGGCATCACGACTTCGTTGGCCATCGTCGCGCGCTCGACATAGATCGCGCGTGCAATCATGTCGCAGGCGGTGAGCGCCTCGCGCACCTTGGCGAGGTTGCGGCCGATTTTCATGATCGCCGCGCCGTCGGCGCCTCTCAGTCGTTCGATCAGCGCGGACAAAGGCAAGGTTCCGGGCGCGACCACGAGCACGTCGTCGCCCCAGGTCATCGGCACGCCCGCCGCGCCCCACGCGCCGCTCATGCCGGTCACCCCCGGCACGATCGAGGTCGCGAAGCGCGCCTTCAGCCTGACATAGAGATGCATGAACGAGCCGTAAAACAACGGATCGCCTTCGCTCAGCAGCGCCACGTCGCGCCCGCGGCGAAGTTCGGCGGCGAGGCGCTCGCTCGCCTCTTCGTAGAAGGCGGAAAGCGCCCGCTTGTAATCCGCGCCGTCAAACGCCAACTCCGTCGTCACGGGATAATGCAACGGCAGCTCGGTTTGTCCCGGCTTCAACCAACTCTCGACGATCCCGCGCGCGTTGCCGCGCCGCCCCGCCTTGGCGAAATACGCGACGACCGGAGCGGCCTGCAATTCGTGCACCGCCTTGACGGTGAGAAGTTCGGGATCGCCGGGGCCGAGCCCGATGCCGATAAGACGCCCCTCGCTCATTCGCGTTCGCTCGCCAGCGCATTCACCGCCGCGGCCGCCATCGCGCTGCCGCCGCGCCGTCCCTTCACGACGATCGCGGGCAGGCCGCTGGCGAGCAGGGCCTCTTTCGATTCCGCCGCGCCGACGAAACCGACGGGCATCCCGACGATGCAGGCAGGGCGCGGCGCCCCGTCCGCGATCATCTCCAGCAGGCGAAACAGCGCCGTCGGCGCATTGCCGATGGCGACGACCGCGCCCGCGAGGCGCTCGCCCCAAAGCTCCAGCGCCGCCGCGGAGCGCGTATTGCCGAGACGCGCGGCGAGGCCCGCGACCGAGGATTCGCCGAGCGTACAAACGACGGAATTGTTCGCCGGGAGCCGCGCTCGCGTGACGCCCTCGGCGACCATTCGCGCGTCGCACAGAATCGCCGCGCCGCGCCTTAACGCCGCCTCCGCCGCTTCGGCGGCGCCCCGCGCAAAGACGATGTGCTCGGCGGTCTCGACCAAGCCGCAGGCGTGAATGACGCGCACGGCGACGCGCTCCTCGATCGACGACAAGCCGGACAAGACCGCTTCGCGCCTGATAGTGGCGAAGGACCGGCGGTAGATCTCCGCGCCGTCCCGAATGTAATCCAAACTCGTCACGCGACGGCGCCTTGGTTAAATGTGGTCAGATACGCCGCGACCTGCGCGGACGAAAGCTTGTTTTGCGAGGGGGTCTCGCCCGGCCGGCCATTCTCGACGAGATCATAACCTTCCGAATTCGCGACCAGGGTCCAGCGCGCCGGCGCCGTATGGGCGCAGCCCTTGGCGCAACCGCTGACATGCAGCAACGTCCCGCCGCGCACGGCGCCGAGCGCGCGAGCGAATGCGTCGGCGTCGCGCGGAGTTTCGTGCGCGGCGTGCGCGCAAGCCGGCGCGCCGGGACAGGCGACCGCCGCCAGACGCGGATCGTCCGCGGAGGAAATGAAGCCGAGCGCCTCTGCCTCCTTTGCGAGACGCCGCGCGCGATTGGCGTCGAGACCGGTAATCAGCAACGCGCGCCACGGCGTGACGCGACAGCCGCTGGCCGCTTGGGCGCGCGCCGCGCGCGAGAGAGCCGCAAAAGAGCTCGCATCGGCGCGCCCAAACGGCGGCGCTGCGCCAAGCACGCAACTATCGCCAAACGCGAGCGCGCCGATGGCGTCGCGCGGCGATGCGCCGGCTCGGGAGGCCGCGCCGTCGGGCCGCAAGCCGGCGGCCGCGAATATCGCTTCGGCGCCGAAGCGGCGCACGAGCGCGCGCATACGACGGGGCGACTCAGCGCCCGAGCCCGCAAGATCGAGGAAGGCGCGCGTCAGCCGCGAAGCGACATGGGGTAGTTCAACCGGCGAGAAAGCCGCGCTCGACCTGCCGCCAAGCACGACGTGGATCGTCGGCCCGTTCGCCGAACGCGCCGCGAGAAAGCGCGCATCGGCGTCGACTTCGCCGAGCGGCAGACGCCCGCCCACGTCGACGACGAAGCTGAATTTCGCCGGCAGGCGCGCGGTCGCCGCGTCGCGCGCGAGTTCGGCCTCCAGCGCGGCGACCAGCGGCGCAGCGTCAAGCGCGCAATCCGGGTCGATGTCGCCGAGCGGGCTGGCGACGATGTTGCGCGCCCGCTCGATCGCGGGGTCGGCGTCGAGCAGCCGCGCGCGCGCGAGGCGAAGGTGCAGATCGGCGAGCGACGTCTCAACGACGCCGCGCAATTGTACGTTGGCGCGCGAGGTGAGTTCGATCGCGCCATTGCCGCAGGCGCGCGCGATTTCAACGATCGCGTCCAACTGATCGAGACTGAGGCGCCCGGCCGACGGGCGCACGCGCGCGAGCAATCCATCGCCGGTGGGCATCGGCCGCAGCGCGCCGGGGCACCAGCCCTTCACATAAGGCGACGGCGCATTCATGCGGCCTCTCCAATGAGATGAGCAAGAATTTCGGCGCTCGAATTTCGCCGCGTCACCCAGAATCCGCGTCGATGCGCCTCGACAAATTTCCTCGCCATCGCGCGCGCGGCGAGCGGATTGGCGCTGATGAGAAATTCGCGCATGGCGTCATCGCCAAGCGTCGCGTCGAAATAGAGATCGAACTGGCGAGTGTCCACCGCGTCGGTCAGCGCAGCGTAGGCGAAGAGATTGTCGAGCGTCTCGGCGATCTCGCTCGCGCCGCGATGACCGTGGCGCATCTGGCCCGCGAGCCAGCGCGGATTGATGGCGCGCGCACGGAGCACACGCGCGATCTCCTGGCGCAATGGGCGCACGGTTGGACGATCGGGCCGCGACGCGTCCAGATGATAAATTTCGGGGCGCGCGCCGCGCGAAGCCGCGGCGGCGGCGACCCCCCCCTCGTGCTCAGCGAAGGCGTCGGCGCCGAGCAAATCCTGTTCAGCCATGTCTTGCGAATGGACGAAGGCGTCGGTCGCCTCCAATCGCGTCGCGAACTCTTCCGGCGCGACGCGGCCTTCGCCGACGCCGTCGAAGGCATGATCCGTCGCGGCGAGATAGGCGCGCGCAAGCTCTTCGCGCTCCGACCAATCGCCGCTCGCGAGCATACCGCCGAGGCCAAGGCCATAGCTCCCCGGCGCCGCGCCGAAGATGCGCGCGCCCGCCACGCCAATAAGCGGGTTCTCCTCCGGTGTTTCCGGTTGTTCGGCGACGGCGCGGAACGCCGCGTCGAGCAGCGCGATCTGCGCCGGGAAAACGTCGCGGAAAAGTCCGGAAATGCGGATTGTCACGTCGATGCGCGGGCGCCCAAGAAGCGCGATCGGCAGCACCTCGAAAGCGTTGACGCGATTGGCGGCATGGTCCCATTTCGGCCGAACGCCGATGAAGGCGAACGCCTGCGCGATCTCCTCGCCGCCGGTGCGCATCGAGGCGCTGCCCCAAAGATCGAGCGCGATCCGACGCGGCCACTCGCCGCGATCCTGCACATAGCGCGCGACGACCTCCTCGGCGGCGCGGCGACCTATTTCGTAGGCGTTGCGCGTCGGCGTCGCGCGCGGATCGACGGCATAGAGATTTCGCCCGGTCGGCAGCACGTCGAGACGCCCGCGCGAGGGCGCGCCGGCGGGGCCTGGCGCCACGAAGCGGCCATCGAGCGCCTTCAGCAATCCCGCCATTTCCGCTTCGCCGCAGGCTTCGAGATCGCCCGCGAGCGAGCGGCCGAACACATGCAACCCGTCGCCGATCCGCATGTCCTTGAGTTCGCACAGCCACGCGTCGAGCTTCTGCAACTGGGTCGAGACATCGGCGCCTTCCGCGCCGCATTCGCTCATCAGACCTGCGGCTTCCGCACGTTCGAGAATGAGATCGGCGATGAGGCGCGCGCGGCGCGGATCGAGCGATTGCGCTTCGGAAAATTCATCGAACAAATACTCGAGTTCGCGCGTCGCGCCTTCTGCGCCAGCCTCGATGAGCGGCGGGGTCATATGGCCGATCGTCACCGCGCCGAGCCGTCGCTTGGCTTGCGCGGCTTCTCCGGGATTGTTGACGATGAAGGGATAGACGACGGGGACGGCGCCTAACGTCGCCTCGACCGCGCAATCGCGCGAAAGCGCGACCGCTTTGCCGGGCAGCCATTCCAGCGAGCCGTGCGCGCCAAGATGGATTAGGGCGTCGATGCGTTCGATTTCGCGCAACCAAATATAGAACGCGACATAAGCGTGGCGCGGCGCAAGGGTCAGATCGTGATATTCGCCCTTGCGGACGTCAAAGCGGCCACGGTCGGGTTGCACCGCCACGACGAGCTTGCCCACGCGCGCGAAGCGAAAGGCGAAGGCCCCGTCGACCAGCGCCGGGTCGGCTTCGGGCTCGCCCCAGGCGGCGGCGACCGAGGCGCGAAACGCCCGCGGCATCCGCGCGAAGACCTTTTTGTAATCGTCGAGCGCGACGACGGGCGCCGCCCCTCCTTGGCTCAGATGTTCGATCAGATTCGTCGCGTCGACCGGCTTCACATCGTAGCCTGCGGCCGCGAGGTCCTCGGCGATCGCGGCGACGCTTGCGGGCGTATCGAGGCCGACGGCGTAGCCGACGCGCCCGCCCCTGGCGGGGTAATCGGAAAGGACGCAAGCGAGCCGGCGCTCCCCGCGCGCACGTAGCCGCAATCGCGCCCAGGCGGCGGCGAGATCGGCGACGTAATCGACTCGGTCCTGCGCCGGCGTATGAAATACTCGCGCGAATTGCAGGTCTTCGTCGCGCTCTTGCGACTGTTTGAACGATATCGCGCGCGTGAGGATGCGGCCGTCGACTTCCGGCAAAGCGACGTTCATCGCGAGGTCCGAGGGCGAGAGCCCGCGCGTGGAGGCCGCCCACGCATCGGGGCTTGCCGACGCGAGCACCACCTGGAGCACCGGCGCGTCCGCCGCGTCGAGCACGCCGTCGGCGTCCTCGTCGCGGCGCGCGGAGAAGGCGGTCGCGTTGAGAATAATATCAAATCCGTCCCGCGCGATGAGAGCCTTGAGCGGCGCGCGCGCGGCTTCGTCCTTCAGGCTGGTCACATAGGCGGCTGTCGTGGCGAAGCCGCGCCGCCGCAAGGCCGAAACCAGCGCGTCGATCGGGGCAAGATCATCGGCCAGATAGATCGAACGATAGAACACGACGAGCGCGCGCGGCGCGGCGCCGGACTGTTCCGCCGACGGCGAGGCGCTCGAGTCATAGAGGCCGAACCCCTGCACCGGCGTCGCTCGCGCAGCCGCTTCGCTGTTCGCCAGCCCAAGGCAGTCGACCATGTTCGCCGGCCCGCCATGTTCGAAATAGCGCCACAACGCAGCCAGGGTCTCGCCTTCCAGCGTCGAATGTTCGACAAGCCGCGCGTCGTCGAAACGGTCGCCGGGCACAAACGCGAGTTTGATCTTGTTTTGGCGCGCGAGGCGCGAAAGCTCCTCGACGCCGTAGCGCCAATATTCCATGCCGCCGAGCAGGCGCACCAGCACGAATTTCGCCTTGGCGACGACGCGCTCCAGATAGAGATCGACGGAATAGGGGTGCCTCAGCGCCGACAGGTTGGCGAGCCTGAGACTGGGACGCGGTTCCGGCATTCGCCTGTAGGCGCCGGCCAAGGCAGAGAGGTCGCTGTCGGCGAAGGAAAGAAACACCAGCTCGGCCGAGGACTGACCGAGGTCAACAGCCTCGGCGGTTTCGTCCAACGAACGGGTTTCGATCCGCGCGATATGCATGACGCTCCGTTAGGCCTCCAACAACGCTTCGATCGCGGTACGGTCGATGCCTTTTTCGCCGATGACGACGAGACGGCCACGACGCGCCTCGCCGGGCGCCCAGGGGCGGTCGAATTCGCGCCGTAACCTTTCGCCGACGCCTTGCACCAGCATCCGCATCGGCTTGCCCGCGACCTCGACGTAGCCTTTGACGCGCAGGACGTCGTGTGCGCGCGCGGTCTCGGCGAGGCGCGCGATCAGCGCGTCGGGATCGGCGACCGCCGGCAGATCGACCACGAAAGTATCGAAGTCGTCATGATCGTGCTCGCCTTCCGCGTCGTGATGCGAGGGACGCAGCGCGAGATCATCCTCCGCGGCGGCGGCGAGGCCGAGCAGCAGGTCGGCCTCGATCCGCCCCTCGCGCGCGCAAACGATCTTCACCGCGCGCGGAATTGCGGCGGCGATTTCGGCGCGCAATTCGTCGAGCCGTTCGGCCGAGACGAGATCGACTTTGTTGAGAACGACCATGTCGGCGCACAGCAGTTGATCCTCGTAAACTTCCTCGAGCGGATTATCGTGATCGAGCGAGGGGTCGGCGCGGCGCTGCGCAGCGACTTTTTCCGGATCGTCGGCGAAGCGCCCGTCCGCTACCGCGGCGGCGTCGACGACGGCGATGACGCCATCGACCGTCAGCCGCGCGCGAAGATCGGGCCAATCGAAGGCTTTGACCAGCGGCTTGGGCAGCGCGAGGCCCGAAGTCTCGATGATGATATGGTCCGGGCGCGGCTCGCGCTTCAGCAACGCCGTCACCGCCGGCGCGAAATCGTCGGCCACCGTGCAGCAGATGCAGCCGTTGGCGAGTTCGACGATGTTGTCCTCGGGGCAGACTTCTGAGCCGCAGCTCTTGAGAATATCGCCGTCGACGCCGACGTCGCCGAATTCGTTGATGACGAGCGCGAGACGCCGTCCGCCGGCGTTTTGCAGCACATGACGAATGAGCGTCGTCTTGCCCGAGCCGAGAAAGCCGGTGACGATGGTGACGGGAACTTTGGCGAACATGCGGGGCCTCGTCTAAAGCGTGGGAAGCGGCGGCGTGCGAGAAATCACACCCTTGCGGAACGGCAGCGGCCGCTCGCGCCAAGGCACAACGCCGTCGGCGGAGCGGGCGAAGTGGCGCGCGGCCAGAATGATGTCGTCGAGATGCGCTTCCTCGGTGAGATCGCCGACGACATAGGTCCATTTGCCGCGCGCGCCGAGCGCGACGGTGCAGGGACGCTTGCAGACGGAAAGGCACTCGACCGCGCGCAGAGTCACCCCGCTGTCGGGCTCGTCCGCCAGTCGCGCGCTCAAGGCTTCGAACAGCGACTGGCCGGGGCGATCCTCGCCGGCTTTGCAGGTGATGCAAACGAACAAAGTGGCGGCGGCGCCTTGCGCTTGCGCGTCCGCGAGATCGAACTGTCGAGATGGACCTTGGGAAGACATTACGGCGCGCTCCTCGATCGCCCCACCGGCGATCTCAAGGGTGGACAGGCGCACGGCAGGTCTCCTGGCTCACGCGCGTATCGCCAGCGCCGCCTTCCCGGACTCGAGAGTCCAGTGGCTTTCGGCGCAGGCACGCCGTTTACAGTCGCGGGGGCGGCCACGGATCGGTAACCTACCGTGTTCCCTTTTCACCCTCTTCGACAGAGGGACCGTACCCGGTCGGTCTCCCAGCTTCGCGCTGGCTTGTCAATCAGCGCCGCGACGCGCGGGTTCGCTTGAACCTGGTCCAGGGGCGGGACTTGTCGCGTTTTCGCCGCGGCGGAATCTCCCGCCTTTGGGCAGCATGACGCCATGCCGAAACGCGAGGCCAAGCTCAAGGCTTTCGGCGATGCGACGCGCGGCCGCGACAAAGCGCTCGGCGGCGGCGGCCGGCGTCAGTTCGCGCGCGGCGCGCTCGAACAGCTCGAGCCAGCGATCGAAATGCTCGGCGTCGACGGGCAATTCGGCGTGCTTTTGCATCGGCGAGCCGTGATAGCGTCCGCTCTTGAGCATCACCGACGACCAGAATGAGAACATGCGTAGCAGATGCGGTTCCCATTCGGCGATGCGAGATTCGAATACGGGTCCGAGCTCAGTATCCGCGCGCACGCGGTCGTAGAACGCGCGCACCAGTCGCTCGATCATCGCCTCGTCAATTTCGGTCGCTTCGCTCATTTCTGGTCGTCCATAATAGGTATTTACAATGCCTATTTAGCAGGACATAATTCGCATATCAAATACCGATTTGAATCCGATGCGCCTCACCGCTTTCACCGACTTCGCCCTCCGCGCGTTGATGCGGCTCGCCCACGACCCCGAGCGCTCCTTCACGGCCGAGGAAATCTCTTCGGAATTCTCGATATCGCGCAACCATTTGACCAAGGTCGTGCGCGATCTTGCCGCTCACGGCTTCGTCGTCACCCAGCGCGGCGCGGGCGGTGGCTTCCGGCTCGCGCGGCCGGCCGTGTCGATCGGCATCGGAGACGTCGTCCGCGCACTCGAATCGCGGCAGGCGTTGGTCGAATGTTTCCGCGCCGACGGCGGCGCCTGCGCGCTGACGCCGAAGTGCCGGATAAGGTCGAAGCTCGCGGCGGCTAGAGAGGCCTTCTTTCGCGAACTCGACGCCTCGACGCTTGCCGAATTCGCCTATCCCGCGCCGCCAGGAAAGTAGAACCCCATGCAAGATCTCGCCATCGCCCGCGCGCTGCACGTTCTGTCCGTCGTTCACTGGATCGGCGGCGTTTCGTTCGTGACGTTGATCGCCCTGCCGATGGCGTTGGCTCGCGGCGGGGCCGATGGATTTGCCCTGTTCGAAGCGGTCGAGCGGCGCTTTGCGGCGCAGGTGCGCTTCTCGATCCCGCTAGCGGGCGCCTCGGGACTCTGGCTGGCCTACCGTCTCAACATCTGGTCGTGGTTCGTCGATCCCCGTATCTGGTGGGCGCAGGCGATGCTGGCGATCTGGACGGTATTCATGCTGATGGTCTTCGTCGCCGAACCGTTGCTGCACCACAAAATCGAAAGCCTAGCCGCCGCCGATCCCGACGCGGCGCTGCGGCGTATCGGGCGCCTGCACATGCTGCTGCTCGCGCTCGCCGCGTTGACGGCGGCGGGCGCGGTGGCGGGCTCGCAGGGCGAGAGCCTGTTCTAGATCAGGCCGGCGTCAGCGAACCCTTGTGGCCATGCGGATGCATCTTCACGCAGGTGCCGACGGGCACGAACTTGAAATCGGTCGCGCTGTAGCTCTTCATCGCCATGCCCGCGCAATTGTGGCCTGGCGCCGCGCAATTATTGTGGCCCTTGAGGGCGACGCCATAGCAGGCCTCCTGGCCCTCGGGCGGCGCGGCGGAAGCCGGGAGCGTGGCGGCGGCGAGCGCGCCGGCGATCGAGCCGGCAAGGACGAAACCCAGGGTCGTGCGGTTCATGAGCGTTCTCCATTCTGCGCGCCGTCTCTCGATGAGCGGCGTCGCTGACGGATCTGTCGCGGCGGGATGGGCGGCCGTTACAGCAAAGGGCGCGAGCGGCGCGCATTATTTTCGGCGCGCCTCCCGCATTATTCTTCGCGGCGCGCCGACGGCGCCCCCTCCCCGCGCACGGCCAAACCTGCTAGCCCTCGCGCCGGGAGCCGACATGACCGACGACGCCGAACGCCACAAAACCAAGATGATCAAGCGCAAGGCCGTGCAGGACGCGGAGGTCGCCGGCAAGAACGTGGCTTCCAAGGGACTGTTGATCGTCCATACCGGCCCCGGCAAGGGAAAATCGACCGCCGCCTTCGGCCTCGCCCTGCGCGCGCTCGGACGCGGCTGGCGGGTCGGGGTTGTGCAGTTCATCAAGGGCGCCTGGCGTACCGGCGAGCGCGACGCTTTCGAAAGCTTCGGCGATCAAATGGTTTGGCGGACCATGGGCGAAGGCTTCACCTGGGAGACACAGGATCGCGCGCGCGACGTCGCCGCCGCGAAAGCCGCTTGGGACGAGGCGGCCCGCATGATGGCGGAGCCCTCGATCCGGTTGTTGGTGCTCGACGAACTCAACATCGCGCTTCGTTATGACTATTTGCCGCTGGCCGAAATCCTCGCGACGCTACGGGCGCGGCGCGAAGATTTGCATGTCGTCGTCACCGGCCGCAACGCCCGGCCGGAGCTGATCGAAGCCGCCGATCTCGTGACCGAGATGACGCTCGTCAAACATCATTTCGCGGCGGGCGTGAAGGCGCAGGAAGGCATCGAGTTTTGAGCCCGGCGCGCGCGTTGATGTTTCAGGGCGCGGGCTCGGACGTCGGCAAATCTCTGATCGTCGCCGGCCTCTGCCGCGCCTACGCCGATCGCGGCCTGATCGTCAGGCCATTCAAGCCGCAGAACATGTCCAATAACGCCATGGTGACAGCCGATGGCGGCGAGATCGGCCGCGCCCAAGCTTTACAGGCGCGCGCCGCCCGCATCGCGCCAAGCCTCGACATGAATCCCGTCTTGCTGAAGCCGCAGAGCGAGATCGGCTCGCAAGTCGTCGTGCAGGGGCGTGCGATCGGCAGCGCCAAGGCGCGCGACTATCAGGCGATGAAGCCGCAATTGATGGCGAGCGTGCTCGAGAGTTATGCACGCGTGAAAGCTGAAGCCGATCTGGTGCTGATCGAGGGCGCGGGCAGCGCCTCCGAGATCAACCTTCGCGCCGGCGACATCGCCAATATGGGCTTCTCGCGCGCGGCGGACGCGCCGGTCGTCATCGTCGGCGACATCGATCGCGGAGGCGTCATCGCCCAGATCGTCGGCGCCAAAGCCGTGCTCGCCCCCGACGACGCAGCGATGGTGGTCGGCTTTCTCGTCAACAAGTTTCGCGGCGACGCGAACCTATTCGCCGACGGGCTGCAGATTATCGAGCGCCTCAGCGGTTGGCCCGCGCTGGGTCTCGTCCCCTTCTTCGCCGCGGCCCGTCGCCTTCCCGCCGAGGACGCGATGGCGCTCGACGCCGCCGAGGCGCCGCGCGGCGCGGGCGTGACCATCGCCGTGCCGAGGCTGGCGCGCATCGCCAATTTCGACGATTTCGACCCCCTGCGACTGGAGCCCGGCGTCAATCTCGTCATGGTCTCACCGGGCGAGCCGCTGCCCGTCTGCGACCTTGTCATCTTGCCCGGCAGCAAAGCGACGATACCGGACCTCGCCTTCCTTAGATCGCAAGGCTGGGACATCGACCTTTTCGCGCATGTCCGGCGCGGCGGGCGCGTTCTAGGCATATGCGGCGGTTATCAGATGTTGGGACGTCGCATCGCCGATCCGGAAGGCGTCGAGGGGCCGCCGGGCGAGATCGACGGGCTCGGCCTTCTCGATGTCGAGACGACGATGTCGGGCGACAAATCGCTAGTCGCGGTCGAAGGAACTTGCCTCGCTAACGGCGCACCGTTTCGCGGCTACGAGATGCACATCGGCCGCACGAGCGGACCGGACCTCGAGCGAGCGATGTTGAGCTTTCCCGACGGACGGCGAGACGGCGCAATCTCCGCCGATGGGCGCATCTTGGGCTGCTACGCGCACGGCCTGTTCGCCGACGACGCGCAGCGCGCGGCCTGGTTCTCCGCGCTCGGCGCGCATTCGAATCTCGCCTACGAGCCAACGATCGAACGCACGCTCGACGAGCTCGCGGCGCACCTTTCGAGCTGCATCGATCTCGACGCGCTCATGCGACTAGCGCGATGAGGGCGAGCGCGGCGAGGGCGACGATCTCGATCGCCGCCGCGCGGCGGTAAAGCGCGAGGCCGCGGCGGATGTCGGCGGCGTTGGCCGCGGCGCGCCCATCGCCCATATAGGCGTCCTCGACGCGCTCGTCGTCATAGACCCGCGGGCCGGCGAGGCGCAGCCCGAGCGCGCCCGCCATCGCCGCCTCTGGCCAGCCGGCGTTGGGCGAGCGATGCTTTTCGGCGTCGCGCCGCATCGCGCGCCGGGCGCCGGCCGATGAGGCGCCGCGCATCGTATAGGCCGCCGCGATCAACCATAGCGCGGCAAGACGCGAGGCCGGAAGATTGACGAGATCGTCGAGCCGCGCCGCCGCCCAACCAAAAGCTAGGTAGCGTTCGTTCTTGTGGCCGATCATGCTGTCGGCGGTGTTGATCGCTTTGTAGAGCGCGCCGCCGGCCAGGCCGCCGAGCGCAATCCAGAACAAGGGCGCGACGACGCCGTCCGAAAAATTCTCGGCCAGGCTTTCCAGCGCCGCGCGCGCGACGCCCGCTTCGTCCAACGATTGCGGATTGCGGCCGACGATGCGCGAGACCGCCTCACGCCCCGCCGCGAGACCGCCCCGCTCCAAAGCGAGCGCGACCGCGCGCACGTGAGCGTCGAGACTCTGCTGCGCGGGCAGGCTGGCGGCTAGAATGGCCAGCAGCGCAAAGCCGAGCGGCCCCTGCGGCGCCCATTGCGCGAGTCCCTGAGTAACGAGGACCACCGGCGCGATCAATGCGGCGAGCGCCACGACGCCCGCGACGCGCCGGGCGGGGAACTCAAGCTCGGGGCGGTTGAGAGTCCGTTCGAGCCAAGCGATCCAGGCGCCGATCCAGGTGACGGGATGGCCGATGGCGCGATAGAGAGCGGGGGGATAGCCGACGCTGACGTCGAGAATCGCGGCGGCAAGGGCGAGGCCAAGGGAAAATGCGAAAGTCATGACGGCGACGGCGCCCTCCGAGGCGGCACTTGAAATCTTTGCCTATCACGGCGGCGCCTTGTCCATAGCGCGACGGCTATTCCCCGATGCGCCCGCGCCGTGGATCGACCTTTCCACCGGAATCAATCCGCACCCCTACCCCATCGGCGCGATTTCGCCCGAAGCCTGGGCGCGCTTGCCCGACGCCGAGACGCAGGCCGAACTCGAATCCACCGCCGCCCGGCGCTATGGCGCGCGCTCGGGCGAACTCGTCGCCGGTCCCGGCTCGCAAGCCATCATCCAGGCGCTGGCCCGGCTCATCCCAGCGCGGCGCGTCGGCGTTCTCGCGCCAACTTACAGCGGTCATGCGCGCGCCTGGAGCGCAGCGGGCGCCGCGGTCGAAAACGTTGACCGCCTGGAGCGGCTCGCGGACTACGATGTCGCGGTGGTCGTCAATCCCAACAATCCCGACGGGCGCATCCTCGCCGCGAGCCGCCTTCGCGAACTCGCCAAGGCGATGGCGGCGCGCGGCGGCTGGTTGATCGTCGACGAAGCGTTCGCCGATTTCGACGGCGCCGCTCAGAGCCTCGCGTCCGACCTTCCCGAAAGCGGTGCGCTTGCGCTGCGCTCCTTCGGCAAGACCTATGGCCTCGCGGGGCTTCGGCTCGGCTTCGCGCTGGCGCCGCGCGATCTCGCCCGGCGGCTGCGCGCCGCGCTCGGCCCTTGGAGCGTTGGCGGACCGGCGCTGGAGATCGGCGCTCGCGCGCTTCGCGACGACGATTGGCTCGCGCAGACAGCCTCGCGATTGCGGCGCGACGCGACCCGGCTCGACGCGCTGCTGATTGGGGCGGGATGGAACTTGATCGGTGGAGCGTGTTTGTTTCGCCTGGCGCGCCGCGACCAAGCGCGCTCCCGCTTTCGCAGCCTGCTGCGTGCGGGCCTGCTCGCCCGCCCTTTCGCCGATGCTCCCGACCGCCTGCGTTTCGGTTTGCCGCCCGACGAATTGGCCTGGGAGCGGCTCGCCGCCGCGCTCAAACAAAATCCGTAGCCGAGAGGCTCTCGACCACGCGCCGCGCCGCGGTCTCGCCAGAACGCAGCGTGCTTTCCAGGTTCTCGGGCAGACCGTTTTGCACATAAGCGCCGGCGAGGAAGAGATTGCGCTGCGTGGTTGCGCAAGGCGGACGCAGCGCGTCTTGCGCCGGCGTCGCCGCAAAAGTCGCGCGTTTCTGGCGGACGATGCGCCAGGCCGGCATTTGATCGGAAAGGCCGGTCAGCGCCGCCACCGCGCGCCAATACTCCTCGGCAAGCTTTTCGCGCGGCGTATCCAGGAGAGCGCCGGCGTCCCGCACGTCCACGCAAATGCGGTCGGGATAGCAAAACATCTGCGGGAACGGGCCATTGACGACGATGAGCGCGCGCGGCGCGTCCGGCGGCGGCGCGGCGGAGAAATGAGCGGTCAATGTCGCCGAGAATTCGCGCGGCGTCGTCAACCCCGGACTGAGTTCGGCCGCGACCTGCGGCGGCGTCGCGAGCACGACCGTGTCGGCGCCGCCCAGTTCGATGCGATCGTGCTCGAACTCGAGCGCATACACCCGCTCGCCCGAAACGCCGAGCGCGCGCAGGTTTCGTTCGAATCGCACGACGACTCCCGCGCGCCGGAGATATTTCAGCGCCGGCGCGACGAATGCGCGCGAGAAATCGTGAACCGGATACAGGGGCCGCGCGCCGCCGGCGCCATGCGCGAGCGTTTCGCGCAAGATCGCCCCGGCGAGCCGAGCCGAAGCGCGCGCGGGCTCAACATTGAGCGCGGCCAATGCGAATGGCCGCCACAATCGCTCGGCCGCCGCGCCGGCGCCGGGCGCGAAATCGGCGATCGTCGCCATCGCGCCGGCGCGGCGGAGCTTGTTGAAGGCGTGATAGTCCTTGGCGAGCGTGCGCGGCGCACGGCGTCCCGCGAAACGTGTCCACCAGGGAATGCGGCCGGCGTTCGGGCGCAGCTTCCAACGCTCGCCGCTCGCCATGTCGGCGAAGTCAAGCTCCAGCGCCGACGCCTCGCGCCATTGGTCGCGCGCGCCGACGATCTCCAAAGTCCGCAACGTCGTGGCCCAACTCGCGAGCGCCAGATGGGCGCCGCTGTCGATCGTCACGCCTAGCGCTTCGTCATGAAACGAACGACGCTTGCCGCCCGCCAGCGCGCCACGTTCGTGGACGATGATTTCGCCGCTTCGGGCGAGACTGAGATGAATCGCGGTGGAGAGTCCGGAAAAGCCAGCGCCGATGATGTGAATCGCGGGTCGGCGCATCATTCCCTTTCCGAGGCGTCGATCGAAATGAATTCAATGAAGTCGAGATGCGCCGCGAATCGAGGCCGATGCGGCGAAAACCGCAGCGCGAGCTTAGCGACGCGGGTTCGCTCGCGCAACGCCGGACGCCCTCCGCCCTTGACAGCGGAAGAAAGCTGGGCGAGCATCTTGACCAAATAGTCAGGATTTCGGTCGCGCGCGACCTCACGCAAGGGAGCCGTCATGGGAATCGTCTCCGAGCCCAAGGGAATCGCCGACGTCAAGCCGGGCCGTCTCGACGCCGCGACCTTGAAGTCCCATTTCGCTGACTTGCATCCCGCGCTTTCGCGCCACGAAGCGCGGGTCGAAGCCGATCGCTGCTATTTCTGCTTCGACGCGCCCTGCCAGAAGGCCTGCCCGACCTCGATCGACATTCCCCTGTTCATTCGCGAGATCGCCGCCGACAACGCGCTTGGCGCCGCGCGGACGATCCTCGAATCCAACATCCTGGGCGGCATGTGCGCGCGCGTTTGCCCGACCGAGACGCTTTGCGAGGAAGCGTGCGTGCGCGAGGCGGCCGAGGGCAAGCCGGTGCGCATCGGCCTGTTGCAGCGCCACGCGGTCGACGCGCAGATGGCGACCGGCAAACAGCCCTTCGCGCGCAAGCTCGCCACGGGCAAACGCGTCGCCATCGTCGGCGCGGGGCCGGCGGGGCTGGCCTGCGCCCATGCGCTCGCCGTATCAGGACATTCGCCTGTCATTTTCGAGCGGCGCGAGAAGCCCGGCGGCCTCAACGAATACGGCATCGCCGCCTACAAGACGCCGGAGGATTTCGCGGCGCGCGAAGTCGCCTTCGTACTTTCGATCGGCGGGATCGAGGTCAGACACGGCGTCGCGCTCGGTCGCGACTTCAGCTTGGAAGACCTGCGCGCCCGATACGACGCCGTGTTCCTGAGCGTTGGCCTGCCGGGGGTCAACAAGCTCGGTCTGCCCGACGAGGACAAGCTCGCCAATGTCGTCGACGCGGTCGACTATATCGCCGAACTCCGGCAGGCCAAGGATCTGACGAAACTTGCCGTCGGACGCCGTGTCGTCGTGATCGGCGGCGGCATGACCGCGGTTGACGCCGCCGTGCAGTCCAAGCGCCTCGGCGCCGAAATCGTCACTATCGCTTATCGGCGCGGCCTCGAGGACATGAAAGCGAGCGCCTACGAGCGCCAACTCGCGCAGACGAACGGCGTGACGATTCGCGCCTGGGCGCGTCCGCTCGCGCTCGAAGGGCACGGCGGCGCGGTCTCCGGCGTGCTGTTCGAGCGCACGCGCATGGAGAATGGCGCGCTGGTCGCGGTCGGCGACGCGTTCCGCATCGAGGCGGACGTCGTTTTCACCGCCATCGGCCAGACCGGCGCCGCTGCGCCCTTCAGCGCCGCTGCGCCTAAGCTCCAAAACGGCAAGATTGTCGTCGACGCAGGGCGGCGCACTTCGCTCGCCGGCGTATGGGCGGGCGGCGACTGCGTCGCCGGCGGATTGGACCTCACCGTGAGCGCGGTCGAGGACGGCAAACAGGCGGCGCGTTCGATCGACGCGGCGCTTCGCGGCTGAAGGAGACTGAGATGGCTGACCTTCGCGCCAATTTTCTCGGCATCAAGTCGCCGAACCCGTTCTGGCTCGCGTCGGCGCCGCCGACCGACCGCAAGACCAATGTCGAGCGCGCGTTTCGGGCCGGCTGGGGCGGCGTCGTCTGGAAGACGCTCGGAGAAGCCGGGCCGCCGGTCGTCAATGTCTCGGGCGCGCGTTATGGCGCGCTGCATGGACCGGACCGGCGCCTGATCGCCTTCAACAATATCGAACTCATCACTGACAGGGATCTCGAGATCAACCTGAGGGAGATCAAGGAGGTCAAGCGCGACTGGCCCGATAGGGCGCTCGTCGCCTCGCTGATGGTGCCCTGCGAGGAGGACGCCTGGAAGAAGATCCTCGCCCGGGTCGAAGAGACCGAGTGCGACGGCGTCGAACTCAATTTCGGCTGCCCGCACGGCATGTCCGAGCGCGGCATGGGTTCGGCGGTCGGCCAGGTGCCGGAATATATCGAGATGGTCGCGCGCTGGTGCAAGGCGAACACGCGAATGCCGGTCATCGTCAAGCTGACGCCCAACATCACCGACATTCGCCGTCCCGCGCGCGCGGCCAAGGCCGGCGGCGCCGACGCCGTCTCGCTCATCAACACGATCAATTCAATCATGGGGCTCGACCTCGACAACATGACCATCGCCGGCGCGATTGACGGCAAGGGCACGCACGGCGGCATGTGCGGCCCGGCGGTGAAGCCGATCGCGCTGTCGATGGTGTCGGAAATCGCCCGCGATCCCGAAACGCGCGGCCTGCCGATCTCGGCCATCGGCGGGATCACGACCTGGCGCGACGCGGCGGAGTTCATCGCGCTGGGCGCGGGCAATGTGCAGGTCTGCACGGCGGCGATGACCTACGGCTTCAAGATCGTCGAGGAGATGATCTCGGGCCTCGGCAATTTCATGGACGCCAAGGGCTACGGATCGATCGAGGATTTCCGCGCTCGCGCCGTGCCCAATGTCACGGACTGGCAATATCTGAACCTCAACTATGTCGCCAAGGCCGAGATCGACCAGGATTTGTGCATCAAATGCGGGCGCTGCCACATCGCCTGCGAGGACACCTCGCATCAGGCTATCTTCGCGTCAGTCGACGGCCAGCGAAAATTCGTCGTCAACGACGACGAATGCGTCGGCTGCAATCTCTGCGTGCTGGTCTGCCCGGTTGAGAAATGCATCTCGCTCGTGCAGCGCACGCAAGGCGTCGATCCGCGCACGGGTTGGGACTACGCGCGCCCGGCAGCGAATTGGACCGCGCATCCCAACAACCCGAGCGTCGTCAAGGCCGCGGAATAGGCATTTCCAGGGTCATGCCTTCGGAATTAACCATTTCCCTCGGCATTTTAAGAATCGATGCAATATTAACGCTACGGAAACAGCGCATTGAATAGCTTCGCAGACTGACGCCATTTGGCGCGGATGCCGCTATGTTCATGCAACGCCTTGCGCGAGATGGGATCGACCGGTTCTGGAACTCGCTGACGCTCGGCGTCGCGCGGCGCGAACTCGACGAAGGCCAAAAGGGAGAGCTGCGCGCGCAGCAGCTACGGGCTTTGGTCGGCCTATCGCCAGTCCTTATGGCGGCGAATATTTTCAATGCGGTCGTCATCGACGCGCTGTTCTGGAATTCGTCTTTTCGTCTGTTCCTGGTCGTTTGGACGTCGGCTCTGGTCCTGTCCGTGGCGACCTGGGGCGATCGCTGGCGACGCTCCCGGATGGGCGGCGCGAGGCGACGCGCTTCCGTGCGCGGCGTGCGCGTAATCACCTTCAGTGCGTTTCTGTTCGGCGTCGTCTGGGCGATGCCGATGCTCGCCATGTTTTCCGACGCCGACGCGGCGCAGCGCGTCCTGCTTGTCGGTTGCGAGATTGGGATGATCTGCGGCGGCGCGCTCGCTCTCGGGGCGGTTTGGCAGGCCGCGTTCGTGTTCGCGCTGACGGTCCAGGCGCCCGTCGTATTTGTTCTGTGCTCCGCCGGCGATCGGCTGTACTTCGGGCTCGCCGCGCTTTCGCTCTCTTTCAGCCTGTTGATCGGCCGCGTCGTGCGCGAGCGCAGCGGCGCATTCGCGGAACATTTCGTCTCCTCGCTGCGGCTGCGCGACAGTGGACAAGTCATCAGCCTGCTGCTGAGGGAGTTCGAGGAGAACTCGAACGATTGGCTGTTCGAGGTCGATGCGTCGGGCCGACTGACGCGCGCGAGCGAGCGTCATGCACGCCTGTTCGGCCGTTCGCGCGAGACGCTCCGTGGGGCCGCGGCGATTGAACTGCTCGCGGAAATGAGCCGCGAGGACGCGGCCGCGGCTGGACCGGCCCTGCGGGCGCTGAAACGGGCCTTTCGCCGACGCCTGCCGTTTCGCGAAATCCTGCTTCCGGTCCGTGTCAACGGCGAACGGCGCTGGTGGTCGCTGCGGGGCAATCCGGTATTGCGCGAGGACGGCGCCTTCGCGGGCTTTCGTGGCGTCGGCGCCGACGTCACCCAGGCCAAGCGCTCCGAGGAATCCATCGACCGGATGGCGAGCTATGACGGCCTCACCGGCCTGCCTAATCGAAATCTGTTGGCCGAGCGTCTGGAGCGCCGTCTCGAACAGCAGGCCAAAGGGGGCGACGGTTTCGCGCTTCTGAGCCTCGACCTCGACCGCTTCAAGCATGTCAACGACACGCTCGGCCATCAGACCGGCGATGCGCTGCTGATCGAGGTCGCCAATCGCATTCGCGGCGAGCTGGGCGCGGAGGATGTCGTCGCGCGGTTTGGCGGCGATGAATTTGTCGTCCTGCAAGCGCATGCGGCCGACGCGGCCGAGCCAAGGGCGCTCGCGCAACGGTTGGTCCAGCGGCTGGGCGCGCCCTATGAGGTCGCCGGACAACGCATTCTCGTGGGCGCCAGCATCGGCGTCGCGCTCGCGCCCGCGGATGGAAAGCGGGCCGACGAACTCTTGCGCAATTCCGACCTCGCGCTCTACCGCGCCAAGATGGACGGGAAGGGGCGGTTCAGCTTGTTCGCTGCGGAAATGGACGCGGCGATGCAGCAGCGCCGCCTGATGGAGATCGACCTGCGCGACGCGATCGAAAACCAGCGCCTCGAAGTCCACTTTCAGCCGCTGATCGACATGACGACCGGACAGATCAGCGCTTGCGAGGCGCTGGTGCGTTGGAACCATCCGGTTCGCGGAGCGATTTCGCCTTCCCAATTCATTCCGCTCGCCGAGGAAACTGGCTTGATCGCGCCGCTCGGAGAATTCGTGCTGCGCGTCGCGTGCCGCGAAGCGGCAAGCTGGAAGCGCGATCTCAGGATCGCCGTTAATCTCTCGGTCGTGCAATTCCGCTCCGGCCTGCTGGTCGAAAGCGTTGCGGCGGCGCTCGCCGACGCAGGGCTCCGGGCCGACCGCTTGGAGCTCGAAGTCACCGAGTCCATACTGATCGAGGACCGCGACGAAGCCTTGAAAACGCTTACGGCGCTGCGCGGCCTCGGCGTTCGCATTTCGCTCGACGACTTCGGCACCGGCTATTCTTCGCTATCCTATCTTTCCAGTTTCCCGTTCGACAAGATCAAGATCGACCAGTCTTTCGTGCGCGACGTCGCCAACCGATCCGACGCAGCCGCGATCATCAAGGCGATCTCGGCGCTGGCCTCGACACTCGGCATGAGCACCACCGCCGAGGGCGTCGAGGAGGCTGACGAATTGGAATGGCTGCGCGCGAACGGTTGCAGCGAAGCCCAGGGTTTCCTCTTCAGCAAGGCGGTGCCGGCGCGCGATCTGAAATTGCTGCTCGGGCTGGGCGACCCAGTTGAGACGAAGCCGGCGCGCATCGACGCGGCCTGAGCGGGGCTAGCGTCTCCCCGCCGTCACGCCCATCAGATCGCCGAGCCCGTCCAGCGCGACGCGCAAGCGATCCGTCACCACCGCGTCGGCGCGCCAGGGCGTGACGATCTCCGGCACGAAACCGCGACATTCCCGCACGCCCGAACCCTCCAGCACGATGCGCGTCAGGATCGGCCAGGCGGCGGGACCGGCCTTCTGTTCGGCCGTGCGCAGCTTGTCGCGCGCATGCAGCGCGATCTCGCTCGCCGGCAACCCCGCGCGCGGGCCAAATCCGGTCTTGCCGATCGCCTCATGCGAGACCGCGCGCAAAGCGTCGAACTGCGCGCGCTGATGCAGACGCCGCAAGGCCTCGCCGACCAGCCAGCGGATGTCGTTGAGCTTGGGATCGTGCGGCGCGAGCGCGCGCGTCGTGCGCATCACGTCGAAAGGATCGAGAATGCGGCGAAGCCGATCGACGCCACGCTCGCTCTTTTGTCCGGCCTCGCGCGCGCGTTCGAGCCGCTCGGGCGTCGCGTCGAGCCGCTCGCTATCGGGATCGGCGATTTTGCGGGCGGCCTTGCGGGCGATCTTGCGGGGCTTGAGGCTCATCGCACGAGTTCCGCGCACAGTTGCGCGGTCGAAGCGCAATAGGAAGCGACCGGCGGCCCGCAAAGGCGGGCGGGAATCGGCGCGCTCGACAACTTCACGTCCGCCGGCGGACGACCATGCGCCCGCTTGAGGTCACGCAGATGCGCGGCGCTGGCCCGCATGGCCCTCTGCCGGTCGGTGTCAGGGCCGGAACGGCGGCGCTTGCGGACCTCGGTCATGAATTTCTCCGATGGAGGGGGGAGGGATCGCGTTCGTTCTCGTTATGTTCTATTTTGCGGAAAAACCGCCGATCTGTCAAGAAAATTTCGGAAAATCATAATTGCGCGACTTCGGAAAAACCGGAATAGTTGTGCGATGACCGTCGATTGGATCCGAGAGGGCCTAAAGGAAACCGGCAAGACGCGCAGCGGACTAGCCGCCGCGCTCGGCCGCTCGCCCTCCGCCGTCACCGACCTCCTCAACGGCTCCCGGCGCCTGCGCGCCGAAGAGATCGCCATCGTCGCGGACTACCTCGGCGTCGAGCCGCCGCGCCTCGTCGGCGGCGGTCGGCCCGCGCATCCGACCGGCCGCGTGCCGCTGGTCGGCTATGTCGGCGCGGGCGCGATTGCGCATTTTTACGCCGACGGGCAAGGACCGTTCGATGACGTGCCGGCGCCGGACGCGGCGAGCCTCAAGACGGTGGCGGTGCAAATTCGCGGCCATTCGCTCGGCGCGCTGTTCGACAATTGGCTGGTCTTTTACGACGACATCCACGATCCGCCGGGCGATTCGTTCGTCGGGCGGATGTGCGTATGCGGCCTCGCCGACGGCCGCGTGCTGGTGAAGGCGCTCAAGCGTAGCCAGATCCCCGGCTACTGGACGCTGCTCTCCAACACCGAACCGCCGATCTACGACGTCGCGCTCGAATGGGCGGCGCTGGTGCGCGAGATGCGCCCGCGCTGAGACGCGCTCGATGCTTGGCCCGGCCGCGATTCCCGCCTATGAACGCGCCATGTCAGCGAACTTTCCTTCCGCGCTCGAAATCGCGCAAAAGCTTGTCGCCTTTCCTTCCGTCACACCCAAGGACGCCGGCGCGCTCGATTATCTCAGGCGCTTGCTTGAAGCGGCGGGATTTGCAGCGGAGATCGTAACTTTCTGTGCGCCCGACACGCCCGACATCGCCAATCTCTATGCGCGCTTTGGCTCGGGCGCGCCGAACTTCGCCTTCGCCGGCCACACCGACGTCGTGCCGCCGGGCGACGCCTCGGCCTGGCGCTTCGACCCGTTCGGCGGCGTGATCGCTGACGGCAAGCTCTGGGGACGCGGCGCCGTTGACATGAAGGGCGGCGTGGCGGCTTCGATCGCCGCGGCGCTGCGCTTCCTGGCGCGCGGGCCCATCAAGGGCTCGATCAGCTTTCTCATCACCGGCGACGAGGAAGGCCCGGCCGTCAACGGCACGGTCAAGCTGCTGGAATGGGCGCGCGTCAAGGGCGAGCGCTTCGACCATTGCGTGCTCGGCGAACCAACCAGCGTCGCCGCGCTCGGCGACACGATCAAGAACGGTCGGCGCGGCTCGCTGACCGGCCGCTTGCGCATTTTGGGCAAGCAGGGCCACGTCGCCTATCCGCATCTGGCTGAAAACCCGCATCGCGCGCTGGCGCCGATCCTGACAGCGTTGCAGACGCCGGCGCTCGATGCCGGCACGCCAGACTTCGACGCCTCCAATCTCGAAATCGTCACCATCGACGTCGGCAACCGTGCGACCAACGTGATCCCCGGCGAAATCAGGCTGGCCTTCAACATCCGCTTCAACGACGTCTGGACGCCCGCCTCGCTCGCCGCCGAGATCGAGCGCCGCATGGCTTCGGCGGCCGGGACGACGCGCTACGAACTGACCTTCGAGCCAACTAACGCCGTCGCGTTCCTGACCAGGCCCGGCGCCTTCACCGACCTCGTCGCGCGCGCGATCGAGGACGTGACGGAACGGCGCGCCAAGCTCTCGACCGGCGGCGGCACGTCGGACGCGCGTTTCATCAAGGACGCCTGCCCGGTCGTCGAGATCGGCCTCGTCGGCGCCTCGATGCACGGCGTCGACGAACACGCCGACATCGCCGACCTTGAGGCGCTGTCGCGAATCTATGAGCGCGCGCTGGAGCTTTATTTCGGGAAATAGCGGCAACGGTTGGGGCCGCAAGCTAGCTCTCGGGATATTCCACTTCCACCAGATATAACCCGCACGCCGGCGCAACCGGGCCGCAGCGGGCGCGGTCGGCGGCTTCCAGCGCCGCGCGCAGGTCCGCCGGGCGCCACTTGCCGACGCCGACCTCAACCAGCGAGCCGACCATCGAGCGCACTTGTCGATGCAGGAACGAGCGCGCGCTCACCTCGCAACTCACGTTGTCGCCCTCGCGCCGCACGCGGAAACTGTCGAGCGTGCGCAGCGGCGAATTCGCCTGGCATTGGCTATCGCGAAAGGTCGAGAAATCGTGACGACCGACCAGCGCCTGCGCCGCCTCATGCATCGCCTCGACGTTCAGCGCGCGCTTCATCGCCCAAGCGCGGCCGAAATCCAGCGCCAGTGGCGCGCGGCGATTGACGATGCGATAGAGATAGTGGCGGCGGATCGCGTGACGGCGCGCGTCGAAATCGACAGCGGCGCGCGCGGCGGCGGTGATCGCGATCGGCCGCCCGACCAGATGCGCATTGATCGCCTCGCGCAGACGCCAGGGATCCCAGTCGCGCGCGAGATCGATATGCGCGACCTGCCCCGTGGCATGTACGCCCGCATCCGTGCGCCCCGCGCCATGCACGATGCTGCGCGCGCCCGTCAGCGCCAGGACCGCCTCTTCGATCGATTGTTGGACGGAAGCGCCATTCTCCTGCCGCTGCCAGCCGGAGAAGCGCGAACCGTCATATTCGATCGTCAGTTTGAAACGATGCGCGCTCTCCATATGCGATCAAACAACCAGCACGATCTTGCCGACGTGGGCCGAGCTTTCCATGCGCGCGTGCGCTTTCGCCGCGTCGGCGAGCGGATAGGTCGAATCAATCACCGGTTTGCAGCGCCCGGCGGCGATGAGCGGCCAGACTTTCTCGCGCAACGCTTCGGCGATCTCGGCCTTCTCGGCCGGCGTGCGCGGGCGCAGCGTCGAACCGGTATGAGTCAATCGTTTCATCATCAGCGGGCGCAGATCGAGTTCGACTTTGGGGCCCTTCAGGAAGGCGATCTGCACGATACGCCCGTCGATCCGCGCCGCCGCATAATTGCGCGCGACGTAATCGCCGCCGACCATATCCAGGATGAGGTCGACCCCCGCGCCTGACGTCGCCTCTTTGGCGGCGGCGACGAAGTCCTCGTCGCGATAGTTGATCGCACGGTCGGCGCCGAAGGCGAGGCACTGCGCCACCTTCTGCGCCGAGCCGACCGTCACGATGACTTTGGCGCCGAACGCCTTGGCGAGCAGGATCGCGGTGACGCCGATGCCCGAGGTTCCGCCATGAACCAGCAGCGTCTCGCCCGCCCGCAAACGCCCGCGCTCGAATACATTGGTCCACACGGTGAAGTAGGTCTCGGGGATCGCCGCCGCTTCGATCATTGTTAGCCCGACGGGGATCGACAGCGCGTTGCTCTCGTGGGCAAGGCAATATTCGGCGTAGCCGCCGCCGGGCGCCAGCGCGAGCGCCTGCGCGCCGACCTCAAAGCGCGTTGCGCCAGGGCCGCGCGCCACCACCTCGCCCGCGACTTCGAGCCCGAGCACGTCGGAGGCCCCTGGCGGGGGGGCGTATTGGCCCTGACGTTGCAGCGTGTCGGGGCGATTGACGCCGGCCGCCGCGACGCGGATCAGCACTTCGCCTTCGCGCGGCGTGGGCACGGGGCGCTCGACGAGTTTCAGGGCCTCGGGTCCGCCGGGAACGGGCGCGACAATCGCGCGCATGGTCTTGGGCAAATCGGACATGAAAGTACCTCTTCGTTGGCGCGCGTTCAGCCGATCGGCGCCGTCACCCCGTCGATCGGCGGCGCGGCGCGGAAGGCGGGCAATGCCTCGGCGCGCTCGTACAGCGCGGTGAGGCGAGGGTAGCGCGCGGGAGCGACGAGATCGGCGAGCGCGACCTGAGTGAAGCCGAAAGCGCAGGCGATCATGATATCCGCCGCGCCGACGCTGCCGCCCGCCACCCAACCGCCGTCGGGCGTCTCTCGGTTGAGCGCCTCCAAACCTTCCGTCAATTGCGCGTCGATGCGCGCCCGCCAATCGGGGTTCTGCTGGTCGGGCGTGCGCAGGACGCGCTCGTAATGGATCTGCACCGCCTTCTCGCAGACCGTGAGCGCGACGCCGGTCAGGCGCGCCGATTTCAGAGGGTTGGCGGAGGCCGACGGCGTCAGCGCCTTCAATTCGCGCGAGAGCGTGCCGAGATAGTCGAGAATGACGCTCGATTCGACCAGCACCGTCCCGTCGTCGACGATCAGGCTCGGCGCCTTCAGGAGCGGGCTCAGCGCGCGGAATGCGTCGATGTGGCGGAACAGGGAAATTGGCCGGTGCTCGAATTTCACTCCCGCCGTCAGCAGTGTCACGGCGATCCGCCGGACATAGGGCGAATCCAGCATTCCGATCAGTTGCATCGCTCGCTCTCCCAAGGCCCCGCGTCCTGTCATTGCCGGGCTTCGCGCGGGCTGGCAAGGGCGCAGACGCCGGCGTCCATCGCTAGACGGGAGACGCTACGCTCGCCCGATTGTGCCCGATCCCACGAATTTTGACGCGGGCCGGGCTTGCATTCTGGCAATCCTAGATATAAACATATCTTTATGTCTAATTCGCCCCTGACGCCGCCCGCTCCGCCGCTCAGTTTCGACGCCCTGCTCGACGCGCTTGAGGCGGCGGGCGAGGTGACGCGACTGCGACTGCTTGGCCTCCTCTGCGAGGCGGAACTGACGGTCAGCGAACTCGTCGCCATCCTCGGCCAGTCGCAACCACGCGTCTCGCGCCATCTCAAGCTACTGGTCGACGCAGGGCTGGCCGAGCGCCAGCGCGAGGGCGCCTGGGCCTTTTTCCGCCTGGCCGAGCCGGGCGGGGCGCTCGCGCGCGATCTCGTCGCCCGCATCGCGCCGGACGATCCGACGCTGAAATCCGATCGTGCGCGGCTCGAAGTGACGCGCGAGGCGCGACGGCGCCAAGCCGCCGCCTATTTCGCCGAACGCGCCGCCGACTGGGACCGCATCCGCGCGATGCACGCGCCCGAGGAGCGCGTCGAGGCGGCCATTCTCGCGATGGTCGGCGACGCGCGTATCCATGCGCTGCTCGATCTCGGCACCGGCACCGGCCGGATGCTTGAACTCATCGCGCCCAGCGCCGACCGGGCGGTCGGCGTCGACCAAAGCCCGGCGATGCTCAGTCTCGCGCGCGCGCGCATCGAGCAAAGCGGCCCACGCAACGTGCTGCTGCGCCAGGGCGACATCTACGCGCCTCCGGTCGAGCGCGACGCCTACGATCTCGTCGTCGTGCATCAGGTTCTGCACTTCCTCGACGATCCCGCGCGCGCGGTGAAGGAAGCCGCGCTTATGTTGCGTCCGGGCGGGCGATTGTTGATCGTAGATTTCGCCGCGCATGGCGAAGAGCGACTGCGCGAGGATTTCGCGCACCGGCGGCTCGGATTTTCCGGCGAGGAGATCGCGGCGTTTCTGAGCGAGGCCGGCCTTGTCGATCTCACGACGCGGCTGGTCGCGCCCGCGCCCGGCGAATCCGGCAAGCTGACGGTGGCGATCTGGATGGCGCGCGATCCGCGCGTCATCGCCGACGATATCCGCGGCGCGGCGCGGGAGTTCGCGTGATGAGCCTGACCCCCGCCCGCCTCAGCCGCTCCGGCTCGCCCATCCAGGCCTCGTTCGAGTTCTTTCCGCCCAAATCCCAGGAGATGGAAGCGGCGCTGTGGGAGGCGATCGAGCGCCTCGCGCCGTTGCAACCGAGTTTTGTCTCTGTCACCTACGGCGCCGGCGGCACGACGCGCGCGCGCACCCACGCCACCGTCGAGCGCATCGCGCGCGAGACTTATCTGAAGCCCGCTGCGCATCTGACCTGCGTCGGCGCCTCCAAGGCCGAGATCGATCAGGTCGTGCGCGAATACTGGGACGCGGGGGTGCGCCACATCGTCGCCCTGCGCGGCGATTCGCCCGGCGGCGTCGATGCGCCCTATATCGCCCCGCCCGACGGCTATCAGTCGACCGCCGAGCTTGTCGCCGCGATCAAGCGAGTCGGCGATTTCGAGGTTTCGGTCGCCGCCTACCCCGAGAAACATCCGCAGAGCCCGAACCTGTTGCACGACATCGAAATCTTGAAGCGCAAGGTCGACGCCGGCGCCGATCGCGCGATCACGCAGTTCTTCTTCGATAACTCGCTCTATTTCCGTTATCTCGACATCGCGGCCGCGGCGGGAATTAAAATCCCGATCGTGCCTGGCATCGTGCCTGTGCAGAACTTCAAACAGACCGCCGGCTTCGCCAAGCGTGCCGGCGCCAGCGTGCCGGCCTGGCTCGCCGAACGCTTCGAGGGCCTCGACGACGACGTCGGCACGCGCCGCCTCGTCGCCGCCGCGGTCTGCGCCGAGCAGGTGATCGATCTCATCGATCGCGGCGTCTCGCTACTGCATTTCTATACGATGAACCGCGCCGATCTCGTCTATGCGATCTGTCACCTGGTCGGGATGCGACCGCGCGCGGGGCAGACGGAAATGCCTGCGATCGTCGCGCGCGCGGCATGGTGAGGGCGGCGCGCGTCAGCTCGCCCGCAAGCTCTCCAGCAGCGATTTCAATGTCAGGATCGTCGAAGCGTCCGGCGCCCCGTCGACGCGCGCAGGCCGGAAGTGACGCTGGAACGCGGTGACGACGACTTCCGTCGCCCGATCGTAGACGCCGCTCATCTCAACGCCATAGCCATAGAGCGCGAGCATCGCCTGCAATGCCCTGACGTGCGGCCCCTCCTGGCCGAGCCCGAAACTGGCGGGCGCATCGAGCGGCGCCGGTTCGACCCAATGGCCAACGCCGGCTTTCGCCAGCACGTCCCACGGGAAACGCTCGCCCGGATCGCGCTTGCGCGCCGGCGCGACGTCGGAATGAGCGAGGAAGCGTTCAGGGCGAATCCGGTGGCGCGAGGCAATGTCTTTGCAGAGCGCGATGGTCGCATCGATCTGACGACGCGGGAAGGGCGGCAGCCCGCCGTCGTGGCCGGGATTGACGATTTCGATGCCGATCGAGGCGGAATTCAGATCGCGCGCGCCCTTCCAGACGCCCTCTCCCGCGTGCCAAGCGCGGCGCGACTCGGCGACAAGTTGCAAGACCTCGCCGTCCTCGTCGATCACGTAATGCGCGGAGACTTCCGAGGCGGGGCTGCGCAACAGATCGATCGCGCCTTGCGCCGTCGGCATCCCCGTATAGTGGAGGATCGCGCAATCTGGCCGCGCGAAGCCGCGCCGTTCGCCATGATTGGGCGAAGGCGACACGCGCGCGACCAACGCGCTATCGGCGGGAAAAACGCCAGTCACGGCGGAAAATTCAAAGTCTGTGTCTCGGAGGGGAGGGCTCCTCGCCCTTGTGGCGGACGAGGAGCGAATTCCAACTCAGTAGTAGGCGTTGCAGACGCGGTTGCCGTAATAATCGTAGGACCAGTTCGCGCAACGGCGCGGCTGACCGTAATAGGGATCCTGCGGCGTCGCCGCCGAGCCGATCATCGCTCCGGCGGCCGCGCCGGTCACGCCGCCAATTATGGTGCCGGCGCCGCCGACATGGCCATGATCAATCGCGCTGCCGACGATCGCGCCGCCGAGGCCGCCGATGACGGCGCCGCCCGCGGCGTTCTGCTGTTGCGGTGTGTTGCAGCCGGCGAGCGCGAGGCCCGCCGCTAAGGCCAGCGAAAGGCCGAAAACCTTCTTCATAATTTTCATCTCCATCGTTTCGCGCCGCGAATCCTACGCGCGATCCGGCCAGCCCGGTCCCGATCGCCCTAGCGAAGCGCTGAAGCGATTGGTCCGCCCAAACGCAACTTCACACGCGAATCGTGAACCCAAGGTGAACCGGTCGGAACGGGCTTTTTCATGTCGGAATCGGCGCGAAATGGCGCTCAGACGCCGAAAATAGACCAACCCATGCGAAACGCCAGCCGCTCCAGCGCGACGCGGCCCAAATGCGAATTCCCGGCCGGATCGAGGCCCGGAGACCAGACCGCGATCGAGGCCTTGCCGGGCACGATGGCGAGAATGCCGCCGCCGACGCCGCTCTTGCCGGGCAGCCCGACGCGATAGGCGAATTCGCCCGAGCCGTCGTAATGGCCGCAGGTCAACATCAGCGCGTTGATGCGCCGCGCGCGCTCGGGCGAGACGACGGAATGGCCGGTTTGCGGATGACGCCCGGAATGGGCGAGAAAACGCCCGGCCTCGGCAAGTTGTCGGCACGACATCGCGATCGCGCAATGGTGGAAATAGACGCCGAGCGTGAACTCGACCGGATTTTCGATCACGCCGAAAGATTTCATGTAGTTGGCGAGAGCGACATTGCGATAGCCGGTGCGCTTTTCGGACTCCGCCACCGCCTTGTCGATGAAGACGGAATCGTCCCGTGCGAGGAACTGCATGAAGCGCAGGATTTCGCCGATCGCTTCGCGCGGCTGATGGCCAGACAGAATCACGTCCGTCACCGCCAGCGCGCCGGCGTTGATGAAGGGATTGCGCGGCACACCCTTTTCGCGCTCGAGCTGCACGATCGAGTTGAACGGATTGCCCGAGGGCTCGCGTCCGACCTTGCGCCAAAGTCGGTCGCCGACCTTGCCGAGCGCCAGTGTCAACGTGAATACCTTGGAGAGGCTCTGGATCGAAAACGGAGCGTCGGCCGCGCCCGCCGCCGCGACCGCTCCCGAAGCGTCGACGACCGCGAGGCCGAAGGCGCCCGGATCGACCTTGGCAAGTTCCGGAATATAGGACGCGACGACGCCGCGATCCGCGCGGGCCGCCATCTCCTCGGCGATTTCGCTGACGACGACGGCGAGGTCTGGCACGAAACGGGTTCCAGCGGGCGGCTTGAGAAGCGCAGGTGATAAGCGATTTGGCGCGTGCGGGAAAGCGCCCTGCTCGAATGACGTCAATCTCTGCGCAGTTCCTCGGCGCCCTCCCCCTCGCGCACGTGCACGACGGCGCGCGGATCGGAATAGACGCGTCGCCAACCCGGACGACGATCGAGAGCTTCGACGATTCCCTGGTTCGGCGAAAAAATCGTCCAGGCGATGCCATAGCGGTCCAGCGTATCGGCGACAACTACCGGCTCGCCCGCCGCGAGCTTCGCATAATTTTCGAGCGCCGCGTCGCCGAACATATCGGCGCGGCCGTCGATATAGGGATGCAGGCCCTCGTAGATCAGATAGCCGCCGAACGCGTAGCTGTTAAGGAATGGCTTATCGCGAAGCCCGGCCGGAACGGCGGCGAGCGCGCGCATCGGTGAATTGTCGGAATCGCCACGCGTCACCGGCAGCACGACCCGCGCGGCTGAGATCAATAGCGCCAGCGCGAGCCCGCCGTAGAGCAGCGAACGCGCGGGCGGCTTCGCGGCCGGCGAAGCCAACGCCTCGGCAATCGGCGCGGCGAGCAGCATCGGGGCGACAATCGCCAGCAGCAATTCGTGGCGCGCGTGTTGCAACGAAAGATGCACGAGCCCGACCAGCAATATCGCGCGCACCGGCGAAACGCGAAGCGGCTTTGTCAGCGCCAGACCGATCAGCGCGAGCAGGAAATATTCTAGCGCGCCGGGATGGGCGAAATTCTCCGGTTGCCATTCCTTGATCCCGGCGAGCGCCGAAAGCCGCATCAGCTTCAGCGGAAACAGCAGCCCTTCCAGGCCGAACGGAGTTACCGCGGCGGCGACGAGACTGGCGAGGCCGAACAGCGTCCAATCCTTGAACGCTTCAAACCGCGCGACGGGCGCGGCTTGCCAAACCGCCTCCAGCGCGAGCGGCGCCGTCAGCGCCAGTCCGAAAGCAAAACCGCCGTGCAGATTGGCCCACAGCGTCATCAGGAGCGCCAGCGCGAGCGGCGGCGCGCGATGGCTTTCGCGGGCGGCGAACAGCGCGTCGCACCAGATCGCCATCACGGGCAGCGCGAGGATATGGGGACGCGCGAGCAGGCTGGGGCTGAGGAGGCTGAGGCTCAGCGTCAATAAGACAGGCAGCGCGAAGCCGCCGAGATCACGCGCCGCACGCCGCCCGACAATGTAAAGCGCCATCGCCGCCGCCGCGCCCGTCAGCAGCACGACGCCGGACCAACCGGCCAGGCGGTGCGCGAGCGCCAGCAGCAGTTCCGATAACCATTCGTGCGCGGTCCAGGGCGCGCCGACGAACCAGAACGTGAAGGGGTCGGCGCGCGGAACGGCGCGATGGGCGATGATCCAATCGCCGGTCGCCACGTGCGACCAGGTGTCGCCGTCGTTGAGCACCGCAGGCGCGAAAGCGGACAAGGCAAAGACCGCGAGCGCGAGCGCGATCGGCGTCGCCTCGTAGGGAGGCGGCTTGACGCCGGCGGCGGCGCGCGCGTCCGGCGATAAAGGAGCGGCGAGGGACATGCCCCATCCTTGCAAGCGCGCGATAAGTTTTCGTTAAGGACGCGGCCTTGCCTACAGCGTCAGCGTTTCGATCCGCGAGTCGCCGAGGGAATTCGCGAGAGCGGCGACATGCGCATGGTGCGTGAACAGGATCGCCTGTCTTCGCCTGCCGAACTCCACCATCAGGCCAAGCGTGCGCCGCGTACGCTCGTCGTCGAAGCTGGCGAGAAGGTCATCGCCGATGAACGGAAGCGGCTCGCCGGCGCGGCGATCGAGCAGCGCGAGCCGCAACGCCAGGAACAACTGATCGCGGGCGCCCTCGCTAAGGCCGGCGACTCCGACACGCTCCCCGTTCGCGCGCAACGCGACCAACACCGGCCGGTCCGCCTCGTCGTAATCGGCGCCTAGCCCGGAAAAGGCGCCCGCGCTGGCGACGGAGAAGAGTTCGCCCGCGCGCGCCATCAACGGATCCTGCGCGGCGGCGCGGTGGCGCTCGATGGCGCGCGTCGCGAGGCGCGCGGCCGCCTGTCGAACGATCCACCGCTCGGCGATTTCGATTAGCTCGGCCGCGGCTTCCTTGCGTTCCTGCGCCGCGCCCGCCGCGTCGCGACCTCGGCTCAGCGCCTCCGCCCGTTCGCGCGCCGCGCGCGTCGCGCTCGCCGCTTCGCCGATTTCATGGAGCAGGCCTTGCAGGCTTTGGCGCGTCGCTTCGATCTGGCTCGGCAGCCGCGAGGCGTCGAGCGTGGCTTGCTCCTGGCGCAGCGCCGCTTCGTCGAGCGCGTCGGCGATCTCGGTGAGATCGCGACGCAGCGCCACGCGCTCGACTTCCAACCCGCGCCGCCGCTCGGCGCGCTCGGCCGCCGAGGGCATGAGGTCGGCTTCGCCAATTCCCCAGCGGCGCGCCATCTCCTCGATCGTCCTCATCGCGTTCGCGCGCCGCGCTTCAAGGCCTGTCAGCCTCGCTGCGCGCGCGGCGAGGCTTTGGCCCAGGCGCTCGCGCGCGTCGGCGGCTCGTCGCTGCGTGGCGAGCCGAGCGGCAAGTTGGGTCAGCGCCTCCGGCGCGCTCGCCGTGGCGAGGTCGGGCGCGGCCGCCCTGACGATCGCCCCGACGCCGTCCTCGAAGGCGGCGATATCCTCGCGGATGCCTTCGATGCTGCGAGCCTCGCGCGCCATGGCCTGCCGTGGCGACGCCGTGGCGCGCCAGAGTTCCAGCGCGGCCACGGCTTCGGCGACGCCGGCGCCCGCGCTCTGACGCACGGCCGCCATCGCCGAGGGCCAGGCGGCCATTTCCGCCTCCATCGCCGCCGTCTCGCGCTCGAGCGCAGTTTCGGCCTCCGCGAAGTCGCGCTCCGCGCGCTGACGCGCGACGGCGAGCTTGCTCGCCTCGACGAAAGCGCGTTGGAGTTCGTCGCACTGGAACTGCGCGCCGCGAAAAGCCGCGTCGAACGGCGCATCAGGCGGCGGAGCGCGGCCGAAACCCGCGAGCGCGGTCTCCAGCTCCGCGCGCGCCCCCGCGAGCCGTCCCGCCAGCGCCTCGATCTCCGCGCCCTGGCGCGCCCAATTCGCGCGGCGCTCAACGAGCGCGCCGACGCGCTCGCGCCAGCGCGCCATAGCCTGAGGCGTCAGCGGCGCGACGCCGCTCGCGCGCCACAGCGCCAACCAGCCGCTCTCGACTTCAGCCGCGCTCTCGCGCGCGGCGAGAAGATCCGCCTCGCTGCGTCTCATCTCGTCGCGGCGCGCGTCGAGCTGTTCGCGCTCGGCTTGCAGCCGGGCGGCGCTGGCGCTGTCGGAGATGACGAATTCGGCGACCGCATCGGCGGCCAAGGTCAACGCGTGCGCGGACTCCAGGCGCTCGCGACGCGCGTTCGGCTCGCCATCGAGCGCGAGCCGAAGCCCCTCGAAACCCTGCTCCCGGCGCTCGCGCGCCAAAGCCCAATCGGCGCGCGTCGCCGCCGGGCCCAAGGCCTGCATCGCGCCGACGCGGCGCTCTGCATCCTCGCGCGCGCGGTGGGTTTCCTCAAGGCGCGCCTCGGCCGCGCGCACGGCCTCGATCTGGGCGGCCGAGCGGCGCTCGAACGTTGCGATTTCGTCTGGCTCGGGCAGCGCCCTGCGCGAAAGGGCGTCGATTTCGCCGCCATCAGGGCGCAGCCGCGCGGCGTCTTGAGCCAGCGCTTCGGCCACCTGCGAATGCGAGGCGCGCTCGCGCCGCAGGCGGTCGGCGTCAGCCGCGAAAGGCGAGAGCGCGGCGAGACGGCGGCGCAGCGGTTCGGGGTCGACCGCCTCTGCGCCGCCGGTCGCGCACAAGCGTTCGCGCTCCTCGCGCGCTTTCGTGCGCGCCTCGCTCGCCCGCTTGAACTCATGCTCGACGGCCCGGCGCGCCTCGATGCGCGCGCGCGCCGCCGCCTGCTCCGGCTCGCTCGGAAGGGCCGCGAGCATCTCGGCATGGGCGGGAAAGCCGAGCCGTCCGGCAAGATCGTCGAGGCTCGACTCGGCGCCGTGATGCGCTTCGATGCGGCGCGGAAGATCCTCGGCCGCCTTGCGCACCTCGCCGAGTTTTTCGCGCAGCGACTCGATAGACGCCGCCTGTTCGAGCAACGCCGGGGCGACGACCAGCGCGGCCATTTCCGCGCGCTCCGCGGCGTCGTCGGCCGCAAGCGCATCGATCTCGGCGCCGAGCTTTTCCTTCGCTTCGAGCGCGCCGCGCGCGACGGCAAGCTGCGCCTCGGCGATTTCGGGCAGATCGGCGAAGGCGGTAAGCTCCGTCGCGAGGGCGTCGAGCCGCGCCAGTTTGGCGCTCGTGCGTTGCGCGCGTTGCAGCTTGGCCAGCACAGCGCCGGTCTCCTCGTGCCGGCTTTTCAGTTCGACTTCCCTCGCGCGCGCTGTGAGCTCCGCCTCATTGGCGGTTTGCAGCGCGTCGGCGGTGACGACCGCGTCGCGCAACCGATCGTCGGCCTGCTTGTGGCGATCGAGCGCGATATAAAACGCCTTGCTCGCCGAGCGGCGCGTCGAAAACAAATCCTCCGCCTCGCGCGCCAAGTCGTCGCGCAGCCTGGAAAGCGCGCTAAGTCCCGCCGAACTCGCCGCGAGCGTTTCGGCCAAGCCGCCGCCCGCGCGCAGCAACGCTGCGCCGCCCTCGCGCAGCGATGCGGCGGTGAGGCCGAATTCGCTCTCGAAGGTCTTGCGGTCGAGCCCGCCGAGCGCGCGCCGCAGCGGCTCATCCGAGACGGGCTTGTCGGTGTCGTCGACGAGCGTGTTGGCGTTGCCTTTGCGGCGGCGCAATTCCAGCGTCCGGCCGTCGGCGAGGCGAAAGAGCCCGCCGACGCGCAGCAGGCGTTGATCGTGCGCGAAATCGAAATTCGTGCGGGCGGGGAATCCAAACAGGAGATCGCCGATGGCGGCGAGCGTCGTTGTCTTGCCGGATTCGTTGGCGCCGAGCACAACATGTAAATGCGCGTCGGCGCGCAAGGTCAGCGTGCGGTCAGCGAACCGCCCGTAAGGCGCGAGGGTCAGCCGCTCCAGCCTCACGCTCGCCGGCCCTTCAAAGTGTCGCGCGCCAGCGCCGCGCGCGCGAAAACGTCTGCGTCGAGACTCGCGCGCAACTCGCGCGGCAGCTTGTCGGCGACGCTGGCGACGATGTCGGCGACGACAGCGGCGAATTCGGGCTCCTCGCTCGTGGCGCCGACGAGCGCGTCGATGTCGAGCGCGTCGGCCTCCGCGACCTGTCTCTCCTCGGGCGCGCGCGTGCCGATCTTGACCCGCTCGACCCAGCAATCGCCCGCAAGCTGAAAGCCGAGCACGCGCGCCTCGTCCTCGATGAATTCGCGCCGCGCGACCAGGCGCGCGTGGGTCGGCGTGACGCCGGTCAGCGTGAGCCTTGCGGCGAGCGGGCGCCCCTCGGCTGTCTCGTGCGCGCGAGAGAGCCCGGCGGCGATTCGTGACAGGACGTCGCTCTCGTCGGCGCAGGCCGAAACGTCCACGCTCTCATGCGCCCAGCGCGCGGCGTCGAGCGGAACCGGTTCGACCGCGACGATGCGGCCATCCTCGACGCTCACGCGCATTGCGCCCTTGGCGCCGGTCTCGCGCGGGCTGCGGCCCTGAAGGTTGCCGGGATAGACGATCCAGGGATTGCGGCTAACGATCTCGGCGGCGTGGATGTGCCCGAGCGCCCAGTAATCGTAGCCAAAGCGATTGAGATCCTCCACCGTGCAGGGCGCGTAGCTCTCGTGGCCGCGCGCGCCGTCGAGGCCGGTATGCAGCACGCCGATGTTCAACCAGCCTTCGCGCCGCGCCGGATAGCTCTTTACGAAATCGTCGGGCACGGCGCGGTCAGGAAAACTTCGCCCGTGCAACGCGACGCCGAGATCGTCGAGCGTTTTCGTTTCGGCTCGGCGGGCGTCGAACAGATGGACATTTGGAGGATAGGGGAGGCCGCGCGACATCGCGCTCTGGGCGTCGTGATTGCCGCGAATGAGAAAGGTCGGCACGCCCGCGCGATGCAACTCGCCGAGCGCGCGCACGAAGAAGAGGCCGGTCGAGACGTCCTTCCAGTCGCGGTCGAATATGTCGCCCGCGATAATGAGAAACTTCGCTTCGCTGGCGATTGTCTCATGCATCAGCGCCGCCACCGCCGCCCGGCCCGCGTGGGCGAAGCGAGCCGCCACCGCCGCGTCCTTGGCGCCGAGGCTTTCGAGCGGGCTGTCGATGTGAAGATCGGCCGCGTGCAGAAATTGGAATCGCATTGCGAGAGGCTATCGAGCTTCGCCCGCGAAGGGAATGGAGCGGCCGCGGGCCAGTCTGCGCGAAGGCGGGACTTGGGTTGCGCGAAGGCGGGACTTGGGTTGCGCGAAGGCGGGACTTGGGTTGCGCGAAGGCGCGGCTTGGCCTAGGCCATTGCCGTTTTTCAAGGGGCTGAGGACGCCGCCATGCTGGAATCGCTCGAACTCGCACCGCCCGACAAGATCCTGTCGCTGATGGCGCTTTATCGCGACGATCCGCGCGCCCAGAAGATCGACCTCGGCGTCGGCGTCTACAAAGACGTGGCCGGCGCAACTCCGGTGCTCGGCGCGGTGCGCGAGGCCGAGCGCCGTCTCTGGGAAAGCCAATCGACCAAGACCTATCTCGGCATGACTGGCGACGAGACTTTCAACCGCCAGATGATCGAACTGGTGCTGGGGCCGGACGCGCCGCTCACGCGCGCGCGCGCCGCACAGACGCCGGGCGGCTCGGGCGCCTTACGGGTGATTGGCGAGTTGCTGAACCTCGCCCGCCCCGGCGCGACGGTCTGGCTGCCCGATCCGAGCTGGGCGAACCACGAGCACATCCTGCGCCGCTCCGGCCTCAAGCTCGCGCGCTATCCCTATATCGAGGGGACCGGCGTCGCGTTTGACAAGATGACTTTAGCGCTGAAGGGCGCAAAGGCGGGCGACATCGTGCTGCTGCACGGCTGCTGCCATAACCCGACCGGCGTCGACCTCTCGCTGGCGCAATGGGACGCGCTCGCCGATCTCATCGTCGCGGGCGGGTTGTTCCCGTTCGTCGATCTTGCCTATCAGGGCTTTGGCGACGGGCTCGATGAGGACGCGGCGGGCCTGCGTAAGTTCGTCGCCAAAGCGCCCGAAGTCGCCGCCGCCGTCAGTTGCTCCAAGAATTTCTCGGTTTATCGCGACCGCGTCGGCGCGGCGATGATCATCGCGCGCGATGTGCGCGAAGCCGACGCGGCGCTGAGCCAGATGGCGGGCGTCGCGCGCACGCTCTATTCGATGCCGCCCGACCACGGGGCCGCGGTCGTCTCGATCATTCTCGGCGACCCCGCGCTGCGCGCGCGATGGCGCGGCGAACTCGACGCGATGCGCGGGCGAATGCAGGCGATGCGGCGCGAACTCGCCGACGCCTTGCGCCTCGCGACCAATTCGCCGCGGTTCGATTTCCTCGTCGGCCAGAAGGGCATGTTCTCGCGCCTCGGCCTCGACGTCGAACAGGTCGCGCGGCTGCGCAGCGAAGGCGGCGTCTACATGGTCGACGACAGCCGCATCAACATCGCCGGTCTCAACAGCGAAAAGATCGAAGGCCTCGCGCGCAAGATCGCGGCGGTGATCTAGCGCCGCAGCGCCTCCAGCACCTTTAGCGACGGGCGGCCGTCGCGCGTCAGGCCGTTCTTGGTCTGAAAATCGGCGATCGCCGATTTGGTCTTGGCGCCGATCGCGCCGTCGGGCGCACCGACGTCGTAGCCTTTCCCGGCGAGCAGGCTTTGCAACTCGCGCCGCTCGGCGCGCGAAAGGCCGGGATCGTCGGTTGGCCAGGGCGTGACGACGCCCGGACCGCCAGCGAGGCGCTGGGCGAGAATGCCCGCCGCGAGCGTGTAGGATTCGGCGGCGTTGTAGGAATAGATCGCATCGAAGTTGCGGGTGACGAGGAAGGCGGGACCGTCCGCGCCTGCCGGCAGGAACAGACCCGCCTGCCCCTCGCCGAGGCTCTTGCCGTCGATGCGCCTGACGCCGCGCGCGCCCCATGACGACATCGGCTGCTTGTTCCTGCGCCCCGAAGGGCCGGAATAACCGTCGGGCAACTTGACCTCGAAGCCCCAGGGTTCGCCCTCGACCCAACCGGAATGCTTGAGATAATTGGCGGTCGAGCCCAGCGCGGCGGCGGCGTTGTCGACGATGTCGCGCCCCGAGCCGTCGAGATCGACCGCGAGGCGCAGAAACGTCGAGGGCATGAACTGCGTCTGCCCGAACGCGCCCGCCCAGGACCCGTTGAGCTTGTCGAGAGGAATGTCGCCGCGATCGGCGATCTTCAGCGTCGCCATCAGCTCGCCGCGAAAGTAGGCCGGCCGCATCGAGCCTTCGCAGGCGAGCGTCGAAAGCGACTGCACCAGCGGCCGCTTGCCCATGTCGCGGCCGAAATCGGATTCGACGCCCCAGATCGCCGCGATCGCATATTTGCTGACGCCGAAGCGCGCCTCGGCCTTGGCGAGCGCCGACGCGTGTTGCGCCATCGCCGCCTTGCCGTCGGCCACGCGCTCATCGTCAACCAAAGCCGCGAGATAATCCCAGACCGGCGTCTTGAATTCCGGCTGGCTGTGCTCGAATTCCAGCACTTTGGGGTCAGGTTGCAGGCCATCGAACGCCGCGCGCAGCGTTTCGGCGCCGACGCCCTGCCCCGCCGCCTCCGATTTCAACAAAGCGACGCAGGAGGCGAAGTCGGCGCGGGCGGGCGCAAGCATAAGCGCGAGCGCGCAGATGGCGAGTGGAACGCGAATCATGCGGGCATCATCGAGGATTCCGCGCGTGGCGTCGATGGCGCTGAGCATTGTCATTCCCGCTTGCGCGGGAATGACAACTTCCGGTTGGACCTCTTAAGCCCACGGCCTAGCGGCGGCGGATTTCTTCTCGAACGCGGATATCGCCGGCGCTTCGACCATCGTCAGGCCGATGTCGTCGAGGCCTTCGATGAGCGTCTGCTTGCGCGCGGGGTCGATTTCGAACTTGATGACGCCGCCGTCGGGACCGCGGATTTCCTGCGCCGGCAGGTCGATCGTCAGCGTCGCGTTGGCGCCGCGCTTGGCGTCATCCATCAGCTTGGGCAGATCGTCGGGTTTCACCTTGACCGGTAGGATGCCGTTCTTGAAGCAGTTGTTATAGAAAATGTCGGCGAAGTCGGTCGAGATCACGCAGCGGATGCCGAAATCGAGCAAGGCCCAAGGCGCGTGCTCGCGCGACGAGCCGCAGCCGAAATTGTCGCCGGCGACCAGTATCCGCGCATTCTTGTAGGCCGGCTTGTTGAGCACGAAATCCGGGTTGATCGAACCGTCGTCCTTGTAGCGCATCTCGGAGAACAGGCCCGCGCCCAGACCGGTGCGCTTGATCGTCTTCAAATATTGCTTCGGGATGATCATATCGGTGTCGATATTGTCGATCTCGAGCGGCGCCGCGACGCCGGTCAACGTGATGAATTTGTCCATCGCCTGAATTCCGTTGCCCTGATAAGGAACTTTCGCGACGCTTTAGCAAATGCGCGCCCGCCGGGCAAACCCCTGGGGCGCCGAGGAAATCCAATGGCGAAGTTCTACGAGGCCCTCGACGACAAGCTGATCGCCTTCATTGGCGCGCAACCGATGTTCTTCATCGCCAGCGCGGCGGCGGACGGGCGGCTCAATCTCTCGCCCAAGGGGCTCGACACGTTCCGGGTGCTCGGACCGAAGCGCTGCGCTTATCTCGATCTCACCGGCTCGGGCAACGAGACCGGCGCGCACGCCCGCGCCGGCGGCCGGGCGACGATCATGTTCTGCTCGTTCACCCGCAACCCCATGGTGCTGCGCCTTTATGGGCGGCTGCGCACCGGCGCGCCGGGCGGCGCTCTTTGGCACGAACTTTCGCACGAATTCGCACCCAAGAGCGGCGCGCGGCAGATCGTCGTCATGGACATCGATTCCAGCATGACCGCCTGCGGTTTCGGCGTGCCGCTGATGGCGCTGGAGCGCCCGCGCCCGACGCTCACCGACCACTGGGCGACCAAGAGCGAGGAAGAGCTCGAAGAGTACCGCCGCCGCAAGACGACGCTCTCGATCGACGGCCTGCCGAGTTGGGGCGAGGCGTGACTCCCGCCCCTGGCCGCCTGACGATCGACCTCGGGGCGCTTGCGGCGAATTGGCGCGATCTCGCCCGCCGCGTCGCGCCCGCCCGCTGCGCCGCCGTCATCAAGGCGAACGCCTATGGGCTGGGGATCGAGGTCGCCGCGCCGGCGCTTTATGCGACGGGCTGCCGGGTCTTTTTCGTGGCCCATCGCTGCGAGGGCGCGCGCGCGCGCGCCGCGACAGGCGAGGATGCGTGCATCTATGTCCTCAATGGCCTCGAGCCCAACGCCGAACCCGACGCCGATTACGCCGCGCTCGGCCTTGCCCCCGTCATCGGCGCGGCCGAGGAACTTGCGCGCTGGTCGGCCTTGGCCGCCAAATTCGCCGCGCCGCCGCCCTTCGCTCTGCATCTCGACACCGGCATGAACCGGCTCGGATTCGCTTCGCTCGCCGATCTCCTGGCGGCCATCGAACGCCACGGCGCGCGCGGCGCGGATCTGCTGATGAGCCATTTCGTCGCCTCGGAGGAGCCGTCGAATCCGCTCAACGCTGCGCAGATCGCGCGCCTCGCGCAAGCGCGCGCGGCCCTGCCCCATCTTGCCGCCGCGCTTGCCAATTCCTCCGGGCTGTTCCTGCCCGAGGCGCCTTTCCTCGATCTCGTGCGCCCGGGCGTCGCGCTCTACGGCGGCAATCCGACGCCCGGCTTGGCGAACCCGATGCGCACGGTCGTCACGCTCGAAATTCCGATCCAGCAGACCCGCTGGATCGAGGCCGGCGAGAGCTGCGGGTACAATTCGCAATGGACCGCGCCCCGTCGCACGCGCCTGGCGACGCTTCTGGCCGGCTATGCCGACGGCCTGCCGCGCAGCGCCGGCGCGGTCGAGGGGCGCGCGGGCGCGGAGGTCTTCATTTCGGGGCGCCGCTGCCCGCTGGTCGGGCGCGTTTCCATGGACTTATGCATCGCCGATGTGACCGACCTCGCCGAAGACGTCGTTCGGCCAGGCGCTCTCGGCGAATTTTTCGGGCCGAACATTCCCCTCGACGATTTTGCGCGCCGTTCCGGCACGATCGGCTACCACTTGCTGACCGGCCTCGGCTTGCGCTACCAGCGCGTCGTTCTTCCCGATCCCGCGATCTGATGGAGCCGCCCCGATGACGTCGACGCCTCGTTTCCCGCATCATGCGCCCGGCGGAACCGTCTCGCACGACGACCTCGTCGCCGCGCTGGAGGCGGGCGCCTGGGACGTTATCGACGTGCGCGAACCGCATGAATTCGCCGCGGGAAGAATTCCCGGCTCGCGCAACTTGCCGCTGTCGCGCTTTCACCCGAGCGCGCTGCCGACCGAGAAGCCGGTCGTTCTGGTCTGTCACGCCGGCGGGCGCTCAATGGCGGCGATGCGCGCGGCGCTGGGCGCGGGCGTCGCCCATGTCGCGCATTATCCGCCGGGCGCCAGCGGCTGGCGCCTGCGCGGCGGCAAGTTGGAATTCTAACGCGAGCAGGCCTCGGGCTGGCCGTCGAGACCCTCGGTCCGCCGCTCGAATGTCGCCTTGCCGTCGGCGATGGCGATCACCTCGACGCCGTCGAAATCGCTGTCGTCCCAGGTCGGCACGACTTTGGGATCGCCGCCATGGGCGGACATCAGATCGCGCGCGACGACGTCGATCAACTTGTGCTCCCAAGCGACGATCACCAGCGCATGTTTCAATTCGGGCGCGGCGAGCGCCGCCTCGAGAGCGTGAACGTCGGCGAAGCCGATCTGAGCGTTCACGGGCATTTCGAAGGCGATGGCGGTCGGCTCGATCGTTACGAGCGGGCGGATGTAGTCGAACGGCTGGCCCGCGTCCTTTTTGCGCTGCGCGGGATCGGGCGCGAAGATCGCATCGGGCTTACCGAAGTTATTCGCAAAAAATGCGGGCAGCGCCAGCGCGCGATTAAAGCCCTTGCAGTTTAACTGTCCGAGCCCTTTGACCGGCTTCTCGCCATGACGCACGAATACGATCCGCTCGGGCACCTCGGTCGCCGAAGCCAAGCCCGGCGCCACGAGCGCCCACACGAACGTCAGCGCCAAGATTTTCCAGCGCGAGAATATCATTTGCCGTCGCCCTTCGTAAAACATCCCCCCTCCTAAGCCGATGAGGGCGGCGCCGTCCAGGCGCGCTTGACCGCGCGATCGGGAGGATAAGCCGGTCGTACGGCGGCGACCTCAAACTTCGCCGGGCGGGGCTTGGCGAAGCGCGCTCGCGCACGTAGTCCTAGTGCTCCCACCTTCGACGCCGCCAGGCTAGGAGCCCTGTCTTGACCCCGCAAAACGTCATCTACGCTCTCATCGCCGTCGGCGCGGGCGCACTCTTTCCGCTACAGACGAGCGCCAACGCGCTGCTCGCCAAGTCCGTCGGTGGCCCGATCGCGGCGACGACCATCTCTTTTACGATTGGTTGGTTCGTGCTGCTCGCGATCAACATGTCGGCGTTCCGACAATATCCCGCGCTATCCGACGTCGTCGCGACGCCGTTCTATTTGCTGCTGATCGGCGGGGCGATCGGCGCGATCTTTCTAAGCGTCAATGTCGCGCTGGCGCCGCGTCTGGGCGCGGCGGCGACGCTATGTTTCGTCATTGCGGGACAGTTGATGGCGGCCTTGCTGGTCGACCGGCTCGGCCTATTCGAATTCCCGATCCGGGACTTTTCGCTCGGCCGAATCGTCGGCGTGCTCTTGGTGTTCGCGGGAGCGACGCTGGTTCGGCTGGCCTGATCGCGAAGCGCCCTATTCGCGGGCAAGTCGCATGTTGGTCGCAGGCGCGGGCGCGCCCGAGGCAAGCAGCGCGCGATAGACGCCCAGATTCTCACTCACGCGCTGCACATAGTCGCGCGTTTCGTCGAACGGGATGCGCTCGGCCCAATCGATGGGATCGGCGCCGCCCGTGCGCGGATCGCCGTAAGCGGCGATCCATTGTTGAACGCGGCCGGGTCCGGCATTGTATGCGGCGAGCGCCACTTCGATCGATCCGCCCTCGTCCTCGATCAACTGCCCGAGATAGGCCGCGCCGAGTTGCAGGTTGAAGGCGGAATCGCCGACGAGCCGCGAAAAATCGAACGCGACGCCGGCGCGCCGGGCGGTCGATTGCGCGGTCGCCGGAAGGATCTGCATCAGGCCCTTCGCTCCCGCGCCGGAGGAAGCGCGCCAGGCGAATTCGCTCTCCTGCCGCGCGACGGCGAGCACGCTCGGCACGTCGGCTGAATGGGGCAGCGGCGAAAAGTTGGGCAGGCCCGTGGTCGGGAACGCGACTTCGTCGAGCGCGAAGCCGCGCTCGGTCGCGCGCTTGCCGAAGGTGACGTTGACAGTCGCGTTGGCGCGCCGCGCGAGCACGTCGCCGAGCGCGGCGATTTGCGCCTCGTCGCTCCAGTTGGCGGCGGCGGAATAGGCGAGCGGCGTCGCGATGTCGTCGAACCCGGTTTCGTAGAGAATTTCGATCGCGCGCGTCGCCTCCTGTCGCTGATCGCCGACGGCGATGCGAGGAGGGCGGCGCGGCGTCGGCTCGCGCCCGAGGCGGCGCGCCGCGAGCTGACCGTAATAGGCGATGGGATAGGCGGCCGCGCGCGCGTAGAAGCCGTGCGCCTCGTCGGCGCGCCCAAGCACGTCGGCGGCGCGGCCCTGCCAATAGGAAGCGCGCGCGATAGACAGCGGCGTCTGCGCGGCCGCGCTCGCCTCGGCGAAGCGGCTCGCGGCGGAGACGGGATCGTCGAGAAAGCGAAGCGCGATCCATCCGGCGTGGAAAGATGCGTCGACGCGCGCAGCGGCGCTGGCGGCGATCGCCGTCGAACAAAGATCGTAGGCCTGACGCGCGGCCCCGCGATCGAGCAATTCGCGCGCCACCATGCGCCGCTCGCTCCACCATTTGTCGGGGTCGATGAGGCCCGCCGCGTCGCGCGGCGCCAGCGCGAGCCAGGCCGCCGCCTCGACCGCGCGCCCCGCCCGCCGCGCGTCCTGGACCCGCGCGAACGTCAGGCCAGGGTCGGATTGCAGCGAGGCCGGCACGGCCGCGATCGCGCGCGGCGACAAAGGACCGCGCGCGGCCTCGAAGCGCGCATTGGCGAGCGCGACTTCGTCGGCGCCGGCGAGCGCGGCCGCGCGCAAAGCCGACGCCGCCTTCTCCGCATAGAGCAGACGATCGGCGCGATATTTGTGGTCAGCGCGGGTGAGCAGCGCGCCAAATTCCTTCAGCAACGCGCCCTCGTTCCAGGCGTCGAGATCGTGTTCGCGCCATAGCGCGCGCACGCGCTTCGTCGCCTCGGCGACCTTGCCCTCGGCCGTTTCCGCGCGCGCGGCCGCGAGGATTCCAACCGCGGTGCGCGGCGAATGTTGCGCCTGCGCGGTCTCGATTCGCTTCGCGGAAGCATGCTGCGCGAAGAGCCAGCCCTCGCGAACCGCATCGAGCCAATCGGCGGCCGGCCAGTCCGTATGCGCGGCCTCGAAGGCGTCGAGGCGCGCGGGATCGGGCGCGGCGACGCTGCGCAGCGCGATCCATTCCAGCGCCGCGCGCTGCGCGGGATCGGGTACGCTGGCGGCGATGGCCGCGGCGGCGCCCTCGGCGCCCTTGCGATAAAGCGCGGCCGCCGCCGAGAACCGTACCCTGTCGAACAGCGACAGCGGCGGCGGGACGGCGGGGAGCGGCGCGGCGTCCTGGGCCGCGACGGCGCCGGGCGGCGTCGGATCGAGGCTGGCGAGGGGGAGCGCGACGGCGGCGGCGGGCGGCTCCGTCGGCAATTCGACGAAAATCAGGCCCGCCGGCGCGACATGAGGGACCGAAACGCCTTCGACGACGTCGAGTCGACCCCCGCCATCGCCGGCGTAGAGGCTTAGGCCGGCGACCAGAGCCGCCCCGGCCGCCGAGCGCAGCAAAGTCTTCATTGCGAACCCTCTGCCGCCGAGCGTAGGCGCGCTTGGCTGAAGAAGTATTAACCGTCGAACGCGAAAGGGCGCCCCTTTCGCCGGCGCCTTCGACTCGCTATGTGTCATCGCGAGCGCCTCCCCCGGCGCGACAGCGGACGAGCGGAAGCGCGAGATGAGTAAGCGGGCGAAGTTTCACGGTTCGATGCCGGCCCTGGTGACGCCGTTCAAGGAAGGCAAATTCGACGAGCAGGCCTTTCGCGCGCTGGTGGACTGGCAGATCGAGTCGGGCTCGCACGGTCTTGTTCCGGTCGGCACGACCGGCGAAAGCCCGACGCTGACCCATGAGGAGCACCGCCACGTCGTCGATGTCTGCATCGACGAGGCGCGCGGGCGCGTGCCTGTCATCGCCGGGGCCGGATCGAACAACACCGTCGAGGCGGTGGAACTCGCGCGCCACGCGGAAAAGGCCGGCGCCGACGCCGTGCTGGTCGTCACGCCTTATTACAACAAGCCGACGCAGGAAGGGCTCTATCGCCATTTCAAGGCCGTCAATGACGCGGTGGGCGTACCGATCATCATTTACAACATCCCGCCGCGCAGCGTCGTCGACATGTCGGTCGAAACGATGAAGCGGCTTTACGAACTCAAGAACATCGCCGGCGTGAAAGATGCGACCGGCGACGTCGGCCGCGTTTCGCGCCAGCGACACGCGATGGGGCCCGAGTTTATCCAACTTTCGGGCGAAGACATGACCGCCCTCCCCTATATGGCGGCGGGCGGCCACGGCTGCATTTCGGTCGTCGCAAATGTCGCGCCCGCTCCGTGCTCGCTTTTGATGGAATCGGCGATGAAGGGCGATTTCGCCGAGGCGTTGCGGATTCAAGATCGCCTCACTCCGCTACATGCGGCGACGTTCCTGGAGCCGGGCGTCAGCGGCGCCAAATACGCGATGAGCCTTATCGGACGGGCGCGCAACGAAGTGCGACTGCCGCTGCTGCCGGTCGGCGAAGCGACGGAAACGGCGTTGCGGCGCGCGATGGTCCACGCCGGCGTTCTGAACGCCTGAGCGACGGATTCGAAGGACGCAACGCAGCGTGGCCGCAAAGGGCAATCCGAACGTCAAGGTCGTCGCCGATAACCGGCGCGCGCGCTACGACTACGAGATCGGCGAGGTCTTCGAGGCCGGCATCATGCTGACCGGACCTGAAGTCAAATCGCTGCGATCGGGCAAGGCGACGGTCGCCGAGAGCTACGCCGCGGTCGATCGCAGCGGCGCGATGATGCTCTACAACGCCAACATCCCGGAATATCTCCAGGCCAATCGCTTCAATCACGAGCCGAAGCGGCCGCGCAAGCTGCTGCTGCACGCCAAGGAGATCGCGAAGCTCGCCAAGGGCGTCGAGCGCGAGGGCATGACGATCGTGCCGCTTCGCATTTATTTCAACGAAAAGGGTCGCGCCAAGATCGCCCTCGCTCTTGGCAGGGGCAAGAAGCTGCACGACAAACGCGACACCGAAAAAGCGCGCGACTGGAGCCGCGACAAATCCAGACTGATGCGCGAGCGCGGCTGAACTTCAGCGCGCGATCCAGGCGTCGTCCCGCCAGCGCCGCAGACGCTCTCGCGCGCGGCCCATCAATCGAAAGCCCGGCGGCAAACCGGGCATTTTTCTTGGGCCGGGATCGAGAAAGGCCGCCTCGAAAGCGCGCATGACCCGATCGGGCGCGAACGCCTCCACACGCGCTCGAAAGGCGCCGACCTCGCGGTTCGGCTCGAGTTCGATCAACTGGCGCGTCAAATCCTCGCGCGTGCGATAGCGAAATCGCGCGTCCTCGACGAGTTCGAGGTGATTGCGATCGCGCCCGCCCTCCCACACGAGCGCCGGCTTGTCCTGCGAAAGATATTCCGCGATCGAAAGGCCGAAGGTTTCGCCAACGCGCCGCGCGTTGAGCCCGGCGTCGCAGGCGCCGACGAAATCGGCGATCCGCTGGCGTTCGGCGACGCCCGGAAGGTGGATGATGCGTTCGTGATCGGAAAAGCGATCGGTGTTGAGCATCAGGAACCAAAGGTTCTTGCGCTTCGCCAACGCCGCCTCGATCGCCTTGGCCACGAAGGGCACATTGAACTGGTTGGTCGCCCCGTGGCGTCCGACAACGAACGCTTCAGCGGGCAGGCCGAGCTCGGCGCGAAGGCTAGCGCGCGGCGCCGGCAGATCGACGATATGCGGCACGGCGGGATATCGCCCGCCCGTCATCGCCTTCGCGAGCCAGGTCGAGACATATGCGTAAGAATCGCCGTGCGGATGGAAAAAGCCGAATACTTCATGCACGGCCGTGCGGCTGGACTTCGACAGCGGCGCCTTACGACGCCCGATCTTCAGGAAATAGGCGACGTCGATGCGCTCGCGCGCAATCAGGCGCTGCATCTCGTCCTCGTTGCTGTACGCGAATGTCGCAAACGCGCGGGAGAATCGTTCGACGTGAGCGGGATCGGGCGGGTCGCTGACGTCGTGCAGGATGATCGGCTCGACCCCGAGCAGCGCGCGCGCATGAAGGGCGTAGTCGAACATCGCCACCGCGACGCCGCGTTCGTTGAGCCGCCCGCCATCGAAACTCACGCGCATCGGCGCCCTCACGCTCGGTCGACACGCCTCATCGATGAATCAAATCGAGATCGGGCAGCAGCACGACGCTTTCCTGCTCGTTGGGATCGGTGCGCGAAACGATCGCAGTGCACGGTTCGGCGGCGCTCAAATTATAGGGCAGATGCGGAACGTTGGCCGGAATATAGACAAAGTCACCCGAGCGCGCGACCATATGCTCTTCCAGCCGATCGCCGTAATACATGCCGGCTTCGCCGCTAAGAACGTAGATCGCCGTTTCATGCGATTCGTGCTTGTGCGCCTTGGCGCGGCCGCCTGGCGGAATGGTCAGCAATTGCATGTGCAGGGCCGTGGCGCCGACGGTCTCGGCGGAGACGGCGGGGGCATAGGAAAAGCCTTGCTTGCCGACGAAAGGCGCGCCGGCGCGGACAACCTCGCAACGAGCGCGGGATTTGGGAAGGCTCCGAGACTCCGTCATGGCCGGTTCTCCTTTCCTGTCTCAAGCCTACTGAATCGCATCGCCGGACAAAAGCGCGCCGCTTCAGACCTGCTCCAGTTCGATCAAGGTTCCTTGAAAATCCTTCGGGTGCAGGAACAATACCGGCTTGCCGTGCGCGCCGATCTTCGGCGATCCGTCGCCGAGCACGCGCGCGCCCGTCGCTTTAAGCTGATCGCGCGCGCTCAGAATATCGTCGACCTCGAAGCACAAGTGATGCATCCCGCCGTCGGGGTTCTTCTCTAAAAACTTGGCTATCGGCGAATTGGCGCCAAGCGGGTGCAGCAATTCGATCTTCGTGTTGGACAGTTCGACGAACACGACCGTTACGCCATGCTCCGGCAACGCGGCCGGCGCGGAGACGTGCGCGCCCAGGCTTTCGCGATAGAGACGGCTCGCGGCTTCCAGATCGGGGACCACGACGGCGACGTGATTCAAGCGACCAATCATGCTTGCCTCTAAACTTCCACTACCAGGACATGAACCATAGGCTTCTTGCCCCAGACCGAATTGACCGCATTGCGCACGGCGCGTTCGATCGCGGTCGAGACGAAATCGGGGTCTTTGCGCTTGCCGCGCGGCAGGCTCTCGAAGGTCTCGAAGATCGCCGTGTCGATAAGCGCGTCAATCGCGGCGCCGTCGCGCGTGCGCTGCGGCAGGCCGGCGATCATCACGTCGGGATCGCCCGACATCTCGCCCTTCGGCGACAGCGCGAGCGCGATCGAGACGATCCCGGCGAAAGAAAGCTTACGCCGTTCGCCGACGCTTTCGTCGCCGGCCGCGAGCAGGATGTCGCCGTCCTTATAGCGGCGGCCGTGGTTGACCTGACCGACGACGCCCGCGCGACCCTCAGCAAGGCGAACGACGTCGCCGTTGAATGCGCGCACGACCTCACGAACGCCTTGCGCCTTGGCGAATGCGACATGTTCGCTTAGATGTAATGGTTCGCCATGCGCGGGCACGGCGATTTTCGGCTTCAACCAGGCATACATCTTGGCGAGTTCGGCGCGGCGCGGATGTCCGGACACGTGCACGAGCCGGTCGCGGTCAGTGATAACTTCGACGCCTTGCGTGACGAGGCCATTGACGATCCTGCCGACCGCCTTCTCGTTGCCGGGAATGGTGCGCGAGGAAAATATCACGGTATCGCCGGAGGCGAGCTTGGCGCTTGGATATTGGTTGTCGGCTATGCGCGCGAGCGCGGCGCGCGGTTCGCCCTGGCTGCCGGTCGCCAGCCCCAGCACTTTGTCGCGAGGCATCCGCTCGAACGGATCCGGTCCCAGGAATGGCGGCAGGCCTTCGAGATAGCCGCATTCGCGGGCGACCGCGATCACGCGCTCCATCGCGCGGCCCATGACGACGATCTGGCGGCCATTGGCGAGACCCGCCTCGGCCGCAGCGCGCAATCGCGCGACGTTGGAGGCGAAGGTGGTAACGAGGACGCGCCCGCTCGCTCGGCCGACAATCTCGGTCAGGCTGACGGCGACGTCCGCCTCCGACGGGCTCTCGCCTTCGCGCAGCACATTGGTCGAATCACAGATCAGCGCCAGCACGCCCTCTTCGCCGAGCGCCTTCAGGCGCGCTTCGTCGGTGACGCGGCCGACTAGCGGGGTCGCGTCGATCTTCCAGTCGCCCGAATGAACGACGAGGCCCGCGGGCGTGCGGATCGCCAGCGCGCAGCTTTCGGGGATCGAATGGGCGACGGAAATGAACTCGACGTTGAACGGCCCGAGCGAAACGCGCGCGCCCTGCTGAACGATCTTGATCGGAATTTTCGGCGCGCCCGGTTCGCCAAGACGCCGCGCCTCGGCGAGGCCGGCGGCGAACGGCGTCATATACACTTGCACGCCAAGACGGGGCCAAAGTTCGGCGAGCGCGCCGATGTGGTCCTCGTGCGCGTGGGTGATGATGAGGCCGACGAGATCCTTCTTCGCCTTTTCGATGAAGGCAAGGTCGGGCATGATCAGATCGACGCCCGGCAGCTCCTCGCCCGCAAAGGCGACGCCGAGATCGACCATCAACCATTTACGCGCCTGGGCCGGCCCGAAGCCGTAAAGCGCGCAGTTCATGCCGATCTCGCCGAGGCCGCCGAGCGGGGCGAAAATCAATGCGTCGTCATCGCTCATGAACGGGGCTTTCTCAGACGGTTTCGGCGGCGGACGACGGCAGGACGATGTCGGCCGATTCCAGACCTTCGACGCCACCCGGCGCGCGTAGCAACAGACGACCCTCGGAGTCCAGCCCTTCAAATGTGCCTTCCCGCACGCCCCGCGCCCCGCGAGCGCGAATCGGCCCGCCCAGACCCGCCGCACTTGCGAGCCAGAGTTCGCGAATGCGCGCAAAACCCGCGCCGCGCGCGAAGACCGCCATCGCCTCGTCGAAGCGTATGGCGAGCCGCGCGAGCAGATCACCTGGCGTCAATGCGCGTGGGGTCAGACGGTCGAGGTTGGTCGTTGGATAATCGAGGCCCTGCGGCGAGGAGCGGATGTTAACGCCGAAGCCGACAATCGCGGCGAAAGGTCGGCCGGGGATCGTCAGCCCCTCGACGAGCAGTCCCGCGAGTTTCGCGCCGTCGGTGACGAGATCGTTCGGCCATTTGAGGCGCACGCCCGTCGCTCCGAGATCGGCTACCGCGTTGCGCAGCGCGACGCCGGCGACGAAGCCGATTTTCGCCGCCATCGCCGTCTCGCACGGATCAACCAGCAGCGCGCTTGCGTATAGATTGCCCGGCGGCGAGGACCAGACGCGGCCGTGGCGCCCGCGTCCAGCCGTTTGTTCATCGGCGACGATCCAGAGCCGTCCGGGATCGCCGGCCGCGAGTTCCGCCCGCGCCTCGTCGTTGGTTGAGCCAAGGCGGGCCTGGCGCACGACGCGCCATTCGGCGATTTCGTAGCGGCTAACAGTCGACTCGCCCGACGACGCGTTCAAAACAGCGACTTGGCGGCGGCCATCGCCGCATTGGTCAGCGGCGCGGGCGCGAGCGCGAAGAAAACCACGATCGCGGTCGCGAGCGCCAGCACGGTTCTCGCGACCGCACCCTGCGGGTCGAACGCGACCGCCGGTTCGTCGAAATACATGATCTTGACAATGCGCAGATAGTAATAGGCGCCCACCGCGCTAAGAAGCACGCCGATCACCGCCAGCCCATAGAGGTTGGCGTGGATCGCCGCCGAGAACACATAGAATTTGGCGAAAAAGCCGGCGAGCGGCGGCACGCCGGCGAGGCTGAACATCATGGCGCCGAGGAAGAACGCCATCGGCGCGTTGGTCCGAGCGAGGCCCGCGAGGTCGGCGATGTTCTCGACATAGACGCCGTCGCGGCGCATCGACAGGATTCCGGCGAAGGTTCCCAACGTCATCACGAGATAGATCGACATATAAACGATGACACCATGCGCGCCCTCGACGGAGCCGGCGGCGAGGCCAACCAGCGCGAAGCCCATATGGCCGATCGAGGAATAGGCCATCAGCCGCTTGATGTTGGTCTGGCCGATCGCGGCGAAGGCGCCAAGCGCCATGGAAGCGATGGAGATGAAGCCGACGATCTGCCGCCATTCCCCCGAGATGCCCGGAAAAGCGGTCAGCGTCACGCGCACGAGCACCGCCATCGCCGCCATTTTCGGCGCCGAGGCGAAGAAGGTCGTCACCGGCGTCGGCGCGCCTTCGTAAACGTCGGGCGTCCACATGTGAAACGGCACCGCCGAAATCTTGAACGCGAGTCCGGCCAGCACGAACACGAGCGCGAAGATGACGCCGAGGGGCGAGACGCCTTTGAGCGCAGCGGCGACGCCGGTGAACGAGACCGTGCCGGCGTAGCCGTACATCAGTGAAACGCCATACAGCAACATGCCCGACGAAAGCGCGCCGAGGACAAAATATTTGAGCCCCGCTTCGGACGCTTTGAGATCGTCGCGCCGATAGGCGGCCACGACATAGAGCGAAAGGCTCATCAGTTCGAGACCAAGATAGAGCGCAATGAAATCGGTCGCCGAGATCAGCATCATCATGCCCAGAGTCGAGAGCAGCAGCAGAACCGGGAATTCAAAACCGCCGATCAGCTTCTTGCGCATGAAATCGATCGAAAGCAGCAAGGTCGTCAGCGAGCCGATCAGGGCGAGCGCCTTCATGAAGCGCGCGAAGGCGTCGTCAGTGAAGGCCCCGTAGAACGTAACGCCGCCCGCGCGGTTGCCCACCAGCAGCGTGACCAGCGCGACGCCGAGCAGCGCGACCGCGCCCTCCAGCACCAGCCAGTGCGAGCGCTCGCCTCGCAGCGCGCCCAGGAGCAGCAGAACGAGCGCGCCCGCCGCGAGAATGAGCTCGGGCATGACTACGGTGAAAGAAAGCGCGGTGACGTCCATGTTCTCATCAATCCCAAAAGATCCGGCTCGCCGCCGAGGTTCACAGCCCCGCCGTCTTCGTCGCCGCGAGCGCGTGATTGAATCCCTGCAACAGGGCGTCAATCGAGGCGGAGCTAGCGTCGATGATCGGCTGCGGATGCACGCCGTAGTAGATCGTCAGGATCAGCAGTGGCGCGAGCATGGCGATTTCGCGCGCGCTCAGATCCGAAATTGTCATCAGGTTCGGCTTGTCGAGCACGCCGAATATGACGCGGCGATAAAGATAGAGCGCATAGGCCGCCGACAGGATCACTCCGGACGTCGCGAACAGCGCCACCCAACTGTTAGCCTGAAAGGCGCCGATCAGGGTCAAGAATTCGCCAACGAAACCGGAAGTGCCGGGCAGGCCGACATTGGCGAGCGTGAACACCATGAGCGCGACGGCGTAGCGCGGCATACGCTTCACAAGACCGCCGTAAGCCGCAATGTCGCGCGTATGCATGCGGTCGTAGATTACGCCGACGCAGAGGAAGAGCGCGCCCGAGACGAGGCCGTGGCTCACCATCTGATAGACGGCGCCCTGCACCCCCTGCGTATTGGCGGCGAACAGGCCCATCGTCACGAAGCCCATGTGGGCGACCGACGAATAGGCGATCAGTTTCTTCATGTCCTCCTGAACCAGCGCCACCAGCGAGGTGTAAATGATGGCGACGATCGACATCGAATAGATCAGCGGCGAAAAATAGACCGAGGCGTCCGGAAACATCGGCAACGAGAATCTGAGGAAGCCGTACCCGCCCATCTTCAACAAGATGCCCGCCAGGATCACCGAGCCGGCCGTCGGCGCCTCGACATGCGCGTCGGGCAACCAGGTATGCACCGGCCACATCGGCATCTTCACCGCGAACGAAGCGAAGAAGGCGAGCCACAGCCACTTCTGCATCGCCGGCGCGAAGGCGGTCTTCAACAGCGCTTCGATGTCGGTCGTGCCCGCCGTCCAATACATCGCCATGATCGCGAGCAGCATCAGCAGCGAGCCGGCCAGCGTATAGAGGAAGAATTTGAACGCGGCGTAGACGCGCCGCTTGCCGCCCCAGACGCCGATGATCAGGAACATCGGGATCAGGCCACCCTCGAAGAAGAGATAGAACAGCACGAGATCGAGCGCTTCGAACACGCCGATCATCAGCGTCTCCAACGCCAGGAAGGCGATCATGTATTCTTTGACGCGCTTGTCGATCGAGGTCCAGGAAGCCAGGATGCAGATCGGCATCAGGAATGTCGTCAGCAGCACGAAAGGCATCGAAATGCCATCGACGCCGAGCTTGTAGATGATGCCGTTCGGGAACCAGGCGCGCTGTTCGATCAATTGGAAGCCGGGCTTACTCGGATCGAACAGAGCCCAGCCGTAGAGGCTGAGAACGAAAGTGATCAGCGTCGCCCACAACGCGATGTAGCGCGCGTTACGATTGTTTGCCTCGTTCTCGCCGCGCAGCAACAGAATCAGCAGCGCGCCCGCCATCGGCAGGATCAGAAGCGCGGAAAGGACCCAATTGCCGGACATCAGCGGATTTCCCCGAAGAGATACCAAGTCGCCAGCGCGGCGACGCCGATCAGCATCGCGAAGGCGTAGTGATAGACGTAGCCGGTCTGCAAACGAACGGCGCTTCGTGTTATATCGAGCACGCGCGCCGAAACGCCGTCGGGGCCGAAACCGTCGATGATGAAACCGTCGCCGCCTTTCCAGAACACACGGCCGATCCAAATCGCCGGGCGCACGAACAGGAAGTCATAGAGTTCGTCGAAGTACCACTTGTTGAGGAGGAACCGGTACAGCAGCGGATTGGCCGCCGCGAGCCGCGCGGGGGCCTTTTTGTCGACCATGTACATATAATAGGCGATGAGGAAGCCGCCGATCATCATTAGCGTCGGCAACAGCGAGACGAGCCAAGGAACTTTCTCCATATCTTCGAGGACCGTGTTGTCCTTGGCCAGAAACAGCGATTCTTTCCAGAAGCCCTCGAAACCGGCGCCGATGAACCAGGAGCGGAAAGCGACGCCCGCGACGACGGCGCCGATCGCCAGCACCGCGAGCGGAACCAGCATCACGCTGGGCGACTCGTGCGCGGCGTGTCCGTCGCCATGGTCGTCGTGCGCGTGGTCGTCGTGACCGTGGTCGTTCGCCGGCAACGCCGCCGCGAAATCGCCGCGATGGCCGAAGAAGGTCATGAAAACCAGGCGCCAGGAATAGAACGAGGTCAGGCCGGCCGCACTGACCACGCAAAGGAATGCATAGACCGCGCCATAGCGATGCGACGCGAACGCGGCCTCGATGATCGCATCCTTCGAGACATAGCCGGCGAAGCCGATCGAAGTGAAGGGGATGCCGACGCCGGTCAGCGCCAGCGTGCCGATCGTCATCATCCAGAACGTGAACGGGATCTCGCGCCGCAATCCGCCCATCGCGCGCATGTCCTGTTCGTGATGCATCGCGTGGATGACGGAGCCGGCGCCGAGGAACAACAGCGCCTTGAAAAAGGCGTGCGTGAAGAGATGGAAGATGCCGAGGCCATATCCGCCGACGCCAAGGCCGACGAACATATAGCCAAGCTGCGAGCAGGTCGAATAGGCGATGACGCGCTTGATGTCGTTCTGCACCAGGC
>JBBIIT010000008.1:58694-88884 GCA_037446355.1 Beijerinckiaceae bacterium | reverse complement strand
GCTCGGCGCGGCGGCGATCTCGAACCGCGTCTCGGCGGCGCTCGACATCCGCTCGGCCGCGCCATAGGCGCTCGCCTGCACCAGCAGCGCCGGCGCGCCGCCCGCCCGCGCGGCGAGATTGAGGCGGCGCGAGACGGCGAGATCGTATTTTTTCAGCCGCCAGACCTCGCCGATCACCACCGCCGGCGCGCCGCTCCTCAGCGCCTCCTCCATCGTCTGAAACAGCGAGGGCGCGTCGGGCGTGCTGATAAAGACGAGCCGGTCGAGATCGAGCCCATGCGCGACCAGGCCGGGGCCATGAAGCGCGCCCGCGTCATAGGCGGCGAAATCCTCGGCCAGGATCAGCCCGGCGGCCGAGCCTTCGGCCATGAAGCGCGCGGCGAGGCCGAGCGCGAAGCCCATCGCCGCCGTCCCGTCGCCGGGCGCCGCCGGCGCGATCTCGTGCAGCGCGTCGTCCGCCAGCCCGCCGCCGAGCATGGCGTCGAGCGCCCTCGTCAGAGAAAGCCGACGCGGCGCGCGCGCCTCGGCCGGCCATGCTTTTCCAGGCCCCGCTCGGGCCTCGATCTCCTCGACGACGCGCCGCAAACGCGCCATCCCTTCAGCCCTGCCGCCCGGCGACATCCGATCATTGCCTCGAAAGTTCCCTATTTGTTCTAGTTTTGTGCCTGAGCAGGGCGAGAGTCAAGCGCCGCCCCTCATTGACCCCGCTCAAACGCCGCCGCCGCCTACACGCGCATAAAGCGCGAAATGGGAAGACCCAGGGATCGGCGGATGTTTCAGATTCGCATACATGGCCGCGGCGGCCAGGGCGTCGTCACGGCGGCGGAGATGCTTTCAGTCGCAGCTTTCCTGGAGGGCAAGCACGCGCAGGCGTTTCCGAGCTTCGGTTCCGAACGCATGGGCGCGCCGGTCGTCGCTTTCTGCCGCATCTCGGATAAGGAAATCCGCTTGCGCGAACCGGTGCAGGCGCCCGACGCGCTGATCGTGCAAGACCCGACCCTGTTCAAGGCGCTCGACGTGACCGACGGCTTGAAGAGCGAAGGCTATCTCATCGTCAACACCGCGCGCGCCTTGAGTGAAATTCATCTCGACGCGCTCGTGGCGCGCCTGCCCAAGGGCCATGCGCTTGCTTCGCCGGCGACCGAACTCGCGCTCAAATACGTCAAGCGCCCCGCGCCCAACACCGCCCTGCTCGGCGCCTTCGCCGCTCTGGTCGGCGTCGTCTCGCTCGACAGCGTTCTCGAGGCGATCCGGCGCGCGTTCCCCGGCAAGGTTGGCGAGGCCAATGTCGAAGCCGCCAAGGCCGCCCATGCGTTGATCGGCGCCAAGGCCGCCGCCTGAGTCCCGGAGACCCGCGATGCTCGAACAACTCGAAGGCTCCAAGGCGATGGCGAAAGCCATAGCGCTCTGCCGGCCGCAAGTCGTCTGCGCCTATCCCATCACACCGCAGACGCACATCGTCGAAGGCGTCGGCGATCTCGTGCGCACGGGCGGGTTGAAGAATTGCGAGTTCATCAACGTCGAGAGCGAATTCGCGGCGCTCTCGGTCGCCATCGGCGCCTCGGCGGCGGGGGCGCGCGCCTATACCGCGACCGCGAGCCAGGGCCTGCTCTACATGGCCGAAGCGGTTTACAACGCCGCCGGACTCGGCCTGCCGATCGTGATGACGCTCGGCAATCGCGCCATCGGCGCCCCGATCAACATCTGGAACGACCATTCCGACGCGATGGCGTTGCGCGAATCCGGTTGGATACAGCTCTTCGCCGAGACCAACCAGGAAGCGGCCGATCTGCACATCGTCGCTTTCCGTCTCGCCGAGGAATTGTCTGTCCCAACAATGGTTTGCGTTGACGGCTTCATCCTCACGCACGCGGTCGAGCGGATCGACATTCCCGAGCAGAGCGAAGTCGACGCTTTCCTGCCGCCCTACGAGCCGATGCAGGCGCTCGATCCCGATGATCCGATTTCCATCGGGGCGATGGTCGGCCCCGACGCCTTCACCGAGGTTCGCTATCTCCAGTATTTCAAACAGCAAAAGGCGCTCGGGCTGATCGAAAGATTGGCGGGGGAATTCGAACGCAGTTTTGGGCGCGCCGCCGGCGGCTTGCTGCGCGCCTATCAGACCGAAGACGCCGAATTCATCGTCATCGCCATGGGTTCGATCAACGGCACGATCAAAGACGTGATCGACGAGATGCGCGACGACGACGTCAACATTGGCCTCATAACTTTGGTGACGTTCCGCCCGTTTCCGACGCAACTCCTGGTCGAGGCTCTGTCGAGCGCGCGCGACGTGCTAGTGCTCGACAAAGCGCTCGACGTCGGTATGGGCGGTCCGCTCGCCAGCAATGTCGCGATCGCGCTGCGCGAACTGCCGAACCCGCCGACGCTGCATTCGGCGATTGTCGGCCTTGGCGGGCGCCCCGTGCCGAAGGCGTCGCTGCATCGCCTATTCCGTCAGGCGGCGATCCAGCCGTGGAGCGGGCCGCATTTCCTCGATCTCAACGAGCGCGTCGTCGCGCGCGAAATCCACCGTCGCGGCAAGACGCGCCGCGTCGGTCCCGCCGCCGAGGGCATCCTCAAACAACTCGAGAAAGATCGCGTCGAGCAACACTCGGGGAGCGCGTCGTGAACGAAACGCAGAAGCTGAAGTTCTATCAGAAGGGCACCCTGACCGTTGGCAATCGCCTGATCGACGAGGCCTCGCGAAACGTGCAGGCGAGCCGCGCGCGCTCCAATTCGCTGACCTCTGGCCATCGCGCCTGCCAAGGCTGCGGCGAGGCGCTGGGCGCGCGCTACGCTATCGACGCGGCGATGCGGGCGAGCGGCGGCCAGCTGATCGCGGTCAACGCGACCGGCTGCCTCGAAGTCTTCACGACGCCCTATCCCGAAACCTCGTGGCAGATGCCGTGGATGCATTCGCTGTTCGGCAACGCGGCAGCGGTCGCGACCGGCGTCGCCGCGGCGATGCGGGCGACGGGACGCGAGACGACGCGCGTCGTCGCCCAGGGCGGCGACGGCGGCACCACCGACATCGGCTTTGGTTGTTTGTCAGGCATGTTCGAGCGCAACGACGATGTGCTCTATATCTGCTATGATAACGAAGGCTACATGAATACCGGCGTACAGCGTTCCTCGGCGACGCCGCCGACCGCGCGCACCGCGACGACGCCGGCGTTAGGCGCAGAGCCCGGCAATGTTTTCGGCGCCGGGAAATTCGTGCCAAAAATCGCGGTCGCGCATGAAATTCCTTATGTGGCGACCGCGAGCGTCGCCGACCTACACGATCTCGAAGCCAAAGTCGCGAAAGCGATGGGCGTGCGCGGCGCGCGCTACATCCATATCAACGTTCCCTGCCCGCTCGGCTGGGGCGCCGCCTCGCAGGACACGATCAAGCTCGCTCGGCTCGCCATCGAGACCGGATTGTTTCCGATCTTCGAGGCCGAGCACGGCCGAATAACGCAGGTGCGCAAGATCCGCCGCAAGGCGCCTGTCGCCGAATATCTGAAGCTGCAACGACGCTTCGCGCATCTCTTTCGCGACGGCCGCGAAGACCCGCGCGTCGCGCGCATGCAGGCGATCGCCGACAAACACATCGCCGAATACGGGCTTATGGAGACAGGGCCTCGGCCATGAAACATCCCTTTGCGATCGCGCTCGACGTCGGCACGAGCAAGCTCAATCACACGGGTTCGTGGCGCACGAGCCGGCCCGTCTATGTCGACCGCTTGCCGCCGTGCAACGCGGCCTGCCCGGCGGGCGAGGACATTCAGGGCTGGCTCAGCCACGCGGAAGCCGGCGAATACCAGGCGGCCTGGCGAGCGCTGACGCGCGATAATCCGCTGCCCGCGACGATGGGGCGCGTCTGCTATCACCCTTGCGAAGCCGCGTGCAATCGGGCTCAGATCGATAAGCCGGTCGGCGTGAATTCGGTCGAGCGATTTCTCGGCGATCACGCGATCGAGAAGGGTTGGGCGCTCGCGAAGCCCGCGGCGGAGACGGGCAAGCGCGTGCTCGTCGTCGGCGCCGGGCCGGCAGGACTGTCCTGCGCCTATCACTTGCGGCGGCGCGGCCACGCCGTGACAATTCGCGAAGCCGGTCCGCTCGCGGGCGGCATGATGCGGTTCGGCATCCCGAAATACCGGCTGCCGCGCGACGTTCTCGACGCCGAAGTGAAGCGCATCGTCGACCTAGGGGTGACGCTGGCGCTCAATTCCAAGGTCGACGACATCGAGGCGACGATGCGCGAGGGCGGATATGACGCGGCGTTTCTCGCTGTGGGCGCGCATATCGCCAAGCGCGCCTACATTCCCGCCGGCGGCGCGGCGAAAATTCTCGACGCGGTTTCGCTGCTGCGCTCGATGGAGGGCGAGGCGCCACCGCTACTCGGCCGCAAGGTCGTCATCTACGGCGGCGGCAACACCGCCCTCGACGCCGCGCGCACCGCGCGGCGGCTGGGCGCCGAGGAAGCGATTGTCGTCTATCGCCGCACGCGCGAGAAAATGCCGGCCCACGATTTCGAACTCGAGGAAGCGCTCGACGAGGGCGTCACAATGAAATGGCTGTCGACGATCCGGAACGTCGAAGGCGGCGCGATGACGATCGAGAAGATGAAGCTCGACGACAAAGGCTTCCCGCAGCCAACGGGCGAATTCGAGATGCTGGAGGCCGATTCGCTGGTGCTCGCGCTCGGGCAGGACGTCGATCTCTCGTTGCTCGACAAGGCGCCCGGCGTCCAGATCGTCGATGGCGTCGTCAAGGTCGGAGCGGACATGATGACCGGCCGCAAAGGCGTATTCGCCGGCGGCGACATGGCGCCTTCGGAGCGCACCGTCACAGTCGCCATAGGCCACGGCAAGAAGGCGGCGGCTCACGTCGACGCCTATTTGCGCGGCGAGACCTATTCGGCGCCGCTCAAACACGGCGAGGCGAGTTTCGACCGACTGAACGCCTGGTACTACGAGGACGCGCCGGCGACCGTGCGCGCCTCGCTCGAGGCGGCGCGGCGCGTGAGCAGCTTCGAAGAAGTGGTGAAAGGACTGGACGAGACCAACGCGCTTTACGAGGCGCGTCGATGTCTATCCTGCGGTAATTGTTTCGAATGCGACAATTGCTATGGCGTCTGTCCCGACAACGCCGTCATCAAACTCGGGGCTGGCCAACGGTTCCGGTTCGATTACGATTATTGCAAGGGCTGCGGCCTCTGCGCGGCCGAATGTCCCTGCGGCGCGATCGACATGGTCGCCGAGGCGATTTGAACCGTTCCCGCGACGACGGCGACGACTTCGCCTTCGTCCAGCGGCTTCCAGGCTTCCTCGCTCAAAGGCACGCTCGCGAATAGCACGAGGCTTTGCGGGCCCAGCGGCGCGCCGATCTCGACGCCCGCTTCCTGCATTGCATCGCTGTCTCCCGCGCAGGCGCGGGTCAGAATATGCAGACCCGGAGGCGCGATCGCGCCGTGATTCTGCTTGCGGCGATGGCTATGCGCGAACAAGGCTTCGCCGTCGCTATAGAGAAAGTTGGCGGGACCGAGCGCGCGCATCTCGGCCCCGAAGCGTTCAAAGACGTCGCGCCGTTCTTCGAGCGACGGCGTCTCGCCGCGCCAGGACGGCGCGAGACGATCGAGCAGGACGCAGAATGCGTATTCCGAATCGGTGCCCCCGACCGGACGAAAGCGTCCCGACAATTGGATCTTGCGCTCGATCTCCGGCAACATGCCGTTATGCGCGAACACATGCATCCGACCGCCCAGTTCGCGCACGAAAGGTTGGGTGTTGGCGAGGCTAACGTCTCCCTGGGTCGCGTGGCGGATATGGGCGACGACGATGCGACTATGCGGACGACCGGCTTCGAGCGCGCGCTCCAGCCAAGGACTCGCCCCGGCGGGCTCCGGTTCGCGCATCACCCTGACGTCGCCACCATCGTAACAAGCGACCCCCCAACCGTCGGCGAGCGTCCCGCCGGGCGCGCCGCGCACGGCGAGCCGGCGCAGCGAAAGCGACACCCGCGTCGGCTCGCGGCTGGAAATTGCAAACAATTCACACATCCATTCACGCCTCCCTAAGTATGTAAAGCTAGTCCTCGGCGGCCAAGGGCGATTGCCCGGGATCAAAAGCTAGCGCGAGAGGCGTGGCAATTTAGGGGCGCGACCGGTTCGCCCAGACGGCGGAGCGAGACCATTTGGGAGATGGGAATGGTGAACCCCAAAGGCGCCCGCGCCTGGGCCGACCTCTCAGAAACAGAACGGACTCGCTTGCTGGTCGAATATCAAGCGACGCTCGACCGCGAGCCCAAGACCTGCGAAATCGACATCAAGCTCGCGCGGATGCAGGCTTGGCTGGAAGCCAGGGGCGTCGTGCTCGAAGCCGCCGATTTGCGACGACCCGCGCGAACTTAAGCGGCCTCGCCGCCACAAGCCGAATCGGACGGAAAATAGAAAAACCCGCCGGGGGTCGCCGGGCGGGATCTAACCGATGCTGGGGTCCGCGATCAGGCCGGGATGCGCTCTTCGCCCGGCGGCGGTTCGCGCAGCACGTAGCCGCGGCCCCACACGGTTTCAATGTAATTGCGGCCCTGGCTGGCGGTCGCCAGCTTCTTGCGCAATTTGCAAATGAAGACGTCGATGATCTTCAATTCCGGCTCGTCCATGCCGCCATAGAGATGGTTGAGGAACATCTCCTTGGTCAATGTCGTGCCCTTGCGCAGGCTCAAGAGCTCGAGCATCTGATATTCTTTGCCCGTCAAATGCACGCGAGCGCCGTCGACTTCGACCGTCTTCTGGTCCAGGTTCACGACGAGGTCGCCGGTGATGATGACCGATTGCGCATGGCCTTTGGAGCGGCGCACGATCGCGTGGATGCGGGCGATCAGTTCGTCCTTATGGAAAGGCTTGGTCAGATAATCGTCGGCGCCGTGGCCGAGGCCTTTCACTTTGTCCTCGATGCCGGCCATGCCGGAAAGGATCAGGATCGGCGTCTTGATCTTGGTGACGCGGAGCGAGCGCAGCACCTCGTAGCCCGACATGTCCGGCAGATTGAGGTCGAGCAGAATGATGTCGTAATCGTAGAGCTTGCCGAGGTCGATGCCTTCCTCACCAAGGTCCGTGACGTAAACGTTGAAATTTTCCGACTTCAGCATCAATTCGATGCTTTGCGCGGTGGCGCTGTCGTCTTCTATGAGAAGTACCCGCATTTTAGATCCCCGCCCTTGCCCCTGGCTGCGCGACCGCGGCGAATTGTTGCGCCGACGCCGGATTTGACGGTCCGTACGCGGCGGTCGAACGAGACCTGCCGAATCGCCACATTAGATGCCCACAATTGGTTAACAAACTCTGATTCACAGTTGCAAGCTCTTTTCGATTCGAATTCTGATACATATTAAACTATTGATTTATATGATAAAATTTGATTTTTTCTTCTTAATGCCAAACTTTAGGAAAGCCAAACATCCGACTCTAGAGACTCAAGGATTTGCGCTCCCTTGACCGGTTTCCTGTGGCGGCGCCAAACGCAAAATTTTTCCTTCCTAAGGAGTGTTAACGATCCGGGTAAACGAACCCCTAACGGTGCGTCGCCGATCGCAAGAAATTTGTGGCGCCCTTCGCGTCGAGCCCCCATCGAGCGTAACTATCGATCAACCTTCGTCGTTCATGGTGAATCGGTCTCGTGATCGATCTTTACGGTCGCCGCCATTCGATTGAACAAGCGTGATTGGGGAGTGCGTTGAAATGAAGTCGCGGGACACGTTGATCCGGCTGAAGCGGTTCCAGGTCGAGGAAAAGCGCCGCCGCGTGCGTCAGATCGAAATGATGGTCGCCGAATTCACGCGCATGATCAGCGATCTCGATCGCGAAATCGCCAACGAGGAAAAGCGCGCCGGCATCAACGATCCCTTGCATTTCGCTTATCCCACTTACGCGCGGGCGGCGCTCGCGCGCCGTGACAATCTCAAGAGTTCGATCGTCGAACTGGCCGCGCAGATCGACGAAGCCAAGGCCGCCCAGGACGACGCCCAGGCCGAATTGCAAAAATACGAATCGCTCGACGGTCGCGAGAAGGCGGCGGAGCGTAGCGTCGAAGCCGGCGCGCGGGCCTAAACCGGCGCCCGCCGTACCGGTCGTCGGCGCGATCCTGCAGCGCCGAGCGCCCGCCCCCCGAAGCATCGACGCCCCGCCGCCCCGGCCCCAAAAAAGACCGTTGTGGCCGCATTGCGATGCCCCGTGCGATGCAGTAGACGGGAGCGAGTTCTAAAAAGGGGGGCCGGGAAAATGGCTGACGATCATGGCGCGATGACCGCGGACAGCGGCATGGATATGGAAGCGCACGAATCCACTTACGCCGCCTTCGTGTCGTTGGCCGAAAATCTCACCCTGACGATCCTCGGCATTATTTTGCTGCTCGTCTTGTGGGGCCTGAAGGGGCATGGCTTCATCGCCTTGATCGGCTTGATCGCCACCTTGGCCGCTGCGACGCTCGGCGGATTGACTGGGCTCGGCTGGAAAGCCGTGGCGCCGGTTTTCCTTTTGCTCGCTCTCGCCTGCATCGTGCTCTAGTCCTAGCCGACGGGAAGTCGCTGTCGTGAAACCTGTTCGAGGCTAGACGCATGTTGTTTGGAGTGGTCGCGGAGACCGATCCGCTGGAAACTCGAGTGGCGGCGAGCCCGGAGACGGTGAAAAAGTTCATCGCGCTCGGGGCGGAGGTCGCGGTGCAGCATGGCGCCGGCCTTTCCTCGGGCGTGACGGACGCCGAGTATCAGGCCGCGGGCGCCCGCATGACTTCGGCGGCCGAGGCATTCGGCGCCGACATCGTGCTCAAGGTGCGCCGCCCGAGCGGCGCCGAGCTTGCCGGGATCAGGGCCGGCGCGCTCGTCGTCGCGACCATGGACCCTTACGGCCATCAGGTTGAGATCGAGGCGATGGCCAAAGCAGGCGCCTCCGCCTTCGCGATGGAGCTGATGCCGCGCATCACCCGAGCGCAGGTGATGGACGTGCTCTCCTCGCAGGCTAATCTCGCCGGCTATCGCGCCGTCATCGACGCGACGTCTGAATATGGCCGGGCGTTGCCGATGATGATGACCCCGGCCGGCACCGTGCCGGCGGCCAGGGCTTTCATCATGGGCGTCGGCGTCGCGGGCTTGCAGGCGATCGCGACCGCGCGCCGCCTGGGCGCCATCGTCACCGCCACCGACGTGCGCCCAGCGACCAAGGAGCAGGTCGAATCGCTCGGCGCCAAATTCGTCGCGGTCGAGGACGACGAGTTCAAGCAGGCCGAGACCGCAGGCGGCTACGCCAAGGAAATGTCGGACGCTTACAAGGCCAAGCAGGCTGCGCTAGTCGCCTCGCACATCGCCAAGCAGGACATCGTTATCACGACGGCGCTGATCCCCGGCCGCCCCGCGCCCCGGCTCGTCAGCGCCGAGATGGTGAAGTCGATGCGCGCGGGTTCTGTCATCATCGACATGGCGGTCGAGCGCGGCGGCAATTGCGAGCTTTCGCGCGCGGGCGAACTCGTGACTTCGGCCAACGGCGTCAAGATCGTTGGCTATTCCAACGTGACGCGGCTCGCCGCCACCGCCTCCGCGCTCTATGCGCGCAATCTCTATGCCTTCGTCGAGACCCTGATCGACAAAGCCAACAAGGCGATCGCCGTCAATTGGGACGACGAACTTGTCAAGGCGACCTGTCTGACGCGCGACGGCGCGGTCGTGCATCCGAATTTCCAGCCCAAGGCGCCGTAAAGCTGCGCGGCGCGATACGCCGCCTTTCCAGGATGTGAGAAGATCCGATGGACAATCTTGACGCCACAATCGCGAAACTGAAAGCCGCCGCCGACGCGGCGCAGGACGCGGCCCACGCGGCGCAGAGCTATAGCGATCAGCTCGCGCTCGCCGGGCACGCCGCGTCGGGCGGCGCGATCAGTCCGTTCGTATTCCAACTCGCCATTTTCGCGATGGCGGTGTTCGTCGGCTACTACGTCGTCTGGTCGGTGACCCCGGCGCTGCACACGCCGCTCATGTCGGTCACCAACGCCATCTCGTCGGTCATCGTCGTCGGCGCCTTGCTTTCGGTCGGCGTCGCTGCGATCGACAGCGGCTCCAACTTCGCTCGCTTTGTCGGTTTCCTGGCGCTGACGCTCGCCTCCGTGAACATCTTCGGCGGGTTCATGGTCACCGAGCGGATGCTCGCGATGTACAAGAAGAAGGGCTGACCCGACGTGAACGCGAATCTCGCAGCCCTGCTCTATCTCATCGCTGGCGTACTGTTCATTCTCGCGCTGCGAGGCTTGTCCTCGCCCGCGACATCTCGCCAAGGCAATCGCTTTGGCGTCGCCGGCATGGTCATTGCCGTGCTGACGACGCTGGCGCTGCATCCGCCGGCGTCCGCCATGTCCTGGGTGCTGGTGCTGCTCGGCTTCGGCATCGGCGGCGGCTTCGGCGCCTGGCGCGCGCGCACCGTGCAAATGACGGCCATGCCGCAACTTGTGGCGATGTTCCATTCGCTCGTCGGTCTCGCCGCCGTCATGGTCGCCGCCGGCGCCTTCTACGCGCCGCAAGCGTTCGGGATCGCCGAGAGCCCGGGCGTCATCCACCCCGGCAGCCTGATCGAGATGTCGCTCGGCCTGGCTATCGGCGCCGTGACCTTCACCGGCTCGGTGATCGCCTTCGCCAAGCTCGACGGGCGCATGTCCGGCGCTCCGATCCTGCTGCCGCAGCGCCACGCGTTCAACATCGCGCTCGTGGCGGCGATGGTGGCGCTGATCGCGATCTTTTACGCCACTCAGTCGAGCGTTGCCTTTTGGCTGATCGCCATTGACGCGCTGGTGCTCGGCGTCACGCTCATCATCCCGATCGGCGGCGCCGACATGCCGGTCGTCATCTCGATGCTCAATTCCTATTCGGGCTGGGCGGCGGCGGGCATCGGCTTCACGCTTGGCAACATGGCGCTGATCATCACTGGCGCGCTGGTCGGTTCGTCGGGCGCGATTCTGTCCTACATCATGTGCAAGGGCATGAACCGCTCGTTCTTCTCAGTCATTCTGGGCGGCTTCGGCGGCGAGACGGCCGGACCCGAGGGCGCGAAGGAGACGCGCCCGGTCAAGCAGGGCTCGGCGGACGACGCGGCGTTCATGATGAAGAACGCCTCGAAGATCATCATCGTTCCGGGCTACGGCATGGCGGTCGCGCAGGCGCAGCATTCCCTGCGCGAAATGTGCGACATCCTGAAAAAGGAAGGCGTCGAGATCAAATACGCGATCCATCCCGTCGCCGGCCGTATGCCCGGCCACATGAACGTGCTGCTCGCCGAGGCGAACGTGCCTTACGACGAGGTGTTCGAACTCGAGGACATCAACAACGAATTCGCCCAGGCCGACGTCGCCTATGTCATCGGCGCCAACGACGTCACCAACCCCTCCGCCAAGACCGACCCGAAATCGCCGATCTTCGGAATGCCCGTGCTCGACGTTGAAAAAGCCAAGACCGTGCTGTTCGTCAAGCGCGGCATGGGATCGGGCTACGCCGGCGTCGAGAACGAACTGTTCTTCCGCGACAACACGCTGATGCTATTCGGCGACGCCAAGAAGATGACGGACTCGATCGTCAAGGCGCTTGCGCACTAACCCGATCGCGCGAACGCGAGCCGCCGTCAGCTTAGCCGCTGTATCCCTGCGCGCGCGGCGGCGTCATTCGGATTGACCTGCATCGCGCGCTGATAGGATTCGATCGCCTTGGGCTTGTTGCCCTGCTTTTCATAGGCGAGACCTAGGCCGGTCCAGGCTTCCCCATTGCCAGAATCGACGTTGAGCGCGGCGTTGAAATCCTCAACCGCCGCGTCGTACTTTCCGGTCGCGATCAGGCTCTGTCCGCGCGCCTGATACGGCGCGCCAGCGAAGGGATCGCGGTCAATGGCGTTGTTGAAGTCGGTGATCGCCTGGGTGTGATTGCCCTGGCGCTGGTAGATGAGGCCACGCGCGTGATAGGCCTGCGCGCCCTCGGGATTGATGCGGATCGCCGCGTTGAGATCGGCAAGCGCCTCGGGGAAGTGCCCCTGCGCGCGCAAAAGGTTGCCGCGTCCCAGATAGGCGGCCGCGTCGTTGGGATTTGCGACGATGGCGGCGTTGAAATCAGCGAGCGCCGGACCGTCGCGGCCAAGTTGGCGAAAAGCGAGCGCGCGATTCGTGTAGGCGCCGGAGAATTTCGGATCGAGCTGAATCGCCTTGCCGAAGTCCTCGATCGCATTGTTGAAATGGCCCGACTTGGCGTAGGCGATGCCGCGCGTGTTGTAAGCGACAGGGTCGTTCGGATTGCGCTGAATGACGTCGGAAAGCGAGGCGATGTTGCCGGTGGAGGCGCCCGTCGAGTCTTTCTCGATTTCCGCGACGCGGGCGCTGGGCCCCGTCAAAGAGCCGATCGTCTCGGAGCATCCGGCGAGCGCCAGCCCCAACAACAGGACGCTCGCCATCGGCGCGCGCGCCACTCCAGCCGTCTTCCGCATCGTCCGCTCAACCCTTCGATCGGCGCCCCGCCAAAAAGCCCGCGCGCCCGACAAGGACCGGCGGGCTTGGCCGCAACACGCCGGTCGCGCGCGATGAGCGGCGAAATAGTCGATCCGACTTCAGCCCGCCGAGCGGGCGGCGCCGGGAACCGGCTTCGGCTTCATCGGCAGCAGGCCTTCGCGCTGCAGCTTCTTGCGCGCGAGCTTGCGAGCGCGGCGAACCGCTTCGGCTTTTTCGCGCGCACGCTTTTCCGAGGGCTTCTCGTAATGGCCGCGAAGTTTCATTTCGCGGAAAATACCCTCGCGCTGCATCTTCTTCTTGAGCGCCTTGAGAGCCTGATCGACATTATTGTCGCGGACGAGAACTTGCACGGGCTATCCTATGTTGCGAGGCGGGGGCCTCGATGAATTTCGGACCGATAAAGGCAAAGGAGGCGCAACCGTCGTTAACGAACAGCGCGCCTGCGTGGGGGCGCGAATAGCAGATCAAGTCGCCCCTGTCCAGCCGAAGTCGAGACCGCGCCGCTCCGGTGGGCCGCGAAAACGCCCGCGGCTTTGCTCAAAATCAAGGCTCGCCACCCGCTCGTCAATCGCGGCGGACGGCCCCGCGCCGCGGCGACCGTTTCGCCTTGCGGCGCGCGAATCGGCGATGCACTATCCCGGACGGGGGAAACATCGCTTCGGGGAGACGGAAAAATGAAAACGACCCTAGCCGCCGCTTTCGGCGTAGGTCTGCTGTGCGCCGGCGGCGCCTTCGCCGACGACATGGTCGTCAAGATCGGCGTCCTCAACGATCAATCGAGCCTTTACATGGACGCCACCGGCCCGGGGTCGACGCTGGCGGCTCAAATGGCGGTCGAGGACAGCGGGTTGGCCAAGAAAGGCTGGACGATCGGCGTCATCGCCGGCGACCATCTCAACAAGCCCGACGTCGGCGCCGGCATCGCGCGCAAATGGGCCGACGAAGACAAGGTCGACATGATCGCCGACGTGCCGAATTCCGGCGTCGCGCTCGCCATCGCCGCCGTCGCCAAGGAGAAGAACCTCGTCTATCTCAACTCCGGCGGCGCGAGTTCGGATCTGACCGGAAAGGCCTGCACGCCCAACACGATTCATTGGACCTATGACACTTACATGCTCGCCAACGGCACCGGCAAGGCGGTGGTCAAGTCGGGCGGCGACACCTGGTTCTTCCTGACCGCCGACTACGCCTTCGGCCACGCGCTGCAACGCGACACCACGGCCGTCATCGAGGCCAACGGCGGCAAGGTGCTCGGCAGCGTCAACGTGCCGCTCAACACGCCGGACTTCTCGTCCTTCCTGTTGCAGGCTCAGGCCTCCAAGGCCAAGGTCGTCGGTCTCGCCAATGCCGGCGGCGACACCCAGAATTCGATCAAACAGGCGCATGAATTCGGCGTTGTCAGTTCCGGGCAGAAGTTGGCGGCGCTGCTGCTGTTCATTTCCGACGTCAACGCGCTCGGACTCGACGTCGCGCAGGGTCTGCAGTTCACCGAAGCCTTCTATTGGGACGCCAACGACGGCACGCGCGCATTCTCGAAGCGCTTCGCCGCCAAAGCGAAGAACAACGCCATGCCGACCGAGATCCAGGCCGGCGTCTATTCCGCGACGCTTCACTATCTAAAGGCGCTCGAAGCGATGGGCGGCAATCCTCACGATGGCGCCAGGGTCGTGGCCAAGATGAAGGAAACGCCGACCGACGATCCGCTGTTCGGCAAGGGCGTCATTCGCCCCGATGGCCGCGCAATTCACCCCGCCTATCTCTTCGAGGTCAAAAAGCCGTCCGAATCGAAGTATCCTTGGGACTACTACAAGCTCATCGCGACAATCCCCGCGGACGAGGCGTTCCGACCTCTCGCGCAGAGCGAGTGCCCGCTGATTAAAAAGTAATTTACACTCGCCGCGCGCGTGGGTCGAATTGACTGTTACGGGCGCGCGGCCCAAAAAAAGCCGCGGCGCCGGCTTGCGTTCGGGCCGCGCGGACATCGGTATTCTGGAGGAAGCACGAATGAAATGGACCCAATGGATCGCACCGGTTTCCGGAGCGCTGCTCGCCTCGTTCGCGTCCTTCGCGGCATTGGCAGACCCGAGTCAGGTGGTGATCGGCGACATCGACGATATGTCGGGTCTCTATGCTGACGTGATCGGGCCTAAGGCGGTCGAGGCGATCAACATGGCGGTTGCCGATTTCGGCGGTTCGGCGCTCGGCAAGCCGATCAAGATCCTTACCTACGATCATCAGAATAAGCCCGACCTCGGCGCGCAGAAGTTCCGCGAATGGGCGGACCGCGACGGCCTGACCATGGTGCTGGGCGGCTCCAACACCGGCGTCAGCATCGCGATGTCGGTCGCGTCCAAAGAGAAAAAAATCCCCTTCATCCCCATTGGCGCCGCCGGCGCTTCGCTGACCGGCAAAGACTGCACTCCGTATATGATCCATTACGCCTACGACACGACGGCGCTGGGCAACGGCACCGCCTCGACCATCTTGAAACAGGGCGGCAAGTCCTGGTTCTTCCTGACCGCCGACTACGCTTTCGGCACGCAGTTGCAGCAGTCGGCCGAGCGCGTTGTCACCGCCGGCGGCGGCAAGGTCCTAGGCTCGGTGCGCGTGCCGCTCGCCACTTCGGACTTCTCCTCTTTCCTGTTGCAGGCGCAAAGCTCGGGCGCGCAGGTGCTCGGCCTTTCCAACGCCGGCAACGACTTCAGCAACTCGCTGAAGGCGGCCAACGAATTCGGCGTCACCAAGACAATGAAGCCGGCGGCGCTGCTCGCCTTCCTCAGCGACATTCATGCGCTCGGACTCGAAACCGCGCAGGGCCTCGTCCTCACGACCGGATGGTACTGGGATCTCAACGATAAGACCCGCGCCTTCGGCAAGCGTTTCTTGGACAAGACCGGCGTCGAGCCGACCATGAACCAGGCGGCTTTTTATTCCGCGACCCTGACCTATCTCAAAGCCGTCAAAGCCGCCGGCACGACGGACTCGGACAAGGTCATGGAAGAGTTGCACAAGGCCAAGATCAACGACATGTTCACCGACAACGGCATTATCCGCGCCGACGGCTTGATGGAACACTCGATGTACATCATGCAGGTGAAGACGCCCGCCGAATCGAAGGGCCCGTGGGATCTCTATAAGCTCGTCGAAACCATGTCCGGCGAGGATGCGTTCGGCAAGCTCGCGGATTCGACCTGCCCGCTCGTCAAGAAATGATCTGAACGTCGCGTCATCCCGCGCTCAGGCGCGGGATGACCACTTCTGACCGGAGCTTCAACGCGACATGAACAGCGGCACCGTCTGGCTGCCGAGAAACGTTCGCGTCGCGCCTCCGAAGAGGGCCTCGCGCAATTGCGAGTGGCCGTACCCGCCGGTCACCAGCATATCGGCGCCTACGTCAGCGACATACGAGAGGATCGCGTTGGCGGCGTCCTCTTCGCTGGGCAGACGCTTGAAGCTCGCTTTCAGCCCGGAACGGGCGAGCCGCCCGGCAAGGCGCTCGCCGCCCTGCACGACAGCGCCGCTCGAATTGGCGTTGGTCACTGTCACAATCTCAATGCTGTCGGCGCGCTCGAACAGCGGCGCCGCGTCGCCAAATGCGCGCGCCGCGGTCGCGCTACCGTCCCACGCTGCCAGAACCCGGCTCAACGTCGCGCCATCGCGCTGGATCGCCGGCACAACCAGCACCGGGCGGCCGCTTTCGGCGAGCAATTGCCCGGGCAGATCGTCCATGGTCGGCCCGCGTCCGGGTTCCGCCTGACCGACGAGCGTCAGGTCGAATCCGCGCGCGAAAGCGGCGAGCTGGTCGCGACGCGGATCCTGCGCGCCGTCGGGCAGAATCAGCTCCGCCTCAACGCCCGCCGCGGCGGCCGCTGATCCAAACGCCTCCAGCGCATCGCGCGCCTTGATCTTGCGCGCCTCCTGATCGCCCGCGGCGAGTTCGTAGCGCGCCGCCAAGGCGCCGTCGTTGATGGCGTCGCGACGCGGCCGGACCGCGACGCACCTAGCGCCCACGCTTTTTGCGAAGGACACGGCAAATGGCGTCAGCGCGACCGAATTTTCCTCAAGCGCGACAAGAATGTCTCTGAACATAACCAGACCCCGCGATCCGTTCCTCTATGTATATCTTTTGAAACGATGGCGCACGCGGGTACTTGATTTGGCGCAACATCGGTCAACTCACACGCGGACCGAGCATTAAGAGTTTGTTGGCGCTGATTCCAGTTTGGCGAATAGGGCGTGAAGAAACACGGTAAAATTCGACCCATTCGCGAAGCCCCGCAATGGGAACGAAAATAATGCGCAACTGGATTGTGGGCCTCGTCGGCTTCTTCGCCCTGGCGGCGGCCGCGCCGGGGCGCGCCGACGGCCTTTATCGCACGAACAGCGGGCCCGGAGGCGCCGACTTCTCGGGCGTCGGCCTCGGCGTCGATCTGGGCGCGGCGATCGGCTCGAACGGCTCGATCAGCACCTCCGGCGTCGGCGGCGGCGCCCATGTCGGCTACAACCTACAAAACGGGCCGATTGTCGGCGGCGCCGAAGCAGACTTGCTGTTCACCAACATTCGCGGCGGCGCGTCGGGCTTCGCGACCTTCAACGAAAGTTCGCTTGGAACGGTCCGCGCCAAAGGCGGCTACGCCTTCGGCGACATTCTAGCCTACGGCACGCTGGGCTGGGCATGGTCGCTGACGAACTACCAGAGCCCCGCCGGCTCCAGCGGCCAGAGCCTGAGGGGCGTCGCGTATGGCGTCGGCGCCGAACTCGCGGTAACGCGGAACGTCACGCTGCGGGCCGAGTTGCGGCGCTATGATTTCGGCCAGGCGACGTTCTCGTTGCCGACCGGCTCGCAGTCGGTTTCGACGTCGGACAATATGCTGCTGCTTGGCGCCACGACCCATTTCTGACGGGCGAAGGCGCCCCTACCCCACTTGGGCGCGGTGACGCAAAAACGCGTCCGCGAGCACGCAAGCCATCATCGCTTCGCCGACCGGCACGGCGCGAATGCCGACGCAGGGGTCGTGACGGCCCTTAGTGACGATTTCGGCCTCTTCGCCCGAGCGGGTGATCGTCCGGCGCGGCGCAAGAATCGACGAGGTAGGCTTCACAGCGAAGCGCGCGACGATTGTCTGGCCGGTCGATATGCCGCCGAGCACGCCGCCGGCGTGATTGGAGAGGAACACCGGGCGCCCGTCCGCGCCCATTCGCATCTCGTCGGCGTTATCCTCGCCGCTGAGTTCGGCGACGCCGAAACCGTCGCCGATCTCGACGCCCTTGACCGCATTGATGCTCATCATCGCGCTCGCCAGCTCGCTGTCGAGCTTGCCGTAGATCGGCGCGCCCCAGCCGACCGGCGCGCCCTCGGCGACAACCTCCACGACGGCGCCGATGGACGACCCCGCCTTGCGGATCGCGTCAAGATAGTGCGCGAAGCGCGCCGCCGCATCGGCGTCGGGGCAGAAGAACGGATTATTGCCGACCTCGTCCCAGTTCCACCGCGAACGCTCGATCGCGAGCTTGCCCATTTTGACAAGGGCGCCGCGCACGCGAACGCCGGGGATCACCTTGCGCGCGATGGCGCCCGCCGCGACCCGCGCCGCAGTCTCGCGCGCCGAAGAACGGCCGCCGCCGCGATAGTCGCGGATGCCGTATTTGGCGTCGTAAACATAGTCCGCGTGGCCAGGGCGATAGCTTTCCTTGATCTCGCCGTAGTCCTTGGAGCGCTGATCGACATTCTCGATATAGACCGCGATCGGCGCGCCCGTCGTCACTTGGCGGCCGGTGCGCTCGTCGAGCATAACGCCGGAAAGAATGCGCGCTTCGTCAGGTTCGCGGCGCTGCGTCGTGAAGCGCGAACTTCCCGGGCGGCGGCGGTCGAGATCGGCCTGGATATCCGCGGCGTCGAGCGGGATCATCGGCGGGCAGCCGTCGACGACGCAGCCGATGCCCGCGCCGTGGCTTTCGCCGAATGTCGTGACCCGGAACAGATGGCCGAACGTGTTGTGCGACATGCCGCGTCTCTTACGTCGCAGGCGCCGCCGCCGTCAAACCGAGCGACTCCCGCGTCGCCTCGGAATTTTTTGGCGCGTGGGACTTGATTGCGCCGCGATCCCCGGCCAGATTACCGGGGTCGTGGGCATCGCCGTGCGGCGTCAACCGGTTTCCGGGACGCTGCATCGTCCCTGAAGCCGAGCTTCAGGGAGCCATTCATGTCCAATTTCTTCGAAATCTCACGTCGTCACGCCATCGCCGGTTTGGTCTCGACCGCGGCCGTCGCCGCGGCCGGTCCCGCGCTCGCGCTCTCGCCCGCCCCTACGCCGATCGCCCGCTCGTGGGCGCGCGCCGAGGCGCTGAAGGCGCGCATGGCCCCGCATTCCGGCGCGATAGAGGCCGCGTTGGAGGACGGCGGAACGCCCGGCTGGATGCGCATCAAGGGCGCTGTCAACGCGCTTGGCGAGGAACGCTACGGCCTGATCGTCGAAATCCTCAAGGCGACGCCGGAAGCCGAGGGCGACCTCGCGATCCAGCGGCTCGCGGCGGTGGACGAGGACATGATCCACGGCCCGCGCAGTTGGGCGCTCGCGCAGCGCGAACGCGCCGCCGGCGAGTGGATGCGTCGGGCGTAGCCAGAGTCGATTGTCGAATTTCAAACCCCTGAGCTATCGTGCCGCATTTGGCGAGCGAGGGGGCGCATTATGGGGAGTGTGGATTTTTGGTACGAGTTTGCTAGCACCTATTCCTATCCCGCCGCCATGCGACTCGAGGCGCTGGCGGCGGCCCGGGGCGTCAGCATCATCTGGCGCCCTTTCTTGTTGGGGCCGCTGTTCGCCGACAATGGTTGGCGCGACTCGCCCTTCAACATCTATCCCGTCAAAGGCCGCTATATGTGGCGCGATTTGCAGCGCATCTGCGATGCGCTCAGTCTGCCGCTGAAGCGCCCCGAACCGTTCCCGCAAAATACCCTGCTCGCCGCGCGCGTCGCGCTCGCGCTCGAGGGCGAGGATCGCGCGAGGTTTTCGCGTGCGCTCTATTCCGCCGAATTCGGCGAAGGGCGGTCGATCTCCGATCGCACGGTGATCGCGCAGATACTGGAGAGCCTCGGCCTCGACGCGGCCGCCACGTTCGCGCGCGCCGAGGACGGCCCGAACAAGGAACGCCTCAAGGCCGAATGCGCGAAGGCCAAATCGCTCGGCCTTCCCGGCGCGCCGTGCGTCGTCACCGCCGACGGCGAAATCTTCTGGGGCAACGACCGCCTCGAACAGGCGCTCGACTGGGCGAATTCGCACGGGCGGGCGTGAGCTGCGCCTGGGGGCTCAGAAAGCGCCCGAGGCTTTCAGCGCCTCGATCCGCTCGGCCGAAAATCCGCGCTCGGCGAGTATTTCCTCGCCGTGCGCGCCAAGATCGGGCGCGGGCGCGGGCGCGCGAGTGGGCGTGCGCGAGAACCTCGGCGCGGGCGCCGGCTGCGCGCCGCCGTCGGCGGAAATGAACGTCGCGCGCGCTGCATTGTGCTGATGCGCGGCCGCTTCGCCGAGCGCCAGCACCGGCGACACGCAAGCGTCGGTCGGCCCGAAGCGTTCCGCCCATTCGTCGCGCGTGCGGGTCGCGAAGGCCGCCTCAAGCCGCGCGCGCAGCCCAGGCCAGGCGCGCGGGTTCCAGCGGTCGGCGAAATCCTTGGGATCGAGCGCCAGCCCGAGGATCAGCGCGTCGAAGAACTGCGGCTCCAGCGCGCCGACGGCGACGAACTTGCCGTCCTTGCAGCGATACGTCCCGTAGAACGGCGCGCCGCCGTCGAGCAGATTCGCCTCGCGCTCGTCGCGCCACCTCCCGGCCGCCTTGAAGCTCATCATCATCGTCATCAGCAGCGCGGCGCCGTCGGTCATCGCCGCGTCGATGACCTGCCCGCGTCCGGAACGTTGCGCTTCCCACAGCGCGCACATCACGCCAAAGGCGAGAAGCATCGCGCCGCCGCCGAAATCGCCGACCAGATTGAGCGGCGGCGTCGGCGCCTCGGCCTTGCCGATGGCGTGCAGCGCGCCCGTGAGCGCGATATAGTTGATGTCGTGGCCGGCCGTCTGCGAAAGCGGGCCGTGCTGGCCCCAGCCGGTGATGCGGCCATAGATGAGCCGAGGATTGCGTGCGAGACAGATGTCCGGCCCTAGGCCGAGACGCTCCATCACGCCGGGCCGGAAGCCCTCGATCAGCGCATCGGCGCCGGCGATCAGGTCGAGCGCCGCCGCGACCGCCTCCGGCTTCTTGAGATCGAACGCAATCGAACGGCGGCCGCGGTCGATGAAATTCGGACTTTTCACTTTATCGAAATCGTCTCCCGAAGCCGCCGCCTTGCGGTCAATTCGGATGACGTCGGCGCCGAGATCGGAGAGGATCATGCCCGTGAACGGCGCCGGGCCGAGACCCGCCATTTCGACAACGCGAAGTCCTTGCAGCGGCCCCATGAACGTTCCCCCCGCCCCTTTCCTATCCGATTAGCGTGAGATCAGGCGGCGAGACAACATTTCTTGAATTTCTTGCCGCTGCCGCACGGACACGGATCGTTACGGCCGACTTCGCGCAACGGATTGACGAACGGCGCCTCGGGCGCGCCGTAGTCGCCCGCATCGGGTCCCCCGCCCTCCCCGTCCAAAGGTTGCGCCCAGCTTTCGAGTGTCGCGATCGTCGAGCCGAACGGCCCGATACGCGCCTCTTTGAAGGCTGCGAGACCGTCGGCGTCGCGACGCGCAAGCGCCAGGACGCGATAGAAATCTTCGAGTATGGCGTCCTCGCGATCGATCCAGCCTTTGGCGAAGACGCGCGCGACGTCGGCGCGCATCGATTCATAACCTAACTCGGCCACCGCGAAGGCCCACGCGCTCCAGATCGGACTCGGGCCGCGCGGCGCTAGCTCGTTCATCGCCTCGGCGAGAAACGCGCGCATTTCCTCGTCGCTGAACACGCCTTTCGCGCGCGTGAGATAGGCGAGCGCGTCGAGCGCCGCCCCACGCGCGAAGGGATCGGCGCGTTCGGCGGCGATCAACGCGCGCAACGGCTCGGTGTCGCCGTCGCAGAGATTGATGAGGAGACCCGGCAACGTCTGCGCCGTCGCGTCGCCGAACCATTCGCCGAATTGCGGATCGCTGGCGATCCAGCGACAGAGCGGCGAATAAGCGCGCGCGTCGCGTTTCTCGCCGCAAAGATGCACGACATAAAACATCGCTTCCGATTCGGCGGCGCGCGCGCCCGACGCCGCCGCGCGCAGCCGGGCGATGAAACGCGGCGAGGCTTCGTCCCAATGATCGAGCGACCATTGCAGCGCCTCGCGCGGAATCTCCGGCGCTTCGGCGAATTGTCTCAGGGCTTCGTCGGCGTTCATGTCCTACTCTATTTCGAGCGCCAGAGCGCGTGTCCCGCGCCGTAGAGCAAACCGGCGCCTGACGCCAGCAGCAGCAGCAGCACGATGCGATTGAACGTGCGCTCGCTGAAGCCATGATAGAGCCGCGCGCCGACGATCGCCGGGATCAACATCGCGGGCGCCGTCCAGGCGAACAGCGACAGCGCGCTCGCCTCCAGCGTGCCGGTGCGCCAATAGACCGTGAGCGTCAGGACATGCATCGCGATGTTGTAAACCTGCATCGTCGCGCGTCTGAGATCCCGCTTCCAGCCGCGAAGCTGGGTCCAGATCGCCGGCACGCTGCCCGACATTCCGCCCAGCCCGCCCAAGAACCCGCCGATCACGCCGACGAATGCGTCGAGCCCGGCGCCGCCGCGCTTCACTTTGGGAAACGAGGGCGTCCGCAGGCCGTAGAGGCTGTAAAGCGTCAGCAGCAATCCGATCGCGAGCTTGAAGCGCAAGGGGTCGATGTTATGCAGCGCGAACACGCCGAGCGGCACGCCGAGAGCGCCGCCGACGACGAACGGAGCGATGCGTCTGAGATCGAAACCGCCGCGCACCGAAAAGAGACTCGCGATCTGCCCGAGCAATGCGCCGCAGACCGCGAGCGGCGCCGCCACCTGCGGCGCCAAAGCCCACGCCCAGACGCTGAGCGCGATCATGCTGAAGGCGAAGCCGGACACGCCCTGCGCGAATCCCGCCAACGCCGCGCCGACGAGCACGAGCGCGAACATCGGTCCGCTCTCAGGCATGGGCCGGCGCCCTTTCGCGGCGCGCGTTCACGTGGCGGCGCTGCGCTTCAGCGCGGCTTGGCGGATCGCGGTCAGCGTCGTCGTCGGCGTGATCGCCTCGGGATCGATCTTGATGTGCAGGATCGAAGGCCGCTTCGAGGCGAGCGCGCGCTCGAAAGCGGGTTCGAAATCCTCGGTCGTCTCGACCGTCTCGCCGTGGCCGCCGAACGCCCGCGCGTAGGCCGCGAAATCGGGATTGCGCAAACGCGAGGCGACGACGCGACCCGGATATTCGCGCTCCTGATGCATCCGGATCGTGCCGTAGATTCCGTTGTCCATCACCAGGATGACGATGGGCAGATCGTACTGCACAGCGGTCGCGAATTCCTGGCCGTTCATCAGGAAGTCGCCGTCGCCCGAGAAACAGACGACGGTGCGGCCGGCGAACATCTGTTGGGCCGCGATCGCGGCGGGGACGCCGAAACCCATCGAGCCTCCCGTCGGTCCGATCTGCTGCTCGACCTTGCGAAAGCGCAGAAAGCGCCCAGGCCAGATCGCGAAATTGCCGGCGCCGTTGGTGAAGATCGCGTCGGGCGCGCGGCGGCGCAGCGTGAACATGATCTGGCTGACCTGCACGCGGCCGGGCGCCTCAGGCGCCTCATCGCTCCAGGCCAGATATTCGGCGCGCGCTCGCCGCGTGGTCTCGGCCCAGGCGATCGCGGTCGGCGGTTGCAGGCCTTCGAGCGCGGCGGCGAAGGCGGGCGCGGTGGCCACGATCCCAAGACTCGGATGATAGTTGCGGCCGATCTCGTCGGGATCGGGATGGACATGGACGAGCTTCTGCCTCGGCGCCGGGATCGCGAGCAATGTATAGGCCTGAGAAGCGGCTTCCGACATGCGCCCGCCGATCAACAAGATGAGATCGGCTGTTTCCAACCGCTCCTTCAGCTTCGGGTTGGGCGAAAGGCCGATCTCGCCGGCGTAGTTGGGATGCTCGGCGTCGATGACGCTGGCGCGGCGGAACGAAGCGACCAAGGGCAGATCGAAGCGCTCCGCGAAGCGCAGCGCGGCGGCGCTCGCTTTCTGCGTCCAGCCGGGGCCGCCGAGAATCGCGACCGGGCTCTCGGCCGCCCACAGCATCTTCTGCAATTCCGCCATCTGGGTTTGGCCCGGCCAAATAGCGACCGGTTCCGTGCGCGGCGCATCAATGACTTCCGCGAGATCGATCAGCATGTCCTCGGGCAGCGAGATCGCGACCGGACCGGGGCGCCCTTGCATCGCGATGTGGAACGCGCGCTGCACGACCTCGGGAATTTGCGCGGCGTCGTCGATCTGCGTCACCCATTTGCAGATCGAACCGAAAAAGGCGCGATAGTCCATTTCCTGAAACGCGCCGCGCCCCAGCATCTTGCGCTCGACCTGACCGATGAAAAGAATCATCGGCGCGCTATCGTGTTCGGCGATATGAATTCCATGCGCGGCGTTGGTGGCGCCGGGTCCGCGCGTGACGAAACAGACCCCAGGCCGTTGCGAAAGCCGGCCTTGTGTGGCCGCCATCATCGCCGCCCCGGCCTCCTGCCGGCAGACCGTGACCTCGACGCCGGAATCATAGAGCGCATCGAGTGCGGCAAGATAGGATTCGCCCGGCACGCAATAGACGCGCGAGACGCCCTGCGCGACGAGTTGATCGACGAGAATCTTCCCGCCAGTGCGGGGCGAAGGGGTCGGCATCGAGAATCATCCGTATGGAGGCGAAGGGCTCGGCTCATTTGTGGCGCCTCGCGCTCGGCGGAGCAATGCTTTCACGGACGCCGCGCCCGCCGCTTGCGCGCCCGCGGCGAAACCGCCATGTTCGCCTCGATGACCGCGCCGCAGGATAGACCCGCCGAGCCTCGCGCGCTTGCCGCGCTCGACGCGCGCTCGCGCGAAATCTTTCGCCGCATCGTCGATTCCTATCTGGCGAGCGGCGAGCCCGTCGGCTCGCGAATGCTTTCGCGCTTGCTGCCGATGTCGCTGTCGCCCGCTTCCGTGCGCAACGTGATGCAGGATCTCGAAGAGCTTGGCCTCATCTACGCGCCGCACACCAGCGCCGGGCGGCTGCCGACCCAGAGCGGCCTGCGCTTCTATGTCGATGCGTTGCTCGAATTCGGCGGCCTCGCGCGCGAGGAGCGCGCGCGCATCGATAACCAGGTGCGCGCGGCGGCTGAGGAGGGCGGCTTCGAGAGCGCGCTCGCCCAAACGACGACATTGTTGTCCGACCTCACGCGCGGCGCCGGCGTCGTGCTGACCAGCAAGGACAATATCCGCCTTAAGCACATCGAATTCGTCCGCCTCGACCCCGAGCGGGCGATGGCGGTGCTGGTCGGCGAGGATGGTTCGGTCGAGAACCGCATCGTCGCCACACCCGCTGGATTGCCGGCTTCCGCGCTGACCGAGGCGAGCAACTATCTCAACGCGCATGTGCGCGGGCGAACGGTCTCCGAGGCGCGCGGCGAGATCGAAAGAGCGCGCGAGGCCGCGCGCGGCGAACTCGACGCGCTCGCCGCACGCCTCGTCGATTCCGGACTTGCTTCCTGGGCCGGCGTCGAAGGAGCGGGCCAGCAATTGATTGTCAGAGGCCAGGCCAACCTTATCGGCGACGTCAAGGCCGAGGACGATCTGGAGCGCATCCGACTGCTGTTCGCAGACCTTGAAACCCAAACCGACGTCATCGACCTTCTGCATCGCGCCGAGGCGGGCGAGGGCGTAAAGATCTTCATCGGCTCTGAAAACAAGCTGTTCTCGCTCTCGGGTTCGTCGATGATCGCGGCGCCGTTGCGCGCGGGCGACCAGCGCGTCGCCGGCGTGCTCGGCGTCATCGGCCCGACGCGGCTCAACTACGGCCGCATCGTTCCGATGGTCGAATACGCCGCGCAGGTGCTCGGCGACCTCAAGCGGACGCGCTGACGACGGTCCGCGAACGTTCAATACCAAACCGCGTTACGGAGCTTCCCAGTGACAAACACCGACTCCTCGCCGCAACCTCCGCATAGTCTGGGCGCCGCTGTCGAACGATTGCGACACAAATGGGGCGCTATCGTCGCCTTCGGCGTATTGCTGGTCGTACTGGGCGCCGCCTCGCTCGCTTTCGCTGCGGTTTCGACCCTCGCGATGGTGACGCTCAACGGCGTCCTTTTCCTCGTCGCCGGCGCGGCGGAAATCGGCGTCGGAATGCACGCGCAGGGTTGGGGCCGGTTTTTCCTTTGGGTGCTCGGCGGATTGCTCTATATCGTCACGGGCGTTCTGTGCATCCTGCTTCCCGGTCCGGCGGCGGTCATAATGACCCTTTTTCTCGGCGCTGGGCTGATCGCGGCGGCCGTCGTGCGCGCCTATCTCGGATTTCAGCTTCCCGCCGTGCAGTCGCGCGTGATGGTTTTCGTGGCGGCTGCGGTGACATTCCTTCTGGGCCTCATCATCGTCGTGCAATGGCCCTTGAACAGTTTTTACGTTCTTGGAACGTTATTGGGCGTTGATCTATTGTTTCATGGCGCGGGCTGGGTGTCTTTTGGTATGGGACTGCGCGCGCACAAGTGACCGCGAGTCGCGATCCGGCCATATCTGGAGCTTTTCATGACGAAATGGGTCTATTCCTTCGGCGCCGAACGGACCGAGGGGAAAGGGGAGATGCGCAACCTCCTCGGCGGCAAGGGCGCCAATCTCGGGGAAATGGCATCGCTCGGCCTTCCCGTGCCGCCCGGCTTCACCATTACAACCGAGGTCTGCACCTATTTCTACGCGCATGAGAAGACCTATCCTCCGGAATTGAAGGGCGAAGTCGAGACGGCGCTGAAAAGCGTCGGGCGCCAGACCGACCGCGTATTCGGCGACGCGACCAACCCGCTGCTGGTCTCGGTCCGTTCGGGCGCCAGGGCCTCGATGCCGGGCATGATGGACACCGTGCTCAATCTCGGCCTCACCGATCAATCGGTGCTGACGCTCGCCAAGACCTCGGGCGACGAGCGTTTCGCCTACGACAGCTATCGCCGATTCATCCAGATGTATTCGAACGTCGTCCTGGAAGTGGACAGCCACAATTTCGAGGACATCCTCGAACACTACAAGGACCGCAAGGGCCTCAACCTCGACACCGACCTTACCGCCGACGATTGGCGCGCGGTTATCGTCGAATACAAGGCCAAGGTGCAGGAGATGACGGGCAAGCCGTTTCCGCAGGATCCACACGACCAGCTCTGGGGCGCGGTGGGCGCGGTGTTCTCCTCCTGGATGAATGCGCGCGCGATCACCTATCGTCGCCTCAACAACATTCCGGCCGACTGGGGCACCGCCGTCAACGTGCAGGCGATGGTGTTCGGCAACATGGGCGAGACGTCGGCCACCGGCGTCGCCTTCACGCGCAATCCCTCGACCGGCGCCAAGGAGCTGTATGGCGAATTTCTCGTCAACGCCCAGGGCGAGGACGTCGTCGCCGGCATCCGCACGCCGCAGAACATCACCGAGATCGCGCGCAAGGCGGCGGGCTCGGACCGTCCCTCGCTCGAAGCGATCATGCCGGAAGTCTTCAAACAATTCGTCGAGACGACGCAGTTGCTGGAGAAGCATTACCGCGACATGCAGGATCTCGAATTCACGGTCGAACGCGGCAAACTGTGGATGCTTCAGACCCGCAACGGCAAGCGCACCGCGCGCGCCGCGCTGCGCATCGCCGTCGAGATGGCGGGAGAAGGGCTCATCAGCAAGGAGGACGCGATCACCCGCGTCGATCCGGCCGCGCTCGATCAGTTGCTGCATCCCACCATCGACCCCTCGGTAAAGCGCGAACCGCTCGCGGTCGGCCTGCCGGCCTCGCCGGGCGCGGCGAGCGGCGAGATCGTGTTCTCGGCCGACGAAGCCGAGCAATTGCGCGCGCAGGGACGCAAGGCGATCCTGGTGCGCGTGGAGACCTCGCCAGAGGACATTCACGGGATGCACGCCTCGGAAGGCATCGTGACGACGCGCGGCGGCATGACGAGCCACGCGGCCGTCGTCGCGCGCGGCATGGGCAAACCCTGCGTCTCCGGCGCCGGCGCGATCCGCATCGACTATGCCGCGCAAACAATGACCGCCGGCGGCAAGACGCTGAAGAAAGGCGACGTGCTGACGATCGACGGCGCCAACGGCCAGGTGCTCGCCGGCGCGATCCCGATGGTGAAGCCGGAACTGACCGGCGAATTCGCGACATTGATGCAGTGGGCCGACGGCGTGCGCCGCATGAAGGTGCGCGCCAACGCCGAGACTCCGCTCGACGCGCGCACCGCGCGCGGCTTCGGCGCGGAAGGTATTGGTCTCTGCCGCACGGAGCACATGTTCTTCGAGGGCGAGCGCATCGTCGCAGTGCGCGAGATGATCCTCGCCGACAGCGAAGAGGGGCGGCGCGCCGCGCTAGCCAAGCTGTTGCCGATGCAGCGCAAGGATTTCGCCGAACTGTTCGAGATCATGCATGGCCTTCCCGTCACGATCCGCCTGCTCGATCCGCCGTTGCACGAATTCCTGCCTCACTCCGACGCGGAAATCGACGAAGTGGCGAAGGCGATGGGCGTCGGCGCCGACAAGTTGCGTACACGCGCGTCCGAATTGCACGAGATCAATCCGATGCTCGGCTTTCGCGGCGTACGGCTGGCGATCCGCTATCCCGAAATCGCTGAGATGCAGGCGCGCGCGATCTTCGAGGGCGCGGTCGAGGCTGGACGCAAGACCGGCACGCCTGTCACCGCCGAAATCATGGTGCCGCTGGTGATGGGGCGTCCCGAACTCGACGCGGTGAAGAAGATCATCGTCGCGATGGCCGAGATCGTGGCGAAGGAGACCGGCGTCACGGTGCCCTATTCCGTCGGCACGATGATCGAACTGCCGCGCGCGGCTCTGCGCGCCGCTGACATCGCCGAGAGCGCGCAATTCTTCTCCTTCGGCACCAACGATCTGACGCAGACGACGCTCGGCGTCAGCCGAGACGACGCGGCCTCGTTCCTTGGCTCATACGCCGCGAAGGGCCTGTTGCCCGCCGACCCGTTCGTGACCATCGACGTCGAAGGCGTCGGCGAACTCGTCAAGCAGGCGGCGCGCGGCGGCCGCGCGACGCGGCCCGACATCAAGCTCGGGGTCTGCGGCGAACACGGCGGCGACCCCGCCAGCATCGCCTTCTGCGAGACGGTCGGGCTCGACTACGTATCCTGCTCGCCGTTCCGTATTCCGATCGCCCGTCTCGCGGCAGCGCAGGCGGCGCTGGGAAGGAAGGCGGCTTCGACGGCGTGAGGCCGAAGTGCGTCGTCGCGGTCCGCCAAGCTCGCAACTCGTGTCGTCGCGCGATCCGCCGCGTCGCCTCCCCTTAGCGATGGCGCCGCCCGATCTCGTCCGGCGAGGTTGAGCGCGTGAGCGGGCCAACACGAGCGTGCGGTGTCTATTCGTTCTCGCCTGGCTTTCTCGCGCGGCTGGCGCGGCTCGACGTGTCGATCGCGATCTCGACCCATCAATCCGGCATCCTCTATCTGATTGGTCGCGGTCCTGGCGGCGTGCATATTCATCGAGCGGGCCTTCCCTCGCCGACGGGGTTGTTCGTCGAACCGTCAGGCGACCTGTCGCTGGCCTCGGGCGCGCATGTCCTGCGCTTGGCGAACGTCGCTCCGACCGGCGCGCTTCAACGCGATAATTTCGATGTCGCCTACGTCGTGGATTCCGCCGCCCGCGTCGGCGATCTCGACATGCACGATCTGGCGATCGACGCCGCGGGACGGCCGATCTTCGTCAGCACCCGCTTCAATTGCCTGGCGACGCCCTCGCCGCGGGACGGCTTCGAATTGGTCTGGAAGCCGCCGTTCCTGACCGACTGGCGCGACGGCGACCGCTGCCATCTCAACGGGCTCGCCATGTCCGAGGGCCGCCCGGCATATGTCACGCTCTGGAGCCGTTCTCCTGCGCTCGACGCCTGGCGCGAGCACTATGGCGAAGGCGGATTGCTGATGGACGCGCGGACCGACGAAATCTTGCTCGATGGCCTTTCCCTGCCGCATTCGCCGCGCCTGCATCGCGACGAGCTTTGGCTGCTGAATTCGGGAACCGGCGAACTCGGGGTCGTCGAACGGCTCGGCTCAGGCGCCGCCCGTTTCGCGCCTCGCGCCTTCTGCGCGGGGTTTGTCAGAGGCCTCGCCTTTCATGGCGACTATGCGTTCGTCGCCGTCTCGCGACCGCGCCCGGATCGGCTGGAGCGCCTTCCCTCGCGCGAGCGTTTCCGAACCGCCGACCTCGAACCTGGATGCAGCGTGCGAATCCTCGAATTGTCCAGCGGCCGCTGCGTGGACTGGATGCGCGTCGTCGGCGAGATCGCGGAAATCTACGACATCGCGATCCTGCCGGGCGTGCGCCGCCCGATCCTCGTCGACGCTTCGTCCGGCTAGCGGACGCTGACGCGAACGCGAGCGACTTGTCAACGGCGACTCGGCGTCCGAAGTCGGCGGGAAGCGCGCGCTTGACCCTGCGCTGCCCGCCCAATATCTACCCAAGTCGCATATTTTTTCATCAGCGCTGCGCGGGTCCGC
>JBBIIT010000008.1:32096-58594 GCA_037446355.1 Beijerinckiaceae bacterium | reverse complement strand
CCGCCCAATATCTACCCAAGTCGCATATTTTTTCATCAGCGCTGCGCGGGTCCGCCTTTGACCAAACAACGCACGACCGCGCCCCAGCACGCGAGATCGTCCTTCTGGAGTCCGTTGCTGATCGGCGCGCGATTGCACGATCGCATGGCCGCTGCGCTCGCCGCGACGCTCGGCATCAGCCTGACCGGGGTTCTCTCCAGTTTGGCGACGGTACACGGCCCTTATCTGCCCTATATCATCGCGCCGATAGGCGCCTCGGCGGTTCTGGTGTTCGCGGTGCCGGCCAGCCCGCTCGCCCAGCCCTGGGCCGTCTTCGGCGGCAATGCGATTTCGGCGCTAGTCGCGTTGGTGGTCAGTCGCTTTATCGACGATCCGCTGTTGGCGACGGGCGTGGCGGTCGGCGCGGCGATCGCCGTCATGTCGCTCACGCGCTGTCTGCACCCGCCGGGCGGCGCGGTGGCGTTGATGACCGCCCTCGCCGCGCACAACACGACAGGCGTATCGTTCGACTATGCACTGACGCCCGTGAGTCTGAATTCCGGCATCCTGGTCGCCTGCGGCTGGCTCTATCACAAGCTCTACAGCGGCCACGCCTGGCCGCATCGCGCCGCGCCCGCGCCATTACACGGAACAAAGGATCCAGCGCCCGCCTTTCGCTATCCCCTGCTTGACGAAGACATCGACGCCGCCGTGGCCGACCTGCGCGACGCCTTCGACATCAGTCGTGATGACCTGGTTCGGCTGTTGCGCCAGGTGGAGCTTCGCGCCTTCGCGCGCGCACACGGGCCGTTACAATGCGCCGACATCATGTCCAAGGACGTCGTCAGCGCGGAGCCCTCCGAGACCTTGCGCGTGGCGGCCGAACGGGCCCGGGCGCGCGGGCTGCGCGTCCTGCCGGTCGTCAACAAGGCGCGGCTGATCGTCGGCTCGCTCGAAACATCGGAGTTGTCCCAGGCCACCGAGCATCCCGACGCCCTGGTCGCCTCGGTCATGCGCGAGCCGGTGACGGCGGCGCCGGACTCGCCGGCATTCGCGCTACTCGGCGCGCTCAGCGACGGTCGCGCGCACGGCGTACTCGTCGCCAACGCCGATCGCCAACTCCTCGGCCTCATCACCCAGACCGACGTTCTGGCGGCGGTGGCGCATTCCGCGCTGTTCGGCGAAAGCGCGCATCGTAAGACTGCGCCCTAACAGGTGCCTAGCAGCAGATCGAGCGGCAGCAATGGGCATCCGCCGCCGTAGTAGCCGCCCCAACCGGGATCGCCGCCGTAGCCCCAGCCTGGCTGGTATCCGCCGCCCCAACCGTAGTGATCCCCGCCCCAGCCGTGACGACCGCCCCTCCAGCCGCCACGGAAACCGCCGCCGTGAAAGCCGTGTCCGCCATGGAAACCGCCTCGTCCACCGTGGAAACCGCCGTGTCCGCCGCCGCCGTGGCGAAATCCCGCTTGCGCGGGCGCTAATGGAACCGAGCACGCGAGACTGGCGGCGAGCGCCAAGGCGATAACCTTGCGAAATTCGTTGCGCATGAGGAGTTTCTCCCGAGTTCGTCCGCGGATCAATGGGAATTGGCGGCGCGCTTGGCGCGCCACTCCCGCCGCACGCCGTCCACTGTCGCTCGTTGTTTTTCGTCAAGCAGGCGATAGAAATCGAGAAGCTTCGGATCCTCGGTATCCATGGCCGCCAACCGGGCCTTCAGGAACGTGGCGCGCATAGCCAGACGTCCTTCGAGCGTCGCGGGATCGGCCGTCTGCGAGCAGACGTCCGCGCGCATTTTTTCCTGCGCCTGATGGCGTGCGTCGCGCCAGGCGTCGAAAGCGACTTTCTGCGAGTCGCTGAGTTTGAGGGCCGCGGCCACCATGGAGGTCAGGCGCCCCTCCCCTGTCGGGGGCGTCGTGCGCGCGCAATAGGCCTTCATCGCGGAAGCTCGCGGCGTCGGCGCGGTTTGCGCTTGCGCCAGTCCGGTTACGAACACAGTCGCGGCCGCGACAATGAGAAACGTAGTGGCTCGCATAATGGGAGGCTCCCGAGTTTTGTTTTCCGGACGAACAGAGCGGCGCGGCGCCTTCGCGGCATCGCGCGCATCGAGGAAAGCGCGGGCTAAGATAGGCGCCGGGCCTACCGCGCCCTACTAAAATACTTTTTAGGACGCGCCTTTACCCTGAACCGCGAAGGCGACGCGCTCACGCCGTCGCGAGCCTCGCCGCCATCGCCTGATGCAGCGCATTGATCGCTTTCAACGGCCTGATCATGACTTTGAAAGTCACGATGCGATCGTCGGCGTTCCACGCGACGATGTCGACGCCGTTGATTTCCAGTCCTTCGATCTCGGTCACGAATTCCAGCACGGCCGACCGCTCGCCGATCCATTCGCCGACATAACGAAACTTTTCGCCGCCAAGCACCTGGGTCGCCGCGATGAGGTACATCGTCACGATCCTCTTGCCGCGCTGCGGCGTGTGCAGAACCGGCGAATGGAATATCACCTCGTCGGCGAGCAACGTATCGAGCAGCGCCGGACTTCGTTTCTCGACGACTTCATGCCAACGGCGAATCGCGGAAGGGCGCATCGGAGTTTCCTTGAACGCACGGCGCGGCCGCACTTGCCTCGCCCATCGAGCTGACTTACCCCGGACTATGGATGAGGAGACCCCGCATGTCCAAGATCGAACTCGACCCCGGCGAACAGCTCGCGAAGGCCAACGGCCTGGAGCTCTGCTATCAGACATTCGGCAAGCCTACGGACCCCGCTCTGCTGCTCATCATGGGTCTTGGCGCGCAAATGATCGTCTGGGACGACGAATTTTGCATTGAGCTGGCGGCGCGCGGCTATCGCGTCATCCGCTTCGACAATCGCGATATCGGCAAATCGTCGAAGATGGCGGGCGACCCCGTCGACGTGATGAAGACCCTTTTCGGGCGCAAGCCGGGCGAGCCCCTCGTCGCGCCTTATCTGCTCAAGGACATGGCTGCGGACGCGCTCGCGCTGTTGGATTTTCTCGGCGTCCACGCGGCCCATATCGTCGGCGCCTCGATGGGCGGGATGATCGCGCAGGAGATCGCCATTCGAGCGCCCGAACGCGTGCTTAGTCTGACCTCGATCATGTCGACATCGGGCGACCCGACCCTCCCGCAAGCCAAGCCCGAGGCGCTCGCGGTGCTCGCCGCGCCGCCCCCGGCGACGGCGGAGGATTACATCAAGGCCAATGTCGTGGCCTGGCGCGTCTTCCGCAACGGCGGCTTTCCCGAGGAGGAGCCGCGCGACCTCGAACGGGCCCGGCGCGCGGCCGCCCGCGGCTTTTATCCGCCGGGCGGCGCGCGGCAGTTGTTGGCCGTGCTCGCCTCCGGCAGCCGCAAGGCGACGCTGCCGACCATCAAAGCGCCAACGCTGGTCATCCACGGCGCCGACGACCCGCTGGTGCCGCTGGCGGCGGGCGAGGACACCGCGAGATCGATTCCCGGCGCCAGGCTCGTTGTCATCGAGCGGATGGGCCACGCGTTGCCGCGCGCGGTCTGGCCGAGGGTGCTCGATGAGGTTGCATCGATCGCGAAGTAACGTCCGCTGCGAAAGTCAGTTCAATCTGGCCTTGGCGACATTACGCTATGCTTATTAAAATATAGCGAAAATGCTCCGATGAGGGCACCTTAGTACTATACCCGGCGCAGACTCGCGCACGTAGCCTTCCATAAGAATTTCGTTCTTGTCCCTCCAGGTTTCCGCGATCGCGGGCGCCCGGCGGGCAAGGGTCGGAACTCAGGTCGCTGACGCGACGCGGAATAGGTCCGCTCGCGGCCAACGCGATCGACCGCGAACAACGCGCGGGACGACAAAATGGAGGGAACATGCCCGTACTGACCATAAATGGTCGACGCGAGACGATCGACGCACCCAAGAACACGCCTCTACTCTGGATCATTCGCGATCAGCTTCAGATGACCGGAACCAAATTTGGCTGCGGCCACGGTTTCTGCGGCGCCTGCACCATTCACGTCGACGGCGTCGCAGTGCGCTCGTGCCAGACCCACCTAGGCGAAGTCGAGGGCAAGTCGATCACCACGATCGAGGGGCTTAGCGAGCACGGCGACCACCCCCTGCAAAAGGCCTGGGTCGCCGAGCAAGTGCCGCAATGCGGCTATTGCCAGTCCGGCCAGATCATGCAGGCGGCTTCGTTGCTCGCCAAAGTTCCCGATCCCACGCATGAGCAGATTGTCGAACACATGAACGGCAATCTTTGCCGTTGCATGACCTACTCGCGAATCGAAAAAGCGATCGTCAGCGCGGCGGAAAGCCTGCGCGCGGCGAACGAATTCAACACCCCCGGGAGGAAGGCATGAACGAGCACGTCAAGTCCGCCAAACCGGCGACGCTCGACCTCAGCCGCCGCGGTTTCTTCGTCGGCATGGGCGCGGTCGGCCTCATGTGCGGCTTCGCGCCGCTCGCCGCCAGCGCCGCCGCTCAGACCTTCGATCCGAGCGTCTGGTATTCGATCGGCGCCGACGGCGTCGTCACTGTCAATGTGGCGAAGGCCGACATGGGCCAACACATCGCCAGCACGATGGCGCAAATCGTCGCCGAGGAACTCGGCGCGAGCTGGCGCGACATGCGCGTCAATCTGGCCTCGAACGATCCCAAATATAACGACCCCGTGATCGGTGCGATCGTCACCGGCGGCAGTTGGTCGACGCATATGAACTTCGACGCGATGAGCCGCGCCGGCGCCGCCGGACGCATGGCGTTGATCGAAGCGGGCGCCAAGATGCTGGGCGCGGCGGCCGACAAATGTTCGGCGCGCGATTCCCAGGTCATCGACAGCGCCTCCGGCAAGTCGATTTCTTTCGGCAAGATCGTCGCCAGCGGCACGGCGCTGAAGACCCTCAGCGCCGATGAGATGAAGGCGATCAAGCTGAAGACGCCTGACGAATATTTGCTGGTCGGCCAGAGCGTTCCCCAACTCGACATTCCCAACAAAGCGCGCGGCGCGATCAAATACGGCATCGACGCCACGCTGCCGGGGATGCTGTTCGGACGTCCGGTGACGCCGCCGGTGCGCTATGGCGCGACCGTCAAGTCGGTCGACGACAGCGCCGCCAAGCAGGTCAAGGGCTACGTCACGAGCGTGACGCTCGATGACAAGACCGGCGAGACGACCGGGTGGGTCGTCGTCGTCGCCAACAGCTACTACGCGGCGATCTCGGCCGCGGATCGCATCAAGGTCGAATACGACCTCGGGCCCAACGCCAAAGCTTCGAGCGAGTCGCTGCTCGCGGAGGGCAAGCGACTGACAGACGATCCCACAGCGGGACAGTTTTGGGTCAAGGCCGGCGACGCGGCCGCGGCTTACGACACGGCGACGACCAAGCTCGAATCGGAATACACGACCAACATCGTCATCCATACGCCGCTCGAGCCGCAGAACTGCTTGGCGACGATCGAGAATGGAGTGCTGCATCTCTATACGGGCAACCAGTTCTTCACCCGCACCGCGGGAATCGCCGCCGCGGCGGTCGGAATGGATCCCAAGAACGTCGTCATGCATCAGCACTTCATCGGCGGCGGCTTCGGGCGCCGTCTCGACGGCGATCAATCGGTCGTCGCCGCGCTCACCACCAAGGCTCTTGGCGGCAAGCCGGTGAAGGTCATCTATTCTCGCGAAACCGAGATGACGATGGACTTCACGCGGCCCTCGACTTTCCAACGCATCCGCGCCGGACTGGACGCCAACGGCAAGCTCATCGCGATGGATCATAGCGTCGCCGGTCCCTGGGTGACGCTGCGCTGGGCGCCGGGCTTCATGGCCAAGGACACGGACGGCAAGCCGATCGATCAGTTCTTCATGTCTGGCGCGGACTACTGGTACACCGTGCCCAACCAAACTGCGCGCGGCATCCTGAACCAGGTCGCTCAGAACGCGACGCCCTCAGGCCATCTGCGTTCGGTCGCTCCGGGTTGGACCTTCTGGGCAGGCGAAAGCATGATCGACGAACTCGCGCACGCCTCGAAGCAGGATCCGTTGCAGTTCCGCATCGGTCTCCTCGACGGCGCGGGCGACAATGGCAAGGACTCGGGCGCCCAACGCCTGCGCGACACGATGCTCGCCGCCGCCAGCCTCGCCGGCTACGGTTCGCGGACGCTGCCCAAAGGCGAAGGCTTCGGCATCTCCTGCGTCAGCGCCCAGGACCGCGCCACCGTCACCTGGACCGCTTGCGTCGCCCATGTCGCCGTCGACGCCGACGGCAACGTGAAGGTCAAGAAGCTCACCGTCGCCACCGACGTCGGCACCGCCGTCAATCCCGATGGCGTGCGCGCGCAGGTCGAGGGCGCGGCGCTCTGGGGCTTCTCGCTCGCGATGCTTGAAAACGCGACGATGGCGAACGGCGCCATCCAGCAGACGAACTTCGACACCTACACGCCGCTGCGCATGAAGGACAAACCGCCGGTCGAAGTTCACATCATCGCGCACGGCCAAGCCGCTTCGGGCGTCGGCGAACCCGCGACCACCGCGGTCGCGCCGGCTATCGGCAACGCGATCTTCAATGCGGTCGGCTCGCGCGTGCGCTCGTTGCCGATCACCGCGGCGGCGGTGAAGGCCGGCATGAAGGCCTGAACCGGCTCGCGGCTCCTGGGCGCCCCTCACGGGGCGGCCCACCCTCAAGCCCGCGTGGCGACCCCGCCTCGCGGGCTTTTTTTGCGGATGACGCTGCGTTGCAAGACGCCGTCATTCAGGGCGCGTCACTCCCGGCGTCGAGGATACACGACAAAAAAAGGCGCCGGGCTTTCGCCGGGCGCCTTCATCGTCAGGGCTTTCGCCCTTTTCAATTACGTTCCGACTTGCGCCTGCGTCGCCAGTGAGGCGATGTCGAGTTTGACGCCCGGGCCCATCGTCGAGGAGATCGCCGCGCGCTGAAGATACGTGCCCTTCGAGCCCGTCGGCTTGGCCTTGGCGACCGCATCGACAAAGGCCTTGATGTTCTCGGCGAGCTGCTGTTCGCCGAACGAGGCCTTGCCGACCGAGCCCTGCACAATTCCAGCCTTCTCGACGCGGAACTCGACGGCGCCGCCCTTGGACGCCGCGACCGCGGCCTTGACGTCCATCGTCACGGTGCCGACTTTCGGGTTCGGCATCAGGCCGCGCGGGCCGAGCACCTTACCGAGGCGTCCGACCAGAGGCATCATGTCCGGCGTGGCGATGCAGCGATCGAAGTCGATCGTGCCGCCCTGGACCGTCGTGACGAGATCCTCGGCGCCGACGACATCGGCGCCGGCCGCGCGCGCTTCGTCGGCTTTCGCGCCGCGCGCGAACACGGCGACGCGCAGAACGCGGCCAGTGCCGTTGGGCAGGTTGACGACGCCGCGCACCATCTGGTCGGCGTGCTTGGGATCGACGCCGAGGTTGATCGCGAGTTCGACGGTCTCGTCGAACTTGGCGACGGCGTTGGACTTGACGAGCTTCACGGCTTCATCGAGCGCGTAGAGTTTGGTGCGGACGACGCCTTCGCGCGCCTTGCGGATTCTCTTTCCAGCGTTGCTCATGGCTTACCCCACCACCTCGAGGCCCATCGAACGGGCGGAGCCTTCGATCATTTTCATCGCCGATTCGACCGTGTCGCAGTTGAGGTCGACGATCTTCTTCTCGGCGATTTCCTTGACCTGAGCGCGCGTCACCTTGCCGACGAAGCCGCGGCCCGGCGTCTTGGCGCCCGAAGCCGGCTTCTTGCCGATCTTCAGACCGGCGGCCTTCTTCAACCAGAAGGTGACCGGCGGCTGGCGCATTTCGAAAGTGAAGGAACGATCCTGGTAGGCGGTGATGACGACCGGAATCGGCGAGCCCTTCTCCATCTGCGCGGTGCGCGCGTTGAAGGCCTTGCAGAATTCCATGATGTTGAGACCGCGCTGACCGAGCGCGGGACCGATCGGCGGCGACGGATTGGCCGCGCCCGCCGGCACTTGTAGCTTGATGTAGCCGGCAATTTTCTTTGCCATCTGGCTGCTCCAAAAACGACGCGGCCGCTTCGAGCGAACTCGAAACGGATGCGCCAGGTTGCAGTTTCGTGGTGCGAACGGGCTCCCGGCTGGCTGTCCGGGCGTTCTTCCACGGGTGAAGGAGGCGGGAGGTAGCAGGTTCGCGCAGGCGACGCAACTTTCCCGCGCGGCCCGCTTTTCTCGCGTCTGGCCCGAATGCCGCGCTTGTCATCGCCGGACCGATTTGTTAGACGACGCCTCCGCTTCGATCCGGATGGGTCGAGGCTCTGCGGTCATGGCGGAATTGGTAGACGCGCTAGCTTGAGGTGCTAGTCCTTTAACCGGGGTGGAGGTTCGAGTCCTCTTGACCGCACCATGAGATTCCACGGCGACCCCAAAAGGGGTCGCCGTTTTGGTTTTTCAGCCCTATTCGCTCGGCGCCGGCAAGACCGGGATCGGCGTCGCGGCGCCCCGGGGCGCGGCGCCGTCGAGGCGCGGCTTGATCGCTCCGACGGTGCGTTCGGTTTCCGAGACCCAGCCGGGCGGCGCGTCGACCGTCGGTCCGGCGCCCGGCCCCGGGACCATATGGACGACGCGGTAGCCGCGCTTTTTGAGTTCGCGCAGGAACGGCGCCATCATGTCGGCGGTCCACTGGCGATTGTCATGGAACAGCAACATGCCGCGCTTCGGCTTCTCCAGCCGGCCGAGGATCAGTTTGAGTTCTTCGTCCGGCGTCATCTTGACCCAGTCGGACGCCCACAGATCGACGCTGAAAATCCCGACGCGATTGGCGGCGAACCAGGCGCGCAGGTCCGAAGTGTCGGCGAAGCCGGGAAAGCGAAAGAACGGCGCGTGCATGGGAAGCTGGGCGAGGTCTTTGGGCTCGCCGGCCGAAAAATCGACGCCATAGGCGTCGCGCTCGACCGCGATCGCGCCTTTGAGAATATCGGCGCGAGCCGCCGCGTCGCCCATATAACGCAGGGTCGGCTGCGGATGGCTGTAGGTGTGATAGGCGACGGTGTGCCCTTCCGCGACCTCGCGCCGCGCCAGGACCGGCAGATCGTCGACCTTGCGGCCAATGACGAAAAAAGTCGCGCGCACGCATTCGTCGGCGAGCGCCTTCAAGACCTGCGGCGTCGTTTGCGCGTCGGGGCCGTCGTCGAAGGTCAGGATCACCTCGTGATCGGCGAGCGGAATTGTCTTGTCGTAGGTCTTGAGGCCGACTTTCAGGCCGCCTTGCGTGCCGACGCTGACCACGCGCGAGACGCCGAGCCTGTCGGGCCCGCATTCGGCGCCGCTGGCGCCGCCAAGGCCGAGGGCCGAAGTCAGCAGGACGGCGGCCAATCGCATCAGCGGATCACTTTCTCACGTTTCGCGGCGCTTTCGTCGCCCGCGACGGCGCCGAGGTCAAGCGTCGCCCTGTTAACGGATCGTTACCCCGATCCGCCTAGTTTGCGCCAAATCTCTAGGCGATATGTGAAAACATGACGGTCGATTTCCGCCTTTTGCCGCGCGCCGCCGCGATAGCGGCGCTGGCCGCGCTGACAACCGCCTGCGGGGGCGGGGGCGGCGGGCCGTTCGACTTCGACGCCGATCTGCCCAAGCCGCGCGATTATCCCATCCATGGCATCGACGTCTCCAAATACCAGGGCACGATCGACTGGAGCGCCGTCGCCTCCAGCGGCGTCAAGTTCGTCTGGATCAAGGCCAGCGAGGGCGGCGACCATGCCGACGAGCGCTTCCAGGCCAACTGGGAGGGCGCCAAGCAGGCGGGCATTCCGCACGGCGCCTATCACTTCGTCTATTGGTGCCGCCCGCCGATGGAGGAGGTCAACTGGTTCGAACAGCAAGCCCCCGTAGAGGACGGCGCGCTGCCGCCCGTGCTCGACGTCGAGGCGACGCCGACATCGCGAACCTGCCATCGTCAACTCGATCGCGACTCCGCTATCGCCGACATGAGGGTGATGCTACAGGAAATGGAGCGTCATTACGGCAAGCGCCCGGTCATCTACACCTCGGTCGATTTCTACGAAGCCATCCTCTCCGACGGCGCGTTCGAGGATTATCCGATGTGGGTGCGCTCAACCAAACATCATCCCTCCGTGCGCTATGGCTCGCGCGACTGGCGATTCTGGCAATACCAGGCCGATGGCCATGTGCCGGGCATCGAAGGCCATGTCGACCGCAATGCGTTCTATGGCACGCGCGCGCAATGGGAAGCGTTCTTGAACCCGAAGTGATCCGCGGGCGCGCGGCGCTCTCGACGCCTCAAGGTTTGGGTTTCGGCAGCTTGGCGTAGACGTCGCCCGGAACAATGACGAACACCAGGCCTTTGGGAGTATCCTCAGGTCCGTAGGGTCCGCCCACCGCGCGCTCGATCGGCGGCAGGCTCTTCAAATAGGCGGCGACAGCCTTGGCGTCGCCGGCGGTCATGTTCGCAAAATTCATGTAGGGCATGATCGGCGCGAGCTTGCGCCCGTCCGGGCGAACACCCGTTGTCACGGCGGCGACGATCTGGTCTTCGGTCCAGTCGCCCAGACCGGTCTTTTTGTCGGGCGTCAGGTTGGGGCCGAAAAAAGCGCCCATGCCCGGAATCGTGAAGCCGACATCCGAACCCGCCAGAGGGTGCGCCATGTCCGGCTTGCCTAGGAATGTCCCCGCGGTGTGGCAGTCGCCGCAGCCGATAGTCGAGACCAGATATTTCCCACGTTCGACCTGAGAGTCCGCCGCAGTGGCGGCGGACAGGCCCAATGCGGCGGCGCCGACAAGCGCGGCCATCAGTTCGCGTTGCATCGAATCCTCCCTCGTGGCGTTTTCGTCCCGACGACGCCTGGATTCGCGACTCGACAACTCGGCGACGTCGAACTGTCGCAAAAGCGTCCAAGCGTCAATTTTCCGGATGAAATCCCCGGCGGCGCCGACAGTGATCCCTCCGGTCGCCGCTAGCAACACGCAAATGCGCTTCCGAGGAGTTCGGCGCGCGATGGGAACCCGAACAGAGGCCGGTTTGCGCGCGGTGAACCGCCTCGCACCGGCGTCGTCCCGCACGGCGGGCTAGAGCCGCTTAAGCAAACCCGCCAGCTTCAACAATCCGTCCGGCCAGGGGCCGTGGCCGCTGTTCGCGTCGAGGCGACCGGATTCGCCCGCGTCGACGAATTCGGCCCCCCAGGATTGGGCGAGCGCGCGCGACTGCTCGATCGTCGCCCACGGGTCGGTGCGGCTGGCGATGAGCAGACTCGGCCAGCGCAGCGGCGCGCGCGGGCTCGGGCGCGAATAACCGATCAGCGTGGCCAGGCTTTCGTCACTCGGCGGCGCCGCGAGCAGCGCGCCGCGCACATCGAGGCCCGCCATTTGCGGCGCGGCGTGCGCGACCGCGAGCGCCCCTACGGAATGAGCGACGAAAAAGATCGGCCGCGTCGCTCGATTCGCCCCGTCGACGATCGCCGCGATCGACGCCTCGAGATCGTGGTCGCGCATCGAGCCGACCGAGCGAGCGGTCGAAAGCCGCTCGCGCCAGCGGTTCTGCCAATGATCGTCCGCCAAAGACCCGAGGTCGGGCACGAACAGGAGATCGAGATCGGCGGCGCGCATCGCCTCGATTTAGCCGAGCCGAAGCCGCGCCGCAAACTTCCTTCAGCGTTTAGCGCGCTCCATCCCGATCAGCGCCAACAGCGCGACGCCGATGGGCAGGTTCTTCAGGATCGGCGCGAACGGCGTCAGCCAATATTCGTGCGGCAGCAGCAGCGCGGCGCAGGAAAACAACACCACCAGCGCCAACATCGCCTTGGCGACCAAGGAAGTGCGCCATTTGACCATCAGCAATATGCCGAGCACGACATTCGCGCCCGCGACGCTGAACAGCGCGACTTCCGCGGCGGGCCCACTCAAACCGAGTTCGCCAAGCATCACGTAGAATTCGGATGGCGGAAACAGGCCGAAGGAAACGAAGCCCGTGCCAAACCAGAGCGCGGCGAGCGAGAGCCGCAGCAGCGGTTGCAGGAAATAGAGCCGCGCGCGCCAGAAATCGGCGAGCGTCGAGGGCGTAAGCGCGAGGCTATGGGCCAGATCCGTCGGCGGACGACCGAGAGCCGCAGTGACTCCCGCGGGGTCGGCGACATTGCCGCGCTCGAGCAGCGAAACGAACTCCCGGTCGCCCGGACCGATCTCGAAGACCTCGTTCAGCCACGCGAGCAGGCCCAGCGCGCCCTTGGAGAGGCCGACGAAGGGCCTGGCCTCCAGCCCCAACCAGTTGCGCAGGGTTCGCGTGAGGTCGTCGGTCGTCATCGCGGCGGGGCCGACGGCGTCGATGATCTTGGGCGGGTTGACGGTCGTTGTGAGCCGCGCGACGAGTTCGGCGAGTTCGTCGATATGCAACGGCTGCACCCGCCAAGCGCCCGATGCCAAGCGCGGCGGGAACGGAAGCGCCGCGAGCGCACTGAAGAAATCGCCGCTCGCGCCTCCGGGCCCGATCACGAGCGAGGGGCGCACGATGACGATTTCGAGGCCCTGGATCGCGGCAAGGGCGGCCTCGCCCTCGCCCTTGGCGCGCTGAAAACGCGAAGCGTCGGCAACGTCGGCGCCCAAGGTCGAGATATGGATGAGACGCTTCACGCCCGCGAGCTTGCAGGCTTCGGCGAGGCGGCGCGCGCCCTCGACGTTGACAGACTCGAGATTGTCAACACGGGCGTCGCGCGCGAGGCCGACGCAATTGACCACCACTTCGGCGCCGGCGAGTTTCTTCGCAAGCGCGTCCGGCCCCTGGCGGGACAGATCGAACTCGGCGCGATCCGTCGCGGTCGCCCCGATCCCCGCTTTCAATAGCGCGGCAAAAACATGGCCGCCGATAAACCCACTGCTCCCGACAACGATAACCCCAGCCATTCACCCTCCCCCGCGGCCCCGCGCCGCTCGCCTTATGCCAGACGTTTCCCCATGGCCGACTTGACCTTCGACAATTTTTTATCGGCTTTGAATATATTCTCCGGTTCGCCGACAAAGCACAACCTCGGCGGCCCAAGACGCGAAAATCGCGCAAGCGCCTAATGCGCCGATCGGGAAATTCGCCCTTGCTCCGTCGCCGCGCGTGCGGCAACAGTCGCGACTCGGGAGCAAGGGGGACATCGCATGTCAAGCCAAAGCACGGCGGATCTGAGAGCCGACGCCCTGCATTTTCATCGCGAGCCGCGTCCAGGAAAGCTCGAGATCGCCGCCACCAAGCCGCTCGGCAATCAACGCGATCTCGCACTCGCCTATTCGCCGGGCGTCGCCTTCGCCTGCGAGGCGATCGCCGCCGATCCGCAGGAGGCGGCCAATCTCACGGCGCGACAGAACCTCGTCGCGGTGCTCACCAACGGCACCGCCGTGCTCGGACTCGGCCCGATCGGGCCGCTCGCCAGCAAGCCAGTCATGGAAGGCAAGGCGGTGTTGTTCAAGAAGTTCGCCGGCATCGACGTGTTCGACATCGAGGTGAACGAGACCAACGTCGACAAGCTTGTCGATATTGTCGTCGCGCTCGAACCGACCTTTGGCGGCATCAATCTTGAAGACATCAAGGGCCCCGAATGTTTCGACGTCGAGGAAAAGGCGAAGGCTCGCATGAGCATTCCCGTATTCCACGACGATCAGCACGGCACCGCGATCATCGTCTCGGCGGCGGTCGCCAATGCGCTCGAATTGACGGGCAAAGCGATCGATTCGGTGAGGATCGTTTGTTCGGGCGCCGGCGCGGCGGCGTTAGCGTCGCTCAATCTGCTCGTATCGCTCGGCGCCAAACGCGAAAACATCTTCGTCTGCGACCTGGAGGGGGTCGTCTATAAGGGTCGCGAAAAGCTGATGGACCGCTGGAAGTCGGTTTACGCGCGCGAGACCTCGGCGCGCGCGCTCGCCGAGGTCATCGACGGCGCCGACATTTTTCTGGGCCTCTCCGCCGCCGGCGTCCTGAAGCCGGAACTTCTCAGGCGCATGGCGCGCGATCCGCTCATCATGGCGCTCGCCAATCCGACTCCCGAGATCATGCCGGAACTCGCCATCGCGGAACGCCCCGACGCGATGATCTGCACCGGGCGCTCCGACTATCCCAACCAGGTCAACAATGTTCTCTGCTTTCCCTACATATTTCGCGGCGCGCTCGATGTCGGCGCCTCCACGATCAACGAGGAAATGAAGAAAGCCGCGGTGCGCGCGATCGCGGCGCTCGCGCGCGAGACGCCGTCAGAGGTGGTGGCCCGCGCCTACGGCGGCGAAGCCTCGCCATTCGGCCGCGCATCGCTGATTCCAAGCCCGTTCGATCCCCGGTTGATGCTGCGCATCGCGCCAGCGGTCGCTCGCGCGGCGATGGAGACCGGCGTCGCCCGGCGCCCGATCGTCGACTTCGACGCCTATGTCGACCAACTCGGCCGGTTCGTCTTCCGCTCAGGCTTCATGATGAAGCCGCTGTTCGCCAAGGCGCGCGCCGCGCAGAAGCGCGTCATCTATTCCGAGGGAGAAGATGAGCGCGTGCTGCGCGCGACGCAGGTCGTCCTCGAGGAGAAGCTGGCCAAGCCGGTGCTGATCGGGCGCCCGGAAATCATCCAGGAGCGCATAAAGCGCTATGGCCTGGCGATGACCCCGGGCGTCGATTTCGAAGTGATCGATCCACGCAGCGATCCGCGCTACCGCGATTACGTAGCGACTTATCTCAAGGTCGCCGGCCGCAAGGGCGTGACGCCGGACGTCGCGCGCACGGTAGTCCGCACCTCGCCCTCGGTCATCGGCGCGCTGGCGCTGCATCGGGGCGACGTCGACGCGCTCATATGTGGCCTGGAAGGGCGCTTCGAGTCGCGCCTCAAGCATATCAAGGACATCGTCGGGATGGCGCCGGGCGCCAAGGACTTTGCCGCGCTCTCGCTCGTCATCGCTTCGAGCGGCGCCTATTTCCTCGCCGACACGCACGTGCGTTACGATCCAAGCGCCGAGGAGATTGCCGACATGGCCATCGCCTGCGGCCAGCATGTGCGCAGGTTCGGCGTGACGCCGAAAATCGCCCTGATCTCGCATTCGGATTTCGGCTCCGCCAACACCCCGTCGGCGCTGAAGATGCGCGCGGCGCTCGCTCTGCTGCGCGAGCGCGCGCCCGATCTCGAGGTCGACGGCGAAATGCAGGCCGACACGGCGCTGACGATGATCGCGCGCCAACGCGTAATCTCGGATTGCCGCCTCGAAGGCGAGGCGAATGTCCTGATCTTCCCTAATCTCGATGCGGGCAACACCGCCTTTCAACTCACCCGGGTCATCGCCAACGCGCTTCCGGTCGGGCCGATCTTGATGGGACCGGCCAAGCCCGCGCATGTCCTGACGCCCTCGGTGACGGCGCGCGGGATCGTCAACATGACGGCGATCGCGGTCGCCGAGGCCGTCGGGGAATAGACGAGGAGCGGACGCGGCGGCGGCGCGAGCGCCGCCTGTCGAGCTTCAGATCGACGCCGAAGCGTTGTGGCGGCGCAGAAACCGGGATGGCAAAGTAAAGATCAATTAACGCCTAATCGAGACTATCGCCGTCGGGCGGATCCGAGACAGACGCGTGAGTCCTGTCGCCGATTCATAATTTTGTTACCTACCTATACTGCTGTCTCTATTCACCCCGGGTTTCGAGAGTGATTTTCGGATTTCGGTAGGAATTGGGCGGTAGATTGCCCGTGAGCTAACATTGAACCGCCAAAAACAAGCGTATCCTCCCTCATCCCGTCAGGGGCGAATTCATGGAAAAGCATATTGAGACGTTTCTATTCGACATCAGCGGCTCGACGGCCATTGAATACGCTTTGCTCGCTTCGATGATCGGTCTGGCTATCGTCACGATAGTCGGCAATATCGGAACGAAATTGAGCGGCGAGTATTCCGAAATCAGCGCCGCTTTCAAATAACGGACGCCGTAACAGCCCGCCCGGAGGCGGACTATCGAGGATAGGGTATCGTTACGCGCCGCTCGGGGAGCCCCGGGCGGCTTTTGCTATTTTCGACGCCGAATAGTTCGATGTTTCGATTCAGGCGCCTCGGTTCGGCGCCCTCTGCGACGAATAGGCCGGTCGCGAGCGACGGCCCGGGCGACCGCGCGTCGCCGCCTGCCCAACCGAGCGCGGATCGCGGTGCGGCGCATGATGGGGCCGTTCCGGCGCCGGGGCGGAGGGATCACGGGCGGCGATGGGCGCGGGCGGCGGCGCATTGGGGCCGCGCCGATCCTCCGTCGGCAGGCGCAACCTCGTCAGCTTTTCGATCGCACGCAGCAGATCGCGCTCTTCATGGTCGCAGAACGAAATCGCCTCCCCCGCCTTGCCGGCGCGAGCGGTGCGGCCGATGCGATGAACATAGGCCTCGGCGACCTCAGGCAATTCAAAATTCACGACATGGCTGACGCCGTCGATGTCGATGCCGCGCGCGGCTATGTCGGTCGCCACCAAAGCGCGCGTCCGGCCGCCGCGGAAGGCTTCGAGCGCGCGCTCGCGCTGGCCCTGGCTTTTGTTGCCATGGATCGCGGCGGCGAGGATTCCCGCCTCGTCGAGCGTCTTGGCGACACGGTCCGCGCCGCGCTTGGTCCGCGTGAAGACGATCGTGCGCGTCATCTCGGCGTTCTTGAAGAGTTCGACCAGCATGTCGCGCTTCTTCGCCGCGTCGACCAGAATGACGCTCTGATCGACCCGGTCGGCGGTCTTGGCGACGGGCGTCACCGCGACCTCGACGGGATCGCGCAGCAATTCGCCCGCCAGCGCGCGAATGTCGCTCGGCATCGTCGCCGAGAAAAAGAGGTTCTGCCGGACTTTCGGGATTTCGCGCACGATGCGGCGGATCGGCTTGACGAAGCCGAGATCGAGCATTTGATCGACCTCGTCGAGCACCAGAAATTCGACGCCGCGCAAGTTCGCGACCCGAGCGTCGAGATGATCGAGCAGGCGGCCGGGCGTCGCCACTAGCACGTCAAGGCCCTGCCCCAAGGCCCTGATCTGCGCGCCATGCGGCACGCCGCCGAAGATGACCGCGATCTTGAAATCGAGGCCGGCGGAGAGATCGCGGAAACTCTGCGCGATCTGGCTGGCGAGTTCGCGCGTCGGGCTGAGCACGAGCGCTCTGGCGCCGCCGCGCGGCGCGGGGCGCGGATCGGCGATCAGTTTGTTGAGGATCGGCAGCGCGAAAGCCGCGGTCTTGCCGGTGCCGGTCTGGGCGATGCCGACGACGTCGCGGCCCTGCATGAGCGCGGGGATCGTCTTGGCCTGAATCGGGGTCGGCTTGGCGTAACCGAGTTTCGTAAGCGCGGACAGGAGGGGCTCGGCGAGGCCGAAGCCGTGAAAATTATCCAATGTTGATGTCTTTCAAACAGCCGCCAGCGCGCGAATTCGCGCGAAACTGCGGCCAGGGTTTAGTAGAGGGAACGCCCCGCGTGTCCGGGCGTCGATGGGAAACGCGAAAAGGCGCGCGGCAGGAGGACCAAAGCCCTTCACGCGGCCGGCGCGCATCGACCGCGTGATCTGCGGTGGTGGGGCTATCTATGATGCGGCGCAATAAGTCAAGATAAATCGCGTCGCCACGTCGCTTTGACAGCTTCGCGCGCCGCCGCCTAGCCTGTCATCATGCCGCTCGAACTCACCGCTTTCGATGCCGAACTGCTCGCGGGTGCGCATGGCGAAGCCGCCGCTTTTGCTATGCGACTGCTGGCCAAGTTCGCCGAGGCGGTCGGCGCCCGGCGCTTTCTCGACATCGAGGCCGCGCATGTCGACGGCTGCCTTTATCTCGGTAAGGCCAGCCTCGATTTCGTCGAACGCCTGATCGCGCTCGGCGGGCGCGTGCGCGCGCCCACGACGCTAAATGTGGGATCGGTCGATCTCCTGCATCCCGATCTTTTTCGCGGCGACGCGCAACTTGGCGCGAACGGCCGGCGCCTGATGCAGGCCCATCTCGCGCTCGGCTGCCTGCCGACCTTCACCTGCGCTCCCTATCAGACCCGGCATCGTCCTCGCTTCGGCGCGCAGATCGCCTGGGGCGAGTCGAACGCGATCGTATTCGCCAATTCTGTGATCGGCGCGCGCACCGAACGCTACGGCGACTTCATCGACTTGAGTTGCGCGATGACCGGACGCGCGCCCGAGTTCGGGCTGCATATCGGCGCCAACCGGCGCGCGCGCATTCTTGTCGAGATCGTCGATATTCCCGCCGAATGGGACGGCGCGGAGCTTGCGTGCGTAGCCGTCGGCCATCTTGTCGGGCGCTTGGGCGAAGGCGTGCCGGCGATTTCGGGGCTGCCCGCAACGACGTGCGAGGACGATCTGAAGGCGCTTGGCGCGGCCGCAGCTTCGTCCGGCGCCGTCGCGCTGTTTCACGCCATCGGCCTCACCCCGGAAGCGCCGACGCTCGACGCGGCCTTCGCCGGCCTCGCGCCCGAGCGCGTCGTGCGTTTCACCGCCGATGATCTGCGCGAGGCGGCTCGGAGCCTTTCGACGATTCGCGACGGCGCCCCGATAGACGCGGTGACGCTCGGCACGCCGCATTTCTCGATCGGCGAATTCGCGCGCCTGACGCCGTTGCTCGAAGGCGAGAAGCCGCGCGTCGAAATCTGGATCAATTGCAATCGCGAAACGCTGGAGGCGCTGCGCGCTCGCGGTTGGGAGGAGAAGTTGCAAGCCGCCGGCGTCATCCTCGTCGTCGACACTTGCACCTATGTCACCAAATTGATGCGCGATGGCCAGCGGGCGATCATGACCAATTCGGGCAAATGCGCCTATTACGCGCCGGGCAATCTGGGCGCCGAGGTGGCGTTCGGCTCGCTGCGAGAATGCGTCGCTTCGGCGCGCGCCGGCCGAGTGACGCGCCTGTGAGCGTGTTCGTCGCCGGCCAAACGCTCGCGCAAGGAGCGGCGACGGGCGCGCCGCTCGCGCTCGACGAGCCCCTGAGTTTCTGGGGCGGACTGGATGTGAAAACAGGCCGCATCATCGACCGTTGGCACCCGCAGGTCGGCGAGCAAGTCACCGGCCGCGTGCTGATGATGCCGGCCGGACGCGGATCGAGTTCGGGCAGCGCCGCGCTCGCCGAAGCGTTGCGGGTGGGCGTCGGCCCCGCCGCGATCCTGCTGTTGAAGCGCGACGGCATCGTCGTCGTCGGCGCGCTCGCGGCGGCCGAGCTTTACGGCCGCGCCTGCCCCGTCGCCCTCATCGCGCGCGAGGACTGGACGCGCCTTCGCGCGGCGGGGCGGCTCGACGTAAGGGCGGGGCCGGATGGCTCGCGCATCGCAGTGCCCGACGATTAAGCGATTCAAAACACACGGCGGCTCTATCCATTTGCACGGATTTGCGGCTTAATCCGCGCCGCGCGCCGCGCCGGCGTCCTTTGGGGAGCGACACATGCGCTACGAGATTTCCGGTAACATCATGCAGACCGTGGCGATCGATCTCGCGCCCGGCGAAACCGTCTATAGCCAGACCAATACGATGGCCTGGATGAACGATCAGATCGCGATGGACACTCACACCGGCGGCGGCCTTCTCGCCGGCCTCAAACGTTCGTTCGGCGGCGGATCGTTCTTCATAACCGATTTCACCGCGCGCGGCGCCGGTCACGTCGCGTTCGCGCCACGCTTTCCCGGAACTATCGTTCCCGCGCTGTTGCAGCCGGGCCAATCGCTGATCTGTCGCAAGGAGACATTCCTGGTCGCGCAAAAGACCGTGACATTGGAACTTGCGTGGCAGAAGCGGCTCGGGGCCGGCTTCTTTGGCGGCGACGGCTTCATCCTGCAAAAAGTCACGGGGCCAGGCGTCGTCTGGCTCGATCTCTCGGGCGAACTCGTCGAGCGCGATCTGGCGGCGGGCGAAAAACTGCTCGTCCACGCCGGCCATGTCGGCGTGTTCGAGCCGAGCGTCGGTTTCGACATTCAGATGGTCAGCGGTTTCAAGAACATATTGTTCGGTGGGGAAGGCCTGTTCCTCGCCACGCTCACCGGACCCGGCCACATCTGGCTGCAAAGCATGCCGATTCTCAATCTGGCGGAGGAGATCGGCCGCTATCTGCCGAAAACGAGCGGCGACACCGGCGCCAATTCGGCCGCCGGCACGGTCGCCGCCGGCGCCGCGCTCGGCGCCGCGGGCGGGCTGCTCGGTTCGCTGTTCGGCGGCAACGACTCCTGAGGAAGGCGTCTAGGCGGCGAATCCACGCTTGCGCAGCAGAGCTTCCGTACTGGGCGCGCGCCCGCGAAACGCGGCGTAGGCTTCGTCGGGGGCGCGCGTATTGCCGGCGGCGTAGACGTATCGCTTCAGTCGCTCGGCGAGCGCGGGATCGAAAATGTCGCCGCTCGCCTTGAACGCTTCGAAGCCGTCGGCGTCGAGCGCCTCCGACCAGAGATAGCTGTAATAGCCGGCCGAATATCCCTCGCCGGAGAAGATATGCTGGAAGTGCGGCGCGCTGTGGCGTGGCGCGATTTGCGCAGGCATTTCAAGGGCTGCGAGTTCGCGCGCTTCGAACGTGGGAACGTCGATTTCGCCGGGATCGGGAACGCCGTGCAGGGCGAGATCGACGAACGCGCAGGCGGCGAATTCGACGGTCGCGAACGCCTGGCCATAGCGGCGCGCGGCGTTGAGCGCGTCGAGCAACGCCTCCGGCATCGGCGCGCCGGTCCGGTGATGGCGCGCGAATTCGCGCAGGATCTGAGGCTCGTCCAACCAATGCTCATAGAGTTGCGAGGGGAACTCGACGAAATCGCGCGCGACATGCGTGCCCGATAGCCGCGGATAATCCACGTCGGACATCATCCCGTGCAAGGCATGGCCGAACTCATGAAATAAAGTTCGCGCTTCGTCGTGGCTGAGGAGCGAGTCCTCGCCCGCGCCGCCGCGCGCGAAATTCATCACGTTCATCACGATGGGCAAGACCGGCCCGTTGAAGCGGCTCTGATCGCGCATCGCCGACATCCAGGCGCCGCTGTGTTTGGAGGGCCTTGCGAAATAATCGCCGATGAAGAGCGCGATCGGCGCGCCATTCGCGTCGCTGACGCTCCAGGCGCGCGCGTCGCCGTGCGGCAAGTCGACGTCGCGGCGCTCCTCGAACGACACGCCGAACAGCCGGTGCGCGACGTGGAAGGCGGCGGCGATGACGCGCTCCAGCGGCAGATGCGCCTTCAAGGCGCCTTCGTCGAACGCGTAGAGAGCCTGCCGGCGTTTCTCGGCATAATAGCGCCAGTCCCAAGGCATGAGTTCGAAGTTGCGACCGTCGGCGACGACCATTTCCTGTAGCGCCGCAGCCTCGCGCAAGGCCTGCGCGCGCGCGGGCTTCCATACTTGATCGAGCAGTTCCTTCGCCGCCGCGGGCGTCTTGGCCATCGTGTCGTCGAGCCGGAACTGCGCGAAATTCTCGTAGCCCAACCATCGCGCTTTCTCCGCCCGCAAGCGCACGGTCTCGGCCATCACGGCGCGGTTGTCATGCGCGCCCGGGTTGGCGCCGCGCGCGACGAACGCTCGGAAGAGCTTCTCGCGAAGATCGCGACGCGCCGAGAATTGCATGAACGGTTCGAACGAGGAACGCGACAACGTCACCGCATGTCCGCCGGGATAGCCGCGCTCTTGGGCGAGACGCGCGGCCGCCGCCAGGAATTCGGGCGGCAGGCCTTCGAGATCGTCCGGGCTTTCGAGCCGCAACAGGAACGCCTTCTCATCGGCCAGTACGTTCTGGCCAAAAGACGCGCCCAGACTCGCTAGCCGCTCGCCGATTTCGGCGAGCCGCGCTTTCCTTCGCGCGTCAAGCCCAGCGCCCGCGCGCGTGAAGGCCAGACGATAGCGCTCGACCAGCCGCCGCGCCTCCGCGTCGAGCTCATCGCGCGCGGCGTAAATCAATTCGACGCGCTGAAACAGGACATCGTCAAGATAGGTCGCTTGGTGCTCGCGCGCGAGCTTGGGCGCCATTTCGGTTTCGATCGCTTCGAGTTCTTCGTTGCTGTCGGCCCCGACCAAATGAAAGAACACGCGCTCGACGCGGTCGAGTTCCGCGCCGGCCCGTTCCAGCGCCAGGATCGTATTCGCGAAATCGGCCGGAGCGGGGTTGTTCCTGATCGCCTCGATGTCCTCTTTGCGTCGCTCGACGGCGACCGCGAAGGCCGGACGGAAATGCTCGGCGCGGATGGCGCTGAACGGCGGCGCGCCGAAGGGCCCGGTCCATTCGGCGAGCAGGGGATTTTCGGGATCAGCGGTCAAATTCGGCCTCGATCGTCATGCCTTCAAGTCCGGCGATGGGGAGCATTTCGGGCAGCCGCCGTCAATTCGAATTGTCGTTATGATTTGTAATGAGAATGGCGCGAAAATCGTTGACGTTGGTCAGCGTCGGCCCGGTCACGACGAGATCGCCGAGCGCGGCGAACAGGGAATAGGCGTCGTTGTTCGCGAGGCTTTCGCGCGGCTTCAGAGAGAGCGCGTCGGCGCGGGCGAGCGTATCGGGCGTGACGATCGCGCCGGCGTTGTGCTCGCTGCCGTCGATGCCGTCGGTGTCGCCGGCGATGGCGAAGACGCCTGGCTCGCCATCGAGCGCGAGCGCGAGGCCGAGCAGGAATTCGGCATTGCGTCCGCCCCGCCCCCGCCCTCGCACCGCCACTGTCGTCTCGCCGCCCGAAAGCAGAACGCAGGGCGCCCGCGCCGGTGCGCCGTGACACGCGGCGGAGTGCGCAATTCCGGCCATCACCTTGCCGACTTCCCGCGCTTCTCCCTCGATGGCGTCGCCGAGCAGCACGGGCGTTACGCCCCGAGCGCTGGCGCTCGCCGCCGCGGCCTCGAGCGACATCTGAGGCGTGGCGATGAGGATGTTGGCGACACCGCGAAGGCGGGAGTCGCCGGGCTTCGGGGTCTCTGAATCCTCGCTTTGCAAGCGTGCGACGACTTCGGACGGCGTCGCAATGGAATAGCGGCGGAGAATCGCCAACGCCTCCGCGGAGGTCGAGGGGTCGGCGACAGTCGGGCCGGAAGCAATGATCGAGAGATCGTCGCCCGGCACGTCGGAAATGATCAGGCTGACGACGCGCGCCGGCGCGGCGGCGAGCGCGAGCCGCCCGCCCTTGACGGCCGAAAGATGCTTGCGCACGCAGTTCATTTCGCCGATGTCGGCGCCGCTCCTGAGCAATTCCCGATTGATCGCGCGCTTATCGTCGAGCGTCAGACCCGGCGCGGGCGCGGCGAGCAGCGCCGAACCCCCGCCCGAGATCAGGCACAGCACGAGATCGTCCGAAGTCAGGCCGCGCACGCTTTCGAGGATGCGCTGCGCCGCCCGCTCGCCGGCCGCGTCGGGCACCGGATGGGAAGCCTCGACGACTTCGATCCGTCGCGTCGGGGCGCCGTGACCATATCGAGTGACGACGAGCCCTTCGAGCGGCCCGTCCCAGGCCGCCTCGACTGCCGCCGCCATCGCCGCAGCCGCCTTGCCGGCGCCGACGACGATCGTGCGCCCTTTGGGTCGCGGCGGCAGAAATGCGGCGACGCGCTTGGCGGGCGACGCGGCGTCGATCGCCGCCTGAAACAGGCTCGTCAGGAAAGCGCGCGGCTCCAGCATCGGAAGTCTCCAGCCATTGCGGCCGAACCGATTTTGCGGTCAATATCGGCGCGGCGCAATCGCGCCGAGACCTAACGGACGTTCGATTTGCATGGCCGAGACAGCGACACCGAAAATCCGCCGCCGCGAGGGGGGCCTCTCGCCCGCGACCCTCGCCGCGCTCACCGCCGAATTGAAGGCGCGCTTCGGCAATAAACTCGTCACCTCCGAAGCGGTGCGACGTCAGCACGGCCATACATTGACCTGGCTGAAGACACAGCCGCCGGACGCGGTTCTCTTTGTCGAGACGCGCGAGGACGTCGTCGAGGCCGTGCGCATCTGCGCCGCGCACGACGCACCAATCATTCCGTTCGGCGCCGGTTCTTCGCTGGAGGGTCACATCAACGCGCCCCACGGCGGGCTTTCGCTCGATTTTACGCGCATGAACAAGGTTCTCGCGGTTCACGCGGAGGACTTGGACTGCGTCATCGAACCCGGGATCACGCGTAAGACGCTAAATTCGCACCTGCGCGACAGCGGCCTGTTCTTTCCCATCGACCCCGGCGCGGACGCCTCGATCGGCGGCATGGCGGCGACGCGCGCCTCCGGCACCAACGCGGTGCGCTACGGCACGATGAAGGACAACGTGCTTTCCCTTGGCATTGTCACCGCCGACGGCGCCTACATCCGCACCGCGAGCCGCGCGCGCAAATCCTCGGCGGGCTACGACCTGACCCGGCTTTACGTCGGCTCCGAAGGCACGCTCGGCGTCATTGTCGAAGTAACGTTGCGGCTGTCGGGCATACCCGAGGCGATTTCGGGCGGGCATTGTTCGTTTCCCGACGTGCGGTCGGCGTGCCTGGCCACCATCCAGACGATTCAGTCCGGCATTCCGATCGCGCGTATTGAACTGCTCGATCAGTTGCAGGTGAAAGCGTGCAACAACTATTCGAAGCTCGGCCTGCCCGAGACGCCGATGCTGTTCGTCGAATTCCACGGCTCGCAGGACGGCGTCGCCGAGCAATCCAGACGCTTCGGTGAAATTGCGGTCGACAACGGCGGCGGGCCGTTCGTGTGGACGACGCAGGCCGAGGAGCGCACGAAGCTGTGGCAGGCGCGGCACGATGTTTTCTGGGCGAGCGCGACGCTGCGCCCAGGCGCGCGCGGCTTCGCCACCGACGTATGCGTGCCGATCTCCCGCCTCGCCGATTGCGTCGAGGAAACGCAGCGCGACATAGCTGAAAGCGGGCTCGTCGCGCCAATCGTCGGCCATGTCGGCGATGGCAATTTCCATGTCGCGCCGCTCGTCGACATGAACGACGCGGACGAGATCGAGCGCGCCGAAGCTTTCGCCGAACGCCTCGCCTTGCGCGCCATAGCGATGGACGGAACCTGCACCGGCGAGCACGGCGTCGGCCAGAAGAAAGGCCCCTATCTCATCGACGAGCACGGCCTCGAAGCGCTCGATCTGATGCAGCGCCTGAAGGCGGCGTTCGACCCGATGAATATATTCAATCCGGGGAAGATATTCGTGTAAGCGCGCGAGCACGCGGCCGCTCGCGGTCTGCGCAGATCGGAGAACGCGGAGCGAATTGGCGACATTCCGAACCGTCCGCCGGCGTCAGCATTTCGCCCTTTCATGACGACGCGATCCTGGTTCGCAGACTTCGCGTTGTGTGACCAGGGGTCGAAATCAACCGCTGGCTACCCTTCTCGAATAGCCGGTGTGGGGGGTTAGGTGGCCTTCGTGGAAGACTGTTGGTTCGTCAGTTCCTGACCCGAATCCGACGCTGTGCAGCCGCAACAACGGCCAAGCGCGCGCGATGAAGGATTCAGCCCTGTTGGCGCAGGGCCGCTTCGGCGCGCTGCATCATCCGCCGCCATCGCTCGCTTGTCGGGCCGCCCATAAGTAGGAAGTAGCGGACGATCGCGATCGGCAGCCAGGCCTCCATCGCCTGCCTCAGCGCTGCGACCGGCTTGCCGGACAGCCGCGCGTATTCGGATTGCGCGGCAGCATTGACCGCAATAGGCCGCTGCGGATTGTCGGTGACGTCGAGAGCGAATTCGGTCAAGTTGATGTGCGTGAGCGCATGATCGAGCGCCGCGGGCGCGCGGATCGAAAAGGTCCAGTCGATCAGCCGCGGACCGTCCGCGGTCATGATCACGTTTACAGGGTGGATGTCGCCATGGCACATGCCGTCCCCCTGCTGCTGTAGGCGGTCTATCAGCGCGAGGATGCCGGAGGCGACGGGCTTGGGCACGCTGTCACCCTCGAGCCCGAAGGCGGTATCCATCCAGGCGCGCAGATGGAAGGCATCCGCCGGCGGCGGCATCCTGTGAACGGACAGCCCGAGGGACGCAAGGATGGCGCCCGCCTCGGCGAACGTCACGGCGCCGCTGCGCATGACCTGCAGCAGCGTCGGTCCGTCGAGGCGGCCGAGCACGATGCCGAAACGTCCGTCGATGGTCACCTCCCCGAACGCCTCCGGCGCCGGCACGCCTGCGGCGAAGGCTGCCTGGGTCGCCCGCGCCTCTTGCCGGCTGAACTCCGGCGGGAAACCTTCCTTGAACAGTTTTACGACCTGCCCCGGCGCCCAGGCGTGGATGTCGGCCGTGCCGCCCTGGTTGATCTTTTCCCCGAGGGATCCGCGCATTGCTTGTCCTCCCGCCGGTCGCGACCCAACACCAGCGGCTTGCAAATGAGAACGGTCCCGCAATCTTGGCCGCCAGCCATGATCGTGGCTTGTCTCCGGCCGCAGCGCTTGCCCGAATCGTAAAGATACGCATGGTTTGAGACAAGTCGGTTCTGGCGCGTTGCTAAATCCAGCCCAGGCTCCAGCAACGGTCCGAAAAGTGTCGCTTGCGGATCACGGACACTGGTCGGCCAAATGCCCGCCTAACGTCTCACATAATCAACAAACGCGAAATTCGCCTCATCGCGCGGCTGACGCTCCCCCTCGAGGCGCCAGTTTTCTCGCCAGAGTTTCGGGTCGATCGCGGGGAAATGCGCATCGCCTTCGGG
>JBBIIT010000008.1:0-31996 GCA_037446355.1 Beijerinckiaceae bacterium | reverse complement strand
CCTTCAAATACGATGTCCTCGGCCTTCAGATCGAACAGCGCGCCGCGCGGCGACGGGGTCGCGGGCGCGAGTTTCAGCTTCGGCAGAGCGCGCGGCGCGCGCGCGAGTTGTTCGCGCGCCTGATCCTCGTGGTTGGAATAAAGGTGCGCATCGCCGAACGAGTGCACGAATTCTCCGACGCCGAGGCCGCACTCGCGCGCGATGACATGGGTCAGCAGCGCGTAGCTGGCGATGTTGAAGGGCACACCGAGGAAAATGTCGGCCGAACGCTGATAGAGCTGGCACGACAGCTTGCCGTCGGCGACATAGAACTGGAACAGGCAATGACAGGGCGGCAGTTTCATGCGCTCGATGTCCGGCACGTTCCAGGCCGAGACGATGAGCCGGCGCGAATTCGGGTTGCGCTTGATCTCGCCGACGAGCCAGGCGATCTGATCGTAGGTCTTGCCGTCGGCACCGGCCCACGAGCGCCATTGCTTGCCATAGACCGGGCCGAGATCGCCATTGGCGTCGGCCCATTCATCCCAGATGGAAACGCCATTGGCTTTGAGATAGCCGATGTTGGAATCGCCGTTCAGGAACCAGATCAGTTCATGCATGATCGATTTCAGATGCAGACGCTTGGTGGTGACGAGCGGAAACCCGGCGCCCAGATCGAACCGGATCTGCCGGCCGAACAACGAGCGCACGCCAGTTCCGGTGCGGTCGCCTTTAGCGACGCCGCTTTCCAACGCTTCACGGAGGAGATCGAGATAGGCGCGCATGAGGCCCTTCGCCGGGTGGAGAGCCTCTTTTAGACGATTCGGCGCCTCGGGACATCCGCCGCCCCGCCGCATCGAGCGGGGCGCTCGGCGTTAAAATCAGTGGACGCTGACCGTCTGCAATTCGTGTTCCCAAGCGTTGGCGATCGCCGCGTCCTTGGAGTCGGTGAGCATGATCGGCGAGCCGTCGGCGGCCAGCAGCGCGAACAGTCTCAGGCCCGGACGGATCGCCGGCGCCTGCGGGAACAACCGCTGCGCGTCCTCGGACTTGATGCTCTTCACGTAGGCGATGGCGCCATCGCCCAGATGAGCGAACTCTTGCGGCGTGAGGCTCAGGGCCTTTTCATTGGCGTTGGTCATGACATTCTCCTTTCCGGCCGCCCCTTCTGGGGCCTGCCCCGGCGCGCACTTTCAGTCGCGCGCCGAAATCGAAATCTTCTTCACCAAGCGTTCCGGCTGCGGGCGAGCGACGTCGATCGACAGCAATCCGTTAGCAAGTTCGGCGCCAAGCACCTGCATCCCCTCGGCGAGCAAGAAGCTGCGTTGGAACTGGCGGGCCGCGATGCCGCGATGAATGTAGTCACGCGGCGTCTCGTCCTGGCTACGCCCCCGGATCAGGAGCTGGCTCTCCTCCTGCGTCACCTCGATGTCGTCGCGCGCGAAGCCGGCGACCGCGAGGGTGATCCGCAACCGCTCCGGCTTGTCGCCATCGGCCGCGATTTTCTCAATATTATACGGAGGATAACCGTCCGAGGCGGACCTCGTCGCCTTGTCGATGGCTCGCTCGATCTGATCGAAGCCAAGCAGAAACGGGGAGCTTAATGCCGAAACGCGCACCATGTTCGAAGCCCCTTTCTAGGCGCTCCGCCGGTCAGGCCTTCAAGAGCGAACGACCCGGCCGACTTGGAAATTCCGTCTCCGACGCCCCCGAATGGCGGCGCGCCGGATAGTGAAAATATGGCGGGGCGCGCCGAACGTTCAAGAGGCGCGGCGCGACGAAGGGGCGGCCGGCCGAGCTTTTCGCTTCGATGCTGCGCGCAAAGCTTGAATCCTTTCTAAATTTTGATCGTTTTGCTCCGGCGAACGGCGTGGGCGGGCGAATCGGATAAGGAAGGGCCGAGGCTCTGGCGGTAAGCGGACCGACGAGACGAGGCCATGGCGAAACCGAAATCCGGGGGCAGACTGGGAACCAAGCGCCAGTGTCAGGCCTGCGGCGCTAAATTCTACGATCTGGGCAAGCGCCCGGTCGTGTGCTTGCGCTGCGGCGCCGAGGTCGACCTCGCGCGTCTCGCGAAAAAGATCGTCAGCCGCAAGCCGATGTTGGCGTCGACTGACGAATCCCTGGCCGCCGCGCCCCGCCCAGTCTCACATGCGCCCACGCCGCAATGGTCGAGCGAGCAGTCGGGCGCGCTGGATAAAGTTCGCGCCTGGTTACGCGCGGGCGAGCCGCAAGTGTTTCGCCTGTTCGGCTACGCCGGCGTCGGCAAGACGACGCTAGCGCGCCACATCGCCGAGGGCGCGCCGGGAGAAGCCGCGTTCGCCGCTTTCACAGGCAAAGCGGCGCTGGTGCTGCGCTCGAAGGGCTGCGCCGGCGCCTCGACGATCCACGCGCTCATCTACCGCGCCAGCGAAGGCTTGGAAGGGGCGCCGACCTTCACGCTCAACCACGACGGCCCGGCCTCGAAGGTGGGCCTGATCGTGATTGATGAATGTTCAATGGTCGACGCCGACCTGGGGCGCGACCTGCTCTCATTCGGCAAGCCGATCCTGGTGCTCGGCGATCCCGCGCAGCTCCCCCCCGTCAAGGGCGGCGGCTTCTTCACCGAGGCCCGGCCCGACGTAATGCTGACGCAGATCCATCGTCAGGCCCAGGACAATCCGATCATCCGCCTGGCGCAAATCGTGCGCGAAGGCGGCGAACTCGACTATGGCGTCTATGGCGAAACGCGGGTGATCCGCCGCGAGGACGTCGAAGCGCCGATGGTGCTCGAAAGCGACCAGGCGCTGGTCGGTCTCAACAAGACGCGTCGTCTCTACAACCAGCGCATCCGCACGCTGCGCGGCCTTCTCGAACCGCTGCCGGTCGCCGGCGACAAGCTTGTCTGCCTGCGCAACGATCGCGCCAAGGGCCTCATCAACGGCGGCCTTTGGAGGGTCGAGGCTTTAGGCGGCGTGCGCAAGGATTTTGTACGAATGAGTGTGCGCTCGGAGGACGAGCCGTCGCGTGGACTGGCCAAGGTCAACGTGCTCAAAGCGTTCTTCGAGGGCAATGAGGCCGACTTGCCCTACCCCGTGCGTCGCGAGTCCGATGAATTCGATTACGGCTACGCCCTGACCGTCCACAAGGCGCAGGGCTCGCAATGGGGCAGCGTGATCCTGTTCGACGAAAGCCGCGCCTTTCGCGAACATCGCGCGCGCTGGCTTTATACGGGCGTTACGCGCGCCGCTCGGCGCCTGATCGTCGTGCGTTGAATCACTTGGCCGGAGAGAAGACGCCGACATGAACCGCCAGGGCGAAGACGGCGAGGGCGATCAGCGCCACCGCCACCCATAGGGCGCCCGTCATGGCTCCACCCGGCGCCGACGAGCCTGAATCGCTCTTTCCCCCCAACGCGGCGCCGGCCAGCTGGCGGTAGGTCGAGAGCCGACGCTCGGTGCTCTCGCCAATGATGTAGGCGCGCGTCTCCGCTTCGGTCGGCGTTCGGCCAGTCGCCTTGACGAAGTCGTCGAGCCAGGCCCGCTTATTCTGCTTGTAGAGTGAATAGGCGACGAGGCCGGAAACTTCGCCCTCCGTCGACACCAGAGCGTCGAAAATCGGATTGCGCTCGGATTCGGTCGTTCCCGAGCTTTCCTGGGCGAGCGCCACGTCCGCGACGGCCTCTTCGCCCACGCTGCTTACTCTCGCCAACGCCTGATCCATTTCGCACTCCATTTTCGCTCTACTTACACAGAGCGGCTACGTCGGGCAAATATTCGCGGCGACGACGGCCCTCACCAAGCCGCGCGCAACGCCTCGAGCCCGTGGAAATGATAGGCGTCGCGGTAGCGCGGCGCCTCGGCGAGCCGCAGCCCCGGCAGGCGCTCGAACAAGATCGGCAGCGCCACGCGCATTTCCAGCCGGGCGAGCGGAGCGCCGACGCAAAAATGAATGCCCGCTCCGAACGAGAGATGCGGATTTACGGCGCGATCCGGATCGAGCCGGTCCGGATGGACGAAAGCCGCGGGATCGCGATTGGCGGCGCCGAGCAGCAAGCCGATCCGTTCGCCCTGCCGCAGCTTCAGACCCGACACTTCCACATCTTGCAGCGCGTAGCGGGTGAAGAGGTGCAGCGGCGTGTCGAAGCGCAGCAACTCGTCGACCGCGCCGTCGTGGGCGCCGTCTTGGAAGGGCCGGACGCCGTTCTCCAGCAGCGCCTTCACGCCGTTGCCGAGTCCATGCACGGTCGCCTCGTGCCCTGCGTTGAGCAACAATATACAGGTCGTGACGAGTTCATCTTCGCTGAGCCTGCCGCCCTCGCCCTCGGCCTGGATCAACTGGCTGATCAGATCCTCGCGCGGCGCACGCCGCCGCTCGGCGACGCAGTCGCGCACGAATCGCGAGAATCCGCGCGCGGCCTCGGCGGCGGCGTCCTCGACCGCGCGGGTGACGCCGAATTGATACATCGCCACCATGCGATGCGACCATTCCAGCATTTGCGGCGCCATCGACGGCGGGGCGCCGATCAATTCGGCGATGATCGCGACCGGGATCGGCGTCGCGAAGGCGGAGATCAACTCCCCCTCGCGCCGGGGCGCGAAGCCGTCGATCAACGCATGCGCAATCTGCGCGACCCTCGGCGCCAGTCGCTCGACCTGACGCGAGACGAAGGCGCGATTGACGAGCGCGCGCAATCGCGTGTGTTCGGGCGGCTCGAGTTCGAGCAGGGAATGGCGCTCGATCGCGTAGAAGGGATCGAGATGTTCGGGCGGCTCGGGCCAGCCCAGGCTCTCGCGGCTCGCGAGGTGAAGGATCTGCCGCCCGAACCGCTTGTCTCGCAAAAGCGCGGAAACGTCCGCGTGACGGCTGAAACACCAATGGCCGTATTGCTCCCAGTAGAACACAGGCGCGGTTTGGCGGATCGCGCGATAAGCGGCATAGGGATCGTTGAAGAACTCGGGCGCGCGCGGATCGAGCGACACGCGACGCCGCGCGGCGTCGATTTGCAGCGACATTTTAGCGACCGTCAACTCAAGGGATAGGCGGCTTCGACGAGATAAGGACCGCCGCCGGCGCCTTCGCGCGCCGAAAACAGCGCGAAGCGCGCCGCCTCGAAACTCGGCGCGCTCCAAGCGCCGCGCGCGCCGAGATAGTCGGCGACCGAGGAGGCGGAAATCGAGCGCAGGCGCGCCAGAGTCACATGCGGCGTGTAATTGCGGGTCTCCGGCGCAAGGCCGATACGTCTCATCCGGCGCTCATTCTCGCCTTGCAATTCGTTCAGGGCGGCGTTGGCTTTGATACGCGCGACAAGGGCGCGCGGCTTCGCGCCGCCAAATCCGTGCAGGCCGTCGAATTCCAGAACCATGCGCGGACGGCGAATTTCGGCGAGTTGGCCGGCGATCTCGTCGGCGACGCGGGCGTCGACATCGCCGATGAAGCGCAGCGTGACGTGATAGTCGGCAGAGTCGATCCAGCGCGCCCCGAACAACCCGCCGCGGGCCGCTGCGAGCGCCAGGCCGACGTCGGCGGGGATCTCCAGTCCGGTGAACAGTCGCGGCATCGCGGCCTCCGGAAATCGGCGCAGTCCGTCTTGCGTTACCTTACTTCGGCGAGCGCGGCGCCCACGCGAAGCTCGATCTCCGAAGCGAGGCTGCGCGCCAATCGGATTTCGGCGTCGCGCGCCGCGCGCAAATTGCCGAAGCTCTGGAATGTGCGGTCGTAGACGGCGGCAGCGTTCGCCTTACCGCTGTAAACCACTTTCGATCCTTCGATCTTGACGAGATCGAACTGGGCAGTGCCGGCTACGGTAGCGGCGTCGGCCGTGAGGATCTGCGATTCGACGGTAGGCGTCGTCGTCGCCAACGTAACGTGAATGGTCAGACGATATTTGGGCGTCGGCGCGGCGCCCGAGCCGTTGAGATTGGAAATCAGATCATCGCCAAGATAATGGCCGATCCGATCGGCGATGGGGGCGACCTCGACCTCGCGCATCTTTTCGGTGAGCCCGGGATGGGACGCTTCGCCGTAAAGCGGCTGAAAGCAGGCGCCCAGAGTCGCGACCATTGCGAGGACGGCGGCGGCGCGCGCGCGATCAAACCACGACATTGACGATCCTTTGCGGAACGACGATCACTTTCCTAGCCGGCTTATTATCTAGCGCCTTGCGCACGGCGTCGAGGGCGAGCGCCGCTGCCTCGACCGCCTTCGCGTCGGCGTCGCGTTCTATCGTGAGGTCGGCGCGCTTGCGCCCGTTGACTTGCACCGGCATCGTCACATGCGTCGCCACGATCAGCGAACGGTCGATCTGAGGCCAGGGACTCTGCGCGACCAGCGTCCCGTGGCCCAGCGCCTCCCAGCATTCTTCCGCCAAATGCGGCATCATCGGCGCGAAAGCGTGCGTGAGCATGTCGCCCGCCTCGGCGAAGGCGTAACGAAGGTCGTCGGCGATGTCAGCGTCGTCGATCGCGCCGATCGCCGCGCTCAAGGAATTGGCGAGCTGATAGATCGTGGCGATGCAGACGTTGAACCGCAATCCTTCGACATCGTCCTCGATCTTGGCGAGCGCGGCATGGGCGATCTGGCGGATTTTCGTCGCTTCGGGCGAGAAGTTGGTCGGCTTGCCAGGCCGCGAGGCGCCGACGACCCGTTCGATCTCGCAGGTCAGGCGCCATAGACGCTGCGTCTGTTTGTAAGCGCCCTGCACGCCCGCCTCGGTCCAGATGACGTCGCGATCCGGGGGCGAATCCGACAGCATGAACCAGCGCGCGGTGTCGGCGCCGTAGCTGGCGATGATTTCGTCGGGATCGACGGTGTTGCGTTTTGATTTCGACATCTTCTCGATCGGACCGATCTCGATCGGCGCGTCGCCCTTCAGCGCGAAAGCGCGCCGCTCGCCCGCCTCGGCGCCGATGCGCACTTCCGAGGGCGCGACCCATTGGCCGGCGGCGTCGCGGTAGGTCTCATGCACGACCATGCCCTGCGTGAACAAGCCCGCGAACGGTTCGTCGAGGCCCAGATGCCCGCATTTGCGCATCGCGCGAGTGAAGAACCGTGAATAGAGCAGATGCAAGATCGCGTGCTCGATGCCGCCGATATACTGATCGACGGGCAGCCAGGAATTGGCGACCTCCGGGGTCGTCGGCGCGGCCTCGTTCCACGGATCGGTGAAGCGCGCGAAATACCAGGACGAGTCGACGAAAGTGTCCATCGTGTCGGTCTCGCGCCGCGCCGGTTGGCCGCATCGCGGGCACGCGACATGTTTCCAGGTCGGGTGGCGATCGAGCGGATTGCCGGGCGCATCGAACGTAACGTCGTCAGGCAGGCGCACCGGCAGATCGGCGGCGGGAACAGGCAGCGTCCCGCAATCCTCGCAATGGATGATCGGGATCGGGCAGCCCCAATAGCGCTGGCGCGAAATGCCCCAATCGCGCAGTTTGTAGTTGATCTGACGCTGGCCCTGCGGGCGATTGCCGAGCGTGTGCGCCTCAAGCCGCCGCGCGACCTCGGCTTTGGCGGACTCAACCGTCATGCCGTCGAGGAAACGCGAATTGATCATCACGCCGTCGCCGTCGACCGCGACCTTGCCCACGGTCAACGTCGAGGGATCGACGCCGGGCGGACAGACCACCGGCGTCACGCCAAGCCCATAAACGTTAACGAAATCGAGGTCGCGCTGGTCATGAGCCGGACAACCGAAAATCGCGCCCGCGCCGTAATCCATCAGAATGAAGTTGGCGACATAGATCGGCAATCGCCAGTTCGCGTCAAAGGGATGAAAGACCCGCAGACCGGTGTCGTACCCTTTCTTCTCAGCGGTCTCGATCGCGGCGACCGAAGTGCCGATGCGACGGCATTCCTCGATGAATTCGGCGAGCTTGGGATCATGCGCGGCGGCGGCGGCGGCGAGCGGATGGTCCGGCGCGACCGCCATGAATTTAGCGCCGAACAGCGTGTCGGGCCGCGTCGTATAAATTTCTAATTCCGTAGCGGCGGCCTCGCCCGCGAGCTTCCCGCGCGAAGCCGGATCGATCGCGAAGCGCACCATCATGCCTTCGGACTTGCCGATCCAGTTGCGCTGCATCAGGCGGACTTTTTCCGGCCAGCGATCGAGCGCGTCGAGCCCGGTCAGCAGTTCTTCGGAATAGTCGGAAATCTTCAAGAACCATTGTGTCAGTTCGCGCTGCTCGACGATCGCGCCCGAGCGCCAGCCGCGCCCGTCCACAACTTGCTCGTTGGCGAGCACCGTGTGATCGACCGGATCCCAATTGACCTTCGATTTCTTGCGCGCGACGAGGCCGGCGGAGAGGAAGTCGAGAAACAGTCTCTGCTGATGCTTGTAGTAGCTCGGATCGCAGGTCGCGATCTCGCGCGACCAGTCGAGCGACAGGCCCATGGACTTGAGCTGCGCACGCATTGCGTCGATGTTGGCGTAGGTCCATTTGGCGGGATGCGTGCTGTTCTGCATCGCGGCGTTTTCAGCCGGCATCCCGAACGCGTCCCAACCCATCGGATGCAGCACATTGAAACCGCGCGCGCGCTTGTAGCGCGCCACGACATCGCCCATCGCGTAGTTGCGCACATGTCCCATATGGATGCGCCCGGACGGATACGGGAACATTTCAAGAACATAATAATGCGGACGCCAGTCGGACTTGCCCGTCGCGAACACTTCGCGTTCGGACCAGGTTTTCTGCCATTTCCGCTCGGATTCGCGGAAGTTGTATCGCTCGGGCCGCATCGGCAACAGGTCTCGTCAAGTCGATGGTCGTTAAATCGCGGCGACAAAACATGATTTGAGACTAGGGGTCAAATCCCGCTCGCCGCGCTGAATCCGCCCGCCTCTTTTGTGTGACAACGATGTCGCATACGACAGAACCGTCACATTCGCGTAATTTTCGCATAAGTCAGGTGTATATTAAATGTCCATGCATATTCCCGAACCCATTCTGCACGCCACTCCCGTGCTATCGCTTCGCCCGACCCAGATGACCGTCGGGATGCGCGAAGTCGGCGTAAAACGAAAGTCCTGGCGTGAACATCAATCCAAGGAGCTGGAAAAGTTCCTGGGCTCGCACATGGTTCCGGTCATCGTCGGCCCCGGCTCGGAGCGCTATCTGATCGACCACCACCATCTCGCGCGGGCGCTGCACGACGAGGGCGTCGACAACGTCTTCGTGACCATCGTCGCCGACTTTCACAAACTCGACAGCGCGAGCTTCTGGAACATGATGGACTATCATGGTTGGACGCACCCGTTCGATGGCAAGGGGCGGCGGTGCGACTATTCCGATCTGCCAAAGACCATCAAGGGCCTCGAGGACGATCCTTATCGTTCGCTTGCTGGGGAACTGCGCGGGCTTGGCGGTTTCGCGAAGGACGCGACGCCCTATTCCGAATTTGTCTGGGCCGATTTCCTGCGCCGACGCATCAAGCCCAAGGCGATCAAGCAGAACTTCGACCGCGCGCTCAAAGCGGCGCTGGAACTCGCCAAGAGCGAGGACGCGGCCTATCTGCCGGGATGGTGCGCTCCGCATAACGTCGCAGCCGCGCCCCAGCCCAAGCCCAAGATCGAGCCCAAGGCCAAATAGGCGAAAGCCGCCCCGCCATTGACATTCCCGCCGTCAGCGACGAAACCACGGCGCTTTCCCGCTCGAGAGGCGCCGATGTCGCATATTGCTCTACAAAATCTGATTGAAAAGGCCTTCGAGGATCGCGCCTCGATCGACGTCAACACCCAGGGCGAAGTGCGCGAAGCGGTCGAGAAGGCGCTGACCTTGCTCGATAACGGCGAGGCGCGCGTCGCCGAAAAAATCCCCGGGGCGGTCGGCCTCGGTTCATGGAAAGTCAACCAGTGGCTGAAGAAGGCCGTGCTGCTGTCCTTCCGCCTCAACGACAACAGGCTTGTCGAGGGCGGCCCAGGCGGGGCGACCTGGTGGGACAAGGCGCCCTCGAAGTTTGAAGGCTGGAATGCCCATTCCTATGGCGCCGCCGGCTTTCGCGCGGTGCCCGGCTGCATCGTGCGCCGGTCGGCCTTCATCGCGCGCGACGTTGTGCTGATGCCGAGCTTTGTCAATCTGGGCGCCTATGTCGACGCCAAAACCATGGTCGACACCTGGGTGACGGTTGGCTCCTGCGCGCAGATTGGCAAGAACGTGCATCTGTCGGGCGGCGTCGGAATCGGCGGCGTTTTGGAGCCGCTGCAGGCTAATCCAACCGTCATCGAGGATGATTGCTTTATCGGCGCGCGTTCCGAAGTCGTCGAGGGCGTCATCGTCGGTAAAGGCTCGGTCGTCTCGATGGGCGTCTTCATCTCCGCCTCGACGCGAATCATCGACCGCGCCACCGGCAAGGTCCATGTCGGCTACGTCCCGCCCTATTCGGTCGTCGTCTCCGGATCGCTGCCGGGCAAGGCGCTGCCGGACGGGTCGCCGGGCCCCTCGCTCTATTGCGCCGTCATCGTCAAGACCGTCGACGAGCAGACACGTTCGAAGACCGGCATCAACGAACTGTTGCGCGAATGACGAGCGAAGACGCGCCGCCTTCGCGGTTTCGCTTCCTCTATCGCCAGACCGAGGGAACGATCGACGCGTCCACCTGGGCGCGGGCGAGCGCGCCCGTCATCGCGATCGTCCTCGCGCTGACTCTGGTAGCTTGGTGGATCGCGCCGAGCCAGCCTCGCGATCTCGCGTCGCAAGGTTTCGCGACGCCCGCGATTGTCGCCACCCACGCCTATTTCATCGCCTATGCCTTTGCGCTTCTGATCTGCGCGGTGGCGGAATATTTTGTCAGCGCCAAGCGATTCAACGATCTGGGCCGCCCCGCGGCGCTCGCGGGCCTGGCGCCTTTTGCGCTTCTCCTCGCCGGCGCGGCGCATTGGTTCCAACCTCGCTCGGAAGGCGCGATGCCGGAGGCGCTGACCTATGTTTTCGATGCTGTCGCGCTCGCCGCTCTGGCGTGGAGCGCGTTCGAACTCGGCTTTGGCGCGAGCCAGCGGCGCTGACAGCGCCGACCGTCCGGTAGTTCGCTGATATTATTGATAGACAGCGGGTCTTCGCGTCGACCCGCGCGACAAATTCTTGCCCGATTACGCCGCTTGAGGCATAGTTGAAATCCTGAGCGCAGACGTGCGGCGCGCGTCCTCGCCCGTTCCCCTCCTTCCTCACAATTCGGATGCCCAACATGCCGCTTGCCGAAGAGCCGAGCCGCGTGCGCAAACCCGCGCCCGTAAAACGCGGACCCAGAATTCTCGCCGCCTTGGTGACGGGCGCCAGCGTCGACGAAGTCGCCACCGCCGAAGGACTGCGGCCGAAGCGCGTCGAAAAGCTGCTGCGCGACGAATTGCGACGGCGCTGGATCGCTCCCGCTCAGGACTACGCGCGTCTGCAAATCGCGCGCCTGGAAACGATGTGCGCGAAACTAAATGATAAGGCGACCGAAGGCGATCTCGCGGCCATCGATCGCATACTTCGCATCCTTGACCGCCTCGACCGCTATCATGGCTTCACCAAGCTCACGCACGTCGCCAACGACGATCACGCCGGCTCGCACGTACGCCTGATGGCGAAAATCAACGCTGCCGCGCGAGTGCTCAATCCCTCCAACGAGCGCGGCGGGTAGAGCCTTGAGAAAGGATAGGAAACCAAAACGAATGGCGCGTCGCGGCGCCCTCGCCGACGGGTTTGGCGCACAAGGACCCGGCGTCGGAACCTTCGGCGAACTGATGAAACTACCGCCGGGCCTGCGCGCCAAGGCGCTTTCGAGCCTCGACGACCGCGAGGCCAATCAATTGCTCCACGACTGGTCGTTTTGGAGTCGCCCGGATCAAAAGCTGCCCCAAGGCGACTGGATCTATTGGGTGATCCTGGCCGGCCGCGGCGCCGGGAAAACGCGCGCCGGCGCCGAAGCGGTGCGCGAATGGGCTCGCACGTTCAATCACGTCAACCTCGTCGGCGCGACCCAGGACGACGTGCGCGACATCATGGTGCTCGGCGAATCCGGCCTGTTGGCGATTTGCCCTAAATCAGAACGGCCGCGCTATGCGCGCGCTTCGGCCCGGCTCACCTGGCCGAACGGTGCGATCACGCAATTGTTCTCGGCCGACGAGCCCGACCGTTTGCGCGGCAAACAGCATATGAAGCTCTGGCTCGACGAACTCGCCGCTTGGCGTCGCCCGGAAGCGTTCGACCAGGCGCTGCTCGGTCTGCGTCTCGGCGGCGCCCCGCAAGCGGTCATCACAACCACCCCTAGACCGACCCGGCTCATCAAACAACTGGTTGAAGATACGGATGCGATCGTCACGCGGGGTTCGACTTTCGACAACTCGCATCATCTAGCCGAAGCGTTCTTGAAGCGCATCACATCGCGCTATCAAGGGCGCGCCATCGGCCGTCAGGAACTGTTCGCCGAAATCGTCGAAGAGGCCCCGGGCGCACTGTGGACGCGCGCGCTCATCGAGCGTCAGCGTCTGGCGGCCGCGCCCTCGCACCTCGAATACCGCGAGATCGTCGTCGGCGTCGATCCGCCGGCGAAATCGGGCCCGAAAGCCGACGAATGCGGCATTGTCGTCGTCGGCAGGACGACTCAGGGTGTCATCCATGTCATCGCCGATCTTTCCAGTCAGGGCGACACGCCCGGCGAATGGGCCGCGCGGGTCGGCGCGGCCTATCGAACCTACAGCGCCAATCGCGTCGTCGCCGAGATCAACAACGGCGGCGAAATGGTCGTCGAGGTCTTGCGTCAGAGCGACGCCTACCTGCCGGTGCGCAAGGTCACGGCGACGCGCGGCAAATTCCTGCGCGCCGAACCGATCGCGGCGGCCTACGAGCGCGGCTCGGTCTTTCACATCGGCGCCTTCGCGAAACTGGAAGATCAGCTTTGCGCGCTAACCCCGGACTTCGATTCCCGCGCCTCGGGCTTTTCGCCCGACCGCGCAGACGCTTTGGTTTGGGCGATCGCCGATCTGATCGCGCCCGACGCGTCGCAGCCCCGCGCGCTGCTGGACTATTACGCGCAGTCGCTGAAACCGCGCTGAACTTCAGCGTGGCGCGTCGAACTCCGGCGCGTCGAGCTCGCGCAGTTTTTCGCCAAGCTTGCGATGAAATTCGACCGCCGTGAATTGCGCGTTGACCATCTCGGTCTTGTCGGGCTTGGGCGCCGGGCATTGCACGTCCGCGCCGACGACGCCGCGGCCCTTCAGCACGGTTCTCACGTCGGCTTCCAGACGCTCGCGCCCTTGCCGCGCGGGAAAGACGCCCGTCAACCAGACTTCGCCGCCCCGGTTCGAAGCCGCGATGCAAAAAGTCCAATTCTGGCTCGCCGCCTCGGCCGGCCTCGGCCCCAGCGACGCGAACACAGCCAGCGCGAGCCACTTCCGCATGGCGATGAATCCCTAGCCCTCCTGATCGGGATAACCGCCGCCTGGCGGCCGCGCAAGCCAAAGCGGCGCTCGGAGAAACACTCCGAACGCCGCGACCAGGCTTGAAATTTCAAAATGTTTACGTGCTCAAATTCAAATCGGTCGGGAGGCAAGACCCGCTGCGAACGCCGCTCCGCAGACGGTCGTGCGCCTGTGCTGACCGGATAGAACGGCGGCGCGACCGCTGACAGTGCCGAAAGTCATGAAGGAAAAGCATCCGGCCTCGTCACGGCGGAAAGATCCGAACAAACAGCGAACAAAATATTGACATTTACGCCGTCGATGGCATTATCGCCTATATTGGAGATGGTGCGGCCGACGAAAGCGACTGGCCCCGACTCCCTACCCGACAATCCAATCTCACGGACGCCAAAGCGCGGATCGCGCGCCGCCCGCTTTCCCCTAACTCACGGAGCTTGCCCGCGATGTCGACGCTCGAACTGTTCTTGCCGCTCGCCAAAGTCGACCTCGACCAACGGATCGTGCAGGGCGTCGCCACCGCCGAGACTCCCGATCGATCGGGCGAGATTTGCGACTATGTGTCCACAAAACCCTATTTCGAAACTTGGTCCGCCGACGCGGAAGCCGCGAGCGGCGGCAAATCGCTCGGCGCGGTCCGAGCCATGCACAATCGCGTCGCGGCCGGCAAGCTGACGGACATCGCCTTCGACGACGACAACAAGCGCATTCTCGTCACAGCCAAGATCGTCGACGACGACGAATGGGAGAAAGTGAAAGAAGGCGTTTACACCGGCTTCAGCCAGGGAGGGCGCTACGTGCAGCGCTGGCCCGACGAGGAGACTGGCTTGACCCGCTACACCGCCGAACCACGTGAAATCTCGTTGGTCGATTTGCCCTGCTTGCCTGACGCGACCTTCGAGGTGGTCAAAGACGGAATCGTCGAGAAGCGCGCTTTCGCTGCTCGCGCCGACAGCCCGACGCGCATCGGGGAGTCCGCGTCCGCGCCGCCCCCCGCCGGGACCGAAACTTCGGCGTTGACGAAAGCCTCCTCAATACTGGCGAAGGCCGTCCACGCGCTTTCGCTTGCGGCGGACAGACTCGAAAAGGCGATCGGCGAGAACGCCGCTCTTCGCAAAGCCATCGCCGAACTCCCGCCAGCAGTCACAGCATTGGGCGAACGCGTCCGCATCTTGGAAGCCCAGCCCCTGCCCGCTCGAGCGGCGCTCCACAGTCTCGCGAAAACGAACGACGGTTTCGAGCGTGGCGCGACCGGATCCGAAGCGGCGATACAACTTCTCGCCAGCCTGCCGCCGCAAGAGCGCGCGCTCGCTCTGACTAAGATCAGCCTCGCCAATCCGCAGCATCAGCGGCTCTGATATTCGGGCGCCCGCGCCGGCGTTGGACCCAAACATCTTCGCAAACGCGATCAGCGCCCAGTTTCTAGCTGCGGCGTCGATCGATCGCGTCCGCGCGCCGGCAAAGCGCCAAAGCGCTTGCCCTATCAAACAAGGAAAGCATTGCCATGGGCCTGAACTATCTCGCGCCTTCCCCTTATGCCGCCTTTGTCACACGCAACGGCGCCTTTCAGGCCGACGCCAACGGCCTTATCTCCAATGTCGGCGCCGGCGTGCAGGCGCTCGATTTGTTGGAGGAAGGTTGCGTCCCGCTCGCTTTCAATCCTTTCGCCAATTTCCGCAACCTGATCGACGGCGGCGATTTCTCGATCAATCCGTTCCAGCGCAATGTTCCTGGCCTCGCTTCCGGCGGGGTCATCTCGACGCCGATCGCGTCGACGCCAACCTATTTCGCCGATCGCTTCTTCGCCGCCGGCGCCGCCGGTTCCGCGATCTTGATGGCGGCGTCGCCGGACACGAGCATTGCCGGCTTCAATCAGAGTTTGAGGGTCTCGCGTCAGTCCGGCAACGCTAACTCCGCGGCGATCGCATTTGGACAGATCGTCGAAACCTTCGACGCGCTGCGCTGTCAGGGCCAGACGGTCACGCTTTCGTTCTGGGCGAGGACCGGCGCAACATATTCCGGCGGCCCGCTGACAGTCCAGCTTGCTTACGGCTCCGGCGTCAACCAAAGCGCCGCGTCGCTGCTCGCCTCGACTTGGACCGGACAGGCGACGATCCTGTATGTTCCCCAAACGCTCGCGTCGGGCATGACCCGCTATCAGTTTACGGGCGTCGTGCCCGCCAACGCGACCCAGCTCGCCGCGCTCTTGTCATTCACGCCGACGGGGACTGCTGGCGCCGACGATTCGATCACAATTAATGGCGTCCAACTCGAAATCGGCGCAAGCGCTTCGCCCTTCGAACATGTCGATGCGCAGGTCGTTCTGGAAATCTGTCAGCGTTACGCCTGGCTCGTGCCCGAGCCGACAGCCGGCGTCGTCATCGGCGCGGGCGCCAACACCGGCGCTGCGGCGCAGTTGTTCTACATGGCGACGCCGGTGCAGCTTTTGAAAGCGCCCACCGTCACCGTCGCCGCCGGCTCATTCAAGACCAATCAAGCTGGCGTCACGACCGCGACCACCGTCACCCCCGGCGCCACGCATACGGTCAACGCCATTTCCGTGAACGGCAATTCCGCCGGAACCACCGGCCAAGCCACGATGCTGCAAGGCGGCGGCGGCGCCGGCTGGATCCTCGCCAGCGCCGACTTCTGAAACTGCGCGGCGCGCGACTCCCGATCCCGCTCTGCGGCGCCGGCGCGAGGCGCCGAACCTGGGCGGCGCGCGCCGTTCCCACAAGCCACCTGTCCACTTCCCGAGGATCTCATCCATGAGCATCGCCCAGACTACGCAGGAAACCTTGAATCTGATGAAGGATTCGCTTGCCAAGAACGTCACCGTGGCGAGCGGATTGACCAACTACGATCTTCAGGCGCCGGCGAAGAACCTTTATCCTGTCATCACGCCGCTTCGCAATTCGCTGCCGCGCGTGCAAAGGCTCAGCCCTGGCGACGCCGCGCGTTGGCGCACGGTCGGTTCGATCACCGGCTCCGGATTCGATTCGATGGGCTGGGTGCCGGAAGGTCAGCGCACAGCCAGCATGTCCTACGTCGCAACGCCGCAGGTCGCGCCCTACGTCACGCTCGGTGAGGAAGACACCGTCACCTTCGAGGCCGAAGCCGCCGCCCAAGGCTTCGAGGACATCAACTCCACGGCGACGCTTCGTCTGTTGCAGAAAACGATGCGCAAGGAAGAGACCGCTCTGCTCGGCGGCAATACTTCCGTGGCGCTCGGCGCGCCGCCGGCGCCGACGCTGGCTGCTGGCGGGACCGGCGCCGCCTTGCCCGCGGCGACCTATTCGGTGATCGTCGTCGCCCTGACCTTCGAGGGCTATCGCAATTCCGCCCTTGGCGTCGGCGTGGCGGCCTCGAAGACCATTACCGGCAACGACGGCAACACCTATACGATCAACGGCGGCGCTTCCAACCGCAGCCTCAACGCTACGCAGGCGGTGACGCTCGGCCAGACGCTTTCCGCTTCAGTCCCGGTTATCAACGGCGCCGTCGCCTACGCCTGGTTCGTCGGCCCCGCGGGCTCGGAGACCTTGCAGGCGATATCGACGATCAACAGCGCGGCGTTCGCCGCGCCCCTGACCTCGGGACAGCAACCTGCGTCCACCATCGTCGCCGATTATTCGCGCAACCCGACGCTCGCCTTTGACGGTCTGCTGACGGTCGGCTTCAATCCCGCCAACAGCGCCTACGTGCAGTCGCTCGGCACGGGCGCCGCCGGAACGGGCACGTTCCTGACCTCCTCCGGCCGCGGCTCGGTCGTCGAGATCGACAACATGCTTGTGCAGATGTGGAACGCCTACCGCATTTCACCGACCGTGCTCTACGTCAACGCGCAGGAGCAGCGCAACATCACCAACAAATGCTTGACTGGCGCCTCCGGCCCGCTCATCCGCTATAACGTCGCCGGGGACGCCGAAAATAGTGGACCCTACGGAATCACCGCCGGGGGCGTCGCGCGCTGGTATTACAATCCGTTCAGCGTCGACGGCGGCGTCGACATTCCGATCCGCGTCCATCCCGACCTGCCCGCTGGCACGATTCTGGCGCTCTGCGAGCGATTGCCGGTTTGGTATCAGTCCAATCAGGTTCCCAACGTCGCCGAAGTGCTCACGCGTCGCGACTATTACCGCGTCGATTGGCCGCTGCGCACGCGACGCCGCGAATACGGCGTCTACACCGAGGAAACTCTCGCGGTTTACGCGCCGTTCGGTGTCGGCATTCTCACCAACATCGGCAACGGTTGAGCCCAGATCGTTGCGCCGCGCCTCGTCTGGGCGCGGCGCGACCTTTCATCGCGAATTGACAAGGGCCCCTCATGTCGAGCCAGGATCTCACGACTCTGCCCGCGCTCAAGAGCTGGCTCGGACTGCCCGCGACCGCATCGCCTAATGACCCGACGCTCGCGGCCCTGATCACCGCCGCGAGTCGCGCGATCTATGCCGCGCTCGGTCGCCCCTCGCTGTTGCCGCAATCCTATATCGAGACGATCGACGGTGAGAGCCAGCGCGTGTTTCTCAGACATTGGCCGGTGCTTCAGGTAAGCTCCGTCACGTTGGACGGCGAGACGGTGCCGGCCGCCGCGCCCGGCGCCGCTACGCCCGAACTTGGGTTTTGGCTACGCCCCGGCGATACGGCGCCGCCGGCGCGTCCACAGGCGCTCGACATTTTCGGCTGGTGGGTTCGCTCGCGACGCCAGAATCTCACTGTCGTCTACAGCGCCGGCTACGCCGTCCAGGGCGAGGCGCAGAACGTCCCGGCCGCGGCGCCTTGGATTGTCACCGCCCAGGCGCCCTACGGACCCTGGAACAGCGATCTCGGCGTGACCTACGCCTTGACCGGCCTCAGCCTGACCAATGTCGCGTCGGCGCCGATCGCCGGCCAATATTCGGTCAGCGGCGGCGTTTATGCTTTCAGCGCCGCCGACGCCGGCGCGTCCGTCGCGATGTCCTACGGTTTCGTACCGCAAGATCTCGCCCAGGCGGCGCTCGAATTGGCAGCGGAGCGATTCCGCGCCGCCGAGCGTATCGGCTTGCGCTCGAAGTCGATCGGCGGACAGGAGACCATCTCTTACGACATCGGCGCGATCTCAGCGCCCGTGATCGCCCTGCTTCAACCCTATCGAAGGGTCGCCGTCTGATGGCGACATTCACGCTCGAAGGGCTGGAGGCCGCGACCGCGCGCCTCGACGCCTACCCCGCCGCGATCGCGGCCGGGCTCGCCGCGAAGGCCGATGCGCTGGCCAGCGCGCTCGCCGACAAAGTACGACTGCAAAAACTAGCGGGCGAGGTTCTGCAATCGCGCTCCGGCGCGCTCGCCGCGTCCATCGCCAGCGAAGTCTCCTTCGACGGCGAGGGCGTCAACGCAACCGTCGGCTCGTTCGGCGACGTCAAATACGCGGCGATCCAGGAATACGGTGGCAAAACGAGCGCGCATGAAATACTGCCGACAAAGGGCGCGGCGCTCGCCTTCGTCAACAATGGCGCGTTGCGCTTCGCCAAACGGATCGAGCATCCGGGTTCGGCGATTCCCGAACGCTCCTATCTGAGATCGAGCCTCGAGGAAATGAGTTCCGAAATCATCGCCGCACTCGCCGCCGCCGTGGGCGACGCCTGGGGGCGCCCATGAGTCGCGAAGCCGCCTTTTCGGCCCTGTTCGCAGCCGTATCCGCCGCTTATCCCTGGGGCGTCGCCTCGCGCCGCATGAAGCTCTGGAGCGAGGTTCCTTCGGCGCTGCGGCCGGCGTTCTATCAGCTTGAATCCGGTCCCGAGTCCTATCAATGGAGTTCGCCGGCAACGCCTCGGCGAACCCTCGAAGCCAAACTCCTTCTCTATTTCGACGCCCGCGATCCGGCCCTTCCCGGGGCCAGCGCGATCAACGCTGCGCTCGACGCCATCGACGCCGCGCTGGCGCCCTCGGGCCCCGACGCGGCCACGGGCCGCCAGACCCTCGGCGGCGCCGTCCACGATTGCAAGATCAACGCCGTACCGGTGCGCGACCCCGGCGATCTCGACGGCGACGGCCTGGCGGTCGTGAGCGTGAGATTGATCGCGCCCTGAGCCGTATCGCGTTCGCGGCCGAACGCATTTCCTGTTCCCGATCGAGCGAGTGCCTCATGCCCATGAATGGCGTCGAAACGCCCCTTCCGGCGAACCTCTTCGCGCGGCTCGCCGCCGCGACGCGTTTTGCGATCACGGGCGTCACGCCCGATAGTTGGTTCGGCCCGCAGCAACCATTGGCGCCGCAGGCGCCGCCCGACGTCAAAGGGCGGCAATGGGACTACCCGTTCGGCGTCAATCTCTCGTATACGCCGCGTTCCGACGCCGGCGTCTCTTTCGCCGAATTGCGCGCGCTCGCCGACGCGCTGCCGCTTTTGCGCGCGGTGATCGAAACCCGCAAGGATCAGATCGCCGGTCTCAACTATACCGTGCGCGCGCGCGGCCGCGTAGCCGCGCCCGGGGCCGACGCGCGCATCGCTTCGACGCTCGCATTTCTCTCCCGTCCCGATCGACGCCATTCCTTCGCCGCATGGCTCAGAATGCTGATCGAGGACATGCTGGTCATCGACGCCGCCTGCCTCTACCCACGCTTCAATCGCGGCGGCGATCTCCATTCGCTCGACGTCATCGACGGTTCGACCGTCACGCCGCTGATCGGCGAGGACGGCCGCGCGCCCGAACCGCCGGACCCTGCCTATCAGCAAGTGCTGCACGGCGTTCCCGCCGCCGACTTCTCGGCCGAAGAACTGCTCTATCTGCCGCGCAACGTCCGTTCGCATCGCCTCTACGGTCTCAGCCCGGTTGAGCAGATCGCGCTGACGATCAACATCGCGCTGCGCCGCGAACAGGCCATGCTCGACTATTATCGCGCGGGATCTGTCCCCGACGCCTTCGCCACTTTACCGAAGGAATGGACCGTCGAACAGATCCGGCAGTTCCAGGAATATTTCGACGCGCTGATATCAGGCAACTCGGCGCGGCGGCGGATGGTCAAGTTCATGCCGTCGGAATTCAAGCTGACCGAGACGCGCCAGCCGCCGCTGAAAGACCAGTACGACGAATGGCTCGCGCGAATCGTCTGCTATGCCTTCTCCGTGCCCGCCTCCGCCTTCGTCTCTCAGGTCAACCGCGCGACGTCGCAGACGCTGCGGATGCAGGCGACGCAGGAAGGGCTCGTTCCTCTGAAGGCCTGGGTGAAGAGCGCGCTCGACCGTGCGATCCAGGACTATCTGAAACAACCCGATCTCGAATTCGCCTGGGTCGGCGATGACGCCGTCGATCCGCTGCAACAGGCCCAGACGCTCAACATCCTCGTCACGGCCGGCATCAAGACCCGTGACGAAGCGCGCGAGGAGCTCGGGCTTGGAGACGAGAAAGAAGGGCTCGACGAATGAAACTGGAGGTCCGGCCGAGTTCGAACGCCTCGACCGCCATTTTTGTTAGGGCGACGCTTCGCCTTAACGCGACCGAATGTCTTGGATTGCGTCCGCGCGCCGGCCGGACCAAATAGCTGAAGATTACCGCGACGACTCGACCCCCGCAAGCGCTGCGAGCGCCAACGACGCAGGATTGGCGGGTTCGGCAGAGAGCCTAGGCGAGGCGCGCTCTCGACCGCGCGATCCCACATTTTCCGAACCAACCCGATTTCGAATTCGCCTCACGCCGACGACGACGCCGTTGTTCCGCTGCGCTTCGCTGCGCCCGCCTCTTCCCCAACCCTCCCCATCTCCACGGAGTGATCCTCATGTTCGTCTTTGGCTCCGGCGTGCTGATCGGCACGCCGCAAGGCGGTTCGCCGATCAATTTCGGCCTCGCGCAGGAAATATCGCTCAATATCGCCACCACGACCAAGGCGCTCTACGGGCAGAACAACTTTCCCGTCGCGATCGGCTCGGGGACGCGCAAGATGACCGGAAAAGCGAAACTCGCGCGCATCTCCGGGCAGGCGCTCGGCAACCTTTTCTTCGGTCTCGCGCCCAGCGCCGGTTCGACCCAGACCCAGTTCGGCGAGGCGTCGAGCGTGCCCGCGAGTTCGCCTTACACCTATACGACGATCAACCATACGGCATTCGCGGCCGACCAGGGCGTCATCTACGCCGCCAGCGGCCTGCCGCTGAAACAGGTCTCCTCGGCGCCGTCGACCGGGCAATATTCGATCGCCGCCGGCGTCTATACATTCGCATCGGGCGACGCGGGCGCTGCGGTGCTGATCTCCTACAATTACACCGTCGGCGCGAGCGGTGAGAGCATCGCGGTTTCGACGCAGCTGATCGGCCCGTCGATCACCTTCTCCGCGAATCTGTTCGCCTCGGATCCGACGACCGGGAAACAGTTTTCGATGCTGCTCTACAATTGCGTCGCCGAGAAGCTCGCCTTCGGGACCAAGCTCGAGGACTTCATGGTGCCGGAACTCGATTTCCAATGCTTCGCAAACGCCGCGGGTCAGGTCTGTCAGCTCAACTTCGGAGACGCCGCGTGAGCGAGGAGGCTTTCACCCTCGAATTGGCCGGGCGTCGGTGGGCGCTGCCGCACCTGCCATTCCGAACGATCAAAGCGATCCAGCCAGCGCTGTTCCAACTCTATCAGGATGCGGGCGGCGAGGCGGCGACCGCGCGAAGCCTGGCCTCGCTGGGCGAAGCGCAAATCGAGCGTCTCGCCGAAGCGACCTGGCGCGCGATAACTCACGTCGAACCCGGCTTGAGCTACGATGACTTCCTGGCTCTGCCGTTTTCTGTCGGCGATCTTATTCAGGGCTTCCCCGCGGTCGCCCACGCGGCGGGCCTACGGGCGAAACCGGCGCAAGCGGCGGCGGAGGCCGCGCCCGCAGCGGGAAAGTCGATTTCGACGCCCTGATCGCTCAGGTCGTCGCAAATACCGGATGGACCTGGGATCAGGCGCTCGACGGCCTGACAATGCCGCGCCTGGTTGCGTTGCAGGCCGAATGGCGCCACCGCCCGCCCGCCAATTGGCTGCTCGCCGGCGCGCTCAAATATCGCCCGCCCGAACTCGCCGCGCCACGCCAACCGACAGTCGACGAAATCAAGTCGGCGTTCCCGAACGGGCGCTTGTGACCCTGCAACCTCGATCGCTTCGAAAGGCCCGCCGATGTCCGACGCGAATGTCGCCGTCAATTTCACGGCCTCGGTCGGAGACCTCATCTCCGGCGTCGCCGCAGCCCGCGACGCGCTTACCGGTCTATCGGGACCGTTCGAGCAATTGCAAGGGCAGTATTCCGGCCTTGGCTCCTCGATGAGCCGCGCATTCGACCCGGCGCGGCTGACACCTTACGATGCCGCCCTCACCGCCTCCGCTTCACTCGAATCGTCTCTGGCGACCGCGCGCGCGCAAGCCGTGCAAGCGGCGCGCTCGGGCGACGAAGCGGCCTACGCTGACGCCCTGCGCGCGGCCAAAGAAGCGATCGCCGAGGAACTCCAGGCGCAGCAGGACAGCTTGCGACAGAAGCTCGCGCTTTACGCTGATGACGCGCGTATGCATCGGATCGCGCAAGAGCAGAAGGTCGCCCTGTCGCGCGCCGCGCTGGGCGAAGAATATTCAGCCCAACTCGAGCTGTTGCAACGCGAATTGGCGCTGGGCGAACAGAGTCTTGCGCAAAAACAGCGGGTGCAGAATCAGATTCTCGGCGCGGAACGTCGTCATCAGGATCAGATGACCCAAATCACGCGACAGGCGCTCGACGAGCAGCAGCGCGAGTATGAGGTTTTCGGAAATACGGTCGCGCAGGCCTTCAATTCGCAATTGCGCGGTCTGCTGTCGGGGACGGAGAACTGGCACACAGCATTTAAGAAAGTGCTCGAGGACTTGCTGATCAAATTCATTCAATACAGCGAGCGGGTCGTCATTCAGAGCGTCGCCGCGGAGGCCGCCAAGACTTCGGCGACGACGGCCGGCGTCGCAGCGCGCACTGGCGTCGAACAAGCCGGCGCCGTCGCCTCGTTGGCGACGCAAGGCGCGACGATGATCCGATCGATTCTGTCCTCCGCCGCCGAGGCGTTCGCCGGCGTGTTCGGATTTCTTGCGCCGATCATGGGCCCCTTCGCCGCCGGGCCCGCCGCGGCGGCCCAGGCGACGGTGGCCGGCGTAGCCGGAACGGTCGCCACTGCCGACATTGGAATCTGGAGCGTCCCCCAGGACATGCTCACGCTCGTACACCATAACGAACTGATAATGCCGGCCGCGCAGGCCTCCGCCTTTCGCGACATGCTGTCCGGCGACGCAGCAAGCAACGCGAGCGCAAGCGCCGCGCTGCATGTTCATCCAACGACGACTTTTCACGTATCGGCCGTAGATTCCGGGTCCGTCGCGCAATGGATGAAGTCCAACAGCGCGACAATGTTGCGCGCGATCGACGAAGCGGTGCGCCACGGCGCCCATCTGGGCGCGCGTCGGCTCGCTCGGCTCTGAGGCGGGATTCATGGTTTCCCTTGCAGGCGTTCACCTGCTGCCGGCCACAGGCGAGTTTACCTACGATACTCTGCCCTATCTTGGTCAGCGGGCATCGGCGGCGGCGCAGCCGATCAACACTTTCCACGTACCGGGGAGTGGCAAGACTGATTACAGCTACGCCCTGGACCAGTTACAGGCTGCGCATCCCGAATGCCGCACGGTATCGCTCGTTTGCGCATGGTTCGCCAATTCGCTCGATGCGAGCCAATGCCAAGTTTATCCCTCGACCACCTATGTGGGCGGTTCTTTCCAGATCGTCGGCGGCGCGACGGACGTCTGGCGCGCCTCGGGGCTGACGCAATCTTCGCCTGGGCTGATCGAACTGCCTGTCTCGGGCGGAGCGGGCGTTTACGGCGGTACGCCGTCCGACCAAAGCGTGGTTCGTTGTCTCAGGGATTTGAAAGCGCGAGGACTGCGGGTCGTATTTTATCCCTTCTTGCTCATGACCTCGCCGGGCTATCCCTGGCGCGGCGAGATAGGCTACGCAGACGACCTTACCGCCGCGGCTGCGAGCGCGGTCGCTTCATTTCTCGGCAGCGCTTCGACGGGTCAATTCACGCCCGACACCCTCAATCTCACGGTCGCTTACTCCGGCTCGGCTACCGATTACACGTATCGCCGCATGATCCTTCACTATGCTTGGCTGTGCGTGGTTGCGGGCGGCGTCGATCTCTTTCTGTTGGGCTCGGAACTGCGTGGGCTCGAGACGATCCGCGGACCGGGATGGTCTGCAGCCGGCGGGCTCGACGGTTCGGGCAACGCGACTTGGGACTATCCGTTTGTCGCCGGACTGGAGGCGCTCGCGGCCGATGTGCGCGCTGTCTTCGACTCGCAAGGACTGGCCAAGACCTCCGCGACGCCCTCAAACCTTGTCGGCTACTCCGCCGATTGGTCGAACTGGATGGGCGCGCAACATTCCGGAGCGAACGGTCAATGGCCGCACCTCGACAGCCTATGGGCGTCGCCCAATATCGATCTCGTCGGATTCGACAATTATCTGCCGCTTTCGGATTGGACCACCGGCGCGGGCGGCTTGGACCCGGAAAACTGGCTTAATCCGCCGCCGTCGGGAGGATGGCCTCCAGGCGTCGCCGCAATGAACGGCCTTGGCCTCTCCGGCCCGCCGACGATCTATTCGGCGCCTTATATCAAAGCGAATATCGAAGGCGGAGAGAGATTCAGTTGGTATTACGTCGACGGTCTCAACATTGGACCCGCGCTTGACCCCAACGGCTCCGACCTGATGGTTACGACGCCACATGGTGACCGACTCTCGCAAACTAGAACCCCCTATTCCGCCAACCAACAGTTGTTGGCCAACAAGCAATTCCGCTGGTGGTGGCACAATCGGCATCAGGCGATTTACGACAATGGCGACGGATCCGGCTGGTCGCCGCACGGCGCTTACACTGCATGGATAGCGCAATCGAAATCGATCGCATTCATCGAATACGGCCTCCCCTCATGCGACAAAGGCACAAATCAACCCAATGTCTTCTATGACGCCAAGTCGACGTCGAGCATGACGCCGTTCTGGTCGATTTGGCAGCCTGTCCCCGGGGGGCGTCTCGCGCCACAGCGCGATGACACGCTATCGTCTATCGGTTTGCAATCGATCTACGATTATTGGAACCTCGATGGAAACAATGAAAACTCCTCCGCGGGAATACCGTTAGTCCAATTCGACTTTTGCTGCGCATGGAATTGGGACGCTCGCCCTTTTCCCACTTTTCCCGCGCTCGTGTCCCAATGGGGCGACGCCGCGAACTGGCAGTCGGGCAACTGGATCAATGGGAAAGGCCCAACGCTGCTCCCGCCGCCGAATTCACCTCCCCCAGCGCCCGGCGCCTTCGCGAACTTCCCCACACTGTCCGCCACCGACTGGTCGTCACACGTCAAACCCCGATTTGGCGCTCGCCTCGCTGACCACGTCGCAGGCCGCGTCGTCCGACGGCCCAATTTTGCGTTCGCAAAATACGATATCGAATTGAGCTTCGACTCGCTGCGCGCCAGCGCCGCCAATTCCGATATGCAGGACATCGTCGGATTTTTCGAACAGATGTCCGGTTCGTCTACGCCCTTTTGGGTCTCTCCGCCCGGACTTACCGAAAGCGCCCGTCAGACCTTGGGACTCGCGGATGGCCGCGCGACCGACTTCCCGCTGGTGCGCACCTGGGGCGATTACAGTGAGCCCGTCGCCGGGGTCGCTGGCGTTACCGGCGTTTACCTGTCTGGGGCCCTTCAATCGGCCGCAAATTGGAGCCTCACGCCAGGCTTTCGCCCGTCGATCGTATTTTTGACCGCACCGGCGGTCGGCGAGATCGTAAGCGCGGACTTCAACGCCTCCTGGCTGTGCCGATTCGCGGATGACGTCATCGACGTTGAGGAGTTCATGACGATGCTGTTTCATCTGAGATTAGTGAAATTATCGGGCGCGCTGCCTTGAGCGCGCCACCGATCTTTCCCTCCTTGCCGGGTCAGGGTTGGAGCATTCACAAACGCCCGGTATTCTCCACGATCGTCGCCCCGCACGCGTCGGGGCGCGAGGTTCGTGACGCGCAGTACCAGAATCCGATTTGGACATTTGAACTTAAGTTCGACGGGTTGGCGTCCGACACAACGACGTATCCTGGCCTTGGCGCGCAATCGTTGCAAACGCTCATGGGCCTATTCCTGCAATGTCAGGGTCAATCGGGAACGTTTCTCTATGTCGATCCAACGGACAGTTTGGCGTCCAATCAGATCGTCGCGACTGGCGACGGCGTCACCCCGACATTTGCCTGCGTGCGCGCTCTCGGCGGTTTCGCGGAACCCGTCGGGTGGGTGACGAACCTCACTCAGGTCACAGTCAATGGAATGGTCCAATCCTCGGGTTGGTCGCTATCGACGCCGCATTCACTTGTCTTCGCCGCGGCGCCGCCGATCGGCGCGACGATCGGCGCGACGTTTTCGTATGCGTTTCAATGTCGATTCGAAGCGGACTCGCTAGACTTTGAAGAGACCATGGAAAATCTTTGGTCGCTACAGTCGCTCAAATTTCGCTCGGTGCGCTCGTCATGAAATCGGCCTCAACAGCCCTGGCCGCATTTCTCAATTCGGTGCGCGCGGCGCCCGACTCGCCCATCGCATTCGCAGATTGCTTTACGTTCACGCTGGCGACGGGGTCGGTTCTTAGTTATACCGACGTCGATCAAACCGTTGTCTACGGCGGGGTCGCCTTTCTGGCGAACGGTCCGCTTGTTCAGGGTTTGAAATACAAGTCCGCCGTCGGCCTCGAAGTCGACAAGCAGCAGATTACCGTAGCGGCTCGACCCACGGATCTCATCGACGGGGCGCCATTCCTGAACGCGATTCGCGACGGCGCGCTGGACGGCGCTTCGGTGCAACGCGATCGCGTCTTTATGGCCGCTTTGGGCCAGCCTCCGATCGGCGGCGTCACGTTGTTCCATGGGCGCGTGTCGACAATCGACATGGTCGGGCGCACCAACGCCGTAATCACCGTCGCATCGGATCTCGTCGTTCTCGATCGCGATATGCCGCGAAATCTCTATTCGCCAACCTGCCTCCATACTCTGTACGATTCGGGCTGCGGAATCGTGCGCGGCGCCTACGCCGTCAGCGGAATTGTCGGCGCGGCGTCGTCGGTCACGCAGATCAACTTCTCAGGCGCCGCGGCGCAACACGCGCAGGGCGCGGTAGTCTTCACATCCGGCGCCAATGCCAACATACGCGCCACAATCAAGACTGTCGCCGTCGCTTCGTCGCTGACATTGATATATCCGCTCCCCTTCGCGCCCTCGGCCGGAGATGCGTTCACGGTTTACGCCGGTTGTGATCATACCCGCGGGACTTGCCAGTCGCGCTTCAACAATCTCGCCAATTTTCGCGGGTTTCCGTTCGTTCCGCCGCCCCAGATCGCATACTGACCGCCTGCGACTGCGCGCGACGTCCGGAGACCCACTCTCCGTTCGGAGTTCTCTATGCCTCATATTGCCGAGCGCGCCGCCGTCGTCGCCGCAGCGCGGGAATGGATCGGCACACCCTATCATCACATGGCCGACATCAAAGGCGTTGGCTGCGATTGCGCGATGCTGCTGGTGCGCGTTTTCTGTGACCTTGGCCTCGTCGAATCGTTCGATCCACGCCCCTACACCCGTGACTGGCACTTGCATCGAGCGGAGGAGCGATATCTCGATTATCTCCTCGCGCGCGCGCACGAAGTCCAAGCGCCGCAAGCTGGCGACGTGATCCTGTTTCGTTATGGCCGTTGCTTCAGTCACGGCGGCATCGTCACCCACTCGAACCCGCTGACTATGGTTCACGCCTTTCATCCCGCTCGCGTGGTTCTCGAGGAAGTTGTCGTTCGTAACGCCGAGATTGCGGCGCGACTGGCGCAGTCGAAGTTCGCGAGCTATTGGAGGTCGCCGTGAGCTGGTTTCGACAGAAGGGCGCCGCCAAGCCCGACTACACCGGGCTTCAGCTTCAGACTTCGGTCAATACGCTGCCGATTCCGATCGTCTGGGGACAGACGAAAATCGCCGCCAATGTGGTCTGGTATTCAAACTTCCAGACCCAGGGCGGCGGCGGCGGCAAGGGCGGTCTCTTCGGGGGGTCGCCCGGCGCCTATAATTACACCGCCGATCTCATTCTCGCCCTTTGCGAGGGACCGATCGCCACAATCGGCGTCATCTGGAAGGATCAAGCCACCTATACGCTTGCCGGTCTTGGATTGACGTTCTTCAATGGATCGACGCCGCAGGCGGTCTGGGGTTATCTCTCCTCGACCAATACCGCGCAGGCCATCGCTTACCAGGGCACGGCCTATGTCTGCGCGGCGGGCTACCAACTGGGCGGATCGGCCAATATCGGCAATCACAATTTCGAAATTGTCGGGGTTCTCGCGGGCACGGGCGTCAACGGCGTCGACGCCGACCCGGCGCTCGTCATCGAGGATTTCCTGACGAATCCGCAATATGGGGTTGGACTATCACCGGCGAGCCTCAACGCGACGTCTCTATTCGGATCGGGCGGCGACGCGTCGCTGCAAACCTATTGCAAAGCTATGGGCCTCGCTTTCAGCCCGGCGCTCGTCACGCAAGAGCAAAGCTCGTCGATCCTGTCGCGGTGGCTGCAAACGCTAAATTGCGCGGCGATCTGGAGCGGCGGGCAGCTCAAGTTCATCCCCTATGGCGACGTCGCCATCCCGTCCGGCCCCGTATCGCGCACGATACAAGTCGTGGCGCCGACGCCAGTCACTGTTTCATCGGGTCTGACGCCGCCGCCCAGCGTGAGAGTTTGCGCCGAAGCCAATTTCGTATCCGACCAGGGCGTGGTCTATTCCTCCGATGGCGCGCCCCTCACCTACATCGGCGCTTCCGCGCCTACGGCGCCAGGAACTTACGGAATTTCGCCTCCGGGCGTCTATCTCTTCGCGATTGGAGACGAAGGAAAGGCGTTGACGATCGCCTACACCTATTCCGTTCCGGTCAGCTATAATCCCAATCTCATGCCGATCTACAACTTGACCGACCTCGACTTTGTCGACGATCGCGGAGGCAAAGATCCGGTTCAAGTCTCCCGCGTCGATCCCTTTTCGTTGGCCACGATACAGCGCATCGAATGCCTTTCGCGCTCCAACCAATATGGCGGAACTCCCGTCGAAGCGCGCGATCAGTCTCAAATAGAACTCTATGGTCCGAGAGTCGGCTCAACGTTGCAGGCCCATGAAATCTGCGATGAAATCAATATCGGCCCCCTTGTCGCGCAGACGTTCTTGCAGCGACAACTCTACGTACGAAGCGAATATGCTTTCAAGCTGTCCTGGGAATATGGGCTTCTTGAACCGATGGACATCGTTACGATCAGCGACGCCAACTTAGGACTGAGCAATTTTCCTGTTCGCATCATCTCGGTGGAAGAAGATGACCGCGGCCTTCTCACCATTAAGGCTGAAGAATTGACTGTTGGCGTCTCCGCGCCGGCGCTCTACCCCAATTCCGGACCGGTCGGATATCTACCGAACCAGGGGATCGGCGTCGCGCCCGTCAATGCTCCGCTTATCTACGAGCCGCCGCCCGCGTTAACGGGCGGCGTCGCGCAAATCTGGGTCGGCGCCTCCGGGGGGGCAGGTGGGAACGTCGATACAAATTGGGGCGGGGCCTATGTCTGGATCTCGCTCGACAATACGACATATTCGCAAGTCGCCACGATCTCGCAGCCATTGCGGCAAGGCTCGCTTACTGCCGCCCTGCCGCTCGCAACGGGCTGGGACCCTGTAAATGCGCTGGCTATTTCGCTCTCGCAAAGCGGCGGCGCGCTGAGTGGCACCTCTGAGGCCGGCGCGCAGAACGGTTCGACTTTGTCGCTGGTCGAGAGCGAGTTGTTTGCTTATCAGAGCGCAACCTTGAGCGCCGTTCGCGCTTACACTCTTTCGGGCTTGCAGCGGGGCCTCGACAGTTCGCCGCCTGCGGCGCATCCGATTGGCGCGCCTTTTGCCCGAATGGATTCGGCAGTCGTCAAATATGCTTTGCCGCTGAGTTACATAGGCCAGACGCTCTTCTTCAAATTCCAGAGTTTCAATATCTTCGGCTCCGGAGTCCAGAGTCTGGCCGCTTGCGTCGCCTACCCTTACGTTCCGACTGGTGCGGGCGCGCTTGGCCCGGTCGCCTCTAGTCTCGCCGCCGGCGCATCGCTCGACTACGGCCTGGTCGCCAATGGCGCCGCCGAGATGGACGATTTTGGAACCCTCGCCTCGCCCTACGTCTCCGTCATCGATCTCGGGAATCTGACCTCATGAGCGTTCAAGTCAAACGTCGGCGCGACACCGCGGCGAACGTCGCCGCTTTTACGGGGGCGCAGGGCGAGATTGTGGTCGACACGACCAACAATCGCGTCGTGCTTCAAGATGGGCTGACTGCGGGCGGTTGGCCTGCGGCCAAGCTTAGCGAGGTCGTGACGGCCAACCGACGCGCGGTTTCGGACGTCAACACAACCGTTTCCGCGACGGATCGAATTATCGCCTTTACCGCAATTTCGTCGGGGCGGACGGTCGCGCTCGCACCGGCATCTTCGTTTCCGGTTGGATCCGTGTTGATCATCGTCGATGAATCGGGAGCGTGTTCGGCCGCAAATTCAATCACCGTCGTTCGGGCGGGGACGGACACGATTTCGGGCGCCGCTTCGGCCGTGCTCAACGGTCCGTACATGGCGATCGCATTGGAGACCAATGGCGCGAACGCCTGGGCGATTGTGAGCAACGCGCTCAGTCAAGGGGTCAATCTCATCGGCGTCGGCACGGCGCCCGACCCTGGCAATCCGCTGTCGGTGTTCGCTTCGAGCGCGCTGTTCAACGGGGCCAATTTCAATCTGACGGTGAACAAGTCGACGTCGACGAATACAGCCTCGATGCTTTTCCAGAACGCCTTCTCCGGTCGGGCCCAGATCGGCCTGAACGGGACGGACAATTTCGGCGTCAAGGTTTCGCCGAACGGTTCAAGTTGGACGACCGCAATCTCGATCGATTCGGCCACCGGAGCCGCAGTGCTCGCCAATCAACGCACCGCGATCTCGGACGCTGCGTATGCGGCGCTGGCGACGGACAGATCGATCGCGTATACCGCGATTACAGCGCCGCGCAATGTGACTTTACCGTCCGCGGCGACGTTTCCGCCCGGCCAGACTTTGACCATCCTGGACGAGTCGGGCTCGTGTTCCGCGGCTCTTGCAATCACTATCAATCGCGCGGGAACCGACACGATCAACGGGTTGAGTTCGGCGACGCTGGCGTCCGCATACGCATTCGTAACGCTGCAGAGCAATGGCGCGAACAAATGGTTGATCGTTAAACGCAGTTGCAACGTCCAGATGTTTGCGACGAGCGGGACGTATGTTCCGACGCCCGGAATGACGATGGCGTTAGTGATTGCGAGCGGCGGCGGCGGCGGCGGCGGCGGCGGCGCTCTTCAGGCCGCTTCAACCGCCGTCAGCGGAGGCGGCGGCGGAGGTGGCGGCGCGATGACGCAGGTCTGGTTGACCGCCGCCGAGATAGGCGCCTCGCAGACCTTTTCGATAGGCGGCGGGGGCGCCGGAGGCGCCGCCGCATCGTCGAATTCAAGCGCGGGAATTGTGGGTTCTGGCGGCGGCTCGACGCTATTCGGCTCTCTGGTCCATGCGC
>JBBIIT010000007.1:74647-91728 GCA_037446355.1 Beijerinckiaceae bacterium | reverse complement strand
GGGCGCCCGAGCTTAGGCCGCGCGCTTCTTGAGCCGTAGCGACCTCAGCTTGCCGATGATTTTTCGCGCCGGGCCGCCTTTGAACGGCCGCGGCGGCGCGTGGGTCGCCAGCGCGTAGGTTTTTTCGCGCAAGACATCGGCGAGCCTCTGCCGATCGGTGATCGTCGAGATTTCGCCGTAAGCTATGGGCGCGCCGATCACGACGGGCAGCACGGCGCCGATGCGCGACTTCACCTCGTGGAAGATCAGCGAAAGCCGCAGCGTCAGGCTGACATGGCTCGCGATCTGGAACAGGCGGCTGTTCTGGCCGCCGAACCAGATCGGAAACACCGTCGCTTTCGCGCGCTGCACGAGCTGGGCGACGAACGGCTGCCAGCGCGCGTCGACGGCGGGCAGACGTCCGAGCCGGTCCGGAGCGGTCGAAACGCCGCCAGCGGGAAAGACGATGACGACGCCGCCTTTGTCGAGATGCGCGCGCGCCGCCGCGCGGGTCTTGAGGTTCATCGCCATCGCTTCCTCGGTCTGCGAGAAATCGATCGGCAGCACGAAATCGCGCACTTCGTGCGCGCGCATCAGCACCGCGTTGGTCAGCACGACGAAATCGCGACGCACCTTCTCGATCAGCCAGGAAATGACGATGCCGTCGAGCACGCCATAGGGATGATTGGCGACCACGACGAGCGGACCGGACTCGGGCATTTTCGAAAGCTTGGCCGAGTCGTAGCGCACGTCGATTTGCAAGGTCCGCACCGCGGCCTGCCAGAAACTCTCGCCCGAGCGGGGATAGCGCTGATTGTGGACGTACATGCGCTTCAGCCGGGGCTGGCCGGTCGCGCGCTCGACGAGGCGGATGAGGCGGCGCTTGACCGGCGGATCCTCGCGCGTAGCGTAGCTGAAGAGATAGTCGTCCATCGTTCCCCCGCTACGACAATTTCGTGACCGCGCCGTGACGAAGCGGCGGCGCCTATCCTTACCCCAGAACCTGCCTCCGCGCCTTCGCCAGAGTGTCGAAAGCCTGTAAATCGGCGACCAGGGCCTCGAATTGCTTGAGCGGCACCATATTCGGCCCGTCCGAGGGTGCAGCGTCCGGATTTTCGTGCGTCTCGATGAAGACGCCGGCGACGCCGACCGCGACCGCCGCGCGCGCGAGCACCGGCACGAACTCGCGCTGTCCGCCCGAAGAGCCGCCCTGCCCGCCCGGCTGCTGCACCGAATGGGTGGCGTCGAAAACGACCGGCGCGCCGATCTGGCTGAGGATCGGCAGCGCGCGCATGTCGGAAACAAGCGTGTTGTAGCCGAAGCTGACGCCGCGCTCGGTCACGAGCACATCCGCGCCGCCGGCGCCGGTGAGCTTGGCGACGACATGCTTCATGTCCCAGGGCGCGAGAAACTGGCCCTTCTTGACATTGACCGCGCGCCCGGTGCGCGCTGCCGCGATCAGCAGATCGGTCTGCCGACACAAGAAGGCGGGGATCTGCAGCACATCGACCGCCTGCGCGGCGATCGCGCATTGCTGGCTTTCATGCACGTCGGTCAGCACGGGCATCCCGAGCGTCTCGCGAATTTCGGCGAAGATCGGCGCCGCCTCGGCGAGCCCCAGCCCGCGCGCGCCCGCGCCCGAGGTGCGGTTGGCCTTGTCAAAAGAGGTTTTGAAAACAAGGCCGATCTTGCGCCGCGCCGCGATCTCCTTCAGCGCGCTCGCCATTTCGAGCGCATGGGCGCGGCTTTCGAGCTGGCATGGGCCGGCGATCAGCGCCAGCGGCAGCCCGGCGCCGAAGCGCACGGCGCCCGCGCCGCGTCCGACTCGCACGATGGCGTTGGTTTGCATGGTGGAAACTCTCAAACGCGAAATTTCCTTCTCCCACAAAGCGGGAGAGGGAAGTGACTGCTAACTCTTCCTCACGAACTCCGTGCGCAGCACGAGACCCTTGACCTGTTTGGTGTTGCATTCGATCTCGGCGGGATCGTCGGTCAGGCGGATGTTTTTGACCAGCGTTCCGCGCTTCAGCGTCTCCGAGGTTCCCTTGACCTTGAGATCCTTGACGAGCGTCACGGAATCGCCATCGGCGAGCCGAGCGCCATTGCTGTCCTTGACGATGATTTCGTCGCTCACGCTTCCAACCTCCGCAAATCCGGGGCTTGCGCCTCCGCGACGAAATCCGCGATCGCCTCGTCAAAACCGGCCGCGCGCTGTTCGTTCGAGCCCATGCGGCGGATCGAGACGGTGCGCTCGGCCGCTTCCTTCTTGCCGACCGCGATCAGCACGGGAACCTTGGCGAGGGAATGTTCGCGCACCTTGTAGCTGATCTTCTCGTTGCGAAGATCGACCTCGACGCGCAGACCCTTGCGGCGCGCGGCCGCGACCAGCTCCATCGCATAGTCGTCGGCTTCCTGCGTGATCGTGCAGACGACGATCTGCGTCGGCGCGAGCCAGAGCGGCAGATGCCCGGCGAAATGTTCGAGCAGGATGCCGGTGAAACGCTCCATCGAGCCGCAGATTGCGCGGTGAACCATGACCGGCGTCGTCTTCTCGCTGTTGGGGGCGATGTAGAACGCGCCGAAACGCTCGGGTAAATTGAAATCGACCTGCGTCGTCCCGCATTGCCAGTCGCGACCGATCGCGTCGCGAAGCACATATTCGAATTTCGGCCCATAGAAGGCGCCTTCGCCAGGATTGATCTGCGTCGTCACGACGTCGCCATGCCGCGCCTTGATCTCCTCCAGCACTTGCCTCATCACGGCTTCGGCGTGATCCCACATCTCATCCGTGCCCACGCGTTTTTCGGGCCGGGTCGAGAGTTTGACGACAATCTTGTCGAAGCCGAAGTCTTTGTAGACCGAGAGGATGAGTTCGTTGATCTTGTGGCATTCCGAGGCCATCTGATCTTCGGTGCAGAAGATATGCGCGTCGTCCTGCGTGAAAGCGCGCACGCGCATCACGCCGTGCAGCGCGCCCGAAGGTTCGTAGCGGTGCACGACGCCGAATTCGGCCAGACGCAGCGGCAATTCGCGATAAGACCGCAGGCCGTTCTTGAAAATCTGGATATGTCCCGGGCAGTTCATCGGTTTGAGCGCATAGACGCGCTCGTCCTCGCCCTCCGCTTCGTCGCCAGCGGGGCGCGCCATGAACATGCTTTCGCGATACCAGCCCCAGTGGCCGGAGATTTCCCACAGATGTTTGTCGAGGACTTGCGGCGCGCTCACTTCCATATAATCGGCAGCGAGGCGACGACGCATGTAGGCGATGAGGGTCTGGAACAGGGTCCAGCCCTTCGGGTGCCAGAACACCGTGCCCGGCCCCTCCTCCTGAAAATGGAACAGGTCCATTTCGCGAGCGAGCTTGCGATGGTCGCGCTTCTCGGCTTCCTCTATCTGCTTGAGATAGGCGTCCAGCTCCTCGCGTTTGGCAAAGGCGGTGGCGTAGATGCGCGACAACATCGGCTTGGTCGAATCGCCGCGCCAATAGGCGCCCGCGACCTTCATCAGCTTGAACGCCTCGCCGACCTTGCCCGTCGAGGTCATGTGCGGCCCACGGCAAAGATCGAGCCAGTCACCCTGGCTATAGAGCTTCAAGTCCTGATCCGCGGGAATGGCGTCGATCAATTCGATCTTGAACGCCTCGCCCTTCTTCTCGAAATAGGCCTTGGCCTCGTCGCGACTGACGACCGACCTTACGAATGGCGTGTCGCGTGCGACGATCTCGCGCATCCGCTTCTCGATGGCCGGGAAGTCCTCGGGCGTGAACGGCGTCTCGCGATAGAAGTCGTAATAGAAACCGTTCTCGATGACCGGGCCGATCGTGACTTGCGTGCCCGGCCAAAGCGACTGCACCGCCTCGGCGAGCACATGCGCCGCGTCGTGGCGGATGAGTTCGAGCGCGCGCGGGTCGTCGCGATTGAGGAACTCGATCCTGGCGTTCGTCTCGATGTTGTCGGCAAGGTCGACGACGGCGCCGTCGAGCGCCATCGCCACGGTGCGCTTGGCGAGCGAAGGCGAAATGGATTTGGCGATTTCGAGGCCAGTGACGCCAGGCTCAAAGCTCCGGGTCGCGCCGTCCGGGAAGGTGACGTGGATCATAAGGGCTCCTAAGGCTCACTCGCCGAAACGGGCCGGCGTAAGCGGGGGGGTTCGCGCGATATAATCAAGCCGACGCTTTAGGGCAACCCCGCGCCGGCGCCGCGTCATTCGCAAAAGCGCGCCCAGATCGAGATCATCGCCGCGATGTCCTCGTAGAGCGGCGGCGGGATTTCGTGCCCCATGCCGGAAATGACGCGAAGCTCGGCGCCATGAATATTGGCCGCGGTGTCCTTTCCGCAGTCGAGCGGAACCAGCGGGTCCGCATCGCCGTGTATCACCTGCGTCGGCGTCACGATCGTCTTCAGGCGGGAACGGCGGTCGCCGTCGGCGACCAGCGCGGCGAACTGGCGCCCGACGCCCGCCGGATCGAACGCGCGCCGCGCCTCCTCGCGCGCTTGGGTGCGCGCGAACGCCTCGTCAAACGGGTATGCAGTCCCGGCGAGCGCACGCGCTACCGCAACGGCATGATCGAGATAGGCGTCCTCATCGAGCCGGGGGTCGGGAGCGACCGCGCGCAAAAGCGAAACCGCCTTGGGGTCGCCGGGCGGCAGGTTCGGGTTGCCGGAACTCGACATGATCGAGGTCAACGACGTCGCGCGCGCGGGGAATTCGGCAGCGACGAGTTGCCCGATCATGCCGCCCATCGAGCGCCCGACCAGATGCCCGCTTTCGATATCGAGCGCGTCGAGCAGGCCGACGGCATCCATCGCCATATCGCGCAGCGTGTAGGGCACGTCGGGAGTTTTGCCGTACTTCAGCGCCGCGACGACGGCGTCGATGCTGGGAACCGGCGCGGCATGAAAATGCGTGGAGCGGCCGACGTCGCGGTTGTCGTAACGAACGACGAAAAAGCCGCGATCGACGAGCTGCTCGCAGAACGGGACCGCCCAGCGCGTCATCTGCACGCCGAGCCCCGATATCAGAAGAATCGCCGGCGCATCCGATCGCCCGAAGACTTCGAACTCGACTTCGATTTCGTTGACGGCGGTTCTTGACAAGGCGCGCCCTCCGGCTGCTTTCCGCGCGCCTGTCTAGCATGACGCGCGGCGGGCGGCTATGAAGGCGCGAACCGGGGGCGGCGCTGGATGGATTATCTTTGGATCAAGGCGGCCCACGTCGCCGCGGTCGTCATTTGGATTGCAGGCATGATCGCGGTCGCGTTGGTTCTTTCGGCGCTGCCGGCCTCGGGAACCCGCACGCCAGAACAGACAAACCTGCTAATGTTCATTCGCGGGTGGGACCGCAAGGTCACGACGCCGGCGATCCTGCTGGTCTGGGGTCTCGGCCTGGCGCTGATCGTCGAAGGCCACTGGTTTCCCGCGCCCTGGTTGATCGTCAAACTGTCTGTCGCGCTGCTTCTCGGCGCCGTGCATGGCGTACTCACCGGAAATCTGCGCCGCCTCGCCGCCGACGCGAGCCGATCGCCCTCGCCGCTCGTGCGCTATTGCGCGCCCGCGATTCTTCTCGGCGTCCTCGTCATCGCGCCGCTCGTTGTCCTCAAGCCGTTTTGAGCCATCAGGAATCGGTATCCCCGACGAAAGCCTGAAATCGCTCGCGCAAAGCGGCGCCGATGAATTTGAGGCCAATCGCGCCCGAGATGGTCTCGACGCCGCGCGCGAGCGCCAGCGGCGCCGCCAACCGGCCAGTGCCGTTGCGCTCGTCCAGCCAACCGACGATCCCGCCGGGAAACGCGAAGGCGCCGAGCGCGAGGATCGCATAAATAACGGCGGTGCGTCGCCACGGGCTGGCGATGGACTTGGGCTTGTCGATCATCGCGCCGCGTCCTCCTCAGAACTGGAAATAGATGAAGGGCGCCGAGGCTGAAGGGGCCATCACGACGATGAAATAGAGCAGCGCCGCGCCGACCGCGGTCTGCGCGATCGCGCCGAAATTGTCGAACTTCATCGCGAGGCGCCGGATGTATCGCGAGGGAACGATTTGCGTCGCCGCTCCCGCCGCGATCAGCGGCGCGACGACCCCCGGCATGGTCGCCGCCGCGCCGTTGTCGCTCCAAACGCCGGCGATGAACTGCATCGCCGCGTCGAGCGTGGGCGCACGGAAGAACAGCCAGGCGAAGCAGACGAAATGAAACGTAAGCGTCCAATCCAGCGCCTTGACCAGTGGCTTCGAGCCCCAGCGCGCGAAAACGGCGCTGCGCCGCCAGACATGATCGACGACTAGCATCGCTCCGTGCATCGCGCCCCAGATCAGAAACGTCCAGTTGGCGCCGTGCCACAAGCCGCCGAGCAGCATCGTCAGCATCAGATTGCGCGCGGTGGCGAGCGCCCCGTGACGATTGCCGCCGAGCGGTATGTAGAGATAGTCGCGCAGCCAGTTCGAAAGCGTCATGTGCCAGCGGCGCCAAAAATCGCCGATGCCGAGCGCGCGATAGGGTTGGTTGAAATTCTGCGGAAATCGATAGCCGAGCAGCGCCGCGACGCCGATGGCGATGTCGGTATAGGCGGAAAAATCGGCGTAGATCTGGAAGGCGTAGGCGTAAACCGCCATGATCAGATCGGCGCGCGAGAATTGCGAGGGATCGGTGAATACCGGATCGACGAAACGCACCGCCAGATAATTGGCTATCACCATTTTCTTGAACAACCCGCCGAGGATCAGCAAGGCGTTCTCGCCGAACGAGAAATCGCCCGCGCGGCGGGGCGAGGCGAGCTGCGGCAGGAACTCGTGCGCGCGCACGATCGGGCCCGCCACCAGATGCGGGAAAAAGCTGATGTAAAGCACGATGTCGACGGGCGAGCGCGACGGCGCGAGCCGGCCGCGATAGACATCGACGATGTAGGAAATGGCGTGGAAAGTCAGGAACGAAATCGCCACCGGCAGCGTGACGTTGACGAAGCCGATCGAGGGATTGAGACCGAGGGCGTGCGCGAGCGTCAACGTCTGGGCGATGAAGAAATCGAGATATTTGAAATAGCCGAGAATGCCGAGATCGAGCGCGACGCCGAGCGCCAGAACCAACCGCCTGAGCGGGCGCCGCCTCGCCGCGTCGACGTGAAGGCCGACCAGATAGGAGATGGCCGCGCTGGCGAGCAGCAGAAGCAAGAAGCGCCAGTTCCAGGACGCATAAAAGGCTAGGCTGAGGCCGAGAAGAACCAGCTTCTTCAGCGTGTTATGGGAATTCAGGCTCCAGACCAGCGGCAAGCACAGGCAAAAGAAGATCGCGAAATCAATTGTTGGAAACAACATGGGTGCGGGACTGCCGGCCGTCGATCAGCGGGATCAGGTAGTCCGCGAATCTGTCGGCGCTCTGTTTATAGCCTTCGAGCGTCATATGCACGAAATCATGTGCCATCAGCGGCGGGTTGGCGGCCGCCCAGACCTGCGCGCCGCAGGGGCCCGGCTGCACTGACGACCAATCCCAGAATTCGGCGCCCAGTTTCTGCGCCAGTTTGCGTTGCGCCTCGCGCACCGGCCCGAGTTTGGGCGGGGTCGGGAACTTGCATTGGCCGCCGCCCGCTCCCGCCGAAATCTGCGCGTTCGACGCGCAGTCCTGACCGACGCCCGCCCCGTGGCATGAGCCGGTTGGGCGCGCGGCGTCCGGCGGGCCGATGATGACGACGCGCAGACCCGGCCGTAACGCCGTCAACCGCCGCACGATCTGCTCGTATTGCGCCGCGTAGGCGGCGACGTCGAGGTTGTCGTTGAAGCCCTCGTTGGTGCCGAAGGCGAGCACGACGACATCGGGCGCGAGGCGGCGGAAGTCGTCGGCTACGTTATCGGTCGCCAGTTTTTGCAGGAGTTGCACGGTCGCTCCGGGAAAACCGACGCTCAGATAGGAGACGCCGTCGCCCTCGCGGCCGACGTCGAAATCCGTGACCGTCACCGGCGCGTCGCTGAGCGCCTTGACTGCGACCTCGTGGAAGCCCTGCCCGTCGGCGCCCGAGGACGCTTTCAGGTCGAGAATCGCGCGCTCGTCCGCGACGCCGTCGAGATCGATTTCGCCGCTCGGCTCGCCGTCGAGCAATACCTGCGCTTTTCCGCCGCCGGGCTGCTTGAGGAAGGCGACCTCCAGCCGGTCATAAGCGCGCCCGCCGCGCGCGCGCAGGCTCAGCGAAGCCCCGGCGCGATGCGCGACCGCGTTGAAGCCCGAGAGATAGAAACGGTTGCGGGCGTCCGACTTTTGCAGCGCATCGTAGGTCCAACCGTCCGAGGCATCGCTCTCGAAAAGCGCCGAACGGACGCCGATATGCGGCTTGCCTGGCACGATATAGGCGTCGCCGCCCGTCCCGAACGCCTGCTGGAGGCGCTCGCGCACCCGGCCGGAGAAGAAGTCGGCGGCGGTGTGGCTGTCCCCCAGTTGCAGGATCGTCAGCCGATGTGAGGAAAAGCTGTCGGGCTCAAGTTCGCCGTAGGCGGAGACCTCTCCGCCGCCGACCCGCGCGGAAGGCGCGGCGGCTTCCAGCGCGGCCAACGCCGTCGCCGGGCGCGGCGCGGCGCGCAGCGCCGGGCGTTGCATTGCGACGCGCAGCACGGTAGCGGCGCCATCGGGCGGACCGATGGTCTCGTGGGTCGGCGGCGCCGGAAGATCGACGACCTTGGGCCGCCAGGCTTCCACGCCCCGAGCTACGCTTTGGGTCGCGTAAGGATCGGACGAAAACGTCAGTTGCGCCGCCTGCGCGAGGCGGCGCTGCGCGTCGGCGCCGAGCGAGGCGGGCGCGACGCGCGCCCTGGCGAACATCTCGGCAATCGTCAGCTTGCGCGTCGGAGCGGCTTCGGCGGTGGAGGAACGTCGCGCGTCAAGGATCGAAACCCGCCCCGCGGCGCCTGCGCCGATCGCCAGGATCAGCGCCCAGATCATGAGCGGCGCCGGAGCTCGCAATCCCTCACCTCGTTCCGACTTGGCGTGGACACTCGGCTTCGAGGTCGCGGCCGCGTTGTTTCAGGCTCGCCAGGATCGAGGGATAGACCGCCTCCATCACCATATCGTATCCGACTGTCGTGAAATGAACGCCGTCGGACGCGCGCACCTGCACCATCGCATTCTTAGCGTTGGGCAGGAACGGCTTGAACGCTTCGGGACTGGAACCCGAGGTCCAGGGCTGCGCATAGGCCGCGCGCGGCGAAGCGAGCGCGGCGACGGCGGCGGCGAACAGCCGATTCTTATCCTGCGCGTCGGCATTGGCGTCCGCGTTCAACATCGCCGGCAGCCCCACGATGACCATCGAACCACCGCCGGCGACCGCGTGGGCGACGACGTCCTGCACGATCGCCTGATAACGCGGATCGAAGGCGGGCGTGCCATCCTCGATCCGGGCCTTGTCCTTCTCGACAATCGGCTGGCGATCGTTGACGCCGAATGACCCGACGAACAGGTCGGGATTGGGATCGCTCGCCAAGGCGGCGACTTCGTCGATCCAATTGTACTGGTCAAGCCTGGTTAACCCCGTTCCGTTCTTCGCCCGACGGATCAATTTGACCTTTTCGGCCAAACATTTGTCTTTTCCGAGGCGCCGGAACAGCGCGCCCCACAGGCCGTCGGCCATGGAATCGCCGACGAAAGCGATGCGCACCGGCGTCGATGCGTCCTCAGCCGCGTAAACCGCTCCCCCGCCCCTCGACAGGCCCAGCGCCACAATGGCGCCAGCGAGGGCGAATTTCAGGGCGGAAGTTGCGGATAGAAACATGGGCCTCGGACTTTCGGCTCGCGGACGATTTTCAGTTGGCCGCGCGCGCGGAGGACTTCGGCGATTCGGCGGCGCGCTTTCGATGGTGACGCCTGCGGCCGTGCGGCTTTCGGCCCTCCGGCGCAGGGGTCTTGGTCACGCTTGCCGAAGCGACGACGGGAGAGAATCCGGCGACGGCGGCCGCTTTTTGCCACATGAGGGTATAGCCCGCCATCGTAAAATGAACCCCTTCGGCCGCATGGACTTTCGCCTCGCAGAATTCGGGATCCTGCATACTGACGTAAATTACGTCAGTGCCGTCGAGTTGCGCTTTCAGGTTCTCGTCGAGCTTCTTGGAAAACTGGTTCCAAGGCTTGCGAACGCAGGGCGGACCCATCCACACCAGTTTCACACCTCGGTCGTCAGCTTCTTTCGCGATGGCGGCGACTTTCACGTGTTCGTCGACCAGACCGCCGATCGCGTCGTTGGTGCCCAGGCTCATGAACACGGTCTCGCCGCGCTGGGCCAGCTTGAGTTGTTCAAAAACGTCGCCCTTGTAGATCGAGACGCTGTTCTTCGCGGTTGAAGTGATCTTGGCGGCCCATGAGACGCCGACGCCGAGACTGTCGCCGATGATGCGCCCCTCAGCGATGGCGGGCGCCGGCGCCAACAACATCATCATAGCAACAACCTTACGAATCAACGACATAGCAACACCCATGCGCGAAACCGCTCGCGTCTAAAACATCACGGCATGGTTAATGTCGGATGAAAACGGCCAAACTCAGTCGCAGACGAAACGCCAGCGGCCATAGCGCCACGGCCGCGCCCAGGAGGCGCCGGGCGGCGTTTCGCGCGGCGGAGGATCGAAACCGGACCCACCCCACGGGTGGCAGCGACAGATGCGCGCCGTTCCCATCCAGGCGCCCGCCCAAAGGCCGTGGCGCTGGATCGCCTCGTCCGTATAGGTCGAACAGGTCGGCAGATAGCGGCACTGACGTCCCAACAGTCCGGACAGGCTGACCTGATAAATCCGGATCAGCGCGTGCGCGGCGCGGCGAGGCGCGGCCTGAACCGCATTCATGTCTCGGCGGCCGATGTGCTCTCGCGCCTCGCCGCGACTTGTGCGAGCGCGTCGACAACGGCGTCGAAAGTCAGCATCGTCGAGGCGTGCCGCGCCTTGAAGTCGCGCACCGGTTCGAGCACCGCGAATTCCACCCATTTACCCGAAGGCGGCGGGCCGTTCGACTTGAGCATCGCCAGCATGGTCTCGCGCAGCGCGATCAGTTCCTGCGGCGTCGAGCCCACGACATGGCGCGCCATCAGCGACGAAGAGGCCTGACCGAGCGCACAAGCGCGCACGTCATGGGCAAAATCGCTGACCCTGCCGTCCGTGAGGTTGATATCGACCGTGACCGTGGAGCCGCAGAGGCGCGAATGGGCCTTGGCGCTGGCGTCCGGCGCCGAGAGCCGCCCAAGCCGGGGAATATCGGCGGCGAGTTCGAGGACTCGTCGATTGTAGATTTCGTCCAGCATTGCCATCCACTTCGGCGATTGGCGGAACCGCGCTCGCATCTTATATAGGAGCCTTGGGCGTCGAAGTAGAGGGTCCGTTCATGGGCGCGGCCTCGCCGATCGCGCGACGGAGATGAGGCCGCAATGGACGAATGGGTCAAGATCAAGCCGCGCTTGGTCCCTCTGGCGAAACCCTCGCGCGAGGAGGCCGAAGCGGCGGTGCGGACGCTGATCGCCTGGGCCGGCGACGATCCGAGCCGCGAAGGATTGGTCGATACGCCCCGACGCGTCGTCAAAGCCTACGAAGAGCTGTTCTCCGGCTATCGCGAAAAGCCGAGCGAGGCGCTGGCGCGGGTGTTCACCGAGGTCGAAGGCTATTCCGACATCGTGCTCGTGCGCGATATCCCGTTCCATTCGCATTGCGAGCATCACATGGCGCCGATCGCTGGCAAGGCGCACATCGGCTACTACCCGCGTCACGGCGCGGTCGGCCTTTCCAAACTGGCGCGCATCGTCGAAATCTTCGCGCGCCGTCTCCAGACGCAGGAGGCGCTTTCCGCGCAGATCGTCGCCGCAATCGACAAGGGCCTGCGTCCGCGGGGCGTCGCGCTGATGATCGAGGCCGAGCACAGCTGCATGGCGATGCGCGGCGTCAAGAAACATGGCGCCTCGACCGTAACCACGCAGTTCTCCGGCGTTTTTTGCGACGATCCCAACGAGCAGATGCGCTTCCTGACGCTGCTGCGCGGAGCCAAGTGAGCGATGAAGTCCGAGCTTGAAGAAGGCGACAAGTTTCAGCCTCGCTTTTCCGCTGACGGACTGCTCACCTGCGTCACCGTCGACGCGGCGGATGGCGCGGTGCTGATGGTCGCGCACATGAACGGCGAAGCGCTGGAAAAGACATTGGCGACCGGCGTGGTGCATTACTGGTCACGCTCGCGCGGCAGCTTATGGCGCAAAGGCGACACCTCGGGGCAGACGCAAAGCCTCGTCGAACTCCGGGTCGATTGTGACCAGGACGCGCTGCTGGCGCGGGTGAAGGTTGGCGGCGACGGCGGCGCCTGCCACACGGGACGCCGCTCCTGCTTCTATCGCCGTGTCGAAGGCGGCGGAGCGGCGGCCAAGTTGGCCCTGGTCGATAAAGTTTAAACCTTATTTGACGTTTTCGCGTTTCCGGGGTTTCCTTGACTGGCGCATTAACCGAACGGCCATTCTAGGCTGTCAATCTGGAGTTTCCGCGCGAATTCCGGCGCGGATGGAGTGGCGTGAGGCGGTGAGATGACGCTCGCTTTCTTTCGCAAATCGGAAGCCGACCATGTTTCGGGCGGCGTAAAGAAATCGCGCTCGAAAATCGGGCTGGCGCTCGGCGGCGGCGTGGCGCGCGGCTGGGCCCATATCGGCGCCCTTCACGAACTCACCGCGATGGGGGTCGTCCCCGACATCGTCGTCGGCGCTTCGGTTGGCGCTGTGGTCGGCGGCTGTTTCGCGGCCGGCCGGCTTGAGTCGCTGGAGGGCTTCGCGCGGGGGCTCACCAAGCGCAGCGTTTTCAGCTTGCTTGACGTGTCGTTCAACGGCGGCGGCCTGATCGGCGGCGACAAGCTGCGCGCGCGACTGGAAGGCGCGATGGGCGAATTGCGCATCGAGGATTTGCCGACCCGCTTTGTCGGCGTCGCCACCGAGATCGGCTCCGGTCACGAAATCTGGCTCAAGACTGGGCGCCTCGTCGAGGCGATGCGCGCCTCCTACGCCCTGCCTGGCGTATTCGAGCCGGTGCGACTGGGCGGGCGCTGGCTGTTCGACGGCGCGATTGTCAATCCGGTCCCCGTCAGCGTCGCGCGCGCGATGGGCGCGGACCGTGTCATCGCCCTCACCGTCGGCGTCGACGGATCTGGACACGGCACCACGCTCCACGAGCCGCAGGAAGATGAAATCGACGCGACGCCGTCGGCGAGCGACAAGCCGGCCGGCATGATCGAAAGCTTGCGTCGACAGGCGTTTGGGCCGCGCCGTGGCTGGACGCGCACCCCTTCGCAGGCGCCCGGTCTGGGCGCAGTGATGGTCGAAACCTTCAACATCACGCAGGATCGCATCATGCGCTCGCGCCTTGCCGGCGATCCGCCCGACATCCTCGTCACGCTGAAAACGGGCAAGATCGGCTTGTTCGAGTTCCACCGGGCCGACGAACTCATCGAGATCGGCCGCGCTTGCGTGCGCAAAGCGCGCGACGAAATTCTCGAACACCTCGAGTTGAGCCCGGCGGCGCCTTGAGGCCGCCGGAGCGGGCGCTCAGGCGCTCGCGATATATTCGCGCAGCGCTTGACGTTCGCTGTCGAGCGCATTGACGTGGCGTTTTACGATGTCGCCGATCGAAACGATCCCGACCAATCTGTTGTCCATGACGACCGGTAAGTGACGGAAGCGACCGTTGGTCATCGTCTCCATCACCTCATCGATCGAAGTCTCCTCTTCGACCGTCGTCACGCGCGAGGTCATGTGACGCGAGACCGGATCCATCAGCGCCGCCGCGCCGCTGCTGGCGACCGCGCGCACCACGTCGCGCTCGGAGAGAATTCCGAGCACACTCTTGGACGCGTCCGTGACCACTACGGCGCCGATGCCTTTGTCGGCCAGTTGTTCCGCGACTTCCTGCAATGTGCGATGCGGCTGGGTCGTTGCGACCTCGCGACCCTTTTCTCGCAGAATACGGGCAACCGTCATTCTAGCCTCCCAATGGATGGACTTCTACCGAGTCCATACAGTTTGAATCATGCGCTCCTATTTCGGCGCGATCAAGGCCGATTTCGAAACGAGGGTAACGACGCCATTGCATCGAAACCGACCTATTGTAGAACAATACGAATTCGGGCGACGCGCGCGCCACGGGCGAGCGACGCACCCGAGGGAGAAGGGCGGATGGCGGGCAAGAACGTTCTCATCACCGGCGCTTCGCGCGGCATCGGCCGCGCGGCGGCGATCGCCGCTTGCGCGCGCGGTTGGTCGGTCGGAGTCAATTTCCACCGCGACGAGGACGCTGCTCAGGAAGTGGTGGAGATGGTCTCGCGCGCCGGCGGGCGGGCGGTCGCGCTGCGCGGCGACGTCGCGGTCGAGGCTAACGTGATCGCGATTTTCGAGGGCGCGGCGCGCGCGCTCGGCCCCCTCACCGACGTCGTCGTCAACGCCGGCGTCGTCGCGCCGACGGCGCGACTTGTCGACATGAGCGTCGAGCGGATGCGCCGCGTCTTCGAGATCAACGTGCTTGGCGCCTATGTCACGGCTCGCGAGGCGGCGCGGCGACTTAGCCGCAGCCGAGGCGGCTCGGGCGGCTCGATCGTATTGGTCTCGTCCGCGGCCGCGCGACTCGGCTCGCCGAACCTTTACGTCGACTACGCCGGCTCGAAGGGCGCCATAGACACGCTGACGCGCGGCCTCGCAATCGAACTCGGTCCCGAGGGCGTGCGCGTCAATGCGGTCCGCCCCGGCATGATAGAGACCGAGATCCACGCCAGCGGCGGCGATCCCAATCGCGCTTTCACCGTCGGCGCCGCCGCGCCTTTGGGTCGCCCCGGAAAGCCCGAAGAGGTCGCGGAGGCGATCGCCTACCTGCTCGACGGCGCAGCCGCGTCCTACGTCACCGGCGCGATTCTCGACGTTTCCGGCGGAAGGTGAATGTCGACTCAGTGAAACGCGGGATGGACGAAGATCGCGATCGTCACCACCATACCGACAAAGAACATCGCTGAGCGCGGCGGCTGCCGGTCCGCGAGATAGAACGCCATATGCGCGAGACGAACGACAACGAACAGCAGCGCAAGCCAGCCGACCGTGGAATTCGCCCCTTCAACGATGTGCGAAACGATCACCGCCGCCGCGAACGGCGGAAACGCCTCGAATGAATTGAGATGCGAACCGTAGGCGCGCTGCGCCAGCCCCTCGAGGTCGCCCGCGCGCGAGCGCGGCGTCCGCATGTCGAGTTTGCCGGAGGCGAGACCGAAGGGAACGTAAGGCAGAAGGGCGGCGACGAGCACGCACCAAAAGGCGAGGGTCATAGCGACTCCGAACGGATTGCAGGAACACGCACCTATAGCCGGTCGCGACCTCCCGCGATACTGTGCGCGCCGGGCAATCTCGCAAGGATAAGAAGATGAAGCGACTATTTCGGGCCGCCGGCGCCTTCGCCCTGGCGGCGCAGATTGCGGCGGCGCCAATCGCTTTGGCGGCGAACGACGACGCGGCGACACATCCGGCCTACTGGGGTTCGCCTTCGGCCGACGGCGGCAAGTGCTGCCGTAGCCTCGCCGAAGTGCGCGACAACATCGACCGCATCGACAAACAGATTCTGAATCTCATGGCCGAACGCGGTCAATATGTCGGCGAGGCCGGACGCTTCAAGAAAGACCCGGCCGCCGTCAGCGCGCCCGCGCGAGTGGAGACGATCGTGGCTAAGGTGAAAGCCCAGGCCAAGTTGGAGGGGCTATCCGAGGATGTCGCCGAGCGCACGTACCGAGCCATGATCGCGGCGTTCGAGGACTACGAGCGCGAGGAATGGGCCAAACGCAACCCGTCGGCGCATTAGCCCGCGTTCGCTAGCTTCACCCCAGAAACTGAACGTATTGCACGAAACCGGAACGCGTCGCGACTTTGTTGTAAAGCTCCATCGCTATGGCGTTCGATTCGTGGGTCAGCCAATGCACGCGCGAGCACCCGCGCTCGATCGCTTTGGCATGCACGCTCGCGATCAGGCGTCTTCCGACGCTGGCGCCCCGATGGCCTTCGGCGACGAAGAGATCCTGCAAGTAGCAATAGTCGCCATCGGTCCAGCACGAGCGATGCGTGATCCAATGCACGAAACCGACTGCTTTGTCGTCATCAAGCGCGATGAAACCGCCCATCGGCTCGGCGCCCTGCGTCAGGCGCGTGAAGGTTCGCCGCGTCGTCGCTTCGGGAACCTCGACTTTATAAAAACGCTGGTAGCTGCGCCATAAGGGCAGCCAGACCTCGAAGTCGTCGGGAGCAAGAGGAGCGATTTCAGCCATGCCGCCAGTTTGGAATGTTACGTTATGCGCGTCAAACGTTAAGCGCGCCGGTTGACGTCAGCGCGCCGCCTGCGCGCCGTTCATCACCGCGATCAACCCGCGCAGCAACGCCTTCGGGCTCGGCGGACAGCCGGGAATATAAAGATCGACCGGCACGACCTCGCCGACGCCGCCGACGATCGCATAGGAGCCCTTGAACACATGGCCATCCCGGGCGCAGGCGCCCGACGCGATCACCCATTTTGGCGCGGGCGTCGCGGCGAATGTGCGCTCCAGCGCCTCGCGCATGTTGCGCGTCACCGGTCCGGTCACCAGCAGCGCGTCAGCGTGGCGAGGCGAGGCGACGAAACGCAGGCCGAACCGTTCGAGATCGTAATAGGCGTTGCCGAGCGCGTGAATCTCGAGTTCGCAACCGTTGCACGAACCGGCGTCGACGGCGCGGATCGAAAGCGAGCGTCCGAGCGCTCGAGCCGAGGCGTTCCTCACCTGCGCCGCAAGTTCGGCGAGTTCGGGATCGTCGGCGCCGGGCGCCGGCTCTGTCAGCGGCCTCTTCAAACCTTGCAGCAGCGATTGGCGCATGGCGCTCTCCCGATCAGAGATCGTGCCCGGAATAGGAGCAGTTGAACGACTTGTTGCAGATCGGGAAGTCAGCGACGATGTTGCCCTCGATCGCCGCTTCGAGCAGCGGCCACTGGAACCACGAGGGATCGCGCAGATGCGCGCAGGCCAGCTTTCCGTCGGCCGCCAACCGAAGCGCGACGAAAATGTCGCCACGAAAGCCCTCGACCAGCGAATGTCCCTCCCCCCGGCCGGGATTCGCCGGCAGTTCCGC
>JBBIIT010000007.1:59526-74547 GCA_037446355.1 Beijerinckiaceae bacterium | reverse complement strand
GGCGGCGACGCCGTCGCCCAAGAGATCGCGCGCGAAACCGCCGACGGCGACGACGTCCATCATCAGGCGATGGCCGAAAGCGGCCTCGGCGGCGCGCAAGGCCTTTTCGCGCAGAATCGCGCAATGCGCCTGCATCAGCGTGAACGAAGCGTCATTGCAGACCGCGCCGATGTCGCCGACGTGGTTGGCGAATCTCTCGATCTCGGCCGCGATGGCGCGAAGCCAATGCGCGCGCACAGGCGCCTCGATCCCCAGCGCCGCTTCGGCCGCGCGCGCGAAGGCGATCTGGTAAGCGACCGTGCTGTCGCCGCTGACGCGCGCGGCGAGCGTCAGACCGGCTTCGAGGCTCGCGCCGCGCATCAGCGCGCCGACGCCCTTGTGGACATAGCCCAATCGCTCCTCGAGCCTGACGACCGTTTCACCGCTGGCGTGGAAACGAAAATGTCCGGGTTCGATAATTCCGGCGTGAACAGGACCGACCGGGATCTGATGCAACCCCGGTCCCTCCGCTTTCAGGAACTCATAACTCTCGGGCGCGGGTTCGTGCGCCCTGGCGGCGCCGAGCGGAGCGCGCACCGGCCAGCGACCGTGATCGAGCCAGGGGCGCAGATCCAGGGCGCTTTGCGCGCGCAATCCCGTGAGATCGGCGATCGCGCGCTCCAAGCGGTGCGCCGGCGGATGAACCGCCGCGACCGAAGGAAACTGGCCCGAAGGACAAGCGAGCCGAACGATTGAAATTTCGGAGCGCCCCGCTTCGCTCAGCGCCATCGCGACCGTGTCGCCGTCGGCCCAAAGGCTGACGAGCGTTGTTGCGCCCTTCGCAAGGTCGATGGTCGTGGCCATCCACTCGTCGGCGGCGCGATCTTGCCCGGACCCGAATTGCGCTTCGCTCATGGCTGCGCCCTCATCGCAAAATCGCCGCGACATGCTGGAACCAGGCGACGACCGGCGGCGGCGGATAAACGCCCGCTAGCAGCACCAGACCAAGATGCGCGCCGATCGGCAGCGCCGAGGCGGTCGAGGGCTTGTCACCTCCGGTCGGCACGCCGAAGGCCATGCCTTGCAAGCGCAGCATCAGCGCGCCGAAAGCGACGATCAGGCCGAACACGAACAGCAGCGCCAGCGCCGGCGAGCGCGCGAAAGTCGAACTGACGACCAGAAATTCGCTCATGAAGACGCCGAATGGCGGCAGGCCGACGATGGCGAACACGCCAGCGACGAGACCCCAGCCCAGCCAGGGCTGGCTGACGGTGAGACCGGTGATAGCGGCGATCTTCTGAGTGCCCTTGACCTGCGCGATATGGCCCACCGTGAAAAAGATAGCCGACTTCGTGAGGCTGTGCATCGTCATGTGCAATAGCCCGGCGAAATTGGCGAGCGCGCCGCCCATGCCGAAGGCGAAAACGATGATGCCCATGTGCTCGATCGAGGAGAATGCGAACAGCCGTTTGATGTCGCGCCGCCGGTAGAGCATGAACGCGGCGAAGATCAGCGAGATCAGCCCGAGCGTCGCCATCAGCGGCCCCGGCGATATCGCGCCGGGGTTGGCGTCGAGCAGCAGCTTGAAACGCAGCACGGCGTAGAGAGCGACATTGAGCAGCAGGCCCGACAGCACCGCCGAAATTGGCGTCGGGCCTTCCGCGTGCGCATCCGGCAGCCACGCGTGCAGCGGCGCGAGGCCGACCTTGGTGCCGTAGCCGAGCATCAGGAACACGAAAGCGAGATTGAGCAGCGCCGGATCGAATGCGGAGACATGCTGCATCAACGTCGTCCAGATCATGCCGTCGAGACCTTCGCCGACGACCGGACGCGCGGACATATAGACCAGAATGGTGCCGAACAGCGCCAGCGCGATGCCGACGCTGCCGAGGATGAAATATTTCCAGGCCGCCTCGATCGCCTCGTTCGTGCGATAGATGCCGACCATCGCCACCGTCGTCAGCGTCGCCATTTCTATCGCCACCCACATCAGGCCGATATTGTTGGCGCAGAGCGCCAGATTCATCGCGAACAGAAGGATCTGATACATCGCGTGATAGAAGCGCAGATGCAGCGGCGTCAGGCGCCCGGTATCCAACTCGTGCGCGATGTAGCTTGCGCTGAAGACGCTGGTGGTGAAGGCCACGAAGGTATTGAGAACGATGAAGACAATGTTGAGATCGTCGACAAGGAAATAGGGGCCGGTCGGAGGCTTGAACGCGAACATGGAAGTCGCCGCGATCAGCGTCGTCAGCGACGACAGGACGTTGAGCGCCGCCGATACCCGGTAGTTGGCGATCAGCGCCAGCAGCGCCGCGCTGAAGGCCGGGATCGCCAGGATCGCCGCGACGCCGTCGAAATTCGCGACGATCACTGCCTGTCCCCCTGAAACCGATCGAGCGCCCGCGCATCGACCGTCTCGAAATTCTCGCTGATACGGAAAAGGAAAATGCCGATCACGGTGAAGGCGACCAGCACGGAGAACGCGACTGAGATCTCAACGACCAGCGGCATTCCCTTGGCGCCCGCCGCCGCCAGGATCAGCCCGTTTTCCAGCGACATGAAGCCGATCACCATGCTGACGGCGTTGCGGCGCACCACCATCATCAACAGGCCGAGCAGGACCACTGACAACGCGAAGGCGAGGTCTTCGCGCGCGAGTGCGTCCGCCTCCTCGGCGATCCGCAGCATGACGACGATGGAGAGCGCGACCAGGGCGAGGCCGGCGAGCATGGTCGGCCCGATGCCGACGACGTTTTCGACGTCGCGATGAATGCCGAGCCGGGCGACGATGCGATGCAGCGCGATGGGAATGATGAGCGCCTTGAACAGGAAGGCGATAGCCGCGGTGATGTAGAGATGGGGCGCATTCTGCACGAAAGCCTGCCAGGCGACCGATAGCGACAGCACCACAGCCTGAATCGCGAATACGTTCAGCAGCGCGTACAGCCGGGTCTGGTACAAGAGCATGAAACTGACCAGCACCAGCGCGCCGGCGAGCAGATGCGAGACGTCGAAAGAAAGACCGCTCATTTCAGCGTCCTCGAAACGAACAGCAACAGCGCGCCCAGGAAACCGAGCATCAAGGCCGCGCCGAGGAAATCGGGCACGCGGAATACGCGCATTTTGGCGATGCTGGTCTCGAACAGCGCCAGCGCGAGCCCCGCGACGGTAAGCTTCGCAAGATAGAACGCCGCGCCGGCCAGACGCGCCTCTACGCTCGAATTGGCGATCGCCAGTCCCCACGGCGTGAACAGGCAAATGATCAGCGAGACGTAGAGCAACAGCTTCAGCATCGAGGCGAGTTCGATCAAAGCAAGATGCCGGCCAGAATATTCCAGCACCATCGCCTCGTGCACCATCGTCAGTTCCAGATGGGTCGCGGGATTGTCGACGGGAATGCGGCCGTTCTCGGCGAGCGCGACGATGACCAGCGCGATCGCCGCCATGCCGAGCGTGACGCGCAATCCCACCGCGGACGAGGTCATGTAGGCGGCGACCGTCGAAAGCTGAGTCGAACCGGCGATGAGCGCGAGCGAGAACACGATGGCGATCATCGCCGGCTCGGCGAGCGTCGCGAACAACGCCTCGCGGCTCGAGCCGAGGCCGCCGAAGCTGGCGCCGACATCGAGACCCGCGAGTGCAAGAAAGAACCGCGCCGCCCCCAGCAGCGCGACAATCGCGATCAGATCGGCGGACCAACTGAAAAGGAGGCCAGTCGCGAAGGTCGGAACCAGCGCGGCGGCGACCCACGTCGCAGCGAAGACGAGATAAGGCACGAATCGGAACAGCCAGGTCGCGCTGTCCGCCACCACCGCCTCCTTGCGCGCGAGGCGAATGAGATCGAGATACGGCTGCCAGATCGGCGCCCCGCTCCGGCGCAGCAACCGAGACTTGGCCTTGCGCACCAGCCCTGTCAGCAGCGGCGCGAGCGCGATCACGACGGCCATCTGCGCGAGCTGAAAGACGAGGTCGACGATCATCCGGCGCCCGCCAATATCAGCAGCAGGGTCACCAGCGCCGCGAACACCACGCTAAGATATTGTCTTATCGTCAGAAACTGCAACACGTTGAGCCGAGTCGCGACGGCGCCGACCCCGTGCCCGACCGGCGCGTAAAGCGCATCCCAGAAGAAGTCGCGCAACCGCAATTTGAAGCGCGCCGCCCTCAAATCTCCGGGCGCGGGCATTTCGACGCGCTCGCGCACGCCAAAGCTGAAGCCTCCGAATACGCGGCGGATCGGCTGGCTGAAGCTCTCGCCGGTGTATTGCGTCGCCGGGCTCGGATCGGGAAAGCCGCAATCCCAGGCGGGCGCGCGCCGCAGCGCGTCCGAGGCGAACCGATGAATGATCGAAGCGGCCATCGAAGCGGAAAAAGCGATGAATAGGAAGACCAGCAGGCCGTTGTACGAACTGCGCGCGTCGGCGATCGGCGCGATCGTGAGCCAGGCATGTTTCGACTGCAATGGCATCGCCGCGCCGACAGCGATCTGCGCGACCGGCTTCAGCGTATCGATCAACAGGCCGGGGAAAACGCCCGCGAGCAAGCAAAGCAGCGCCAGGATCCCCATGGCGGCGAGTGAGAATCTGTCAACTTCGCGCGCCGCCGCCGCCGCCGGGCTGCGCGGACGCCCGAGGAACGGAATGCCGAACGCGCGCACGAAGCAGGCCGCCGCCAGCGCCGCGACCAGGGCGATGCCGGCGCCGACGGTCGGTGCGAGTAGCTTCAGCGTCCATTGCGGAAACGACGGCCCCAGCAGCACGGCTTGCAGCAGCAGCCATTCGGAGACGAAGCCGTTGAGCGGCGGCAGCGCCGAGATCGCGACGCAGCCGACGAGCACGAACAGCCCCGTCGCCGGCATCCGATTGAGAAGCCCGCCGAGGCGGCCCATGTCGCGTGCGCCGGTCGCCGTCAGCACCGCCCCGGCGCCAAGGAACAGCAGGCTCTTGAACAGCGTGTGATTGAAAGCGTGCAACAGCGCCGCCGTCATCGCCAGCGCCGAAGCCGCGCCCATGCCGTTCGCCTTGAACGCGAGGGCGAGGCCAAGGCCGACAAATACCAGGCCGATATTCTCGATTGTGGAATAGGCGAGCACGCGCTTGAGATCGACGTCCATCAGCGCGCTGAGGACGCCGATCAGGCCGGTCGCGACGCCAAATATAAGAATCGGCACGCTCCAGCGCCAATCGGGCGCGCCCAGGAGATCGAAGACGATGCGGACAAAGGCGTAGATCGCCACTTTCGTCATCGCGCCGCTCATCAGCGCCGAGACGTGGCTCGGCGCGGCGGGATGGGCGAGAGGAAGCCAAACATGCAACGGCGCGAGGCCGGCCTTCGAGCCCGCCCCGATCAGCGCCAGGGTCATCGCCAGCGCGGCGATAAAGCCGCCGGGGCTGGCGGCGCGCATCGTCGCGAAGGCGTAGCCGCCGTCGGCGCCGGCGAGCAATCCGAAACAGAGGAGCAGTGCGAACGCGCCGAAGCTCGCCATCACGATGTAGATGAAACCCGCGCGCGCGTTCTCGGCCTCGCGGTGATGCGCCATCACCAGCGCCCAGGAGGCGAGCGACATGAACTCCCAGGCGACCAGGAACACATAGGCGTCGTCGGCGAGCGGAACCATATTCATGCCGGCCAGAAACGCCGCGTAGAAGGGAAGCACACGCTCGGGATCGTGTTCGTGGCGGCCATAGCCCAGCGCGTAGAGGCTCGCGGCCGCCGCGCCCAGGTTGACCAACGAAATGAAGAAAGCCGAAAGCGCGTCGAGCCGGAAATGCGCACCGAGCCAGGGCAGGCCGATAGGCAGCGTCAGCGCTTCCGGCGCGCCGCGCGCGAGCAAGAACGACCCGGAGACGGCGAGCCCCGCGAGTGATAGCGCCAGCGCGACGCCATAGATGAATTCACTCGCCCCCGCGCGCCGCCCCGCGACGACCGCGACCAGACCCAGAAACAGGAAGGCGCCATCGAGGCTGAGCAGCAGCCCCAGCGCCGTCATTGGCGTGGGTCCGTGTCGGACGGCGACGACAAAGCAAACCGCGCCTTGCGCGGCGGGTCGCGGAGAGGGCGAACCATCGATATCTCAAACGAATCCCAAGCGATGCGGGGATGCTAGGGCGTCATGGGGGGTCGGCGTCAAGCCCGAATTGGCGCCGGCGCGAATTTACCGCGCGGTCTGGGGTCAGGCGGCCTTGCGCAGCAACCCCAATAGCTTGCGTTGGATCGCCTCGTTGCCGCAGCAGATCGAGCCTGTCTCGAGGAAATTCGCTTCGCCGTCGGCGCCGCACACGAAGCCCCCCGCTTCGCGGATCAGCAGCGAGCCCGCCGCGATGTCCCAGCTCTTCAGGTCGCGCTCCCAGAAGGCGTCGAAGCGGCCGGCGGCGACATAGGCCAGATCGAGAGCGGCGCAGCCGAGCCGGCGCACATTGACGACTTCGGCCATCACGGCGGCGAGTTCGGCCTTGAAACGCGGATGACCGGACGCCTTGCCGAGGTGCGGCACGCCGCAACCGATGAGCGCCTGCGACATTTCGGTGCGGCCAGAGACGCGCAGGCGGCGATTGTTTCCCCAGGCGCCCTGCCCCTTCTCGGTGACATACATGGCGTCGTCGGCCGGATTGTAGATGACGCCGGCGACGATCTGGCCCTCGCGCTCAAGCGCGATCGAAATGGCGAAGATCGGAATCGCGTGCAGAAAGTTCGTGGTCGCGTCGAGCGGATCGATATGCCAGGTGTGCGCTTTGTCCGTCCCATCGACCCGGCCGCCCTCCTCCATCACGAACCCGTAGCCTGGCCGGGCCTTGCCAAGCTCCTCGAACAAAGTCTTTTCGGCGCGCCGGTCGGCCAGGCTGACGAAATCGCCGGGGCCCTTGGAGGAGACCTGGAGGTTCTCGAGTTCGCCGAAGTCGCGTTTCAGCCCGCGTCCGGCCTTGATGGCGGCGGCGGTCATCACGTTCATCAGGGCGGAGCGGATCATTGTCGGCAGTCCAGATTTTAGGGGCGCGCGAGGGTTTAGGGGAAGCGGTGCGGCGAGGCAAATGTCGTCGCGCTCCCCGGCGTGGCGGCGCGACGCATTGCCAACCGATGCGCTTTGGTAGAAAGTTGACAACGCAACATATTCGAGGAGGAGCCCATGCCGCGCCCACCGTTCCGCGCCGACCACGTCGGCAGCTTTCTGCGCCCGCAACGCCTTCGCGAGGCGCGCGAAAAGTTCTTCGCCAAAGCGCTTTCCGCCGCCGAACTGAGGGCGGTCGAGGACGAATGCATCCGCGAAGTCGTCAAGTCGCAGGAGAACGTCGGCCTCAAGGGGATCACCGACGGCGAATTCCGCCGCACCTACTTCCACATCGATTTCCTCGAGAAGCTGGCCGGCGTCGAGACCCATTACGGCGAGTTCGTCGCCAAGTTCCGCAAGGACGACGGCACGGAAGTCGGCTTCAAGCCGCCGACCATGCATGTGGAAGGCAAGATCGCGCACGAAGTCGCGATCCAGGGGCCGGATTTCGACTTCCTCAAGGGCGTTGTCGCGCGCACGCCGAAGGTTTGCATCCCTGCGCCCTCAATGCTGCATTTTCGCGGCGGGCGCGAGGCGATCAGCGCCAAGGTCTATCCGCGCATGGAGGACTTCTACGACGACCTGACCGCCGCCTATCGCGCCGAGGTGAACGACCTCGCCGCGCGCGGCTGCCGGTACCTGCAACTCGACGACACCAACCTCGCCTATCTCTGCGATCCTGCGATCCGCGAGCGCACCAAGGCGCGCGGCGACGATCCGGACGCGCTGGTCCGGCTCTATTGCAAGCTGGTCAACGACTCGATCAAGGACCGCCCGAAGGACATGACGATCTCGGTGCACCTGTGTCGCGGCAATTTCAAGAGCGCCTGGGTCGCGCAGGGAGGCTACGAGCCGGTCGCCGAAATCCTGCTCAACGAAATGAAGATCGACGGTTTCTTCCTCGAATATGACGACGAGCGCTCCGGCGACTTCGCGCCGCTGCGCTTCACGCCCAAGGGCGTGACGATCGTGCTGGGCTTGATGAGTTCAAAACTGGCGGCGGTCGAAAGCAAGGACGAGGTCAAGCGGCGCATCGAGGAAGCGACGCATTACGTGCCGCTCGATCAGTGCGCGCTCAGCCACCAGTGCGGCTTCTCGTCGACCGCGCACGGCAACGACCTCACCGAGGCCGACCAATGGAAGAAACTCGCGCGCTGCGTCGAAGTCGCGACGGACGTTTGGGGCGGCGTGTGAGCTTATTTGGCGCCTGGCCCGGCTAGCGCCGGGCGAGGCGTTGCACGCCGCTCAGAACGGAATGTCGTCGTCCATGTCGCCGCTCTGGCCGCCGCTGGCGAGCGCGGGGCGGCGCTCCGCGGGCGAGGAGCGGCCGAAGCTGGGAGCGCGCTCCTGCGAGCCGCCGAAGCTTTCGCGATCCTCGCCGCCCGATCCGCGCGAATCCAACAGCACGAGTTCGCCGCGGAAACGTTGCAGCACGATCTCGGTGATGTATTTCTCGGCGCCGGAATTGTCGGTGTATTTTCGAGTCTGAATCTGGCCTTCGATGTAAACCTTCGAGCCCTTCTTGCAATATTGCTCGACGACGCGGCCGATGTTCTCGTTGTAAACGACGACATTGTGCCACTCGGTCTTTTCGCGGCGTTCGCCGCTGTTCTTATCCTTCCAGTTTTCCGAAGTCGCCAGGGTGAAGCTGACCGCGCGGTCGCCGGAATTGAGATTCGCGACCTTCGGATCCTTGCCGAGATTGCCGACCAGAATGACTTTGTTGACGCTGCCCGCCATGATGCTCTCCTGAAACGCAAACCGCTCCCGCGCCGTGCGAGAGAAAAATTCGCCGCCACCCTAACCCTTGGCGCCGCCCGGCGCCGTCGCGTCGCAGCACTTGTCCACAGTCCGCTCCACGAAGCGTCATTTGGCGGCAGCGTTTTTCGCATTACATAGAGGCGGCACTACCCATCGTTCCGTTTTTGTTCTAGTCTAGTCGCAAGCGCGACGCAAGTCTCCGCTCCGATTCGCTGTTCGCAAGCAAAGGCCATCATGGCGAACGCCAAGTCCAGGAAAAACCCGGCCGCCCTCGCGCCGGTCGAGAAGCTGTTCGACGGCCGCGCGATATCCGTTCGCGGCGCGCGCGAGCACAATCTGAAAAACGTCGATCTGACGATCCCGCGCGACAAGCTCGTCGTCTTCACCGGCCTTTCCGGTTCGGGCAAGTCCTCGCTCGCTTTCGACACGATCTACGCCGAGGGGCAGCGCCGATACGTTGAGTCGCTCTCGGCCTATGCGCGCCAGTTCCTCGAAATGATGCAGAAACCGGACGTCGATCAGATCGACGGCCTGTCGCCCGCTATAGCGATCGAGCAGAAAACGACCTCGAAGAACCCGCGCTCGACCGTCGGCACCGTCACCGAAATTCACGATTACATGCGCCTGCTATGGGCGCGGGTCGGCATTCCCTATTCGCCGGCGACCGGGCTGCCGATCGAAAGCCAGACGGTGAGCCAGATGGTCGACCGTGTGCTCGCGCTGCCCGAGCGCACGCGTCTTTATCTGCTCGCGCCGGTGATCCGCGGCCGCAAGGGCGAATATCGCAAGGAAATCGCCGACTACATGAAGCGCGGCTTCCAGCGGTTGAAGATCGACGGTGAATTTTATGAGATCGCGGACGCCCCGGCGCTCGACAAGAAATTGAAACACGACATCGAAGTGGTGGTCGATCGCCTCGTCGTGCGCCCGGACATGGCGAGCCGCTTGGCCGAAAGTTTCGAGACCGCTCTCGAACTCGCCGACGGGCTGGCGGTGGTCGAATTCGCCGACGCGCCGGCCGAGGGCGGCGCGCCCCGGCAAATTCTTTTTTCGTCGAAATTCGCCTGCCCGGTCTCGGGATTCACCATCGCCGAGATCGAACCGCGGCTGTTCTCATTCAACAATCCGTTCGGCGCCTGCCCGGCCTGCGGCGGCCTCGGCTCCCATCTTACGGTCGACCCCGACCTGGTCGTGCCCGACGCGCGTCTCAGCCTGCGCAAGGGGGCGGTCGCGCCCTGGGCGAAATCGACATCGCCCTATTACCTGCAAACCCTGGAGGCGCTGGGCCAGCATTTCAAATTCCGGCTCGACAAGCCCTGGAGCGAACTGCCGGACAAAGCGCGCAACGTGATCCTTTACGGCTCCGGCGCCGAGGAAGTGCGGATGGCCTACAACGACGGAATGCGCGCCTATGAAGTGCGCAAGCCGTTCGAAGGCGTAGTGATGAACCTGGAGCGGCGGCACAAGGAGACCGAGAGCGAGTGGTCGCGCGAGGAGATCGAGCGCTTTATGACCGCGACGCCGTGCCTCGCCTGTCACGGCTTCCGCCTGAAGCCCGAGGCGCTGGCGGTGAAAATCGACGGCGCGCATATCGGCGAGATCAGCGTGCTGTCGGTCAAGGCGGCGATCGCCTGGGCGCGCGAACTGCCCGCCAGGCTCGACGCCAAGCGCAACGAGATCGCGCAGCGCATCCTCAAGGAGATCGGCGACCGGCTGACGTTCCTCAGCGACGTCGGGCTCGATTATCTCACGCTTTCGCGCGCCTCGGGCACCTTGTCGGGCGGCGAGAGCCAGCGCATTCGCCTCGCGTCGCAGATCGGCTCGGGTCTGACCGGCGTGCTCTATGTGCTCGACGAGCCTTCGATCGGCCTGCATCAGCGCGACAACGCGCGCCTGCTCGACACCCTGCGCCGCCTGCGCGAACTCGGCAACACGGTCATCGTCGTCGAGCACGACGAGGATGCGATCATGGCCGCCGATTTCGTCGTCGACATCGGACCCGGCGCCGGCGTGCACGGCGGCCAGATCATCGCCAAGGGTACGCCCGAAGAAATCAAGGCCGATCCGAATTCGCTGACGGGGCATTATCTGTCGGGCGAACGCTTCGTGCCGATACCGGTCAAGCGCCGCAAGCCGGTCCCGGGGCGCGAATTGCGCGTCGTCGGCGCGCGCGGCAACAACCTCAAGAACATCAATGCCGCGATTCCGCTCGGCCTCTTCACTTGCGTCACCGGCGTTTCGGGCGGCGGCAAGTCGACGCTGACCATCGACACGCTCTACAAGTCCGTCGCGCGTCATCTCAATGGCGCCTCCGATCCACCGGCGCCGCACGACCATATCGAGGGGCTCGAACAGCTCGACAAGGTGATCGACATCGACCAGTCGCCGATCGGGCGCACGCCGCGCTCCAATCCCGCCACCTATACCGGCGCCTTCACGCCGATCCGAGACTGGTTCGCCGGCCTGCCCGAAGCCAAAGCGCGCGGCTATCAGGCCGGGCGCTTCTCGTTCAATGTCAAAGGCGGGCGTTGCGAGGCGTGCCAGGGCGACGGCGTCATCAAGATCGAGATGCACTTCCTGCCCGACGTCTATGTCACCTGCGACGTGTGCAAGGGCAAGCGCTACGACCGCGAAACGTTAGAGGTGAAATACCGCGACAAGTCGATCGCCGACGTGCTCGACATGACCGTCGAGGAAGCGGCCGATCTCTTCAAAGCCGTGCCCACCATCCGCGACAAGATGGAGACGCTGAAGCGCGTCGGCCTCGGCTATGTCAAGGTCGGCCAGCAGGCGACGACGCTTTCGGGCGGCGAGGCGCAGCGCGTGAAACTCGCCAAGGAGCTGGCGCGTCGCTCGACCGGGCGCACGCTCTATATCCTCGACGAGCCGACGACCGGCCTGCATTTCCATGACGTCGCGCAATTGCTGGAAGTGCTGCACGAACTGGTCGATCAGGGCAACACGATGATCGTGATCGAGCACAATCTCGAAGTCGTCAAAACCGCCGACTGGATTCTCGACATGGGCCCGGAAGGGGGCGACGGCGGCGGCGAAGTCGTCGCGACCGGCACGCCCGAGGAGATCGTCCGCAACCCGCGCAGCTACACCGGCGCCTATCTCAAGCCGACGCTGGCGAAGAAGCCGCTGAAGAAGAAGGCGGCGGCGGAGTAAAGCCACGGCTTGCGAAGGCGCGGCGCGCGCGCCACATTGCGCGCCCTGGCGGCGCGAGACCACGGAGGCGCGCATGACGCGAACGCAGTCGATCACGCCCTGCCTCTGGTTCGATTTCAACGCCGAGCAAGCGGTCGCGCATTATCTCTCGATCTTCAAGAACGCGCGCATCACGTCGCTGGCGCGCTACGGCGAGGGGCAGCCCGGCCCTGCCGGGGCGGTGATGACGATCGCTTTCGAGATCGACGGCCAAGAGTTCCTGGCGCTGAACGGCGGACCGCTCTTTAAGTTCACGCCGGCGATTTCGCTGATCGTCAATTGCGACGATCAGGGCGAAATCGACGACTATTGGGAGCGGCTGTCCGAGGGCGGCGCCAAGGGACGCTGCGGCTGGCTGACCGACAAGTTCGGCCTGTCCTGGCAGATCGTGCCGCGCGCCCTGCCCGCGCTTTTGACCGGCGGCGACGCCGCGCAAGCGCAGCGCGTCATGAAAGCGGTGCTGCGAATGGATAAGCTCGACATCGCGACGGTTCGACGGGCCGCAACGGCCCAATAGCGAAGGAGACGTCCCATGACGGAAACGCCCAGATCCCCGGTCGGCAAATTCTGCTGGTATGAATATCTCGCCAATGATCTCGACGCGGCCAAAGCATTCTACGCCAAGGTCGTCGGATGGAATATTCAGCCACCACCGATGAATTCGCCGTTCCGCTACGAGATCGGCTCCGTCAACGGCTACGGCGTTTCCGGCATGATGGAGATCAACGCCGAGATGAAGGCGATGGGCGTCAAACCCTGCTGGACCGGCTATATCTGGGTCGAGGACGTCGACAAGGCGGCCGCCAGACTGACCGCCGCCGGCGGCTCGATCATGCGTCCGGCGATGGACATACCGGGCGTTGGCCGCTTCTGCGTCGTCACCGACCCCGACGGCGCCGCGTTCATGCTGTTCCGCGACGCCGGCGGCAATCCGCCGCCCGAGCCGGCCGCCGGCACGCCCGGTCTCGTCGGTTGGCGCGAGCTCTACGCGAGCGACGGCGCCAAGGCGCTCGCATTCTATGCCGGTCAGTTCGGCTGGAAGAAGGACCGCGAGTTCGACATGGGCCCGAGGGGCGTCTACCACATCTTCGAAAGCGCGCCGGGCGAACAAGGCGGGATCATGTCGCGATTTCCTGAGATGCCCGCCTCTTACTGGGGCTATTACTTCAATGTCGAGGCGATCGACGCCGCGGCGGCGCGGGCGACGGCGGGCGGCGGCAAGATCCTGATGGGTCCGCACGAGGTGCCGGGCGGACAATGGATCGTGCAGGGCATGGACCCGCAAGGCGCGATGTTCGCGCTTGTCGCGCCCGTTCGATGAGGGGATGAACATGCGCGTGATGGTGATCGTCAAGGCGACGGCGGATTCGGAGGCAGGCAAATTGCCGAGCCTCGAACTGATGACGGCGATGGGCGCCTTCAACCAGAAGCTGATCGAGGCCGGCGTGATGATGGACGGCGGCGGCCTCAAGAAAAGCGCGCTGGGCGCCCGCGTCGCGTTCGACGGGGCGAAGCGCACGGTGATCCCCGGCCCGTTCGCCGCCACGGGCGAACTCGCCTCGGGCTACTGGATCTGGAAGGTGAAGGACCTCGACGAAGCGGTCGACTGGGTCAAGCGCTGCCCGAACCCGATGCCCGGCCCGTCCGAGATCGAAATCCGACCGCTGTACGAAATGGAGGATTTCGCCTGAGGCGCAGATTCGGGCGGCGAGGGCGAGCGATTCGCGAGGCGGAAAACAGGGGCTTGCGCTTCGCGCAAGCCGATTAACGCGTCTTGCCCGCCTCACCCTATAGGCGCGGTCCACCGTGGCGGCCCGTAATTCTGGGATGATCGTGTGGATTGCGACGCGAAACGCGCATAATTTAAACCAAGGCGGAATTTTTCAAATGAGTCGCGGTCCCTTATAGAGATAGTAACCTAGATTTTCGCGGCTTTCTGCAATACGTTGAATGCGTTGGTTTGGAAGGCGGACGCTTATCTCGCGGGTTCTTGCCGCGCTCACCCGGCCGGGCGCGGGGTTGGATTTTGAGCGGCTAGGGCCGGGAATTCTCGACGCAGACCCTTCAGGGGCTGTGGGATGGCGGCGGACGAATAGCGAGGAGCGGAGTGCATGGGCACGACCTACACCTGGACTGGCGCCGCCGGCGACGGCAACTGGTTCAACCCCGCCAACTGGTCGCCTAGCTTTACCGGGGCGGTCGCCCTCGGGGATACGGCGATCGTCGATAACGTCAGCTTCTCCGGCCTCACGATCTCTAACGACGGAACAATCGAGTCCAACGGCGCTAGCGCGCTGATTTTTCAAGGCGCCTCCGCCATTTCCGGGTCCGGAGAGTTGCTGGCCGCGGGCGCGGGCGGCATCACTCTGTCGAGCGCCAGCGTCACCGACGGTTCGGTCGCGGTGAATTCCGGCAGCAGCCTGAACCTGAGCGGCAATGCCGCGTTGAGCGGCGGGTCGCTGAATGTGGCCGGCGCGTTGAACGTCCAATCGTCGGGCAACTCCATCGACGCCACCGTCGCAACCGCCGTCGTAACCGGCCAAATCTCGATTGCGAATGGCGCGACCCTGGATCTCGCGACGCCCGGCGGCGCGACAGCCACGATCAACAATACCGGTACGATCGCGCTCAATTCGACGGGTTCGACGACCGATCTGCAGATCGGCGGCGCCAGCGGCGGAACGGTGGACTTGACGGGCGGGGGTTCTCTTACGTTGAGCGACAATGTCGCCAACGAGATTACCGGTTATAAATCCACTGCTGTGCTGGACAATCAGGGCAACACGATCGTCGGCGCGGGCCTGATCTCGGGTCTGACATTGTCCAACGAAGCAACCATACTCGCCGGCGGCTTCAGCAACTCAATGACGTTGGACAATGTTTCGGCGTCGAACTCCGGAACGATCAAGTCTCGCGACGGCGCCGGTATGATCATTGATGGCGCAACAGCCATCACCCAGACGGGCGCCGGACTGTTAGAAGCGAACGGCCCCGGCGGCATCGCGATAACGAGCGCAAGCGTC
>JBBIIT010000007.1:0-59426 GCA_037446355.1 Beijerinckiaceae bacterium | reverse complement strand
TTGGCTACGGCACGGTGGTGCTCAGCGACAACGCCGCGAACGAGATCTACAGCAGTTACTCCAATGTGACGCTGGTCAGCGCCAATACGATTGAAGGCGGCGGGCAGATCGCCAGCCTCAGCCTGACGAATAAGGGGACGATCGACGCCAACGCGACCGTGAACGCTTTGACGCTGAACGGCGTCGCCGTCGCGAACTCCGGAACAGTCGAATCGACGGGCGGGGGCAACCTCGCGATGTCGAACTCCAGCGTTACCGGCGGTTCGGTGATCGTCGACTCCGCCAGCAGCCTGAACATGAACGGCGGCGGCCAGATTCTCAGCGCGTCGCTGAACGTGACTGGCGCGCTGAACCTCAACGGCGGTAGCGGTCTTTTATCCGCCGATACAATCGTGCAGACGGGTTCGGGAAGCAATCCGGGTGGAATCATCGAGGCGAACGCCTTGTCGTCGCCCGTTGCGACGAGCTTGCAAATCACCGGCGGCTCGGTGACGAACGGTTCGATCGAAGCGAGCGGCTCGTTGGTTCCGAGCGCGCCGGTCGACGCCATGGTGACGATCGACAATACCAAGCTCAGCGGGGTCGCCATCGTCGCCCAGGGCGCGGCGCTCGTCGACGTCCATGCAAACGCCACCGTGCAAGGCTCGACCTCCGCCTCGATCATCGACGGAGGAACGATTACCTTCGCGACCGCCTTCAACGGCAACACGCTATTCACGGGCGCGGGCGCTCTCAATCTTGCGCAAGACATTTACACCGGGACCGTCACCAACTTCCAATCCGGCGACACGATCGCTCTGCAAGCTTTCGGCGCCGGCGATCAGTTCAGCTACGTCACGTCGGGCAATAATGCGACCCTCTCGATCGCCAACAGCAGTGGCGCTGTGCTCGACACGATCACGGTTACGGATACTTTGGGGCCGTACAACGCCACCGGCGCCTTCACCTTCGCCGAGAGCAATGGCGTCGACACGATCACCGGACAGCAATCGCTGTGCTTCATGGCCGGCACGATGATCGCCACGGCGGACGGCGAGGCGCCGGTGGAAACGTTGAAACGGGGCGATCTGGTCATGACGACAACTGGCGTCGCGTCACGGGTCGCATGGCTTGGGCGGCAGACGATTTCGGCGCGCTTCGCCGATCCGGCGCGCTCCTGGCCGATCCGGGTCAAGGCGGGCGCGCTCGGCGCCAATGTTCCGTCGCGCGATCTTCTGCTTTCGCCCGATCACGCGCTTCTGGTCGATGACGTGTTGATCCATGCGGGCGCGCTCGTCAACGGCGCCTCGATCGTCCGCGAGACCAAGGTGCCCAGCACATTCGTCTATTATCATGTCGAACTGGAAGATCACTCGCTGATTCTTGCCGAAAACACGCCCGCGGAGACATTCATCGACAACGCCGACCGGCTCGCCTTCGACAATTGGGCGGAGCACGAAGCGCTCTATCCGGACGGCAACGCGATCGAGGAAATGCCCTATCCGCGCGCCAAGGCGCGTCGCCAAGTGCCGATGCGCATCAGGGCCGCGCTCGACGAACGGGCGAGACTCATCGGCCCGGAATTGATCGCGGCGGTCGCTTGAGGTCTGCGAAGTCATCGGGACCGGACGTGCGACGCGCCCAGCTCTCGTCCCCGGCGCCTCACCTGGCGTTTCGATAACATTGAACCCGCGCCACAGCGCCGCATCCTGCGCGCGGCGCCCTTGCCAACGGCCGAGATCGCGCTAACCTTGTATCTTAGCGGGGGGCGTGGTCATGCGGGGCCAGAGCGAAGCGTATTTGCGAAACGCGGAAACGCGCGCGGGAACGATTGCGCGAGCCGCGCCATGACAAAATCCGGTAAGCCGCCCGTCACCGTGAGTTTCGTCAGCCAAAAGGGCGGCGTCGGCAAGAGCACGCTGGCGCGTCTGGCCGCCGTGGGCGCGGCGCATCGCGGCCAGCGCACCTTGCTCGCCGATTTCGATCTGGAGCAGCTCACCTGCGTCGAATGGAACGCGCTTCGGCTTAGGCACGCGGTCGAGCCTGACATCGACGCGCGTGCGTTCAAGAGCCTCAAGAAGCTGCGCAAGAGCGACGAGGAAATCGATTTCATCGTCGTCGACACGCGCGGCCTCGCCGATGATCTGACGCGCGAGATCGCCGAGGACAGCGACGTCGTGTTCCTGCCCACAGGCACCTCGGGCGACGATCTGCGCCCGACGCTGGCGCTGGCGCGCAAGCTCGCCAAGCACGGCGCGGAAGGTCGGCTGGTGATCGTGCTGTCGAAGATCGGCCGTTCCGAAAGCCAGCTCGCGCACGCGATCGAGACCATTGAAGAATCCGGATTTGAACTGCTGGAGGAACGCTGGCCGCTGCGCGATGGTTTCCAAGCCGATCTCGACACCGGCCGCGCGGGGCGCGAGGCGCGCAACCCTTATTTGCGCGAAGCGGCGGAGAAGATGGAGGCGGCGCTATTGAAACGCGCCGCCCAGGCTAAGCCGAGATAGGCCGCGCCCGCTTACGCCAGATCAGCCGACGATTTCATTGCCGGCGAAAAATTGGGCGATTTCGGCCTTGGCGGTTTCCGGCGCGTCGGAGCCGTGGACGGAATTCTCGCCCATCGAAAGCGCGAAATCCTTGCGAATGGTGCCGGCGTCGGCCTTCTCCGGGTTGGTCGCGCCCATGACTTCACGATATTTCAGGATCGCGTTCTCGCCCTCGAGCACTTGCACGACGACGGGCGCTGCGGTCATCATCTCCACGAGTTCGCCGAAGAACGGGCGAGCCTTATGCACACTGTAGAAAGTCTCGGCCTGCGGGCGGGTCATATGGATGCGTTTTTGAGCGACGATGCGCAGGCCGGCGGCCTCGATGCGAGCGTTGACGGCGCCGGTGAGATTGCGGCGTGTAACATCCGGCTTCAGGATTGAGAATGTGCGTTCGAGGGCCATGAGCGCCTTCTTCGTTGGAGTTAAGCGATTGGGATTGCGGCGCGCTTATATCCGCGCGGCGCGTCTGCGGCAAGGCGACGGCAACGAGAGGGCGCGATGACGAAAATCCATATACTGCGAACAGGTTCGGTCTGGATCAAGGCGGCGCAGATCCGCGCCCGGGGCGCCGGCGCCGGGCGCATCTATCGGGGCCTGTTCGACCCGGAATGGGGGCCCGAGATGCCCATCCACGCCTATCTGATCGAGCATGAAGATGGCCTCATTCTGGTCGACACGGGCGAGACTGCGGCCGCTGCGCGTCCCGGCTATTTCCTCCGCTGGCATCCCTATTACTGGAAGGGGGTGGGAATGAAACTGGCGCTGGCGCCCGAGGACGAAATCGGCCCCCAATTGCGCGCCGCAGGTTTCGACCCGGATGCGGTCGGCACCGTGGCGTTGACACATCTCCACACCGACCACGCCGGCGGGCTCGGCTATTTCCCGAAGGCGCGAATTCTCGTCACCGATACGGAATGGAAAGTCGCGAGCGGCTTCTCCGGCCGCGCCGGCGGTTATCCCAACCACCGCTGGCCCGCCTGGCTGAAACCGGACCTCCTCAACCTGCCGAAGCCTGGCGATGATCTGATGGACGGCTCGATCCCGCTGACTCGCGACGGAACGGTGCGCGCGATCCCCGCGCCCGGCCATACGCTCGGACACATGGCCGTCAGCGTCGAAGCGGACGGCGTCACCTATCTCATTTCCGGCGACGCCAGCTACTTGCTCGCGACGCTGCTGGAAACAATGCCCGATGGCCTCGGCGCAGACCCGCAAGCCGAGGTCGCCACGCACAAGCGCATCCTCGCCTACGCTGCGCGCAAACCTCTAGTCTATCTCAACGGCCACGATTCCCTTTGCGCGCAACGACTGGCCACGCGCGAAACCGTGACGGCGCCAGCATGAGGCCGCGGACGAGCATCGTTGTCGCCGCCAGGGGCGCCGCCTTCGAGGTGGAGGTCCGCGACGACGCCGGCGCGACCCGGCATTTGGTCGCCGTCGACGCGCCCGCCCTAACTCGGTTCGGCCTCGCCGCGGCGCCCGAAAAAATGATCGAGGCGACATTCCGCTTCCTCCTCGACCGAGAGCCGAAGGAGGCTATTCTTTCGCGCTTCGATCTTGCGATCGTGTCACGATATTTTCCCGATTACGAGCACGAGTTGCCCAAATATCTGGCGCCGTCCGATTGACGGGCGCCGCAAATCCTCCGCATTGGCTGGCCAGTTTCGATCCTTACCGCCAATATGCGCGATCGCGCCCTTTCAAAGAGACGCCCGCATGGTTGAGACCACGACCAACCTCGCCTATTTTTCCGGCCTGCTGCAAAGCGTAGCTGATCGCGGGCGCGCGCTCGTCGGTTTGAAACGTTCGGAACCGCTCGGCGTCGAGGCGCTGCTTGCGCTTTCGCAGAAACTGCTCACGGGGCGCGGCGAGGCTTCGGGCGCGGCGACCGCGCGCGCGATCCTGGACGGCTATTCCTCTCTGTCCGAAGCCGATAAGCGCCTTTGGCTCACGGGCGTCGCGACCCGCTTCGGCCCCGATCTCAACGCGCTCGCCCTCGCCGCGCGCGCGTTCCTCGCCGCGCCCGACGCAGCCTCGGCGGCGGAGCTTGGCGAACGGTCCGAGCCGATCCGGCAGGAGCTGATCCGCCGCCTCAATCATGCTCCCGGCGGCACGCTGGCGCTGGTCAAGATGCGCGAAGACATCCTCGACGCGACCCGCGCCGGCGCGCCGCTCGCCGCGCTTGATCGAGACTTCCGGCACCTCTTCGCCTCCTGGTTCAATCGCGGCTTTCTGGTGCTGCGCCGCATCGATTGGACGACGCCCGCCAACATCCTGGAAAAGATCATTCGCTACGAAGCGGTCCATGCGATCGACAGTTGGGACGACCTGCGCCGCCGACTCGAGCCGCCGGATCGCCGCCTCTACGCATTCTTTCACCCCGCGCTCGGCGACGAGCCACTGATCTTCGTCGAAGTGGCGCTGACGAGCGCGATCCCCGACGCCATCGCGCCGCTGCTCGCACGCGAGCGCGTGGCCCTCACGCCGGCGGCGGCGACGACGGCGGTGTTTTATTCGATCTCGAACGCGCAGCGCGGCCTCGCCGGCGTCAGCTTTGGCAACTTTCTGATCAAGCAGGTGGTCGAGGATTTGCGGCGCGAATGGCCGGGCCTGCGCAATTTCGTCACGCTTTCGCCCGCGCCCGGCTTCGCCGCTTGGATCGGACGCCAACGCGCCGACGAAGGCTCGGCTGCGATGACGGCGGAGGCGCGCCGCGCGCTGGCGCTGACAGACCATGCCGGCTGGCAGGAAAAAGCGAGCGCGGCGGGGGCGGTCGATCGCGTGCTTCCTGCGCTCGCGGCGCATTACTATTTGCATGCGCGCTCCGCGTCGGGACGCGCGCTCGATCCGGTCGCCCGCTTTCACCTGGGCAACGGCGCGCGATTGGAGCGCATCAATCCGCGCGGCGATCTTTCCGAGGCCGGGCGCAAGCAGTCGCTCGGCCTGATGGTCAACTACCTCTATGACCTCGAGCAGATCGAACAGAACCACGAAGCCTACGCCAATCGCGGCGAGATCGCCGCTTCGCCGGCCGTGCGCAAGCTCGCGCCCGCGCCGCGAGCCGTCGTCCTCGTCGAGGGAGCGAAGAAAAAAGACTCCAAATCGACAGTATTGTGACCAACGCTTGACAGATCGCGCCGTCCGCACGTCTATTCCGAACCATCGAGGGAGCGGGCGAATATCGAACGCACAGGTTCGGCTTCGAAATCCCGGGGGGCCCTCGCGAATCTTTGCGAGTTTCCATGACGACGGCCATCGATCCCGCCATGCGACGCCGCGTTGTCTGGTCCTCGACGATCGGCAACGCGCTCGAATGGTTCGACTTCACCGTTTTCGGCCTGTTCGCCGGGGTCATCGGCAAACAGTTCTTTCCGAAGGACGACCCAACCACCGGTCTGCTCGCCGCTTACGGTCTGTTGGGCGTCGCCTATTTCGCGCGCCCATTCGGCGGCCTGTTTTTTGGAATTTGGGCCGACAAGATCGGACGCAAGCGCGCGCTGATCACGATCGTGCTGGCGATGGCGGTCGGCACCGGTCTGATCGGCGTAATACCAACCTACGCCTCGATCGGCGTTTGGGCGCCGGTCCTATTACTGGGCGCGCGCCTCATCCAGGGCTTTTCCGCCGGCGGCGAATTCGGAACTTCGACGGCGATGCTGGTCGAATTCGCGCCGCCCGACCGCAAGGCCTTTTACGCGAGCTTTCAATTCGTGGCCCAGGCGCTAGCCTTCGTCACCGGCGCGACTTTCGCCTATGTCCTCAATTCGTCGCTTTCGCCGGAGGCGTTGAGCAGCTGGGGCTGGCGCGTGCCGTTCCTGGCCGGCATCGTCATCGCGCCGATCGGCTTCTATCTCAGAAGCGCCGTCGATGAGACGCCGGAGTTCAAGGCGTTCCTGGCGAGCCGCGCGGGAACGCCCAATACGCCGCTGCGCGAAGTGCTCGCGCGCTTTCCCCGGCCCCTGATCGCGCTGTTCTTGATGATCGCCGGGCTCACCGCCTTCACCTACCTCGGCAACATCTTCCTGACCAACTACGCCGCCACCGACCTGAAGTTGAAGCTCGCCGACGCGCAACTCGGCGTCCTCATCGTCAATCTGATCTTCGCGATCCTGCTGCCTTTCGCCGCGCTGCTCAGCGATCGACTGGGGCGTCGCACCGTGATGGCGCCGGCGATTCTCATATTCGCGGCGGTCTATCTCTCGTTGGCGTGGCGCCTCGTCGGCGATCCCACCAATGCGAATTTGTGGAGCACGCAGGCGTCCGGGCTGCTCTTCATGTTCATCAGTGGCCCATTCGCAGCGCTGGCGCTCGAAGTTTTCCCGGTGCATGTGCGCTCGACGGGCGCTTCGATCATCTACAACTTCGGCGTCGCGATCTTCGGCGGGCTCTCGCCCTACATCACGGGTTCGCTGGTTCAGGCGACGGGGAGCAAATTCGCGCCCTTCTACTATCTAGCTGGCTGCCTCGTTCTGTCCATGATCGGATTGGGGATGATCGGCGGGCAAGCGCCGCGAACCTCGCGCCCGGCCTAGCCCCCACCGCGCTCCTTGCGCAGACGCGCCCAGTAGTCGAGCCGTTTGCGGATTTCGCGTTCGAAGCCGCGCTCGACCGGACCGTAGAATTTTTGTCGCCCAAGCGCCTCCGGCCAATAGTTCTGGCCGCTGAAGGCGTCGGGCGCGTCGTGGTCGTATTCGTAGTCGGCGCCATAACCTTCGTTGCGCATTAGCTTTGTCGGCGCGTTGAGGATGGTCTTGGGCGGCGTCAACGAGCCCATGGCCTTGGCGAGCGCCGAGGCGGCCTTGAACGCGGTGTAAATGGCGTTGGACTTGGGCGCGGTCGCGACATAGACGACCGCCTCGGCGATCGCCAGCTCGCCTTCGGGGCTGCCCAGGAAATCGTAGGCGTCCTTGGCCGCATTGGCGACGACGAGCGCCTGCGGATCGGCCAGGCCGATGTCCTCGCTCGCCATGCGCACGATGCGCCGCGCCAGGAACAGCGGATCCTCGCCCGCGTCCAACATGCGCGCGAAATAATAGAGCGCCGCGTCGGGATCGGAGCCGCGCACGCTCTTGTGCAGCGCCGAGATCAGATTGTAATGCCCTTCCTGCGCTTTATCGTAGATCGGCGCGCGTCGCTGCACGACCTCGGCGAGGCCGGCGGCGTCGAAAACCTCGCCCTCGCGCGCGGCGCGCCAGACCTCCTCGGCGAGCGTCAGCGCGGCGCGGCCGTCGCCGTCCGCCATGCGCGCGAGCGCGGCGCGCGCTTCGGCGTTCAACGGCAGCGCCCTTCCTTCCAAAGCCTCGGCGCGCGCTATCAGCTTCTCGATCGCCGCTTCGTCGAGCGCACGGAAGATCAGCACGCGAGCGCGCGACAGCAAGGCCGCATTGAGTTCAAACGACGGATTCTCGGTGGTGGCGCCGATCAACGTGATCGAGCCGTCCTCCATGACCGGCAGAAACGAATCCTGCTGGGTGCGGTTGAAGCGGTGGATCTCGTCGACGAACAGCAGCGTCGAGCGCCCATCGGCGCGCCGCGCCCGCGCGGCGTCGAATATCTTCTTCAACTCGGCGACGCCCGAATGGATCGCCGACACCTGGACGAATTCGGCTTGCGCCTGGCGCCCGATCAGACGCGCAACCGTCGTCTTGCCGGAGCCGGGCGGACCCCAGAAAATCATCGAACCGATCGAGGGAGCGGCGAGAAGACGCGTGAGCGCGCCGGACGGGCCGGTCAGGTGCTCCTGCCCCGCGACCTCCGCGAGGCTTTGCGGGCGCAAACGGTCGGCGAGCGGGCCCGGCGGAGCCTTGGCGAGAAGCGAGTCGGCGCACATAGCCGCGACTCTGTCGCCTCACCGGACCCGAGTCCAGCGTGAGCACTCCGCGCTTGCGAATTCGCGCGGAATAGCGAAATTCGGTTCCGAAAAGGAGAGACCCATGCGCGAACCGACGCCTCACGCCCTCGGCGGCCTGCCGACCGCCCGCCCGGAGGAGGTCGGGCTTTCGAGAACGGGCCTGCGCCGTCTCGCCGAAGCGATGGAACGAGAGATCGCGGCTGGCAAGGCGCCAGGCGTCTCCATGCTGATCGCGCGGCACGGCAAGATCGGCCTCGCGCAGACGCTGGGGGATCTCAGGCCGAACGGCCCGCCGATGCCGCTCGACGCCATTTTCCGCATCTATTCCATGACCAAGCCTGTTGTATCGGTCGCCGCGATGATGCTGGTCGAGGAAGGGCGGTTGCAGATCGCCGAACCCGTCGCCAAATTCCTGCCCGCCTTCGCGCAGATGCGAGTCGGCGTCGAAAACGGCGACCGGCTCGATCTCGTTCCCGCCAGCCGGCCGATCACGATCCAGGATTTGATGCGCCACACTTCGGGGCTCACGTACGGCTTTACCGGCCTCGGCCAGGTGCAGAAGCTGACGCTGGCCGCCGATGTCATGAATCCCGACCGCAGCGCAGCCGCCAATATCGACGCATTGGCGCGCCTGCCGTTGCAACATCAACCGGGCGCGGTCTGGGAATACTCGCTCTCCACCGACGTGCTCGGGCGCGTCGTCGAGATCGTCGCCGGCGCCAAACTGAGCGAAGTCCTGAAAGAGAAAATCTTGCGGCCGCTGGTGATGGACGACACCGATTTTCATACGCCGTCCTCGAAGCTCGCGCGCCGCGCCGAACTCTTCTCTCCGGATTTCTTTCGGGCGGCGGGCATCAACGCCAACGATTTCACCGCCCCGCCGGCGTTCGAATCGGGCGGCGGCGGCCTGCTTTCGACGCTGGCCGATTACGCGCGCTTTCTCGCTATGCTCAGCGGGGGTGGCGCGCTCGACGGCGCGCGCATCCTGGGGCCGCGAACGATCCAGTTCATGGCCAGCGACCATCTGGGGCCCGGCGTCGTCAAGAACCACGCCCTTCTCGCGCCCGGCCACGGCTTCGGACTCGGCTTCGCCGTACGCACCGACCCAGGCCTCGCGCCGACCGCGGGCAGTCCCGGCGAGTATTTCTGGGGCGGCGTCGCCGGCACGGCGTTCTGGATTTCGCCGCGCGACTCGCTATTCGCGATCCTGATGGTGCAGGCGCCCGAATATCGCGACTATTTCCGCACGCTGTTCCGCAACCTCGTCAATGCGGCGATTCTCTGATCGGCGCTCACCAGACGCCCGTATTGGGCATCGACAGCCAGGGTTCGGCGGGCGCAAGCGCTTCGCCGTCCTGAAGCAGTTCGATCGAGATTTGATCGGGCGTGCGGATGAAGGCCATGCGCCCGTCGCGCGGCGGGCGGTTGATGACGACGCCCGCCTTCTGCAACTTCTCGCAATAATCGTAGATATTGTCGACGGCGTAAGCGAGATGACCGAAATTGCGCCCGCCCGTGTAAGTTTCCGGATCCCAGTTGTAAGTCAGCTCGACGAGCGGCGCCTGCGCATGGCGCGCGTTCGCCGCGTCGGCCGGCGCGGCGAGGAAGACCAGGGTATAGCGGCCCTTCTCGCTGGTGGTGCGGCGCGTTTCGACCATCCCGAGCTTTTCGACAAAGAACGCGACCGACGCCTCGAGGTCGGCGACACGGATCATGGTGTGCAGATAGCGCATTTGTTGGCCTCGATTCATTTGCCCGCGTGCGCCGGGCGGCGCATAAGCTGAAGCGAGGATTAAACCACGCCTGGCATGACGGACGAAGCGAAAATCTCCGGCGAAGGAGCGCGCAAGCGGCGGGCGGCCTTGGCCTCGTCGCTGGCGAGCTTCGCGCTGACGCTGGCCAAGCTCGGCGCGGGGCTGCTTTCCGGCTCGCTCGCGCTCATTTCCGAGGGCGCGCACAATGCGCTCGACATCGGCGTCAGCGCCCTCACCTATTTCGCTGTGCGCGAGGCCGACAAGCCGGCCGACGAGGACCATCCTTTCGGACACGCCAAGATCGAGGCGGTGGCGGCGCTCGCCCAGACCGGATTCCTTCTCGCGCTTTCAATCGGCGTCGCGATCGAGGCGCTGCGCCGCATCGGCGCCCCCGACGCCGAGACCGTCGACGCGAATGCGGCGGCCTTCGCCGCCATCGTCGCCTCGCTCGTCGTCGATCTCGTGCGCTGGCGGGCGCTGCGCCGCATCGCCCGGGAAACGAGCAGCGACGCCCTCGCCGCCGACGCGCTTCACTTTTCCAGCGACCTCGTCTCTTCGCTGCTGGTGCTGGCGGGACTCGCCGCGACGCGGGCGGGCTTCGCTCACGCCGACGCGCTGGCGGCAATTGGCGTCGCGCTGTTCATCGCTATCGCCGGATATCGATTGGGGCGGCGCACCATTGACGCGCTGGTCGACGCCGCGCCCAAGGGGCTGGCGCACGAAGTCCGCGAGGCGGTCGCCGCGACGCCCGGAGTCGCTCGCATCGACTTCTTGCGATTGCGCCGCAGCGGCGCCCAAATCGTCGGCGACCTCGGCCTGTTCGTGTCGCGCACCCTACCGCTAGAGCGCGTCGCTGCAATCAAGGCCGACCTGGCGGCCAGACTGGTTGAACGCTGGCCGCGAATGAACCTCACGCTGACGGCCAATCCTATCGCGCTCGACGACGAAAGCCTGCTCGAGCGCGTGCAGATCATCGCCAGCCGCAGGCGCCTGTTCGTGCATCATGTCGGCGTGCAACGCATCGAAGGACGCGCCTGCGTCTCGCTCGATCTCGAAGTCGACGGGCGTATGAGCCTGGGCGCGGCGCATGAAGTGGCGACGTCCCTGGAGAACGCGATCGAAAGCGAACTCGGCGACGACATCGAGGTCGAAACGCATATCGAGCCGATGGAGACCCGTGAGATTTCGGGCCGCGACGCAAGCCCGGAAATAACTGAGCGATTCACGCAGGCGCTGCGCCTCGCCGCCGCCGCGCTCGGCGACGATTTGCGGGACGTTCACGACGTCCGGCTGCGCGAAATCGAAGGCGGCTATTTCGGCATTTTTCATTGTCGCGTCGATCCGACTAGCTCGGTCGAGACCGCGCATCGGCGCGTCGACGATCTCGAACGCGCCGTGCGCGTAAGGTTTCCGGAGGTCAAACGCATCGTCGGCCACACCGAACCGCCGCGCTGAGCATATTTCATCGTATCCACGCATTGGCTGTTACAATCAGAATCGCTAAGAATACCAGATTCAGATTCTGATGATTCGGATCGATCATGGATTTCGACAGCGACGCGACCGAATTGCGCAGCGCGCATGTCATTGTTGTCGGAAACGAAAAGGGCGGCGCCGGCAAATCGACGATATCGATTCACCTCGCCGTCGCGCTGCTGAAGGCCGGTTACAAGGTCGCCTGCATCGATCTCGACACGCGCCAGCAGACCTTGACCCGCTTTTTCGAGAACCGCCGCTCCTGGTCGCACAACGCGCATTGGCCCGTTGAAATGCCGAAACATTGTGCGATGCGGCGCGGCGAATCGGACGACGTGCGCGCCAATGAAGCGCTCGAATTCTCGATGTTCGCCGAAGCGATCGGCGCCGTCGAGCACGATTACGAATTCGTCGTCATCGACACGCCGGCAAGCGACTCCTATCTGATGCGCCTCGCTCATTCGCTCGCCGACACGCTCGTTTCGCCGCTCAACGATAGTTTTGTCGACATAGACGTTTTTTCGCGCGTGCAACACGACCGACGGCAGCGCGGCGGCGTATCGCAATACGCCGATCTCGTCTTGCAGGCGCGGCGCAAGCGCAAGATCGTCGACAATGGCGTGATCGACTGGGTGATGGTGCGCAATCGCATGGCCTCGCTCGCCAGCAACAACGCGCGCCAGATCGCAGTCAGCATCGCCCGGTTGTCGAAGGAACTGCAATTCCGCGTCGCCGACGGGCTGCATGACCGGGTGATCTTCAGGGAACTGTTCCCGATCGGTCTCACCGCGCTCGATCCGATCGAGCAAGGCGCCGGCGGCGCAGCGCTGACCGCATCGCAGACGGCGGCGCGGCGCGAAATCGAGAGCCTTATGGGCGCGCTCGATCTGCCGGCGCGCCTGCCCGGAATGGAGCATCTCCAATCCCGCCGCAGTTGGCACAATCGAGTCGTCAATTATTATCGCCAATTGGCGTCGCAGGAGTCGGCGCCCAACTGACGCCGTGCGGGAGCTAGGATGAAGACCGCGCTCTGCTTCACGCCCGATCTGGCGTTCTTTCGCCCGGCCGTGCGCACGATCGCCTCGATTGTCGGGCAGGGCGACGCCGACGCTTTCGACATCTTCATCGTCTGCGAGGGGCAGGACGTCCCGCCCGGCTTCGAGTCTCTCGACCCTTCGCTGCGAGACCGGATCGAACTCGTCACCGTCGATTTCTCGCGCTTCGACGCGGGCTTGCAGAGCAAAGGGCGGTTTTCGCGCGCCGTGTTCCGCCGGCTGTTTCTCGACCGGATTTTGCCGGAAAGTTATTCGCGCCTGATCGCCATCGACGCCGATATGCTGATCGTACGTCCCGGCCTCGCGCGCCTCGGCGAAATCGATATCGGCGATTTTCCTCTCGCCGCGGCGTTCGACATGATCTTTCTCATGGATTGCAAAGGCGGCGCGTTGGCGCGCCAGTTTCAGGCCTACCGCCGCTCGCTCGGCCTCGATCTCGCGACGCCCTATTTCAACGCCGGGCTCATGGTCATCGAGCGCCAAAACTGGCGTAAGCACGAACTTACCGAGCGCGCCGCGCGCGCGCTGCGCGAGACGCCGGAACGCTTTGCGTTCATGGAACAGAGCACACTGAATTCGCTCATATCAGGCCGATTCGCGCCGCTTTCCCCGCGATTTAACTTCATGGGCGACTTCTTCCTGACTGGGCTCGAGGAAGTCATCGCGCCGATCGTGCTGCATTTCGTCAATAGTCCCAAACCCTGGGATTTCGAGACCTGGCGAGGCGAGGCGCGCTTCGCGCGGGATTACAAACGCTGGTTCCAATCCTCGCCCTGGCCGGATTGGCCGAGCGCGGCGTCCCCTGGCCTGGCGCGGCGTCGCAAGCCCGCGCTGACGCCCTTGCGCCGCCGTTTCGCGGAACGTTTGTCGGCGTTTCTGGCCGAACAGCGTTTCATCGACAATTAACGAAGTCTTACCGGCGCTTCGACCGGCGATCGACTTCGTTCGTTGGCGATCTGTTAGGGTTAAATCCAAATTAATATTTGTCGGCGAAATTCCCCCTTGGGCCGTTCGACGAGCCGCCTAGACGCGCCGGATTGGGGATAATGCCGATGAGAAGATTTATCGCCGCAGCTTTGGCCGCGACCGCTTTGTCCGTCTCGCCGACGCTCGCCGCCGACCTCTTCGGCTCCGCCCCCGCGCCGATGTCGATGCAGGGCAGCGGCCTCTCCGAGTCCGAGGTCGGCACAAACTGGTACCTGCGCGGCGATATCGGTTACATGTTGCAGAACGACGCTACGATCATTCCGTCGGCCGGACTGATCCCGCAGATCCTCACCGACCCGCTTACCGGCGTCAAATATGTCAACGCGCCGATCGGCGACGCCGGCAACCCGGTCTCGGCCACGCGCGGCAACAACCAAAGTTCTCGCTCGGCCAGCTTCGACGTCGGCCTCGGCTACCGCTACAACGATTACCTGCGCCTCGAGGCGACCTACAATTTCTTCCACGGTCCGGGGCTCGGCTACGCGCAGAGCACCCTCTGCCCCAACACGACGTCGGCGGTGTCGAACTATACCTACCCCGGCGGCGTCCCGACGCCAGTTCCGGTCGGCTATCTGTGGGCGCCCACAGCCTGCAACGGCTACCTGAACGCCAGCCAGTACAACAACCTGTTGCTCGGCAGCGCATACATCGACCTCGGCAATTATTGGGGCGTCACGCCCTATATCGGCGCCGGCGCCGGCCTCAATGCGAACACGGTCTCCGGATCCACCTCCTTCTTCAACGCCAGCGACGGCTCGCCATTCCTCGGCAACACAAGCGCGACGGCGGGCGCGCCGCTCGTAAACGTGACGCAGACCGGCGTCGACGCCCAAGGCCACCCGATCTACACGCCGCTGGGCGTTCAACCGCAGGTGGCGTTCGGGACGCAGAACTGGAATCGCACGATCAGTTCGACCAAATACACGATCGCCGGCGCGCTGATGGCGGGCATCGGCTACCAGCTTTCGCCGAGCGCGACGCTGGATATCGGTTATCGCTACATCAGCACCGACCTGTTGGGCTCCACGCGCAATTCGAATCAGGAAGTTCACGTCGGCGTTCGCTACATGGCCAACTGAGACCTCGCGCGCCTGCCGGCTTGACGCGGAGCGCGATTACCCCTCCCATTGACGCACCCGGGGGGACGTCGAGGGGCCATGTTCAGCCAATTGATGACCGCGCGGCGCTTCGCGCCGCTTTTTTGGTGCCAGTTCCTCTCCGCTTTCAACGATAATTTCGTGCGCCAGATGCTGGCGCTGCTGATTCTATTTCGTTTCGGGCAGGAGGGCGGCGGCGCCAAGATCCTCATCGCCTCGGCGATTTTCGTGCTGCCTTCGATCCCGCTCTCGCCCATTGGCGGCGAGATCGCCGACGCCAACGACAAGGCGGCGATCGCACGCCGCTTGAAGTTCGCGGAAATCCTCGTGCAACTCGTCGCCGCGGCGGGTTTCTGGTTCGCGTCGCTGAACCTGCTTTATCTCGCCTTGTTCGGGCTCGGCGTCATCTCGGCTTTGTTCGGCCCTATCAAATACGGCATCCTGCCTGACCACCTGAAGCGCGAGGAGCTGATCGCCGGCAATGCGCTGGTCGAAGGCGCGACCTTCGCCGCGATCATCTGCGGCCTGGTGATGGGCGGCTACGCCGCCGCCGAAGGGCGCTCCCCGCTTTCCGTCGTCGTGCAGTTGACGGTCGTCGCGCTCGCCTGCTGGGTGACCTCGCTCTACATCCCGGCGACCGGGGTCGGCGCGCCCGGCCTCAAGGTCAACTACAACCCCATCGGCGCGACCGTCGCTATCCTCAAGGAGCTGAAAGCGAACGACCGCCAATGGGTCGGCTCGATCGCGGTGAGCTGGTTCTGGATGGTCGGCATCATCACGCTTTCGCTCGTGCCGGCCATCGTCAAATCGCACATCGGGGGCGATGTCGGCGTCGCGACCGCGATCAATCTCTTCTTCGCCATTGGCATCGCCATCGGCTCGCTGCTCGCGGCGGCGATGTCACATGGGCGCATTCAGCTCGCACCGACGCCGTTCATGCTCATCTTCATGGGGCTGCTGGCGATCGACATCGGCGTCAGCACGAGCGCCCTGCCGCACGCAAGCGCGGCCGTCTCGATCCTCGAGTTCTTCTCCACGCGCGCCGGGCTGCGCCTCGCGCTGGAAGTGACCGCCTATTCCTGCGCCGCCGGGTTGTTCGTGGTGCCGATATTCACCGCCGTACAAGCCTGGTCGCCCGAGGACCGGCGCGCGCGCGTCATCGGCGCCAACAATACGCTGAACGCGATCTATATGGTGGTCGGCTCGTTCGCTTTCTCGCAAATTCTTGACCTCGCCGGAACGGACGAATCGACCGGGCTGATCTGGCTCGGCGTCGCCAACCTTTTCGCCGCGATCTATTTCTTTCGACGCCTGCCCGCCAACTATCTCGGTTTCGCGTTGCGGGTCTTTTGGCGCGTCCTCTTCCGCATGGAGGTCGTGGGGGTCGAGAACATTCCAAAGCCGGGCATGCGCAACGTGATCGCGCTCAATCACGTCTCATTTCTCGACGCGCCGATCATCCTTTCGCTGCTCGACCAACCGCCGATCTTCGCCATCGACCGCGAAATCGCGAACCGTTGGTGGATACGGCCTTTCCTCCGGCTGGCGGACGCGCGCCCGCTAGACCCGTCGAAGCCTCTTGCGGCGCGCGGCCTGATCGGCGAGGTGCGCCAGGGCAAGCGGCTGGTCATCTTCCCGGAGGGGCGCATCACGGTCACCGGCTCGTTGATGAAGATCTACGACGGCGCCGCGATGATCGCCGAAAAGGCCGACGCGACCGTCACGCCAGTTCGCCTCGACGGCCCCGAGCGAACGCCGTTTTCGCGCCTGACGGCCAAACAGATCGGCCGGCGCTGGCTGCCCAAGATCAAAGTCACGATCCTGCCGCCGCGCAACATTTCGGTCGATTCCGATCTGCGCGGCCGTGCGCGCCGCCGCGCGGCCGGCGCGGCGCTTTATGACATCATGTCCGACCTGGTGTTCGCCACCACCGATTTCCAACGCACGCTGTTCGACGCGTTCGAGGAAGAATCGCGGCTGCGCGGATTGGGCGGCGGACGCGCGCTGCTTCAGGACCCGACTGCCGGGCTGCTCAGCCTATCGCGATTTCGCGTCGCCGTCGCCCTGCTCGCGCGAAAATTCGCCGCTTTCGCCCGTCCCGGGGAGACGGTCGGCCTCTTGCTGCCAAACGCCAATGGCGCCGCGATCGCCTTCATGGCTTTGCAGTCGGCCGGCGCAGTCGTCGCGATGCTCAATTTCACCGCCGGCCCATTCAATATCATCGCCGCCTGCAAGTCCGCGAAGCTTCGCTATGTTATCTGCTCGCGCGCCTTCGTCGAAAAAGCCAAGCTCGACGACCTCATTCGCGAAATGCAGCCGCATGTGCGCTTCGTCTGGCTCGAGGAAATTCGCGACGGCGCGAGCGCGCTCGACAAGTTCAGGGCCTATCTCTCTCGCGGCCGGGCCGTCGCGCGTCCCGCGCCCGCGGACCCCGCGGTCGTGCTATTCACGTCGGGCTCGGAGGGTGCGCCGAAGGGCGTCGCGCTCTCGCATGTCAACGTGCTCGCCAACATCGCCCAGATCAGCGCGCGCTTCGATTTCACTTCGGCGGACATCGTCTTCAATCCGCTGCCGATCTTCCATTCCTTCGGCCTGACCGGGGGAATGCTGCTCGGATTGATGACCGGCATGAAGGTCTATCTCTATCCGAGCCCGCTGCACTATCGGCAAATTCCCGAACTTGTTTACGCCATCGGCGCGACCGCTCTCTTTGGCACAGACACTTTTCTGGCGGGCTACGCGCGCACCGCCAACCCCTACGATTTCCGAACGCTGCGCTACGTCGTGTGCGGGGCCGAGCCGGTCAAAGCGGAGACGCGGCGCGTCTATATGGAAAAGTTCGGCCTGCGCATACTCGAAGGCTACGGCGTCACCGAGACATCGCCGGTGCTGGCGGTCAACACGCCGATGTTCAATCGCTCTGGCACGGTTGGACGCTTGATGCCAGGAGTTGAACACCGTCTCGAGCCGGTGCCCGGCATCGACGAGGGCGGCCGACTGCATGTGCGCGGTCCGAATGTGATGAGCGGCTATTACCGCGTCGACAACCCTGGCGAACTCGAGCCGCCGCCGGGCGGCTGGCACGACACCGGCGATATCGTTTCCATCGACTCCGAAGGTTATGTCGCGATCAAAGGACGGGCCAAGCGTTTCGCCAAGATCGCCGGCGAGCTCATATCCCTCGCCGCGGTCGAACAGCTCGCATGCGATCTCTGGCCTGACAATCCGCCCGCCGCCGTCGCCGCGTCCGACCCGCGCAAGGGCGAACGGATCGTGTTGGCGACGACCAAGCCCGGCGCGACGCGCGCCGAAATTCAGGCCTGGTTGAAAATCAAGGGCGCCTCGGAAATCATGGCGCCCGCCGCGGTCGTCGTGCTCGATGCGATGCCGCTGCTCGGCTCAGGCAAAGTCGACTACGTCAAGCTCGCCGAGATCGTGGGCGGCAAAGGCGCCTGAGGGCGAGCCGCGTCAGGCGACGGCGGCGAGCGCGAGGCTGCGGCGGCCCGGAGCGGCTTTCGGAATCGTCACCAATACAACCGTCCCCTCGCCGAGCTTCGAGGTGATGCGCAGCGTTCCGCCGTGCAACTCCACCAGCGAATTGGCGATCGCCAGTCCGAGGCCGGACCCCTTCATGCCGTTGGCCATCGTCGCTTCGGCCTGCTCGAACGGCCGCCCGAGGCGCGCGATGTCCTCGTTGGCGATGCCCGGGCCGTCATCTTCGACGTAGAAATAGATCTGATCGCGGAAGGCCTGCGCGCCGATCGCCACCGCGCCGCCCTCAGAGGCGAATTTGACCGCATTGCGCAACAGCGTCGTCAGGATGCGCTCGACGGCGGCCGGATCGGCCTGCAACGTTTCGGGCGATTCCGCATCGACGCTGAGCCGCACGCGCTTCTCGCGCGCGGTCGGCGCCACGTCGAGCACCGCGCGGTGGATCGCCTTGTCGACCGTGAATTGCGAATAGTTGAGTTGGATGCGGCCTGATTCCAGGCGCGACATGTCGAGCACGTCGCCGATCACATTGAGCAGATATTGCCCGCTGGACAGAATATGCGAGCAATATTCGCGATATTTTTCCGATCCCATCGGACCGAACGTCTCGGCCTCCATCATCTCTGAAAAGCCGATGATCGCATTCAGCGGCGTGCGCAGTTCGTGACTCATGTTGGCCAGGAATTCGGCCTTCGCGCGATTGGCCATCTCGGCGTGCGCTTTCTGCTCGTGATAGCGCTCGGCCAGATCGGCGAGCTGCTGCGCCTGCGCTTCTAGTGAGCGCCGGGATTGGCGCAACTGCGCGACGCTCGCTAGCAGCAATCGCTCGGATGTGACGAGCTGTTCCTCGTGCTCTTTGAGTTCGGTGATATCGGTGCCGACCGAGACGAAGCCGCCGTCGCGCGTGCGCCGCTCGTTGACCTGCAACCAGCGCCCGTCCGCCAGCCGCGCCTCGTAGGTTCTGGCGTGCTGGGCGCCCGTGGCCGGCGAGCGGACATTGACCTGCGTTTCGCTGGAGACGACCGGCGCCGAACCGAGCGCCGCAAGCTCGGCGTAAGCGACGCCGGGGCGCGCCGCATCAGCGGGAAGATTGTGCAGCCGCTGGTACTTGGAATTGCAGACCACGAGACGGTTGCCCGAATCCCAAAGGACGAACGCTTCCGAAATCGCCTCGATCGCCTCGCGCAACCTCTGATCGGCGGTGGCGGAGACCTCCGCTTCCTGCTTGCGATCGCTCACATCCATCGCGATGCCGACCAGCCGACGCGCGCCCGAAGACCCGCCTTCGACGATCTCGGCGCGTTTGCGCAGCCAGACCCAGCCGCCATCTCGGTCGCGCAGGCGAAATTCCACTTCGACCGCGCCTACGCAGGCGCCGAGCGAGCGCGCCGCAAAAGCCTCCAGCGGCTCGTCGTCAGGATGCAGCAGCAATTGAAGGTCCGCGAGGCGGATGCCGGCCGCCTGGAACGGCATACCGAGAATGTCGAACATCGAGCGCGACCACTTGATCTTGCCGGTCGTCAGATCCCAATCCCATAGGCCGCAGCGTCCGCGATTCAGCGCGAGTTCGACATGCGCGCGCCGCAGGATTTCACGTTCCCAGCGCCGCTGCGCATGCTGGAAGTCGAGACTGTAGGCGCCAACCGCGCCGCCGAGTATGAGACCCACGGCGGCCAGCATCGCGATCATCACGCGCGCTGTCTCGCGCCACGGCGCCAACATCCGCCGCGTCGTCGCGCTCAGCGCCACCTGCCCGGATGTCGAGCCGAGGTTGCGCACGGCGGCGTAGGCGTCTTCGCCCTGAGCGTCCGACAGGCGCATCGCGCCCGCCTTGTCCGCGAGCACGGTCAGCGGCGCCGCCGCGCCGAGGCGCGCCGCCAGCGTGGCGGCTTCGTCCGCTTTCCCGGAGTTGCTCGCGACGATGCGCCCGCTCGCGTCGGCGACCCACGCCTCGGCGCCCTGCCAGCCCGGTTCGGCGTCGAGGATTGCGCCCAGAAGTTCGCCCAGCGGCGTCGAGGGCGCGCCTGCGACCGCCACATCGAGGCGGCGCGCGAGTTCCCCCGCGCGAAGGTCGACTTCCCGCACCGCGGTATCCAGCGCGCGGGCGCGCGCGTGACCGAGATGCTGCAACGTCAAAGCGGTTAGAAAAACGAAGATCAGAATCGCCGAAACGGGCGCCGCGAACCCCACGCGCGTGCGGATCAATGTTCGTGTATTCGCAAACGCGGCGCGCGATCGCTGAATTAAGTCGCTGGCGCTTCGCCCGCCCAAACGCGAGTCGACAGTCGCCGCGCGCGAGCGCGTCATCGCAATTCCCCAATTTCTCAATCCGGCAATTTCGGGGGACCCGCCACTCGACCCCGAATCACCTTGATAAGAATCTTTGTGGGAATCTTTGTCCAGACATTAATGATGCGTTGACGCGAGTTTTTTTCGCGGCGCGCAGCGAGTCGGGGTTCCTTCCGGCGCGACCTTCAGGCGAGACTGCGGGTGACGATGTCGCCGACATCGGCCGACAGGTCGGACTTGGCGGCGATGCGCCGCAGCGCCGCCTCCGCCTTTTCGCGACGGATCGGCTCGAGCGACCGCCACGACCGCATCGCCGTCAGCAGCCGCGCGGCAATTTGCGGGTTGGTGGGATCGAGCGTCGACACGACGTCGGCGAGCAGATCGTAGCCTGCTCCATCGGGGCGATTGAACTGCGTAGGGTTCGCGGTGAAGCCGCCGATCAACGCGCGCACGCGATTGGGATTGGCGAGCGAGAACGCATTGTGATTCATCAGGTCGCGCACGCGCGCGAGCGTTTCGGGCTCGGCGATCTGCGCTTGCAGCGCGAACCATTTGTCGAGCAGCAGCGGTTCGGCGGCGCTGGAGCGCGCGAAAGATTCGAGCGAGCGCTCCCGCGCCGCGCACGCGATGGTCGTAAGCGCCGCGAGCGCGCCGAGTTTCTCCGTCATGTTGTCGGCCGCAAACTGTCGATTTGCGCGCTCGGCGCCCTCCACGGCATTGCCGGCGACCAACATCGCCAACGCGCCGTTGCGCAGCGCGCGTCGGCCCGCGCTCGCCGCGTCCGGGCTGAACGGGCCGGATGAAGCGAGTGAATCGTACAGAGCCGCGAGTTCGCGCTCGTGGGCGCGCGCGAGCGGGCCACGCAAGCATTCGCGGGCGACGCGAATAGCGTCGGGATCGACGTCGCGCCCGATTTCGCGCGCCAGATCCGCTTCGCTCGGCAGGGTGAGCGCGAGCGCGGCGAAGGCCGGATCGATGCGCCCCGCGAGCGCATCGGCGATCACCGAACCGTAAGCCGCGACGAAGGCCCCCGCGGGTTCCGGCGCCCTGCCCTTGCGGATCGCCGCCACCGAGCGCAGCAGCAAGCGCGTCGCCAGGCTTTGCAGCGCCTGCCAACGGTTGAAACTGTCGCTGTCCTTCTTTAGCAGGACCAGCAAATCCGCTTCCGTCAGATCGTCGTCGACGCGGACCGGCGCCGAGAAGCCGCGCAGCGCCGACAGCGCGGGTCGGCGGTCGAGGCCTGTGAACTCGATGGCGCGCCGCGCGCCTTCCAGCGCGAACACTCCGGTGCGCAATTCCTCGGGCGTCGCGTCGGCGCTGACGAGCGTAAGATCGCCGGCGTCCTCGTCGACCAGGCCGATCGCGACCGGCATCGTCATCGGCGATTTTTCCAGTTGTCCCGGCGTCGGCGCGAGGCTTTGCGCGAGATCGACGCGCAAACTTCCGCGCGCTTCGTCGTAGTGGCTCCGCAGCGTCAGCAGCGGCGTGCCGGCCTGCATATACCAGAGTTTGAACTTGGAGAGGTCACGACCCGACACTTCCGCGAAACAATCGAGGAAATCCTCGACGGTCGCGGCGGTTCCGTCGCAACGCTGGAAATAGAGGTCCATGCCCGCGCGGAACGCCGGCGCTCCAATCAGCGCCTTCAGCATTCGTATGACCTCGGCGCCTTTCTGATAGACTGTAGCGGTATAGAAATTGTTGATCTCGTGATAGATCTCGGGACGAACATTGTGGGCGAGCGGTCCGGCGTCCTCGGGAAACTGCGCCGCCTTCAAAGCCCGGACGTCGGCGATGCGTTTGACGGGCGCGGAACGCTGTTCGGCGGAGAATTCCTGGTCGCGGAAGACCGTAAGTCCTTCCTTCAGACAGAGTTGGAACCAGTCGCGGCACGTGATGCGATTGCCGGTCCAGTTGTGAAAATATTCGTGCGCGATGACACTCTCGATGCCGGCGAAATCGTCGTCGGTCGCGGTGCTTTCGGAGGCGAGCACGTATTTGTCGTTGAAGACGTTGAGCCCCTTGTTCTCCATCGCGCCCATATTGAAATCGGAAACGGCGACGATGTTGAAGACGTCGAGATCGTATTCGCGCCCGTAGGCTTCTTCGTCCCAGCGCATCGAGCGTTTGAGCGCGTCCATCGCATAATGCGCGCGACCCTCACGCCCCGGCTCGACATAGATGCCGAGCTCGACGCGCCTGCCCGATGCAGTGACGTATTCGTCGCCGAGGCGCGCGAGATCGCCGGCGACGACGGCGAAGAGATAACTGGGCTTCTTGAACGGATCGCGCCAGATCGCGAAATGGCGCCCAGGCCCGGCTTCGCCCGAAGCTTCCAGATTGCCGTTGGCGAGCAGCACCGGCGCGTCGGACTTCTCGGCCTCCAACCGGACCCGATAAACCGACAGCACGTCAGGCCGATCGAGAAAATAGGTTATGCGGCGGAATCCCTCGGCCTCGCACTGCGTGCAATAGGCCGAGCCCGAGCGGTAGAGGCCCATCAGCTTGGTGTTGGCGGTCGGATTCAACGTCGTTTCGAAGCGCAGCGAGAACGCGCGGCGCGGCGGATTGGCGATCGTCAATTCGCTCGGGCTCGCGTCGTAGGCGCCGACGTCGAGCGGCGCGCCGTCGAGTTCCACGCTGTCGAGGACGAGTTCGTCGCCGTCGAGACGCAGGGCGACGTCGGGGCGCCCCTGCGGATGAGGCCGGATCGAAAGCGTCGTAACGACCTTGGTCGCGCCGCGATCGAGCGCTATGTCCATTTCAACCGCATCGATCAGAAAATCGGGGACGCGATAATCTTGCAGGCGCACCGGCTGTCCGACATTCGTGCGCATTCGCAGGGCCTTTCGTTGGTTCGCCGACGCTCGCACGCCAATATTCAGCGCGCCGCCGCGAGCGGCGCATCCGAGCTAATCGTCAGCCCTCGTCGAAGCAAGGCTTTTCGCAATTCCTCGCTTGGCGCGCTACGCCCAGTGAACAGCGCCGGCGCGAGCCCCGCCGCGAGCCCCGACCCGCGTGGCGCGCCAAGCAAGGCGTCGACCCGACGCGCGACGGCCGGCGCGGGATCGACGAATTCGACCGGCCACGGCGCGAGGGCCGCCATCAGGTCGGCGAGCAGCGGAAAATGCGTGCAGGCGAGAACCACGCGATCGGTGCGGCGCTCGCCACGCGTAACGAAACACGGCGCGATCTCTTCGGCGATCTCATCGATCACAATGCGCTCGCCGCGCAGACGCCGCTCGGCGATCCCCGCCAGCTTCCGCGAGCCCACGAGCGTGACCTCGCAATCGCCCGCGAAATCGCGCACCAGCGCCTTGGTGTAGTCGCGAGCGACTGTGCCGGGCGTCGCGAGCGTCGAAATCAGGCGCGAGCGCGAGGATTGGGCCGCCGGTTTGATCGCCGGCACTGTGCCGACGAACGACAATTGCGGATAGCTCGCGCGCAGCGGCGCCATCACCAGCGTCGAGGCGGTGTTGCAGGCGACGACGACAAGGTCGGGCGCGAACTTCGCAATTCCCAGCGCCATCACTTCATCGACGCGGGCGATCAGCTCCGCCTCGCCAAGCGCGCCATAGGGAAAGCACGCGTCATCGGCAAGGTAAACGGTCTCGATGTCCGGGCGCAGCTTGCGGATTTCGTCCAGTACGGTCAACCCTCCGAGCCCGGAGTCGAAAACCAGCACGCGCGCGCCGCGCCCCTCCCCGACATTGGTCATGGAGCGCAATAGACCGCGACGATTTCGCCGCCATGCACCCTGGCGATTTCAGCGGCCCCGAGCGAGCCTTCGCCGGTCGCCGGCTGAGCTTCGGCGACGAAAGACCTCAGCGTCTCGATGTCGATAAGATCGTGCGGCTCGGCAAGCACGACTTCGCCTAGCCGCTTCGGCGGCGCGCTCAAAGGCGCGACGATTCCCGCGAGGGCGCCGCGGCGGTCGAATACGGGGGCGCCGCGTGCGCTTTGCGACAAAGCGGCGAAGACGACCTTGGCGCCGGCGAGAGTCGCGTCGCCGGTTTCGAGCGAGGCTTTGCCGGTCGCGGCGCCCGGGGACCAGCTCATGGCGACAAGATCGGCGCCTTCGCGGCCCAGCATCGGCGTCTTGGCGCCGGCGCCGAAATCGCCGCTCAGGATCGCTAATCCGGATGCGGCGTCCGCGCGCGCGAACTTGGCTGGCTTGCCGGCCACGACAGGATCGCGGCAATCGGCTTCGCGCAGCGCGGTCAGCGCCTGACCGGGCGCGATGATCAGCGCGGTCGCGATTAGCGACGGCCCGCTCGGCGGCGGCGGCTTCGCGTCGAGCGGGATGGGAGCGAAGGGTTGGAACGAACCGGCGATCGCTAATGCGATCGGATCGAAGGTCTTCGCCTTGTCGGCGGGATAGGCGAAAGCAAAGCCGCGCAGCGCGCCGGCTTCGGCCGCTCCGGCGCCGGCCTTGGCGTAGCGCAAATAGAACTTACGGCCCCTCTCCTCGCCGGAGACGACGAAAAAGGCGTCCGCCTTCATCGCCTTATAGCTGATATGGCGTTCGCCCCCTTCGGTCGTCAGTTTCAGATAGAGTGCGGCGAGCGCGCCCTCGGCGTCGGGCGTCGTCAGCAGTTCGAGCGCGAGGCTCGAATCTTTGCTCGCGAGCCGCGTTCCCGCGCCGGCCGCGCTTTCCCGCTCCAGGAGCTTCATCGGCGCGCCGATGCGCACACCGCTGCGCTTATCGTCGAAAACGCGAAAGCCGACGGCGACGCGCGCCCTGTCGGCGGCGCTTTTGAGCGCGGCGAGCTGCGCGGGCGTAACCATGCCGTTCGCCGTCGCCTTGACGCTCGCCTGATAGGCGCGAATCGCATCGAGCGTGCGCTTGCCGAAGCCGCCGTCGACCAGCCCGTTATAAAACCCGAGCCAGACCAGCGCGTCCTGAACGGACAAACGGTCGGCTTCCGGCATCGCCAGGAACGCCGCTTTTTCCGCATCGGCGGAAGCGCCCGGCTTTTCCACCGGGGTCTGCGCGAGCGCCGCCCCACACGCGGCATGGAGGGCGAACAGGGCGATCCCCAGAACGCGACGAATCGTCATCCACCTCTCCCAAAGACCGGGCGCGCCATGCTAGCATCCGCTGCGAAGCAAGGACAACGCGCCGAGCAAGATCGAATCGAAATTCGACGTCGGCCTTCGCCGTTAGCGCTCGAAACATCCAATCCGAGGGCCGAAACATGATGACCGCGCTACGTCGCTTATTCGTTCTCGCGCTCTTGCTCGTTTGCGGCGCGGCCTGGGCGGCCGAATCCAAACCCTATGTTCGCGACGACATCGCCAGCGACGTCGTGCGTCTGACCGAGACCTTACGCAAGGAAACCGTCGCGATCGGCGCGCGCATCAAGGGCAAATCGACGGATCAGTTGCGCAAGGACGCGGCCGCCGCCATCCTCGCCGCCAATTTCAAGGACGCGAGCGTCTGGCTCGGCGCGGCGATTTCGGCCGACCCGAAAGACGCGGGCGCCTGGTACGCGCTCGCCAAGCTCGGCGCGCAAGCCGACGACGCCCAAGCGGACAATCGCTATGAATATGTCTCGCGCGGCCAAACCGCAGCCTACGCGGCTTATCAGCGCGCCGCCGGCGCGCCCGCGCAAGCCGAGGCGTTGGCGCTGCTCGGCAATCTCTTCGCCCGCCACGAACAATGGCGCCCCGCGATCGACGCCTACCGTGCGGCGCTGGACCGCCAGGAAAACGAGGACCGACGCAAACTCTACGAAGACCTGCGAGCGCAGCACGGTTTCCGTATCCTCGACTACAAAGTCGACAACGAATCCGCTTCGCCGCGCGTCTGTTTCAATTTCTCGGAATCGCTCGCGCGCAAGACCGACTTCGCGCCCTATGTCGCGGTCGCCGGCGCCGCCAACGCCGCGGTCTCGACCGAGGATCAGCAGATCTGCGTCGAGGGGCTCAAGCACGGCGAGCGCTATGCGATCGTGCTGCGAGAGGGCCTGCCCTCGCAAATCGGCCAGAAGCTGCTGAAATCGGCCGACTATGAAATCTACGTTCGCGATCGATCGCCGCAGGCGCATTTTTCCGGCAAAGCTTATGTGTTGCCGCGCCAGGGTCAGCTCGGCGCGCCGCTCACGACCGTCAACACCGCCAAGGTCGCCATCGAAGTCTATCGCGTCGGCGACCGCAATCTCCTCGCCTCGGTCGCTCGTGAAGATTTTCTGAAGCCCATAACCTCCACGCGCGCGCGCGAGATCGAAAGCCAGGACGGCTTGAAGGTTTGGAGCGGCGCGATGGACGTCGCCTCTGAACTCAACAAGGAAGTCGTCACCGACTTCCCGCTCGTCGATGCGGTCGCCAAGCTGCAACCGGGCGTCTATCTGGTCACCGCGCGGCCTTGGAAAGACACAGCGCCCGACGCGGCCAATTCCGGCGAAGTCGAGGACGTTTCGCTCGCGACGCAATGGATGGTCGTCTCCGATCTTGGCCTGACGACCTTCTCTGGCGAGGATGGGTTGCACGCGACGGCGCATTCGTTGGCGAGCGCCGCCCCGCTGGAAGGCGTCGAGATGCGCCTCATCGCGCGCAACAATGAAGTGCTCGCGGTCAAGAAGACAGGCGCGGATGGGCGCGCCGATTTCGATCCGGGCCTGGCGCGTGGAACCGGCGGCGCGGCGCCGGGGCTGCTCGTGGCGACGCTAGCCGACGATTACGGATTTCTCAATCTGACGCAGACTCCATTTGATCTGACCGACCGCGGCGTTTCCGGGCGCGACGCGCCGGGCGCGCTCGACGCGTTCCTTTATTTGGAACGTGGGGTCTACCGTTCCGGGGAAACCGCGTTCGTCACCACGCTGCTGCGCGACTCCAAGGGCGTCGCCAAATCAGGCGTGCCGCTGACCCTCGTCGTCAAACGCCCCGATGGCGTCGAGTTCAAGCGCGCGAGCCTCGCCGATCAAGGGCTCGGCGGACGTGCGCTTGCAATCGCTCTGCCTGCTGAAGCGGCGCCGGGCAAGTGGTCGATCGACGCCTACGCCGATCCGAAGACGCCCGCGCTTGGCCATGTCGAATTCCTGGTCGAGGATTATCTGCCCGAGCGCCTCGATTTCGCGTTGAGGTCCGCAGCGAGCTATATGACGCAGGGGCAGACGATCGACGTCGCGCTCGACGCACGGTTTCTCTATGGCGCGCCCGCCGCCGGGCTCGACGTCACGGGCGCGGTGCGCTTACAGGCGGTCGAAGGTTCGGCTCTCCCTGGCTTTCCCGGGTTTGTCGGCGGCCTCACTGACGACGAGTTCACCGCGGTCGAGGCGCAATTCTCCGACAAGGTTCAGACCGACCCCAATGGCCACGCCGACCTCGCGGTTTCGCTGCCCGAAGGCGAGGCCGCCAAGCCGCTGGAGGCGCGCATCATCGTTGATGTCGCCGAATCGGGCGGGCGCACGGTCGAGCGTGTGCTGACTTTGCCGGTGCGCGCCAAGGGCGCGATCCTAGGCGTCAAGAAAGACTTCGACGAGGGTCTGGGCGAAGGCGAAAGCGCCACGTTCGAGTTGATCGCGATCGGCGCGGGCGGTGCGCGCGTGGCGCGCAAGGGCGTCGCCTGGTCGCTCTACAAGATCAGCAGCGACTACCAATGGTACAATTCCGACAGCCGTTGGAACTATGAGCCGGTAAAATCCTCGCGCCGCATCGCGGAGGGCAGCGCCGACATCGCCGCCGACGCGCCGACGAAGATCGCCGCTCAGGTAGGTTGGGGTCGTCATCGCCTCGATTTGAAATCCGCCGATGGCGAGCAGACCAGCATCAGCTTCGATGTCGGTTGGTCCGGCTCGGCGAGCGCCGACACGCCCGACAACGTCGTCGTCACGCTCGACAAGACCAGCTACACCGCCGGCGAAGACGCCAAACTGCGCGTCGCCTCGAAATATCGCGGCAAGGCGACGGTGGCCCTGGTCGGCGACAAGCTGGAACGCTTCATCGACGTCGATCTCGTCGAGGGCGACAATGTCGTGCCGTTCAAAGTCGGCGCGGATTGGGGCGCGGGCGCCTACGCGATCGCACTCACCCATCGCCCGCTCGACGCCAAAGCGAAGCGGATGCCCGGCCGCGCGCTCGGCCTCGCCTGGTTCCAGATCGACGCCAACGCGCGCAAGCTCGACATCGCCATCCAAGCTCCTGACGTGACTCGACCGCGCGGCAGGCTGGCCCTGCCAATCAAAGTCGACGGTCTGGCGGCGGGCGAAGAGGCCGAAGTGACTGTCGCGGCGGTCGATGTCGGGATCCTCAATCTCACCCGCTACAAGACGCCGGACCCTGCCGGGTATTTCTTCGGCCAACGCCGGCTTCCGGTCGACATTCGTGACCTTTACGGCCTGCTGATCGACGGCATGGAGGGCGTCGCGGGCGCGATCCGCAGCGGCGGCGACGGCAGCGGTAATCTTGAAGGAAATCTGCCGACGCAGCCGCCGCTGGCGCTCTATTCCGGTGTCGTCAAGGTCGGCGCGGACGGCCAAGCGAGCATAGATTTCGACTTGCCCGCCTTTAACGGTTCGGTGCGCGTGATGGTTGTCGGTTGGTCGAAGTCCAAGGTCGGCGCCGCCGAGGCGACGGTGATCGTGCGCGATCCCGTCGTCGTCGCCGCGACGCTGCCGCGCTTCCTCAATCTCGGCGATGTCTCGCAGATCCATCTCGACATCGACAACGTCGAGGGCGCGGCGGGCGAGTATCGTTTCGATCTCGACATCCACGGGCCGCTCTCGACCGAGGCCGATGCCCTCTCCAAGAGCGTCAAGCTCGCCTCGCGCCAGCGTCTCGCGGTCACGATGCCCATCACTGCCACCGGCGTCGGCGCGGCGGCGCTCGATCTCAAGGTCTCGGGCCCTGGCTTCACCGGCGCGCAGCATTTCGCGCTCGGCGTCAAGTCCGGCGCGCCCGACATCTATAAGCGCGACATCCACATGCTTGCGCCCGGCGCCAGCGAAACGCTGGCGGATTCGGCGTTGGCCGAGTTTATTCCGGGCACGGGTTCGCTTTCGCTTGCGGTCTCGCCGTTCGGCGCTCTCGACGCTCCAGCTTTGTTGCAGGCGCTCGATCGCTATCCCTATGGTTGCTCCGAGCAGACGGTCAGCCGGGCGATGCCGCTGCTCTACGCCAACCGGCTCGCCAGCGCCGAACATCTGGCGATCGACCCCGATCTCGACGGCCGCGTCAAAGCCGCGATCGATCGCGAGATGACGCGGCAAAATTCGAGCGGCGCCTTCGGTCTGTGGGGCGTCAGCGAGGACAATGACGATCTCTGGCTCGACGCCTTCGTCACGGATTTCCTGACCCGCGCGCGCGAGCGCAATTTCCAGGTGCCAGCGATCGGCTTCGGCTCCGCGCTCGATCATCTGCGCAATTCGGTCGTCAACGCGGGCGAGCCAGCTGAGGGCGCGGGCGAGCCGCTCGCCTATGCGCTCTATGTGCTGGCGCGCAATGGGCGGCCGGTCATCGGCGATCTACGCTATCTCGCGGACACCAAGCTCGCCATTTTCAAGACGCCGATGGCGAAGGCGCAGATCGGCGCGGCGCTGGCGATGCTCGGCGACCGCGCGCGCGCCGCGAAGGTCTTCAACTCAGCGATCGTCGCGCTGGAGGCGGACAAGGACGCCGGCCTGTCGCGCCCCGACTACGGCTCAAAGTTGCGCGACGGCGCGGCGGTGACGGCGCTGCTGGTCGAGGCCAATCTCGGACCCGACGAACTCCCGGCCGACGCCATCGCGCGCGCCGGCGCCGTCGTTGATTCCGCTCGCGACGCCCGCGCTTATACCAGCACGCAGGAGAACAACTGGCTCGCGCTCGCCGCCGAAGCGCTCGCCGAACACCCTGCCCTCAACCAACTCGAAGTCGACGGCCAACCGACGAAGGGCGCCTATTACCGGCAATGGCGCGGCTACGCCCTCGGCCAACCGCTCGCGAAACTCGCCAACACGGGCCAAACCGCGATCCGCGTCATCACCACAACCTCGGGCGCGCCGCTGACGCCTGAACCCGCGGCGTCGCAGGGTTATCAACTCGAACGCTCGTTCTACAAACTCGACGGGACCAAGACGGACCTCAAGAGCGTCACGCAAAACGAACGCATCGTCGTTGTGCTGAAGGCGACCGAGAGCGAAGCGCGCTACGCCCGGCTGCTGATCGTCGATCGCCTCCCCGCCGGGCTCGAGATCGACAATCCCGCCCTGTTCGACAGCGGCTCGCTCGACGCTTTCGCCTGGTTGAAGCGCGACCTCGAACCGGTTCATTCGGAATATCGTGACGACCGCTTCGTCGCCGCGCTCGAACGCGAGCCGGGCCAGTCCGCATTCTTTTCGCTCGCCTATGTTTTGCGGGCGGTCGCTCCGGGACACTACGTCTATCCGCCCGCCACCGCCGAGGACATGTATCGCCCCGAGCGTTTCGGCCGCACTGACTTCGGGGAAGTCGAGGTGCGCGCAAAATGAGCGCCGCGCAGCGAAACGAGCGCCGCCTTTTCGCGCTCGCCGGGGCGCTCGTGTGTGCGTTGGCGCTCGGCGTTCCCGTCGCGACGTCCAGCTATCTGCGGTATTTGGGCCCGCTCGATCTCTCGTCCTCGCGCGAGGGCTCGACGCAGGTGGTCGACCGCGACGGGCGGCTGCTGCGCGCGTTCACTTTGACCGACGGTCGCTGGCGATTGCCGACGCGCGAGAGCGACGTCGATCCTCGTTATGTCGCGATGCTGCTCGCCTATGAGGACGCGCGCTTCTATAGCCACGACGGCGTCGATCCCAGGGCGATGGCGCGCGCGGCCTGGCAATGGGCGACGCGCGGTCATGTCGTCTCCGGCGGCTCGACCCTGACAATGCAGGTCGCGCGGTTGATCGAACCGCGCGAGGAACGCACGCTCGGCGCGAAGTTGCGCCAGCTCGTGCGCGCGCGGCAGATCGAACGCCGCGTCGGCAAGGCGGGCGTGCTCGACCGCTATCTGACGCTGGCGCCGTTCGGCGGCAACCTCGAAGGGGTGCGCGCCGCCGCCCTCGCCTACTTTGGCAAGGAACCGCGCAAGCTGACGATCGGCGAGGCGGCGCTGCTCGTGGCGTTGCCGCAGGCGCCGCAATCGCGCCGGCCGGACAGGTTCGCGGAGGCGGCGCGGCTCGCGCGCGCGCGCGTGATCGACCGGGTCACGGCGCGTGGCGTCATCAGCGCCGAAGAAGCCAGCGCCGCCAAGCGAGAACCCGTGCCGCGAACGCGGCGCGAAATGCCGACGCTCGCCGCCCATGCCGCCGAAGAGGCGGTCGCCGCCGATCCCGGCGCGCACGTGCTTCGCCTATCCGTCGACGCGAGGCTGCAGGCTAAGCTCGAAGCGCTTGCGCGCGAAAGCGTTGCGCGTCTCGGCCCAAAATTGTCGGCCTCGATGGTCGTCATCGACAATCGCAGCGGCGAAGTCCGCGCTCGCATCGGCGCCGCGGATTTTGCCGACGCGACGCGCGGCGGCGCCATCGACATGTCGCGCGCGCCCCGCTCGCCGGGCTCGGCGCTAAAGCCGTTCATCTATGCGCTCGCGTTTGAGCAGGGCCTTGCCCATCCCGAGACGGTGCTGTTCGACCGGCCGGCCCGCTACGGCGCCTATGCGCCCGAGAATTTCGACCTCGGCTATCAAGGCACGATCACCGCCCGCAAGGCTTTGCAGATGTCGCTGAACCTGCCGGCGGTGGAAGTGCTCGCCGACGTCGGGCCGGCGAGTTTCCTCGCGCGTCTGCACGGGGCCGGGGCGGAAATCGCGCTTCCGAAGGACGCGCCGATCGGCCTTTCGATCGGCCTGGGCGGTCTCGGGATCTCGCTGACCGACATCGCTCGGCTCTATTCCGGCCTCGCTCGAGGCGGCGAGGCGCCGGCATTGATCGAACGGCTCGACGGCGCGTCGCCGATCGTCGGGCCGAAGCGCGTCACTGACCCGGTCGCGGCGTTTTATGTCGCCGACATCCTGCGCGGTGCGCCGCCGCCCGCCAACGCCTTGAGTGGGCGCATCGCCTTCAAGACCGGCACATCCTACGGCTTTCGCGACGCGCTGGCAGTCGGCTTCGACCGGGGAACGACAATCGCCGTCTGGGTCGGCCGACCCGATAATGGCCCGACGCCGGGGCTGATCGGGCGCATCGCCGCCGCGCCGATCCTGTTCGATGCGTTCGCGCGGCTGGATCGCGATATCGAGGTCATTCACGCGCCTAAAGGGGTGCTGAGGGTCGCGACTTCGGCCGAATTGCCGCCGCCGCTGCGCCACTTGCGCAAGGACGCGCCCAAGACCGTCGCGGCGACCGCCGCTTCGGCGCTAAAAATCGCCTTCCCGCCCGACGGCGCGCGAATCGATCTAGGATTGAGCGATGGCGGCGCGCCGAGGCTGAGCCTGAAGGCGCTCGGCGGGGCGACGCCGCTGATCTGGTTCGTGAATGGCGCGCCGCTGGGCGATCCCGACATGCGTCGAAATTCGGTCTGGAAGCCGGACGGCGCGGGATTCGCGCGCGTCTCGGTGATCGACGCCAAAGGCGCGACGGATTCCGTGATGGTGCGCTTGCAATAGCCGCGATTACTCGAAGCGTTGGAAGACGCCGGGGCTCAACAGGTAATGCGGATTGAGCGTATCGCTGTAATAGCGATTGTCCGACCCGACGTCCGGCGGGGCGCCGACATCGAGATAGCTCGGAAATCCCTTGTGCTGGTGCGCGTCGGCGACGGTACGATGCTGAACGTGATGGCGCTTATGCCATCGCGCGGTTTCGGCGCCCGCGCCGTTCGCGGCGAAAAAAGCGACCGCGAGGGCCGCCGTGAAAACGCCGCTGGATCGCCTGGTCATCGAATTCTCCCGTGAAGCGGCCTGTCGAGCGCAATGTGGGCGCACGCGCCGCCAAAGACAAGGTAATTGTCTTGCCTTAATGAACCCCGCCAGTCCAGGCAACCTTCCGCGGCGCGGGAATAGCGATGGGCGGGCGATCCGCTGGCGTGTGTGGCCGTCGCGCAACGCCGGGGCGCGGTCCCGGCTTGCGCGACGCGCACGCTTCGACGAATTTCAGCCAATGAGCCATATCCTGCATCGCCTCGCCCGCTCCAACTTGCCATTCGCCGTCGGCGGCCAGGGCGTCGAAATCTTCGACGCGGCCGGCAGGCGCTATATCGACGCCTCGGGCGGCGCGGCGGTCTCCTCGCTGGGCCACAACCACCCCGACGTCGTCGCGGCGCTGCACGCCCAACTCGACGCGCTCGCCTATGCCCACACTTCGTTCTTCACCACCGAGGTCGCGGAACGGCTCGCCGACGCTCTCATTGAAAAGGCGCCGGCGGGACTCGGCCATGTCTATCTCGTCAGCGGCGGCTCAGAGGCGATCGAGGCGGCGCTAAAGCTCGCGCGTCAGTATTTTGTCGAAAAGGGGGAGCCCCAGCGTCGCCACGTCATCGCCAGACGACAGAGCTATCACGGCAACACGCTCGGCGCGCTCGCCGCTGGCGGCAACGCGTGGCGGCGCGCGCAGTTCAGCCCGCTGCTGATCGAGACGCATCACGTCGACCCTTGTTTCGCCTATCATTTCCGCCAAGAAGGCGAGAGCGAGGCCGATTACGCCGCTCGCGCGGCCCAGAGCCTCGAGGACAAAATTCTCGAACTTGGCTCTGACCAGGTGATCGCCTTCGTCGCCGAAACCGTTGTCGGCGCGACTTCGGGCGCCGTGCCGCCGGTCGCCGACTATTTCCGACGCATCCGGGCGATCTGCGACAAATACGGCGTCCTGCTGATCCTCGACGAAGTCATGTGCGGCATGGGCCGCACCGGCACGCTGCATGCCTGCGAACAAGAAGGAATCGGTCCCGATCTGATGACGATCGCCAAGGGCCTCGGCGGCGGCTATCAGCCTGTCGGCGCGGTGCTGCTGCACGAGAAGATCTTCGACGCCATCGCCGACGGCTCGGGCTTCTTCCAGCACGGCCATACCTATATGGGCCACCCGATGGCCGCCGCCGCCGGCCTCGCGGTGCAGCAAGTCATCGCGCGCGACAATCTGCTCGCCAATGTCGTTGCGATGGGCGAGCGATTGCAACATGGGCTAGAGGCGCGGCTCGGCCAAAATCCGCATGTCGGCGATCTGCGCGGGCGAGGGCTCTTTCGCGGCGTCGAACTTGTCGCCGACCGCGCGACCAAGGCGCCCTTCGCCCCCGAGGCGAGGCTGCACGCGCGCATCAAACGCGAAGCGATGGCGCGCGGGTTGATGGTCTATCCGATGGGCGGAACCATCGACGGCCAGCGCGGCGACCACGTGCTGCTCGCGCCGCCGTTCATCGTCTCGCCCGCCGAGATCGATGCGATCGTCGAGCGGCTTGGCGATTCTGTGGAGGCGGCAATCGGGTCGATCTAAGCGCAGCCCGGCTTCAGCGCGCCGGGGCTGGCCGTTCGAGAATCCGGCGCCCAAACAGACTGGCGGCGAGATCGACTAGCAAATGCGCGCTTTTGCCGCGCTCGTCGAGAAACGGATTGAGTTCGACGATGTCGAGCGAACCAACGAGGCCGCTGTCGTACAGCATCTCCATAATCAGATGCGCCTCGCGATAGGTCGCCCCGCCGGAAACCGTGGTGCCGACGGCCGGCGCGATGGAAGGATCGAGGAAATCGACGTCGAGGCTGACATGCAGCACGCCATTCTTCGCGCGCACCGACTCGATCACGCTCTTGATCGAAGCGACGACGCCGAATTCGTCGATATGGCGCATGTCGAAGACTTGGATGCCGCGCGCGGCGAGCATCGCGCGCTCCTCGCGATCGACCGAGCGGATGCCGAACAGGACCATATTGCGCGGATCGAGCGGGGCGAGCCGCGCGGGCGCGAACATATCGGCGAATCCCGCCTCGCCGACCAGCATTGCCACCGGCATCCCGTGCATGTTGCCGGACGGGCTGCTGGCGGGCGTGTTGAAATCGGCGTGGGCGTCGAGCCAGAGCACGAAGAGTTCACGCTCCTCGGCGCGCTGGTGCGCGGCGACCGCGTTGACCGAGCCCATCGCCAGCGCATGATCGCCGCCCATCACGATCGGAATCTCTCCGCGAGCGAGCACGCCGCCGACCGCTTCGTCGATCGCGCGCGACCAAGCCGAAATTAAATCGAAATGCCGCGCGTTTCCCGCGCGCGTTTTATCTGACGCGGGCGCGCCTCCGGGCGCGACGTCTCCGTGGTCGACGACGCGATGGCCGAGTTCGCGCAGCGTCTCCGCAAGTTCAGCTGTGCGCAGCGCCGCCGGACCCATCGCGCAGCCGCGCCGCCCCGCGCCGAGTTCAAGCGGAACGCCGATCAGGGCGATGGAAGCTTCTGCGAGGCTCGTCATATCGCGCGGCCTTTCCGAGGCGATGGATAATACGGAATCGTAGCGATGTCGCATGGCGAACGAGCGCAGCGCAATCCGTTCGCGTTCGCCGACCGCTTCAACGCTCCGGCGCGGGAATGAACTCGTCGCGATCGTCCGGCGGCAGGTCGAACAGTCCCTTGCCCCAATCGCCGCGCCGCCAGTCCGCTTTTGCCTGTTCGATCCGCTCGCGGCTCGAGGCGACGAAGTTCCACCAGATATAGCGCGGGCCGCCCAACGTCGCGCCGCCGAGCAGCAGCAGGCGCGCCCCTTGCGGACCCGCCGCGACCGCGATGCGGTCGCCCGGGCGAAACACCATCATCCGTCCCGCCTCGAATTCCTGACCGGCGACGGAGAGCGAACCCTTGACGATGTAAAGCCCTCGATCTTCGTGATCGTCCGGCAGCGGCAAGCGCGCGTTCGGCGCGAGCACGGCATCGACGTAAAAGGTCTCGGTCAAGACCTTCGCGGGCGCGCGCTCGCCATAGGCGGCGCCCAGAATGACCCGCAATTCGACGCCGTCGCTGCGCAGGACCGGCAGATCCGCCTTCTCATGATGCTCGAAACTCGGCGGCGCGTCCTCGGCGCTCTCGGGCAGCGCGACCCAGGTTTGAATTCCAAACAGCCCGTGCGGCGCCTTGCGCGTCTCGGCGCTCGTGCGTTCGGAATGGGTGACGCCGCGCCCCGCCACCATCCAGTTGAGCGCTCCTGGACGAATGATCTGATTGTTGCCCAGACTATCGCGGTGCTGGAACTCGCCGCGATAAAGATACGTGACGGTGGCGAGGCCGATATGCGGATGCGGGCGCACGTCGACGCCCTGCCCCGTCACGAATTCAGCCGGCCCGGCCTGATCGAAAAAGATGAACGGCCCAACCATCTGCCGTCTGGGCGCGGGCAGCGCGCGCCGGACCTCGAAGCCGCCGATGTCGCGCGCGCGCGGCACAATCAGAGTTTCAATGGCCGCGGCGCCCACGGCGTCGGGGCAGATCGGTTCGAGCGACGGGTTCCAACTCATGGCGCGGCTCCTTTCGCGAATCGCGCATTCCTCACTCTTGGCCCCTCCCTGATTGTGGGGAGGGTTAAGGGCGCGGCGTTCAGTCGTCCATCTTCAGCGCGGCGATGAACGCCTCCTGCGGGATCTCGACCTTGCCGAACTGGCGCATCTTTTTCTTGCCGGCTTTCTGCTTCTCCAGGAGCTTGCGCTTGCGCGTGGCGTCGCCGCCGTAGCATTTGGCGGTGACATCCTTGCGCAGGGCGCGGATGGTTTCGCGGGCGATGATCTTGCCGCCGATCGCCGCCTGCACCGGAATCTGGAACATGTGCGGCGGGATCAGTTCGCGCAGCTTCTCCACCATCGCCCGGCCACGCGAATCCGCGCGGTCACGATGCACCAGCATCGACAGCGCGTCGACCGGCTCGGCGTTGACAAGAATCGACATCTTGACGAGATCGCCGGCGCGATAGTCGGTCAACACGTAGTCGAACGAGGCGTAGCCCTTTGAGATCGATTTGAGCCGGTCGTAGAAATCGAACACAACTTCGTTGAGCGGCAGCTCATAGACCACCATCGCCCGCTTGCCGACGTAGTTGAGATCGACCTGGCTGCCGCGCCGGTCCTGGCACAGCTTCAAGATCGCGCCCAGATAGTCATCGGGCGTCAAGATCGTCGCCTTGATCCAGGGCTCCTGAATTTCCTTGATCTTGACGACATCGGGCATGTCGGCGGGATTGTGCAATTCGATCGTCGTTCCGTCCGTCAGCGCGATGCGGTAGATGACTGACGGCGCGGTGGCGATAAGATCGAGATTGAACTCGCGCTCCAGCCGCTCCTGAATGATTTCGAGATGTAAGAGGCCGAGGAAACCGCAGCGGAAGCCGAAACCCAGCGCGGCCGAGGTCTCCATTTCGTAGGAGAAGCTGGCGTCGTTGAGCCTGAGCTTGCCCATCGCCGCGCGCAAGTCCTCAAAATCGGCGGCGTCGACGGGAAAGAGACCGCAGAACACGACCGGCTGCGCCGGCTTGAAGCCCGGCAGCGCGGCGGCGGTCGGGCGCTTGTCTTCGGTGATGGTGTCGCCGACGCGGGTGTCGGCGACCTGTTTGATCTGGGCGGTGAAATAACCGATCTCGCCGGGCCCTAGCTGCGCCTTCTCCTCCATCTTGGGGCGGAAGACGCCAATGCGGTCGATGTCGTACGTAGCGTCCGCGCCCATCATGCGGATTCGCATGCCTTTCTTGAACACGCCATCGATCACGCGCACCAGCACGACGACGCCGAGATAGGCGTCGTACCAGCTATCGACCAATAGCGCCTTCAGCGGCGCCGTCTCGTCGCCCTTGGGCGGCGGCAATCGGGTGACGATCGCCTCGAGCACGAGGTCGATGTTGAGCCCGGTCTTGGCCGAGATCGGCACGGCTTCGGAGGCGTCGAGGCCGATCACGTCCTCGATTTGGCTCTTGATGCGCTCGGGCTCGGCGGCGGGCAGATCGATCTTGTTGAGAACGGGCACGATCTCATGCCCTGCGTCGAGCGCGTGATAGACGTTGGCGAGCGTCTGCGCCTCGACGCCCTGACTGGCGTCGACGACCAGCAACGAGCCCTCGCAGGCGGCGAGCGAACGCGACACCTCATACGCGAAGTCGACGTGGCCAGGCGTATCCATCAGGTTGAGGATATAGGTTTTTCCATCGTTCGCCTTGTATTCGAGGCGCACGGTCTGAGCCTTGATCGTAATGCCGCGCTCGCGCTCGATATCCATGGAGTCGAGCATCTGCTCGCTCATGTCGCGCGCCGCCACCGTCCCGGTCTGTTGAATGAGCCGGTCGGCGAGCGTCGACTTGCCGTGGTCGATATGCGCGACAATGGAGAAATTGCGGATGTTGTCGATGGAATGGGTCGTCATGGCCGGGGGATTAGCAGGGCGAGCGGGCCGGGGCTAGCCCTCGCGGCGACGCGCGTCGGCGCCCGATTTCGCGAGCGCGGGCGGATTGACGGCGCTCGCGATTTAATCATATTGTAATACTATTGGAAGTCGACGCGAGCGCGACGAGGCCAGCGCGCCGAACGCGCGCGCCGGCGAGCCAACGAAAAGGGACAGGGAGGAAACAATGCAATTTACCAAAGGGTTGCGCGCCACGGTATTCGGCGCAAGTTTGCTGCTTTCGGCGTCGTCCGCTCTGGCGGTGACGATCGGGTTTTCCCAGGTCGGCGACGAAGGCGATTGGCGCCCCGCTTTCTCCAAGGACATGCAGGAAGAAGCGACGAAAGAAGGCATCACGCTGAAATTCGCCGACGCGCAGGGCAAAGAGGAAGAGCAGTTGAAGGCTGTTCGCGCTTTCATCGCCCAAAAAGTTGACGCCATCATCATCGCGCCGGTCGTCGTCACCGGCTGGGGCCAAGTGCTTCAAGAGGCGAAGAAGGCCGGCATTCCCGTGTTCCTGGCCGATCGGGACGTCGATGTCGCCGACAAGTCGCTCTTCGTGACCCGCATTTCCGCCGACTTCAATCTCGAGGGCAGGCTGGCGGGCGCTTGGCTCGCCCAGGCCAGCAAGGGAAATTGCAACATCGTCGAGTTGCAGGGCACCACAGGCGCCGCCCCCGCCATCGAGCGCAAAAAAGGCTTCGAAGCGGTGATCTCCAACTTTCCGAACATGAAGATCGTCAAGACGCAGAGCGGCGACTTCACCACCGAGGGCGGCAAGAAGGTGATGGAGGCCTTCATCAAGGCGACCGACAATCTCAAGGGCGTGTGCGCCTCGTTCGCGCATAATGACAATATGCAGCTGGGCGCCATCCAGGCGATGAAGGAGGCCGGTCTCAAACCCGGCAAGGACGTCCTGATGGTGTCGGTCGACTACGTCCCCGCGATGAAGCAGGCGTTGTCGGCCGGCGAGGCCAACGCCTCGGTCGAGTTGCGCTCCGCGATTGGCAAGTACATCTATCCCGTGGTTCTGGATTATCTGAAAGACAAGAAAGAGCTGCCGAAGTGGATCGTGATCCCGTCTGACCTCCACACGGCCGCGACGCCCGGCGGCTGAGCCGCTTGCCCTCTCCTCGCCCCTCGCCCCGACAATTTGGGCGCGAGGCGCGAGGAGAGATAGACTTCCTGAAGGCTTAGGCGGGACCGATGGCGGAAAGCCAAATCGCGCGCATCGAGATGCGGGGCGTTTCGAAGACATTCCCTGCAGTGCGCGCGCTCGACAAGGTCGATTTCCGGCTCGGTCCGGGCGAGATTCACGCGCTGATGGGCGAGAACGGCGCCGGCAAGTCGACGCTCATCAAGATCATGACCGGAGCGGCGCGTTGCGACGCGGGCGAAATCCGTATCGACGGCCGACCCGTCGAGATCGGCAGCCCTGCGCGCGCGCAGGCGCTCGGCGTCGGCGCCGTCTATCAAGAAGTCAACCTGGTGCCGACGATGTCGGTGGCCAAAAACCTGACGCTCGGGCGCCAGCCCCGGCGCTTTGGGCTCGTCTCCTGGCGGGCCGCGCGCGAAATCGCGCGCCGGCGGCTGGCGCGACTGGGCCTCGACATCGATGTCGACCGCCCGCTCGGCGCCTATTCGATCGCGGTGCGCCAGCTCGTTGCGATCGCGCGCGCGCTCGACGACGAAACCCGGGCGCTGGTGCTGGACGAACCGACCGCCAGCCTCGATGCGGCCGAAACCGAGGCTCTGTTTCGCATCCTGCGCGATCTCAAATCGCGGGGAATGTCGATCGTTTTCATCACCCATTTCATCGAACAGGTCTACGCAATTTCCGATCGCATCTCGGTGCTGCGCAACGGGCGACTGGTGGGCTCGGCGCCGGCGGCGGAACTGCCGCCGACGGCTCTGGTTCCGATGATGCTCGGACGCGCGCTGGAGGCGAGCGAGGCGCGCGCGGCCGTGGCGCGAAGCTCGCCCGAAGAGCCGCCGATCCTCAACGCCGAAGGGCTGGGCAAACGCCGCGTGATGGCGCCGTTCAACCTGTCGATCCGGCCAGGCGAAGCGGTCGGCCTCGCGGGCCTGCTGGGTTCGGGACGCACCGAAGTCGCCAAACTCATTTTCGGCGCCATTCGACCCGATTCGGGGCGGCTCACGATCGCCGGAGCGACGGCGCCGCCCTCGCCGCGCGGCTCGCTGCGCAGGGGCGTCGCGCTCGGGCCCGAGGACCGCAAAAGCGAAGGCGTCTTCAGCGAACTCAGCGTGCGCGAAAACATCGTTATCGGCTTGCAGACCAAGCGTGGCTGGCTGCGACGCATTTCGCGTGCCGAGCAGAACCGCCTCGCCGACGAAATGATTTCGGCGCTGTCGATCTCGACGCCGAACGCGGACAAGCCTGTCGGTGAACTTTCTGGCGGCAACCAGCAGAAGGTCGTGCTCGCTCGGCTGCTCGTCGCCGACCCGCGCGTGCTCATTCTCGACGAGCCGACGCGCGGCATCGATGTCGGCGCCCACGCCGAGATCGTCACCCTGATCCGCAAACTCTGCGCGCGCGGTCTTGCGTTGATCGTAGCTTCGTCGGAAATCGACGAACTGGTCGCGGTGAGCGATCGGGTCGTAGTGTTGCGTGACCGCCGCACGGTCGGCGAGATTTCCGGCGAGCGACTCTCGCGCGAAGCCATTGTCGAAACCATCGCCGGAGCGGGGTCTTGAGCGTGAGTCTGACCTCCCCTTCCCCCATCCGTCGGCCGCTCGCGGCTCGGCTCGCGGGCCATCGCGCGATCTGGCCGCTGCTGGCGCTGGCGCTGATCCTCGCGGTCGACGGGTTTATTTCGCCGGGCTTCTTTTCGGTGCGGATCGTGGAGGGGCGACTGTTCGGCAATCTCGTCGACATTCTCTATCGCGCCACGCCCACCGCGATCGTCGCGCTCGGCATGGCCGTCGTCATCGGAACCAAAGGCATCGACCTTTCCGTTGGCTCGGTGATCGCGATCGCGGGCGCGGTGATCGCCTGGCGTATTCACGCCGGCGATCCGCACGGACTGATCCTCGCCGAGGCGCTCGGCGTCGGCCTCGTCTGCGGCCTTTGGAACGGCCTGCTCGTCGCTGTGCTCGACATCCAGCCGATCATCGCGACGCTGATCCTGATGGTTTCAGGCCGCGGCATAGGGCTGATGATCAACCTCATCTACGGCGGCACGGACCCAAGCTTCTCCAGTCCGTTGCTGCAAAGTCTCAGCGTCGGTCATCTCGGCCTCGTCCCCACCCGGCTCGCCCTCGGCGCAGGGCTGCTGGCGGCGCTTTGGGCGCTGCTGCGGCGCACCGCGCTCGGGCTCTTCCTGGAGGCGGTAGGCGGCGGCGCGGCGGCGGCGGAGCTCGCGGGGATCAACGCAAGGTTGATCAAGTTCGCGGCGTACCTCGTCTGCGGCTTCTGCGCCGCGGCCGCTGGCGTGATCCTCACCGCCGACACGCACACTTCCGATCCCGTCAGCGTCGGACTTTATATCGAACTCGACGCGATCCTCGCGGTGGTGATCGGCGGCGGCTCGCTGTCGGGCGGGCGCATCTACCTTGGTGCGACGGTCATCGGCGCGCTGGTGATCCAGGCGCTGACGACCTCGATCCTGACCAGCGGCCTACCGCCGGAATACAATCTGGTCGTCAAGGCGGCGGTCGTGCTGACGGTGTTGCTGCTGCAATCACAAAACGCGCGCGCGTCAGTTTTCGCAGCGTTCGGAGGGCGGCGGCGATGAACGCGAAATATCTGCCGATGGCCGCCACGATCGCGGTGTTCGCCGGGCTGTTCGGGATCGGCGGCGCGCTCTATGACCATTTCTTCTCGACGCTGGTGCTCGGCGACATTCTCGCCGACAACGCCTTCGTCATCATCGCGGCCATCGGCACGACGTTCGTGATCCTGTCCGGCGGCATCGACCTCTCCATCGGATCGATGATCGGCTTTGTCGGCGTCGTCATGGCCAATCTCGACGCCGCGGGTTGGCATCCGCTCGCGAGCGCCGCAATGATGTTGACCTTCGGCGCGCTCTACGGCGCGATTCAAGGATTCATCATAGACTTCTGCGCGATCCAGCCATTCATCGCGACGCTGGCGAGCTTGTTTCTGCTGCGCGGCGCCTGCTTCATGATCAACCTGAATTCTGTACCGTTGCAGCATCCCTTCGTCGCCAGCTTCGCCGCCGCGAGCTTGCCGCTGCCGGGCGACGGTTTCCTCGCGAGTTCGGCGCTGGCGATGCTGGCCGCGCTCGCGGCGGCGATCGTCATCGCCCATTTCACGCGCTTCGGCGCCAATGTCTACGCGATCGGCGGCGACCGCGTTTCGGCCGAACTGATGGGGGCGCCGATTCGGCGCACCATCGTCGGCGTCTACGCGCTCGGCGGCTTCTATAGCGCGCTCGGCGGCGTCATCTATGCGCTCTACACCGCTTCGGGCTACCCGCTGGCCGGTTCGGGCGCGGAACTGACCGCCATCGCCGCGGTCGTGCTGGGCGGCACGATGCTGACGGGCGGCGTTGGCCTCGTCGCCGGGACGCTGTTCGGCGGCATGATCCTCGGACTGATCGCGACGCTCATCAACTTCAACGGCTCGTTGAATGGGGCCTGGATTATGATAAGCGGCGGCGTGCTGCTGTTCGTGTTCATCGTCGTGCATCGCTCGCTCGTCGGCTCGCTTCGGCTGGGTCGAGCGGGCTAGCCGCGCTTTGGGGGAATGTTTTGCCGTCGAATCGGGGGGCCGGCCCGCGCGAAGCGCGCGCATCGAAGCCGAAAGCGGCGCGCGAGGCCGCGCAGAGGCCTTACGCCGAAGGGGACCGGCTCGGCCGAAACCTCTATTCGCACCTGGCCGGCGAGCTCGGGCGCGAAATCGTCGGGGGGGTATTCGCCCCTGGCGCGCTGCTGCCCAACGTCGAGACGATGTGCGCGCGTTTCGGCGTCTCGCGCACCGCGCTGCGCGAGGCTTACAGCGTGCTCGCCGCCAAGGCCCTCATCGTCGCGCGCCCGAAAGTCGGCACCAAGGTGCGGCCAAAATCCGATTGGAACATGCTCGACCCGGAGATGCTGACCTGGCATCTCCAGAGCGCGCCGACCGGCGCCTTCACGTCCGAACTCTTCGTGCTCAGAAGAATGATCGAGCCGGAGGCCGCCGCCCTCGCCGCCGCCGAACGCGCGCCCGAAATGCTGAACCGGATCGCCGAGGCTTTCGAGCGCATGGAGCGTTTCAAGACAGGCAGTGGCGACCTCATCCGCGCCGATCTCGATTTTCACATGGCGATTCTGGAGGCCACGGGCAATCACTTTCTGACCGCCCTGGGAGGGCTGATTCAAGCCTCGCTCGAAAGCGCGTTCCGCTACAGCTGGGAAGGCGCCAACCGAATCCAGGACAAACGCCTAGCGCAGCATGGCGCTGTGCTTGAGGCCATAGCCTCGGGCGACGCGGGACTCGCGCGTGAACGCATGTCGTCGCTGCTGCTCGATTCGTCCGACGACGTGCGCGAGTACCTTAAGCATCATGACGGCGTCCCAGCGCCGGAGCCGCTTCGCCGCAAGCGCACCAGCGCCCGCTTGCGCCGCCCCGGAATTTCCGAGTAGCTGACGGGTCGAGGTTCGGCTTTTCGCGAGGACGCTTTGTGGCCCACATTAATTATCAGACCTTGCGCGGCAAAGTGCGCGCCTTTGCGCCCGCGCAGCCGCTCGACAATCCGCATCTCTGGGTAATTCTCGAATCCGGGGGGCGCGAGTACTTTGCGACGGTCAACGTGCGCTCGAACAAGGACGCGCCGGGCGAGCCGGTCGGCAAGTCCTATCTCTACTATTTCGTCGACACCGACTTCTCGCACCCGATCGTCCCCTCCATTCTGGCGCGAGCCGAGGGCATGGCGCCGCTGGAGCGTTCCTACGCCGCCGGCGCACTCGACTTCCAGCGCGGCAATCTCTTCAATCCCAACGCCATGCGCGTCCTGCCGCCCGAGGGGCCGGGCGACGATGGCCTCGTGCATCGCCTGAGTGGGCTGCTGAAGCTCGCGCAGACGCAGGAAAGCGACGTCGTGTTTTACGGCAACGCCTTTTCCAAGGACAATCCGCATCAAACCGACGCCGCCTTCGGCTACACGCCCGACACGCCCTTCGGCCTCGACAATGTCCATATGGCGCAGGGCGATCCGCGCGAGGTCAATATCCGCCTGCATGAGAACGGCGCCTGGCATGACGGCGCCTGCTTCATCTGGGACCAGAACAGTCGTCGCATGACCGCGATCTTTCTCGCCTTCCAGAGCCAAGGCTGGCATACCAACGCCAACGGCGACCTGCTGTTCGGCGCGACCGGCTGTGAGGCCCCAGCTTACGACTTCGGCGTCGGCCTAACGCCCTTGCCGCTGCCCAAGCGCGCGGCCGAAGTCACTTCGGCGCACAAGTCGCCTGACGGAACGGCGGCTGTCGTCGTCGCCAACATGGGGGCCGGCCCGCTCGATCTGGCGGGCTGGCGGCTCTTGATCGACGCCGAAGTCAGCTTCCCGCTGCCTGCGACCAAGATCAACCCGGGGCAACCGCTGAGCGTGCCGCTTCCGGCTGGCGCGCTCAAGGACGAGGGCGGCCTCATCACGCTTCTCAACGAATCGAATCTGAGGGTCGACGGCGAGGCCTATGCGGGAGGCGATCCGACGGTCGGCTGGAGCACCAGTTTCGCCTGAAGCGCCGGGTCGGCCGCGAGCGCGCCCTCCTTTCGTCGCCGCGCGGTAAAACCGCACGCCAAGCGGTTGCGCCACAAAATGTCCTATGTTAGGTCACGCGCGCTTCAAGGTCGGGCCATGTGTCCGGCGCTCCGGCTTCCGCCGTTTCTTGAACAAAACTCCACGAGGGGAGAGCGGCGCCAGCCGAAGCCCCTCGCGCCGAGAAACCTTGGGGAAAGACAAAACTTGGCCGAAGACAGCGACATGGTATCGGGCGTCCCAGGGCGCTACGCCTCCGCGCTCTTCGCGTTGGCCCACGAGCGGCGCGAAACGGCCCCGGTCGCGACCGCACTGGCTTCCTTCGACGCGATGATCGCGCAAAGCCCCGACTTGCAGCGGCTGGTCCGGAGCCCCGTGTTCTCCGCCGACGAGCAGATCAAATCGGTCGGCGCCCTGCTCGACCACGCCGGCATAAGCGGCATCGCCGCCAATTTCATCCGTCTCGTCGCCGCCAAGCGTCGCCTGTTCGCGATTCGCGAGATGATCGCGGCCTACAACAAGCTCAACGACGCCTTTCGGGGCGTGACGCGCGCGACCGTCACCAGCGCCGCGCCGCTTTCGGACGCCAACGTCGCCGCCCTCAAGGAGTCGCTGCGTGCGATCTCCGGCGGCAAGGACGTCGATCTTAGCGTCAAACTCGATCCCTCGATCATCGGCGGGCTGATCGTTCAGCTCGGCTCGCGCATGGTCGACGGCTCGCTTCGCACCAAACTCAACGCCATTCGAACACGCATGAAAGAGGTCGGCTGATGGATATCCGCGCCGCAGAAATTTCTTCGATTCTCAAGACCCAGATCGCCAACTTCGGCGCCGAGGCCGAAGTGACCGAAGTCGGGCAGGTTCTGTCCGTCGGCGACGGCATCGCGCGCGCCTACGGCCTCGACAAGGTCCAGGCCGGCGAGATGGTCGAATTCGAGAACGGCACGCGCGGCATGGCGCTGAACCTCGAAGCCGACAACGTCGGCATCGTCATTTTCGGTTCCGACCGAGAGATCAAAGAAGGCCAGACCGTCAAGCGCACCGGCGCCATCGTCGACGTGCCGGTCGGCAAGGAGCTGCTCGGCCGCGTCGTTGACGCGCTCGGCAACCCGATCGACGGCAAAGGTCCGATCAACAGCGCCAAGCGCGCCCGCGTCGACGTCAAGGCGCCCGGCATCATTCCGCGCAAATCGGTGAACGAGCCGATGGCGACCGGCCTCAAGGCCATCGATTCGATGATCCCGATCGGCCGCGGCCAGCGCGAGCTGATCATCGGCGACCGCCAGACCGGCAAGACCGCGATCGCGCTCGACACGATCCTCAACCAGAAGCCGCTCAACCAGAGCAACGACGAGAACCAGAAGCTCTACTGCGTTTACGTCGCGATCGGCCAGAAGCGCTCGACCGTCGCCCAATTCGTGAAGGTGCTAGAGGAAAACGGCGCCCTCGAATATTCGATCATCGTCGCCGCCACCGCCTCGGAAGCGGCGCCGATGCAGTTCCTGGCGCCGTTCTCGGGCTGCGCGATGGGCGAATATTTCCGCGACAACGGTATGCACGCCGTCATCATCTACGACGACTTGTCGAAACAGGCCGTCGCCTATCGCCAGATGTCGCTGCTGCTGCGCCGTCCGCCGGGCCGCGAGGCCTATCCTGGCGACGTGTTCTATTTGCACTCTCGTCTGCTCGAGCGCGCCGCCAAGCTCAACAAGGACAACGGCTCGGGCTCGCTGACGGCCCTGCCGGTCATCGAGACACAGGCCAACGACGTTTCCGCCTATATCCCGACTAACGTGATCTCGATCACCGACGGCCAGATCTTCCTTGAAACCGACCTCTTCTACCAGGGCGTCCGACCGGCCGTGAACGTCGGCCTTTCCGTGTCGCGCGTCGGCTCGTCCGCGCAGACCAAGGCGACCAAGAAGGTCGCGGGCAAGATCAAAGGCGAACTCGCGCAATACCGCGAAATGGCGGCCTTCGCGCAGTTCGGCTCCGACCTCGACGCCGTCACGCAGCGCCTGCTCAACCGCGGTGCGCGCCTGACCGAACTCCTCAAGCAGCCGCAGTTCTCGCCGCTGAAGATGGAAGAGCAGGTCTGCGTGATCTACGCCGGCGTCAACGGCTATCTCGATAAGCTGCCGCTCAACAAGGTGCGCCCGTTCGAAGACGGGCTGCTCGCCGCGCTGCGCTCGAAGAACGCCGATCTGCTCGAGTCGGTCCGTTCCTCGAAGGATCTCTCCGCGGCCGACGAAGCCAAGCTGAAGTCCGCCGTCGAAGCCTTCGCCTCGAGCTTCGCCTGATCCGGTTCTCAAAAATTCGAGTTGAGCGATGCCGTCCTTAAAGGACCTTAGAAACCGGATCACCTCCGTCAAGTCGACGCAGAAGATCACCAAGGCCATGCAGATGGTGGCGGTGTCCAAGCTGCGTCGCGCCCAGGCGGCGGCGGAAGCGGCGCGCCCTTACGCGGACAAGGTCGAGGCGGTGCTTACCAATCTCGCGGGCGCGAGCGCCGGCGGCGGTCAGGCCCCGCGCCTGCTCGCGGGCAGCGGCGCCGATCAGACGCATCTTCTGGTCGTCTGCACGGGCGAACGCGGCCTTTGCGGCGGCTTCAACACTTCGATCGTGCGACTCGCGCGCGAAAAGGCCAACGCGCTCGCGGCGGCCGGCAAGACGGTGAAAATCCTCTGCGTCGGCAAAAAGGGCTTCGATCAGCTCAAACGCACGCACGAGAAGAACATTCTCGACATGATAGACCTGCGCGCGGTGCGCACGATCACCTTCGGGACGGCTCAGCCGATCGCGGCCCGTGTGATCGAGATGTTCGACAAAGGCGAGTTCGACGTCTGCACGGTCTTCTACGCCCGATTCCGTTCGGTGATCTCGCAGGTGCCGACCGCGCAGCAACTTATCCCGCCGGAACTCGCGCCCAAGAACGAACTCGCGCCGACCTACGACTACGAGCCTGACGAGACTGAAATCCTTTCGCAACTGCTGCCGCAGGCCGTCAACGTTCGCATCTATCGCGCGCTGCTCGAGAACGCCGCCTCGTTCTTCGGCGCGCAGATGAGCGCGATGGACAACGCGACGCGCAACGCGGGCGAAATGGCGAAGAAATACACGCTTCGCTACAATCGAACCCGCCAAGCGATGATTACCAAGGAACTGATCGAAATCATCTCGGGCGCCGAGGCGCTCTAACCCAACCCGATCGCGCCCGCGCGATCCCGATGCGAATGAAAACGAGGACGCCCGCACATGGCTAACGCCGCTAACAACACTGGCCACGTCACCCAGGTGATCGGCGCCGTCGTCGACGTGCAGTTCGACGGCGAACTGCCGCCCATTCTCAACGCGCTCGAGACGATCAACAACGGCAATCGCCTTGTGCTGGAAGTCGCGCAGCACCTGGGCGAAAATTCCGTTCGCTGCATCGCGATGGACATTTCCGAAGGTCTGGTGCGCGGTCAGGAAGTCACCGACACCGGCCAGCCGATTTCGGTCCCGGTCGGCGAAGGCACGCTCGGGCGCATCATGAACGTGATCGGCGAGCCGGTCGACGAAGCGGGCCCGGTCAAGATGGAAGGTCGCCGCCCGATCCATGCGCCGACGCCTTCCTACGCCGAGCAGTCGACCGAAGCGCAGATTCTCGTCACCGGCATCAAGGTCGTCGATCTGATGGCGCCCTACGCCAAGGGTGGCAAGATCGGCCTGTTCGGCGGCGCAGGCGTCGGCAAGACCGTGCTGATTCAGGAACTCATCAACAACGTCGCCAAGACGCACGGCGGCTATTCCGTGTTCGCCGGCGTCGGCGAACGCACGCGCGAGGGCAACGACCTCTATCACGAGTTCATCGAGTCCAAGGTCAACGCCGACCCGAAGGATCCCAACACCGACGTCAAGTCGAAATGCGCGCTGGTGTTCGGCCAGATGAACGAACCGCCGGGCGCGCGTATGCGCGTGGCGCTTTCGGGCCTCACGGTCGCCGAGCACTTCCGCGATCAGGGCCAGGACGTGCTGTTCTTCGTCGATAACATCTTCCGTTTCACGCAGGCGGGTTCCGAAGTGTCGGCGCTGCTCGGCCGCATTCCCTCGGCGGTCGGCTATCAGCCGACGCTCGCCACCGACATGGGCGCGTTGCAGGAGCGCATCACCACGACCACCAAGGGTTCGATCACCTCGGTGCAGGCGATCTATGTCCCCGCCGACGATTTGACCGATCCGGCGCCGGCGACTTCGTTCGCTCACCTTGACGCTACGACCGTGCTTTCGCGCTCGATTGCCGAAAAGGGCATCTACCCGGCCGTCGATCCGCTCGACTCGACCTCGCGTATGCTCACCGCCGCCGTCGTCGGCGAGGAGCACTACAACGTCGCGCGCGGCGTGCAGCAGGTGCTTCAACGTTACAAGTCGTTGCAGGACATCATCGCGATCCTGGGCATGGACGAGCTTTCCGAGGAGGACAAGCTCACCGTCGCCCGCGCCCGCAAGATCGAGCGTTTCCTTTCGCAGCCCTTCGACGTCGCGGCCGTGTTTACCGGCTCGCCCGGCGTGCAGGTCAAGATCGAAGATACGGTCAAGGGCTTCAAGGGCATTATCGAAGGCAAATACGACAACCTGCCTGAGGCCGCCTTCTACATGGTCGGCACCATCGAGCAGGCGGTCGAAAAAGCCAAGAAGCTCGCCGCCGAAGCGTAAGTCTTTACTCTCTCCCGCCGCACGGGGGGAGGGCCTAACCGGAATTCCAAATGGCCAGCTTTCACTTCGAACTCGTCTCGCCCGACAAGTCGCAGTTTCGCGGCGAGGCCGAATCCGTGCTCGTGCCGGGGTCCGAGGGTGACTTCGTGGTCCTCAAGAGCCATGCCCCAGTCATGGCTTCGCTGCGTCCCGGCGTGGTGGCGATCGAGGAAGCCGGCGGCAAGGAAACCCGGTTCTTCGTGCGCGGCGGCTTCGCCGACGTGAATCCGGCCGGCCTGATAGTGCTCGCCGAGACCGCGATTCCCGCCGGCGATCTCAGCGCCGATCGTCTCGCTCAGGAGATCAAGAACGCCGAGGAAGACCTCGCCGACGCTTCCGACGACGCCAAACGCGCCGCGCAGGAAAAACTCGACCGTCTGCGCGAACTGAAAGACTCGATGAATCTCTGAGGCGAACTTGTCCACTTTACGTGAAGGCCGGCCCGCGCCGGCCTTTTTGTTGGGAGCGTCCGCCTTTCCAGCCGCCTGCATAAATGATCTAGTCTCCTCGCCGAACCGCAACTAGGATTCCTCGCGATGGCCGATCACGTCATTCCGCATTTTCACAACGATCCCGGCGTCGCCACGATCAAGGTCGGCGTGAAGGAATTCATGTGCACCGGCGCGAAGCCGCCGTTCGACCATCCGCATATTTTCATCGACCTCGGCTCAGACAACGAGGGCATCTGCCCGTATTGCTCGACCCGTTTCGTTTATGACGCGACGCTTGGCGCGCATTCCTCGCCGCCCGAATGCGAATGGAAGGGCGCGGCGTAAAGCCGATGCGCCGCGCGCTGATCGCCGGTGCCGGCATTGGCGGGCTGACGAGCGCGCTGGCGCTGTCGAAGGTTCCGTTCGACGTCACGATATTCGAGCGTGCGCCGGCGCTTGAGGAATTCGGCGCGGGACTGCAACTCACCCCCAACGCGACGCGCATATTGGCGCGCCTTGGCGTCCTGGAGCCGATCCGCGCGCTCGCGACCGCGCCGCGCGAAATTCGTCTGGTGCGCGGTCGCGACGAAACCCAGCTTTCTCGGCTCGATCTCACCTGCGCGGAGCGGCGCTGGGGCGCGCCCTATCTCGTCATTCATCGCGCTGATCTGCAATGCGCGCTCGCGCGCGCCGCGGCCGAGCGAGCGAACATCGAACTCAAGCTCGGGATCGAGGTCGCTGGCGTCGGCGAGCAGGACGGCGAAGTCGCGCTCGGCCTGAAGCGCGGCCTATTGTCGCTGCGCGAGACGGGCGATCTGGCCATCGGCGCCGACGGCGTGCGCTCGCGGCTTCGCGAGCGGCTCAATTTCGGCCCCGGCGACGGCCCCAAATTCTCCGGCCGGGTCGCGTTCCGGGCGACGCTCCCGACCGGCGCCCTGCCCGCCCGCACCGCCGAGCCTGTCGTCACGCTTCGTCTGGGGCCACGCGCGCATCTCGTGCAATATCCGTTGCGCGACGCCTCTGTGATCAACCTCGTGGCGGTGATCGAGTCGAACTGGCGCGACGCCAAGGGCGATCATGCTTGGGACGGCGCGGCGGACCGCGACGCGCTAGCCCAAGCGTTTTCCGGCTGGTCGCGCGAGGCGCGCGCGCTCATCGACGCGGCGCCGGTGTGGCGCGCCTGGCCGCTGTTCCATCGCGATCCCGTCGCATCCTACGCGGCGGGACGCGTTGCGCTGGTCGGCGACGCTGCTCATCCGATGGTCCCGTTTCTCGCGCAAGGCGCGGGACAGGCGATCGAAGATGCAGGGGCGCTCGCGCGCCGTCTTGGCGAGAGCGCGGATATCCCGAGCGCGCTCGCCGCCTATTCGCGCGACCGCGCGCCGCGCGCCGGAAGGGTGCAGCGCGAGGCGCTGGCGCAAGCGCGCATCTATCACATGAGCGGACCGCTCGCGTTTGCGCGCGATCTGACGATGCGCACCATGGGACCGGAGCGGCTGCTGGCGCGCTACGACTGGCTCTACGCGGCCTGAGGGCGGTCAGACCGATTTGGCCGGCGGCGCGGGAGCGCCGGCGCGGGTGAGCACAAGCACCGCTCCGCCCGCGAGCAGTCCCCAGAACGCGCCGCCGATGCCATAAAAGCCGACGCCGGAGGACGCGACCAGGAACGTCGCCAGCGCCGCCTCGCGCTCGGAAGGGTCCGCCAACGCGTTGTGCAACGATGAACCGAAGGCATTGAGCAACGCCAGCCCCGCCACCGCTTCAATTAGGATGGGCGACCCCGCGACGAAATGCGTGACGCCGCCGGCGACGAGGCCGAACGCGACATAGGCGATCCCCGCTGTCAGCGAGGCGATCCAGCGTTTTGCGGGATCGGGCGAAGCATCCGGCGAAGCGCACAGGGCGGCGGTGATCGCGCTCAAGTTGACCGCGTGACCACCGAAGGGCGCGCTCAATAGCGAAAAGGCGCCGGTCGTCGCAATCAGCGGACCCGGCTCCGGCTTGAACTTGAACGCGGCAAGCACCGCGAGGCCCGGCAGATTCTGCGAGGCCATAGTGACGATGAACAGCGGCAGCGCGATGCTGACGATCGCCTCGAACGAAAACTGCGGCGTCGTCCAGACCGCGCGCGGCGTCAGCGCCGCCCAATCGAGCGCGCCGCCCTGCCCGTTGTAAGCGATCACCAGACCGCCGACGATCGCCGCCATCGGCGTCGCAAAAACACGCTTCCAGCGCGAGACGATCAGCCACGAGAGAATCACCAGGCTCGCGGCATGGGGAACTTCGATCAGCGCCCTGATCGGGGCCAAGCACAGACCGAACAGAATGCCCGCCAACATCGCATTGGCGAGCGCGGAAGGGATCGCCGCCACCGCGCGCCCGAACGGCCGGATCAGCCCCGCCGCGACGATGAGAACGCCGACCGCCAAGAACGCGCCGACGGCGGCGGAAAATCCGCCCGCGACCGCGCCGGTCGCCGCCAGCAACGCCGCGCCGGGCGTCGACCAGGCCGCGGAAATCGGCATCCGGAACCACAGGCTCAGCGCGATTCCGGCGACGCCCATCGCGATGGAGAGCGCCATCAGGCCCGAGGCGGCTTCGGCGTCGCTCGCGCCGACCGCCGTCAGCCCCTTCAATATGACCGCGAAGGACGACGCGAAGCCGACGAAAGCGGTGACGAGACCGGCGGCGACCGGCGGCATCCAGGAGGACTTCGACATGGAGATCTGAGACCTAGGGCGGGAATCGATATTCCCAGCTTACACGAACTTCGCTCGCGCGCGCGCCGATGGCGGGGGTCGACTTGCCTGGGCCCCCGATTGTAGAAATGCGGATCGGGACGGACTTTCAGGGGGGGACATTCGTGAGCAATCTTTCCATTGCGGTCGCGGTCGGCCTCCTCACCTTCGGCTTCGGCTTTTTAGGTATGCAGCTGCAAAAACTGCTGCCCGAATCGCACATGACGTCGGGCGCGCGCGACATGATCGGCGCGGTGATGGGCCTGATAACGCTGCTGCTCGCGCTGGTGCTCGGCACTCTGGTCGGCTCCGCCTACGGCTTCTTCGCAGTGCAGAAGGCTAATGTCGAAACCTTGAGCGCGCGCGCGATCCAACTCGACATGGCGCTCGCCCAATATGGGCCCGAGGCGCAGCCCATTCGCGCCGGCCTCAAAGGCGCGATCGTCCACGCGCATGAGACCATCTGGGGCGGAACGGCGAGCGCGCGGGATTTCGAGGTCGAAGCTCAGTTGCCCGGCCTTAGCGCGCTCAACAGCGGCGTCGCGGCGCTGAACCCCAAGACGCCCGCGCAAACCCAATTGCTGTCGGCAATCGGCCTCAACGCCAGCATCATCCAGCAGACTCGCCTGTTGATGGCGCTGCAACTGGCGAGCCCGGTTTCCTGGCCGCTGCTCAATATCGTCGTTTCCTGGGCGATGCTGCTCTTTTGCTGTTTTGGCGTTATGTCCAGGCTCAACGCGACCAGCCTCGTCGCGACCGCCGTCGGCGCCTTCGCGGTGGCGAGCGCGATCTTCCTGATCCTGGAGCTCAACGAGCCGTTCACGGGCCTGTTCAAGATCCCTGTCGCCCCGGTGGAACAGACAATCGACGCGCTCGGGAGATAAGCCCCCGCACCGTCTCAGCGACCCATCGCGTAGAACTCTTCGTTCGGGCGCATATTGGTCGCGTTGGCCATGCGATTGGACATGGCGAAGAACGCAGCGATGGCGGCGATGTCCCAGATCTCGTCGCGCGTGAATCCCTCCGCCTTCAGCGCCTCGTGATCGGCGTCCTCGATTTCGTGGCTGCGCGTGGCCGTCTTCAACGCGAAATCCAGCATCGCGCGTTGTTTTGGCGTGATCTCGGCCTTGCGGTGATTGGTCGCGATCTGATCGGCAAGGCGCGCGTTCTTGGCGCGAATACGCAGCACGGCGCCATGCGCGACGACGCAATAGAGGCATTGGTTGGCGGCCGAGGTGGCGACGACGATCATCTCGCGTTCGGCCTTGGTGAGACCGCCGGGCTTCTCCATCAGGGCGTCATGATAGGCGAAGAACGCGCGGAACTCGTCCGGGCGCGCCGCAAGCGTGAGGAACACGTTGGGAATGAAGCCCGACTTCTCCTGCACCTTGAGGATGCGCTCGCGGATATCCTCGGGCAGTTCGGCGAGCGCGGGCGTCGGAAATCGGCTGATGGCTTTGGCGGTCACGGCGCGGCTCCCGGAATTTCTGGAGCCCGTTTCTAGCACGCGCCGGGAAAAATCGCCTCAGCCCCGGATCGGCTCGTGCGCCAGCGCCGCGCGCAGGAAGTAATAGAGCCCGACCAGCGCCAGCAGGATCAGCGCGCCTTCGAGGCCATGGGTGAGCGTCGCGCCGAGTTGGAACAAGCCGCCGATGGCCCAGCCCGCCGCGCCCCCGGCGCCGATGAGTTCGGCGCCCACGAGCACGGCCACGCTGGCGAGCGTCAGCGCGTTGGTCCAATTGATCGGCGCCGGCGCGGCCAAGGGAAGTCTCCAGCATTGCGAATTGCCAGAGGGCCTATAGCATGAAACCGAGGCGCGCAAATCTCCTTCGCCGCGCCGCAGGATTTTCGCCTTGACCGACGAAGCCGTCTTTTCCCATGCCGCGGTCGCCGCGCCGCACGCGCTCGCCGCCGAGGCGGGGCGCAATATCCTCGCGCAGGGCGGCAACGCCATCGAGGCGATGGTCGCGATGGCGGCGACCATCGCCGTCGCCTATCCCCACATGAACGCCATCGGCGGCGACGGCTTCTGGCTCATCCGCGACGCCAAGGGGCGCGTGCGCGCCATCGAGGCCTGCGGTTTCGCCGGCGAGGGGGCTTCGATCGCGCGCTATCGCGAACTTGGCCACGAGACGATCCCCGCGCGCGGCCCCGAGGCGGCGCTGACGGTCCCCGGCGCCATCGGCGGCTGGGCGCTGGCGCTTGAGATTTCCGCCGCGCTCGGCGGCCGATTGCCGCTGCCGCTCCTCATCGAGAACGCAATCGCCCACGCGCGCGCCGGCGCGCCGGTCTCGGCCTCCGAGGCGCGGTTCGATCCGCTCGGCGACAGGGAGCTCGTCGCCGCGCCGGGCTTCGCGAGCGCCTATCTCGACCAGGGCAAGCCGATGGCGGCGGGCGCGACGCGCACACAGCCGCGCCTCGCCGACGCGCTCGCCCAACTCGCCCACGCCGGGCTCGACGACTTCTATCGAGGCGACATCGCGCGCGAACTCGCGGCCGATCTCGAGCGCATCGGCTCGCCGGTCACGCGGCGCGACCTGAAGGCCTATCGCGCGAACTGGCGCGAACCGCTCTCGCTACGTTGGAAGAACGCGACGCTGTTCAACACGCCGGCGCCGACGCAGGGCTTCGCGTCATTGATGATGCTCGGCCTCTACGAGCGCCTCGCGCCGCGCGGCGTCGATAGCCTCGAGCACGCCCATGCGTTGATCGAGGCCGCCAAGCGCGCGCTGGCCTTGCGCGACGAAGTCTGCGTCGATTTCACGCAGGCGACTGCTGATTTTGCTCGCCTGCTGTCGCCCGAATTCCTGAGCGCGGAGGCCGCCCGCATCGACATGCAGCGCGCCGCCACATGGCCGCTGAAGCCGGCAAACGGCGACACGGTATGGATGGGCGCCATCGACGCCCAGGGGGTCGCGGTTTCGTTCATCCAGTCGATCTACTGGGAATTCGGATCGGGCTGCGTGCTCGAGCGCACCGGCGTCCTCATGCAGAATCGAGGCGTCTCGTTCTCGCTCGATCCGGCCTCGCCAAATTCGCTGCGTCCAGGCAAGCGGCCCTTCCATACGCTGAACCCGCCGCTCGCCGTCTTCGACGACGGCCGAGTGCTGTCCTATGGCTCGATGGGCGGCGATGGGCAGCCACAGTTCCAGGCGCAAATTTTCACGCGCATCGCCGGCGGCGCGCGCCTCGCCGACGCGGTCGCCGCGCCGCGTCATCTTTTCGGCCGCTCCTGGGGATCGGCGAGCGCGAGCGTCAAGGTCGAGGCGAGTTACGACGACGGTCTGGTTCGCGATCTCGAGCGCAGGGGCCATTTCGTCGAACGGCTGGCGTCCAGCGCCTGCGACAAATTCGGCCATGCCGGCGCGTTGACGCGCGGCGCCAAGGGCGAGATCGCCGCCACCCACGATCCACGTTCGGACGGCGGCCCGGCCGGCCTTTGACGCTAGGCAAGATATGACGTTTTCGCGACGTTGGCCGGCTCGGGCGCGCTATTGACGGCGCGCGCCAAGCGGGCTTTAAGCCCGCGAACGCGCGTCCGCGCCCTATTCCCGCCCCGCATCGGAGACGAGCGAAATGTCGCACTGGCAACGTCATGGACGCATTGAAGGCGCGATCGTGATGATCGGCTTCGGCTCGATCGGGCGCGGCGCCTTGCCGCTGATCGAACGCCATTTCGACTACGACAAGGAACATTTCGTCGTCATCGGCCCCGACGGCTCGGATCGCAAGCTGCTCGACGAGCGCGGCATCAAGTTCGTTCATCTCGCGATCACGCACGAGAACTATCGCGAGGTGCTGGGTCGATATCTGAAGGCGGGCAAGGGCCAGGGCTTCTGCGTCAACCTTTCCGTCGACACCTCCTCGCTCGACATCATGAAATACTGCCGCGAGATCGGCGCGCTCTATATCGACACGGTTGTCGAACCCTGGCCGGGATTTTATTTCGACAAGTCGCGCGGCAATGAGTCGCGCACCAACTACGCGCTGCGCGAGACGGTGCTCGCCGAGCGCCGCGCCAACCCCGGCGGTTCGACCGCGGTTTCCTGCTGCGGCGCCAATCCCGGCATGGTCTCCTGGTTCGTCAAGCAGGCGCTCGTGAACCTGGGAAAGGATTGCGGCGAAAGCGGACCCGAGCCGACGACGCGCGAGGAATGGGGCAAGCTCGCCCATCGCCTCGGCGTCAAGGGCGTGCACATCGCCGAGCGCGATACACAGCGCGCCAAACATCCCAAGCCGCGCAACGTGTTCGTCAACACCTGGTCGGTCGAGGGTTTCCTCTCCGAAGGGATGCAGCCGGCCGAGCTCGGCTGGGGCGCGCACGAGACCTGGGCGCCCGCCAACGCCGGCTTCCACAAGGAGGGTTGCGGCGCGGCGATCTATCTCAACCAGCCCGGCGCCAATACGCGCGTGCGCTCGTGGACCCCGACCGCCCAAGCGCAGTTCGGCTTTCTCGTCACCCATAACGAGTCGATCTCGATCGCCGATTACTACACTTTGCGCGACGACAAGGGACAGGCGATCTACCGACCGACCTGCCACTACGCCTACCATCCCTGCGACGACGCCGTGCTTTCGCTGCACGAATTGTTCGGCCGCGCGGGCAAGATGCAGTCCGAGCAGCACATTCTCGGCGAGGCGGAGATCGCCGACGGCGTCGACGAACTCGGCGTGTTGCTCTACGGCCACAAGAAGAACGCCTACTGGTATGGCTCGCAGCTCTCGGTCGAGGAGACGCGCGCTATCGCGCCCTATCAGAACGCGACAGGAATGCAGGTGACGTCGGCCGTACTCGCGGGCATGGTGTGGGCGCTCGAAAATCCCAACGCCGGCATCGTCGAAGCCGACGAAATGGATTACAAGCGTTGCCTCGAAGTGCAGACGCCCTACCTCGGCCCGGTCGTCGGCGTTTATACCGACTGGACGCCGCTCACCGACCGCCCGGGCCTCTTTCCCGAGGACATCGATACGAACGACCCCTGGCAGTTCCGCAACGTGCTGGTGCGCTAGGGACGTTGCGGCGGTCCATTGCCAATTGTCCTTGAAGAGAAGTCGTTCGCGATGCGCAGGAAGATCAACAAGACCTGGTGGCGTGCGATCAACAAATTGTCGCGACTCCTTCGCCCGAAGGAGGCAGTCACACGTCATCAACAAGTTGGCGAAATCCTACAGAACGGCCTAAAGGCGGTCGAAATCGCCGAAGAAGAACAACTAGAAATAAAACTCGGGCCAAAGTCTGATAATGGCTATCATCGATTCGGAAATGACTGGTGGACTCAGCCTAAATGCCCATTAAGCTTTAAATATCTTTCTATAGATTTGATGTATCCTGACGCGTATTTCATCGATCACGGACATCCTAATAGTAATATATCGGACGATATTGTAGATTATATGTGCGATATGTATTCAGTTTTGTTCGATAGAAAATTAGAATCGGTTCTAGAACTTGGGTCTGGTGGTGGCGAGATTACAAAGGCTTTGGCGAGTCGTAACTTAGATTTCGTTACCGTCGAAGGGACGAAGGGAGGCGTGCGACGCTTAAAGGAAATCGGGATTCCGCCAGAGCGCATTATTTTGCAGAACTTGAAATTCATGCCGCGCCTTGGACGTCGTTTTGATCTGGCGATGTGCACCGAGGTCGCGGAACATATAGAACCCTTCTTTGCGTCGAAAATTGTCGATAACTGCATCTTCCATGCGGATGCCGTTTGGTTTTCGGCAGCGGATCGAAATCGCAGACCGAACTACCATCATAGCAACGAATTGCCTATCGAGGCTTGGGATAACCTCTTCGCTCACATGGGCTTCCCTCAGTTCGTTGAGCTTGACGGTCGACACGGCCGAGCCTCTCGTCTTTATTTGAAGAAGGGGACGCTGCCGATCCGAAACGGCGTGTAAGGGCTCGATATCGGAGGACGCTGGCCGCGCTGGCCACGAGGAATGATCTGTGACGGACGTCAAAACGATATGGACGCGGATGTTGTCGCCGCTCGCGGGCGACGT
>JBBIIT010000006.1:50534-98002 GCA_037446355.1 Beijerinckiaceae bacterium | reverse complement strand
TGGTGCCCCTGGCCGGAATCGAACCAGCACTCCGTGAGGAACTCGATTTTGAGTCGAGCGCGTCTACCAGTTCCGCCACAGGGGCCCGCGCGAAGCGGTCGCCGCGGGCGATATACGTCGCCCCTGGCGGTCGGTCAACGGCGCCCGGCGTGACAAACGCCGCTCGCGACGGTTAAGGTGTGAACCTTCGCCTGCCCCGCCGCCCGCCAAATGAAAGTCCCGCCTTGCACGACGCGCCCTTCCTGACGCCGCTCGCCGCCTATGAGGGCCGCAAGCCGCCCGCACCGGCCTGGTTCGAGCGCGCGATCGCGACGGAGCCGGAGCGGGATTTCGTCGAGATCGAGGGCGCGCGCATCGAGACGCTCGCCTGGGGCGAGCGCGGCAAGCCGGGCCTTCTGCTGCTTCATGGCGGCGCGGCGCACGCCGACTGGTATTCGTTCATCGCGCCGTTCTTCGCCGCCGAGCGCCGCGTCGTCGCGATTTCGTTTTCCGGCATGGGGCTGTCGGACTGGCGCCCGGCCTACGCCTTCGATCAGTTCGTGCGAGAGGCGCATGAGGCGGGTCGGTTCGCCGGCTTGTACGAGGGCGGCAGGCCCGTCGTGTTCGGCCACTCGTTCGGCGGGCGCATCACGGTCGGCCTCGCGCACGAATTCGGCGAGGAACTGGCCGCCGCGGTGCTGGTCGATCCGCCGCTGTTCGCGCCCAGGAATGTACGCCCGCCGCAACCGCCGGGCGATGCCCGCGCGCCGCGCCTGCAACCGACCTTCGAGGCGGCGGTGGCTCGGTTTCGTCTCGCGCCGCCGCAGCCATGCGAACACCCCTATATTCTCGACCATATCGCGCGACTGTCGCTGCGCGAGGCGACTGACGCCGCAGGTGCGAAGGGCTGGACCTGGCGCTTCGACCCGAACCTCTGGGCGCGCATGGGGCGCAAGGACGCGATGGCGCTGGTCAGCCGCGCACGCTGTCCGCTCGGAATCGTGCGCGGCGAACGTTCAAAAATCTTTCGCGCCGAGGACGCCGAATATGTCGCGGCGCAGATCGGTCCCGGCGCGCCCTATGTGACGATGCCGGAAACGGATCATCACGTGATGTTCGACCAGCCGCTGGCCTTCGTCAGCGTCGTCGAGACGTTCCTGAAGGTCTGGCCGCCAGCGTGGCGCGCCTGAGGCGTCGCCTCAGCCCAGATGCGCCTTGAAGAAGGCGATGGCGCGGCCCCAGGCGAGTTCGGCGGCGTCGCGGTCGTGCACCGCCATGCGCTGCTCGTTGACGAAAGCATGGTCGGCGTCATAGCGGAAGAACTCGAAGCTCTTACCCGCCGCGCGCATTCCCGCTTCGAAGGCGTCGACGGATTTGGGCGTGAAGTGGTCGTCCTTGTTGGCGAAGTGGCCCTGGAGCGGAATTTTCACGTCGGCGGGACCGACCGCCTGCGCCGGCGGAATCCCATAGAACGTCACGGCGGCGGTCAAATCGGGGATTTTCGCCGCGCCGATCACCGTCACCGCACCGCCCATGCAAAAGCCGGTCAGGCCGACCTTGGCGCCGTTGCGCCTGAGATATTGCGCGGCGCCGCGCACGGTCTGTTCGGTGGCGTCGATGAAGTTCAGCGACATCATCTCTTTGTTGGCCGCTTCGCTGTCGTGATAGGGCACGACGACGCCCTTGTAGAGATCGGGCGCCAGGGCGTCGAAACCGGCCAGCGCGAAACGGTCGACGAGGCCCTTGATCTGCTCGGAAAGGCCCCACCATTCCTGAATGACGACGACTCCGGGCGCGTCGGCGCGCGCGGCGTTGGCGAGATAGCCCGTCGCTTCGGCGCCGTCGGGACGTTTGAACGAAATGCGCGTGCCCATGAAGTCCTCCCTCGATCCCTCTCGAATATCAAACGCTTCGCCGACAAGGCGTCAAGCCGCCCGCTACTCCGCGGGCTGTTCGCGCCGCGCGAACGAGACATGCGGAACCAGAACAGCGCAGCCGACCGTCAGCGCGGCCGCGACCAGCATCGTCGTGAAAGTCAGATGCAGCGAATTGTCGAGCACGGCGCGCAGGGCGCCGGAAACGCCCGTCGCATCGGCCTTGCCGTCGAGCAGGGCGCGCAATTCGGCCGAGCCGACGTTGCGCCCGACCGGCGAATGCGCGAGCCCGAAATTGAGCACCGCGCCGAACGCCGTCGCCCCGAATGTGTTGCCAAGACTGCGCGCGAACAGGAATGAGGCGGTGACGCTCCCGCGTTCTCCCCAATTGACGATTTCCTGGATCAACACCAGCGACGCGCTGCTGAGCAGCCCCATGCCGAAGCCGGCGACGAATGAGCCGGCGCCGGCGAGATAGGGCGAACTGCCCGGTCCCAGAAAGACGAACGCCGATGCGCCGGCCGGGATGAACAAGCTGCCAGCGACCAGGACCGGCCGCAGGCCGAGACGCGCCGCGATGCGCATCGAAAGCGTCGCGCCGATCGGCCAGCCCAGCACCATCGCCGAGAGCGCGAAGCCGCCGACGAGAGCCGAGCGCCCCATCACGCCCTGCACGTAAACGGGCAGGAAGGTCGTTACGCCGACCATGGTCATCCCCGCGAGCAATGAGGCGCCGTTGGCGGCGGCGATCGGGCGCCGCCCCCAAAGCTCCAGCGAGATCATCGGCTCGGGGCTGCGCCGCTCCTGCGCGATGAAAAGCCCGAGCGCGATGAGCGCGATCAACGTCAGGGCGGCGATTTCGCGCGCGTTGGCGGAGGCGAGCGAAGTCAGGTCGAGCATGACGGCGGCGATCGCCAGCGTGAAAAGGCCCGCGCTCAGATGATCGATGCGTCGGCGCTCGCGCGAGGGCTGTTCATGCAGATAAGCCGCGAAGGCGGCGGCCGCGCCGACGCCGATCGGCAGGTTGAGCCAGAAAATCCAGGCCCAGGACGCGCGCTGGATGATGAGGCCGCCGGCGAGCGGGCCGAGCACCGCCGAAATCGCCCAGACGCTGGCGAGATACCCCTGGATCTTGCCGCGCTCGTGCGCCGAGTAGAGATCGCCGACGATGGTGGTCGCGACCGGCTGGATTGCGCCCGCACCGACGCCTTGCATGAGGCGGTAGGCGATCAGGGCCGGCATCGAAGCGGCGAAGCCGCACAACAGCGATCCCGCAAGAAACACCGCGATGCCGAACAGAATGACCTTCTTGCGTCCGAGCGAGTCGGAGAGGCGCCCGAATATCACCGTCGTCGCGGTCTGGGTCAGCAGAAAGGCCGAGAAGACCCAGCTATAGAGGGGCAGTCCGCCGAGTTCGCCGACGATCTGCGGCATGGCGGTGGAAACGATCGTCGCCTCGATGGCGATCATGAACATTGCCGTGACGACGGCGGCGAGCGCCAGGGGACGGCGGGTGGCGGCGGAAATCATTGCGTCCCCCATAGGCAAGAAGGCCGCGCCGCGCCAGCCCCGGGGCGCGCACGAATGTTTGATCAGCGGGGGTTAGACCACGAATGCGGTCTGCACACCGTCCATGCCGATGATGACTCCCGTGACGTAACTCGCCCGCGCCGAAACCAGAAACGCAACGACATCGGCTATTTCTTTGGGGCTGGCGAGACGCCCGAGCGGGATATTGGCGAGGCTCCGCCGCCGCGCCTCCTCGATGCTGACGTTTTCGAGCCGCGCCGAAGCGCGCAGGCCCTCGTCGAATCGCTCGGTCTCGGTCAGGCCGGGATTGACGCCCACGACCCGCACGCCCTGCCCCGCATAGGCCTTGGCGAGGCCAACCGTCGCCAGCATGAGCGCCGCGTTCGCCGCGCCGCCGGCCAGATGCGTCGGCGAAGCGGCCTTGCCGCCCATGCCGATGACGTTGACGATGACACCGGCGCGGCGCTTGGCCATGCGTTTCACCACGGGATCGCAGACGTTGATATAAGTGAAAAATTTCGCGTCGATCGCGGCGCGCCAGACCGCCGGGTTGAGTTCTTCGGGCGGCGTGCGCTTCGCGGCGCCCGCGCAATTGACGAGAATGTCGATCGGTCCTTTTTCAGCTTCGACCGAGCGGACCATCGCTTCCGCCGCGCCTGGCTCGACGAGATCCGCGGCGACGCCAAGGACGTCGCCGAACTCGGCGCAAGCGCGATCGATGTTCTGCTGCGAACGCGAGACGATGGCGACTTTGGCGCCTTCCTGCCGCAATGCTCGCGCGCAGGCGAGCCCGATTCCCTTGGAGCCGCCCGTGACGAGGGCGACCTTGCCTTCGAGTTCGAGGTTCATGTTCCGCCCTCCGACCCGAAACGATCGAGAATCCTTCGCGCGAGTTGATGATGATCGGCGCCGTCGCCCTCGGCGACTTTCAGCTGAAGCTGGCCGACACGATCCTGCCACTGCGCGCTCGCGCGCGACATGGCGCCATCGAGCCCGAGCAGATCGACCGTCAACGCCACTTCGCGCATCTCGGACGCGCGGCGAACGCCGTGGTTCATCACCCGCTCCAACATATAGGCGGCTTTTTTCTTCCAATCGAAGCCGGGATAGGTGTCGTCCAGAGAATTCAGAACGATGTCGGTGACGCCGGCCTTCTCGCCCGCGAGCACGCATTCGCACACCAGCGCCTCAAGCCCCTTCATCATCACCGAGCGGACCATCTTGATCGCCGAGGACGAGCCGACCGGGCCTTCGTGGATTTTGGCGACCATGTCGAGCGCCGCGAGCCACGGCGCGACGTCCGGCGCGCGCGGCCCGCTGATGAGCAGCGGCGAGCGATGCCGGCGCGGATAGACCGGCGACATCACGGCGACATCGACATAGCGCCCGCCCGCCGCCTCGACACGCTCGGCCGAGCGCATCTTTGTCTGCGGCGCACAGGAATTGCAGTCGAGAAAGAACGCGCCGGCGCCGAGCGCGGGCAGCGCCGCCAGCGCCGCTTCATGCGCTTGATCGGCGGTCACCAGCGAGAAGATCAGATGCGCGCCCTTCACCGCTTCGAGCGCGCTCGCAGCGCCAGACACCTTCGCCGTCGCGTAATCCGCGCGCTTGGCTTCGCGCACACCGGCGGCGGGCGAATCCGTCTTGACGTCATAGGCGACGACATCGGCGGAAAATCCGGAAACCGAACGCCAGCCATCGAGAAAAGCGCGCCCCGCTTCGCCGAATCCCAGAAAGGCGATGCGCCCGATTTGGCTCGAAATTGGCGCCGTCATGCCTCTGCCCTCTCCATCCGAATTAGGACCCGTAACGCGCCAGAGCCTACGAACGCGAAGTCAGAGCGCGCGGACCGTCATTCGTTCTGTCTATCAGCCAGGCGGGCTTGCGGCCACCGCGGCCGGTTCACCGGACGCACGCAGGAATTCGATCAGCGCGCGTTGGGTCGCGGTCGGGCGCCAGCCCTTGCGGAAGGTCAGGCCGATCTGGCGTGCGCCCATCGGCACGGCGAAGGCGATCAACGCGAACTGATCGAGCGCAAGTTCGTGGGCCGCCTGCCGGGCGCTGAGCAGGGTCAGCCGGTCGCTGCCGATCAATAGCCCGCGCGCGAGCACCAGCGAGCCCGTCTCAAAAATCGCGGCCGGCATCCGCGCCTGATCCCCTGCGGAAAAAAGATTGCGGAACACGGCGCTCGCCGGCGTATCCTCGGCCGGCGCGATCCAGGGGAACTTCAGCAGATCGTCGTGCGAGACGCGTCCGCGTTTCGACAATGGATGGCCGTGGCGCCCGATCACCGCGAGGCTGTCGTCGATGAGCGGCTCCTGCGCGATGTCGTCGATCGGCGGCGGCGAACGCAGGGCGCCGACGAGAAAGTCGATCACGCCGTGGCGCAGCCGCCCGAGCAGTCCGTCGTAAGGGGCGGTGATGACCTTGACGCGCGCGAGCGGGCGTTCGCGCGAAAGCCGGTTCAGCGCCTCGGGCAGCAGCCGCGTCTGCGCGAACGGCATCGAGCCGACGACGATGAGGCCGGGGTCGCGGTCGAGCGCCTCGGCGACTTCAGCGAAGCCCTGCAACAATTCAGCGTGAGCGAGCGCGGCGAAACGCGCGAAAGCGGCTGCGGTCTGCGTCATCTCGACGCCCTGGCGCGTCGTGATGAACAACGTGCGGCCCATGATTCGCTCAAGGTCGCGCGCGGCGCGATGCAGCGAAGGCTGCGAGATGTTCAACTCGCGCGCCGCGAGAGAGAAGTTTCGGTTGAACTGCATCGCCGCCAGCGCCCGCAATTGCGCGACCGTGATGAGTTGCTCGAAATGCGCGAAGCCGGCGTTGGCGCGACGCGCCTCGGCGCGCATCGCCTCCCTGGCGCCGGTCGCGATGAGTTCGAGCGCGCGTTCGACGCGATCGTGAAAGAGCCGCCCGATTTCGGTTGGCGTCATGCCGTTGGCGCTAGCGACGACGAGCTTGGCGTCGAGACGCGCCTCGAGCTTGGCCAGCGCCTGGGTGATCGCCGGTTGCGAAAGGTGAACCTGCGCGGCCGCGCGCGTCGCACCGCCGAGCCGGACCACGGCGGCGAAAGCGCGCAAGTGTCTCAGATTTGGCGCATTCTCCCACACGGACCGCGCGTCTCCGATTTGCCTTCGCGTGCATCATAGCTAAAACTTATGCCCGCGCGAGGACTTTGAACGTGCTACGTCGTCCATTCGCGGCGAATATCGCGACGATAGGAAAAACGCGAACGCCGCGAGACGAGCCAAAATGAATTCCGCGACGGCGATACGGGAGGACTGCCCATGACAGACGCCAAGCCGTATTCGGCCCGCTGCATGTGGATGCGCGGCGGCACCTCCAAAGGCGGATATTTTCTTGCCGAGGATCTTCCGCAAGACGTTGCGGCGCGCGACGCGTTCCTGCTCGACGTGATGGGCTCGCCCGACAAAGTTCAGATCGACGGCATGGGCGGCGCCGACCCGCTCACCTCCAAAGTCGCCGTCGTCTCGCGCTCGGCGCGGCCCGGCGTCGACGTCGACTATCTTTTCCTGCAAGTGTTCGTCGATAAGCCCGTCGTCACCGACGCGCAGAACTGCGGCAACATTCTCGCCGGGGTCGGGCCGTTCGCGATCGAGCGCGGCCTCGTCAAGGCGAGCGGCGCCGAGACCGATGTCGCGATCTACATGGTCAACACCGGCCAGATCGCGGTCGCCAAGGTGCAGACGCCAGGCGGAATGCCGACCTATCGCGGCGAGGCGCACATCGACGGCGCGCCCGGGACTTCGGCGCCGATCCCGACCGAGTTTCGCGACACCGCCGGCTCGAGTTGCGGCGCGCTGCTGCCGACGGGCCGCGCGGTCGATGTGATCGACGGCGTCGAATGCACCTTGATCGACAACGGAATGCCGGTCGTCGTGCTGCGCGCGAGCGATCTTGGCGCGAGCGGCGCCGAGACGCGCGAGGAATTGGACGCGAACGACGCGCTCAAGGCGCGGCTGGAATCGATCCGCCTCAAGGCGGGGCCGATGATGAATTTGGGCGATGTCAAAGACAAGTCGGTGCCCAAGATGTCTCTGGTGTCAAAGCCGACATCGGGAGGCGCGATATCGACCCGCACTTTCATTCCGCACCGCTGCCACGCCTCGATCGGCGTATTGGGGGCCGTCTCGGTCGCCACCGCCTGCCTGTTGCCGGGTTCGCCCGCGGCCGCGCTGGCGAACATCGCCGAGGGCGCGCGCAAAACGATTCCGGTCGAACATCCGACGGGCGAAATGACCGTCGTCGTCGAACTCGACGCGAAAGGCGAAGTGAAGTCCGCAGCGCTGCTGCGGACTGCGCGCAAGCTTTTCGACGGGATCGTCTTCGGCCGCTGAACGCAAAACAGGTTTGGAAAGAAGCCAACGGCGAGCGCCTTGCCCGCCGTCGGAGGACTGCGCCCTGATGGGGGCAAATGGAGGGAGAAATGACACTGCACGCACACGAACTACACGAGATACCGGGCACGACGATCTTCGACGGCGCTCAAGCCATGAAAGGCTATGCGCTCAACAAGATGTGCTACTCGTTCAACAAGGCGCAGAACCGGGACGCCTTCAAGGCGGACGAAGAAGCCTACATGGCCAAATACGGCCTCAACGCGCAGCAGAAGGCAGCGATCCGCTCGCGCAACGTGCTCGATCTGATCGCGGCGGGCGGCAACATTTACTATCTTGCCAAATTCGCCGGCATCTTCGGGCTTGGCGTGCAGGACGTCGGCGCGCAGCAGACCGGCATGAGCGTCGAAGCCTTCAAAGACATGCTCAAGAAGCAGGGAGAATAACGTCATGGCTGACATCATCGGAGGCCTGACCTCCTCGCACATTCCCGCAGTCGGCAACGCTTACGCCAAGCAGATGTTCGAAGACCCGTATTGGAAGCCGTTCTTCGACGGCTACCCGCCCGTGCAAAAGTGGCTCGCCGAGCGGCAGCCGGACGTCGCCATCGTCTTCTACAACGATCACGGACTTAACTTTTTCCTCGATAAGATGCCGACCTTCTCTATCGGCGCCGCATTCGAATACGAGAACGAGGATGAAGGCTGGGGCATCCCGACAATCGGCAAGTTCCAGGGCTACCCGGAACTTTCCTGGCACATCATCGAGGGCGTTGTCGCCGACGGTTTCGATGTCTGCTCATGTCAGGAAATGGCGGTCGATCACGGCTTCACCGTGCCGGTGCAACTGTTCTGGGGCGACCAGACCAAGAACCCGATCAAGACGATCCCGATCTGCATCAACACCGTGCAGCATCCGATCCCGACGCCCAAACGCTGTTATGAGTTTGGCCAGGCGATCGGTCGCGCGATCGCCTCGTTCCCCGGCCATGAGAAAGTGGTGATCCTGGGCACCGGTGGCCTTTCGCATCAGCTCGACGGCAAGCGGGCCGGATTCATCAACAAGGAATTCGACCTGATGTGCATGGACAAGATCGTCGACCATCCCGAGGAACTGGCCGCGATCCCGACGATGGAACTGATACGTCAGGCCGGCGCGCAGGGCGCCGAGTTCATCCTGTGGCTCGCGATGCGCGGCTGCCTGCAAGGGCAGGTGAAGGAACTGCATCGGAACTACCACATTCCGATCTCCAACACCGCGTCGGGACTGCTGTTGCTGGAGAACCGGGCGTAATCCAGCGCCCCTCCCCGCTCGCGGGGAGGGGCCAGATGTGGGGGTCCTGACCTCACGCCTTGCTGGGATCGATCAAATATTTCTCGCCAGTCGCCCGTTTGGAATAGGCGAGCAGATTATCGAGCGCCAGCGCCTCGCGCAGCGAGACGACATGGGCGTAGTGGCTCGCGAAAGTCGTCTTCAACTCCGCCGCGACGCGGGCGCGCATCGCCGCCGCCCGCTCCGGTCCCACTTTTTGCAGGAACGGGAACAGCAACCAGCCGCCGACGCTCCAAGCCATACCGAAAGAGCGGCGCAATTCCGTCGGCCCCATGTCGAGGCCGCCGTAGATATAGACCTGCTTGTGCACCGTGGTGCCGTAACGGCTGTAGGCCTTCATATTGGCCAGCGCCGCCGCCTCCATCGCGTTCAAGATTTGGCCGGCGAGCTTGCCGCCGCCAATCGCGTCGAAGGCAAGCGTCGCGCCGGTCTCGGCGATCGCCGCCTGAAGATCGGCGAGGAACGTCGGCGCCTCGGAATTGACGACGTGCTTCGCGCCGAGCGCGCGCAGCGTCGCTTCCTGCTTAGCGCCGCGCACGATATTGACGAGACCGATGCCGTCCGAGAGGCAAATCCTATTGAGCATCTGACCGAGGTTCGACGCCGCCGCCGTATGCACAAGCGCCTTGTGCGCTTCGAGCCGCATCGTTTCTACCATGCCGAGCGCGGTCAGCGGATTGACGAAAGCCGAAGCGCCCTCGGCCGCGGTGGCGCCAGGAGGAAGCTCCAGGCAATCGCGCGCGTCGATGCAGCGAAATTGCGCATACATCGCGCCGCCGATCATCGCGACCGTCTTGCCCATCAGCGCCTTGGCGCGCGGCGAAGCGCCGGCCGCGACAACGACGCCCGCGCCCTCATTTCCGACGGGCATGGATTCGTCGAGCCGCCCCGCCATCGCCTTCATCGCGGCGGCGGGAATCTTGGCCTTGATCGCCGGCGCGTCGGGCGTGCCCGAGGCTTCAGCGGTCGTCAGATCCGCAGCTCCGGTGAGCAAGCCAAGATCGCTCGGATTGATCGGCGTCGCCTCGACGCGCACGATCACCTGGTCTGGGCCGGGTTCGGGAACGGCCGTCGCGACCAGTGAAAGTTCGAGTTCTCCCCCGCTCTTGATGAGCGAACGAAGCTGAAGTCCGGATGTAATACGTTCTTGCGCCACGTCGCCACTCCCTTCGCGCCTACTTGTCCGATGACAGTAACAGCACTGTCCGGGCGGCCCAAGTCGGGGTACGCGACGCTCCCATTTCAGCGTAAGTCGGCGTCCGCCTCTTGTTGCGGCCGGGCGCGCCGCTCCCGGTCCGGCCTGCGGGCGCTGTAACGTTAGATTCACTCAAATATCGTTACCAAAGCTTGAGCAATAATACGTTATTACGATAAGTAAGAATTCACTTCATTTGCGTCAGAATGTCGTAAATCCGCGATTCATATTATTACTTAAGTTGCCCTTCAAGAGCCAATTCTAGTTTCGCTGCGTCAACCGGCCGCAAAAGTCGGGACAACTTGAGTTGGCGGGCACGGCGAATGGCGAACGTTGCGGAATTCATTGACGAAGACAGGCGCGCCGCCGCGAACCCCGCGTCGGCGCCCAAGGTGACTTTCGCCGGCGCGCACGGTCACGTCGGGCCGGACATCGCGCCGCGGGAGAAGCGGGGTTCGCTGACTCGCTCGAGTTTCGGTTCGACTGCGGCGCTCGCCGACCTCGCCGCGATCCTTTGGGCCGCAATCGTCGCGGGCGGCGTCTACGGTTACCTTGTTTACGGTCAGTGGGCGTTGCGCCCGGCGAGTCTGCGCCTCTCTTTCATCGTCGCCATGACCTTCATCCTGGCGAATATCGGCCGCCGCAATTACGCAATCGCCAACTATATGGTTCTGCCCGGCCATGCGCGGCGCACGATCGCCTATTGGAACATTGGATTCCTGGTCGCGGTTTTCATGGGCTTTCTCGATCGCTCGGACGCTGAGGCCTCGCGCGGCGGCTTGATAGCTTTCTACGCGCTCGGCCTGCTCTCGCTCTACGCCGTGCGCGCCGCGCTGGTCCATCTCGTGCGCCGCAACGTTCGCGAGGGCGCCTTGCAGCCCTCGCGCGCGATGATCGTCGGCTTTGAAAAGGAAATCGAGGCCTTGCGTCGACGCGGAACGCTGCGAGAAGGCGGAAAGGCGGTCGTCTGCGTCTACCTCCTGCGCGACGACCTAACCGACCTCGCGCGCGATCTTGCCGCCGCCGCGCGCATCGCCCGCAAGCAGACGCTCGACGAAATCCTCATCGTCGTTCCGCTTTCGCGCGGCGAACTCGTCGAAAAGTGCATTGCCGCCTTCCTGCAAATCCCGGCCGCGATCAACATCTTGCTCGAACCCAAAAGCGGCCTTGCCCGCTTCGCCGGCGCGAGCGTTTCCCCGCTCGGCCGCGATGCGAGCCTGCACCTGCCTTCGACCTCGATCAGCTTCGCCGACCGGGCGGTCAAGCGCGCCTGCGATATCGCGTTCGCTTCCGTGGCGCTCGTGATATTCGCTCCGCTGATGCTTACGGCGGCGATCGCGATCAAGCTCGACAGCCCCGGTCCGGCGCTCTTCCTGCAAACCCGCCATGGATACAACAAGAAGACCTTCCGCATCTTAAAATTCCGCTCGATGACGGCGATGGAGCATGGCCGCGACGTGCAACAGGCGACCACGAAAGATATGCGCATCACCCGGGTCGGCGGCTTCATGCGCAAGTTCAACATCGACGAGCTGCCGCAGCTCATCAACGTCCTGCGCGGAGAAATGTCGCTCGTGGGTCCGCGCCCGCACGCCGTTCCGCACGACCGCAAGTTCGAGCGCGAGGTGGCGCTCTACACCCGCCGCCACAACGTCAAGCCCGGCATCACCGGCTGGGCGCAGGTCAACGGCCTTCGCGGCCCGACCGACACCTCGGAAAAAATCGAACGCCGGGTGCAACACGATCTTCACTACGTCGACAACTGGTCGCTTTCGCTCGACATCTGGATCTTGATGCTTACGCTGTTTTCGCGCACCGCGTACCGAAACGCGATTTAGCGCATCTTGATCCCATGAAATCCGACCGCCTATCGGGCATCCTCGCGCCCGCCGCCGCGCCCACTTGCCGTCGATGAACCGCGATTAACGCTCGGCTAACCATTTTCAGTCGAATTCTAATTGATGGCTAGGTCATTGTCATACCGTTGGAACTCTTGCGGCATTCTGTCGAAGGCTGGGGCCTCGGGTCCGCGGCCGAACGGGCTGTGACGCCGGGGTGAAGCATTTCGTATGAGTGACGCGTCCGAATACAGCGAAGCGGTCTGGCGGCCGCCGCAGGACGCGGCTGGGCCTTGGACGCTAGCGTTCCGTACGCTCGTCGCGCTGATCTGGGCCTGGCGCCTGCGAATAGCCGCCGCCGCCTTCGCCTTCGCGCTGCTCGCCATGGTTATCAAATTCCTTTTTCCGGGCGGCTATTCCGCAACCGCGCAGATTCTGTTCGATCCCGAGGGGGTGAAGCTATTCGCCAGCGACGTCGTGGCGGGTCGCGCCGAAGCGAATTCGCAGATCAACTTCGTCGAAAGCCAGATGGGCGTCATCTTGTCCGAACGCGTGCTCGAGCGCGTTCTGGCGCGCGAATGCTCAGGCGATGCGGGCGGGCACGGCGGCGAGAGCGCTCCGCCCTCCGACTTTCTCAAGCTCTGCGCCGGGCTCGGCAAGGGCGCCGACGGAGCTTCCGCGAAATCGATCGACGGACTGCGCAAGCTGCTACAGGTGAAGCGCGCCGAGCGCAGCTACCTCGTCGACGTGATCGCGCACGCGAGTTCTCCCAAATTCGCCGCTGGGCTCGCGAAATCCACTGTCGAGGCCTATATCGCCGAGGATTCCGGCGCCCGCGCGGCGCTTTCCAACCGCATGGCGGGCGAACTCGACGCACGCCTGGACGCGATCAAGCGCGCAATCGCTGAATCCGAAGCCAAATCCGAAATTTTTCGCAAAGACAAGAACCTGCTTCAAGTCGGCGATCATTTGCTCGTCGAGCGCAAGCTCATCGACGCGACCGCCGCTCTGAACGCCGCGGAGACGCAGCTCGAACGCGCGCGCGCGCGCGTCGACCAAATGGACACCACGCCCAAGAGCAGCGCCGACATAGGCGAACTCGGCGAGGATGCCGACGCCCGCTCGCTCGCCCTGTTGCTCGACCGTCGCGCCGCGGTCGAGGCGGAACTCGCCCCGCTCGCCACGCGGCTCGGCGCGCGCAATCCCTCGCTCGTCGAGGCGCGCAGCAAGGCCGAGCGTGTGAACCGCGAGGTGGCCGCCGCGGCCAGGGCGATCCGAGCGTCGGCGCGCGCGCTGCTCGGTCGCGCTCAGCGCGAGCGCGACAATCTCGCGCGCCTTGTCGCGGCGCTGGCCTCGCAATTGACGAGCGCGCGCGAGGCGCAGATCGCGTTGCAAACCCTGGAGACGAGCACAGCGGCCAACCGCAAGGTGGCGGAGACGCTGGAGACGCGCGCACGAGAGATCGCGGAAATGGGCCGGGTCAATGTCGCCAATCTGCGCATCGCCTCGCAGGCGCAGGCGCCCGAAGCGCGCGTGATGACGATCAGCGTCGGCCTCTGGGGCGTTGCGGGATTTGTGCTCGGACTCATGCTCACTCTAAGCGCGGTCGCTTTCATCGCGATCTGGCGCACGGAAACTTCGAGCGCTCGCAAAACTCCGACCGAAGAACTCGCCGCGGCGCTGGCCGATGAACTCTCCGACGTCGCCCACGCCATGCGCGCCGCGCGCGCCCACGCGCGCATTTGAAGCAAATTCTTACGAAAGCCTTAACTCTCCCTATTAAGGGCGCGGCCACTTCCGCGGCGTAACCTCTCGCACAAGGCAAAAGGGCTTCGATGAAGGCGCGAAACAGGCGAGCGGCGGACCGGCGCATCGTCGGATGGGTCGGTTCGGCGGGGGTCGAGGCGGTCGGCCGGTTGGCGCTGCTCACCGGCAGCACCGCTGTATTTTCGCGCCTGCTCACGCCCCGCGATTTCGGCGTCACCGCGCTGGTGCTCACGTTTACCGCGGTCGGCGCCGTCTTCGTGGGAATGCCGTTCGAGGAAGCCCTCGCCCAGCGCCGATTCCTGCGGAGCGCCCATTTGCGTTCCGCCCTCGGCGCATCTTGGATCATCGGCGGCGCGATCCTGGCGGTCTCCGCCCTCGCCGGCTGGGCGCTCGCCCGCTTTTATCAGGAGCCCGAATTCGCTTTGCTCCTGCCGGTCTCGATGGTCTCCATCTTCTTCACTGGCCACACCGCGATTCTGCTCGCCCTGGCGCGCCGGTTGCGCCGATTCAACGACATCGCCGCCGCCTCGCTGCTTGGCCATCTCGTCGGCGTCGCCTTGTCGTTGATCCTAGCCTTTGCCGGGGCGGGCCTTTGGTCGCTGGTCGCCAATCGCGTGCTCATTTCGCTCGCGATCGCGGTCATTCTGCAAATGCGCATCGGCTTCCTGATCCTGCCGCGTTGGTCGTTCGCGCCCATCGCCGAACTCGGCCGCTTCGCGGGTCTATCGTTCCTCGATCGCCTGATCGACAACCTGACCTATCTCGTGTTCAACAACGTCGTCGAAGCGATCTATGGCGCTTCCGTTCTGGGCTACGTCAACATGGCCATGCGCCTGATCGAGCCGATACGCGGAGCGGTCGCGGCGACCGGTCATAATCTCGCCTTTTCGTTCTTTGCGCCCGTGAGCCGCGACCGCAGGCGGCTCGGCGCGCTCGCCGAAACCGTCGTCTCCCAGTCGGCGCTGGTGGTCGCGCCGATGTTCGTCGGCATGGCCGCCGTCACGCCGGTGCTATTGCCGCTGATGGCCGGGCCCGGTTGGAACGACGCGACGGACATCGCGGTTTGCCTGGCCATCGGCGGCGCGATCGCCTCGCCGCCGCGCCTCATCTTCACGGCGCTTTCCGCGAGCGCGAAGCCCGAGTTCGCGTTGATTTCGACGATTGCGAGCTTCGTCACGACAATTGTCGCGCTGATCGCGACGAGCATGTTCGGCCCGATCAGCGTCGGCCTGTCGCGGATAGCGGGCGATGCGACGCGGGCCGCCTTCGCCATCGGTTTGCGATCCGCTCACCTGCACTGGCCGCGCCTTGGTCGCCTCGCCGCGCTCGCGCCCGCGTGGGCCCTATCGGGCGTCATGGGCGCGGTCGTCGCATTGAGCGCCGCGCTGGCGCCGGCGACGCATAAATGGTCGCTGCTGATCTTCCTCGTCGCGCTCGGCGTCGTCGTGTACGGAAGCCTGCTCGCTGTGTTCGCGCGACCGACCTTCCTCCGGTTGACCGGCCATTTGCGCGGGCGGGGCGGCGAAGCGATCGCCGCCGCGCAGTGACGCCCGTGGCGGGCCCGACAATTCTCGTCGTCGGTGCGACGGGCTTTATCGGCGCCGCTGTTGTCGCGCGGCTCCGGACGGAGGGTTTTCGCGTACGCGCGGGCGCGCGCCGAACGGCGCCCGGCGTCGACTTCATGCCTTGCGATCTCGGTCAGAGCGATAAAATCCGCGAGGCCGTCACGGGGGCCGATCTCGTCATCCACGCCGCCTTTGGCGCGCCAGCGAGCATGGCCGCCGACACCGGACGCCTGCTCGCGGCGATGTCGGGCGCCGGCCTCGCCAATCTGATCTATCTGAGTTCCATCGCGGTCTACGGCGAGGCGACCGGCCGCGTCGACGAGACCCGCGCGGCCGAAGGGCGGCTCGACGCCTATGCGCGCGCCAAGATCGCGAGCGAAGCCGCCGTCCGCGCCTGGACGCGCGAGCCCGCTCATCCGGCGCGACGCGCGCTCCTGCTGCGGCCCGGCGCCGTTTACGGCGCCGGCAGCCGGTTCTGGATCGATAAGCTCGCCGGGCGAATTCGCCTCGGCGCCTGGGGCGAGTTTGGCTCGCAAGGCGAAGGCCCCGCGCCGCTGATCCATGTCGACGACCTCTCCGCGCTGATCGCCTCGGCCGCGGCGGCCTCGCTTTCGCCCCGGCGGGAGGAACTGGCCTCTTGCCTCGCCGCCAACGCGGTCGGACCGCAAACGCCGAGCTGGAACGCCTATTTCCGAGCGCTTGCGGCGAAGACCAGCGCGCCCGCTTTGACGCAATGGAGCGGCCTCGAAATTTCCCTGCGCCCGAAACTCGCGCTCGGCGCGAAGGTCTGGGACCGCCTCGGCCTCCCCGGCGCGCGCGCCGCCGCGTTGGCGCCCACGACAGGCGAACTCGCGCTGTTCGCGCGACAGGCAATCTACCCGACCGAGGCCGCGCGCGCCGCGTTCGGCTTCGATCCCCAGATCGACCTCGCCGAGGGCTTGGCGCGCACGCGGATCGCGTGAGCCACGCGCGCTCTCAATCGAAGGCGAAGCGCGTCGCCGAAAGCGCGGGCAGCGTCAGTCGCGTCGCGCCCTCGAGCGTCTCGGCGGAGCGGCTGAGGTCGGCGGCGCGAGGCGAGATCGCGTCGAATCCGAAAGCCGCGCTGGGCGCGCGCGGGGGACGGGCGGCGAAGGCGACATCGACCGCCAGAGGCTTGGCGCCCTTGTTGATCAGCGCGAGCCTGACGCCCGGACCTTCCGCATCGCGCGCTGCGAAGGCTGAAAGCTCCGTCGCGTCCGAGGACTCGACGGCGAGGCCGCCGGGTCCGAAACAGGCGCCCTTCGCATCGGCCGTGCGAAACAGCCGGTAGGCCTCGCCGAGCGAGCCGGCAAGCGAACCCCAATGCGCGGCGAAGGCAGCGCCGTTGCGGCCAAAGCGCCCGAGCGCGTCGGCGACCGCCAGCCCCGATGCGAGGCGGCCGGGGCCGCCGTAGTTGAATTCGCTGATCGCAAGCTTCGTGCCGGGGAACGCGCGATCGATAGTGGCGCGCAAGCTCGGCAAGATTGGCAGCCTCAGCCCGTCGCCGCCCCCCGGGCGCAGCGCGCGCGCGACCCAGCTGTCCTCGCTGAAGTCCGCGTCGTCGAGCGAGCGCGGCGCGTCGAGCTTAGCCGCGTCGAGATCGGGCCTTTCGCTGCGCGCCAGATCGCCCAGACGATGAAAGCCGTACCAATGCACATCGAGCACATCGAGGAGGCGTCGCCCTTCGCGCTCCGAGGCGCGCCGAAACGCATCGAGATAGGCGGCCAGAAAACTGCCGTGGCTGCGATAGCGCGGCCAGTCCGGCGCGTTCTGAAGATTGACCATGCCGGTCGCGCCCCAACTCGCGGGGCCGAATACCTCGGCGGCGGGATCGAGGGACTTGATGACGCGCGCCGCGCGGATCGAACGCTCGATCAACGCGCCGATGCCGACTGGCGAAGGGAATATGCGCGGATGCGTCTGCGCCCAGAGACCGGGCTCGTTGTCGAGCGCATAGGCGCGAATCCCGCGCGCGCTGGACGCGGGTCCATAACGCTCGACGAGCCGGGAAACGAGCTGCGGGATGTCGCAGACGCTCGGGTCGATCCCATCGCGCGCGCGGGCCGAGCTTTCCCATTTGACCGGGACGAAACGCGGCGACGGCGCGGTCTCCGCCGCGCTAACTTCGCCGGAGAAATCCGCGGCGACGTAGCCCGCGAGCGGCAATGTGACGAGGCTGGAGGCGCGCATCGCCAGCGAGGATTCGTGCATGGCCTCGATGACCGCGCCCGGACGGCCCCAGCTCTCGCGCGGCAGGCGCAGCGCTTCCAGGAGGAAGGCGCCGTTGGAGTTTCGATAATCGCGTCCCGCGTTGGCGGCGTTGTTGACCCAGTTGTAGGTCGTCATCAGATTACCGCCCAGACGACGCGCGGCGACGCCGACGCGCGCGTCAATTTGCGCCGATAGTTCGCCGCCGTCCATCGCGCCGATTTCGTTGGAACCATAGATGCGCGGGTCGATCGACGTCGCCGCCAGATCGTCGCGCACGCGCAGAATTCGCGGAGCTCCAGGCGCGGCGCGAGCCGGCGCGACGCAGACGGCCGCGAGCGCCGACGCGACGAACTCCCGGCGCCTCAAGACACCAACCCGGCCCCGTAAAGCGCGGGACGGAACGCGCGTTGCCAAAGCACCTTGCCGAGCCCGCCATAGGCGGTCGCTTCGGCGCGCGCGGCGCGCTCGGGCGCGAACGGCCGAAACACGAGCGAGGCAAGGCCGGCGGCGACGAATTGCGCAGCGCCGACCGCCATCCAGGCCGCGACCACGTCCCAGCGCGCGGGCGAAGCCATACGGCGCACGAACACCCGGATTTGTCCGCTCAAGAATTTGCGCTTGCGCACATAGGCCCAAGTGAGACGCGACGCGGGCGCCCATTCGACGACCCGCGCCTCGGCCGCCCAGGCGAACCGTCGCCCCGTCAGCCGCAATCGTTCGAGCAGCAGGCTGTCCTCGCCACCCGATTCGTTGAGGCTCGTATCGAAAGTCGCGGCGCCGGCAAGACAACTCGGGCGCTCGAACATCGAATTGTTGGTGCCGAGATAAGCGGAAAAGTGCGTGATGTCGGCGCCGTCGGCGGCCTCCACGCGACGCGAGAAATATGGCGAGAAGCCGCCGATCTCGCCGGCGCCCTCGGCCCGCCCCTCGATGGGGCCGAAAACCGCGTCGGCGTTCGAGCGCCGCGCCGTCGCCGTCAGCGCGGCGATCCAGTTCGGCGCCGCCTCCTCATCGTCGTCGAGAAACGCGACCCAGCGCCCTCTCGCCTGCGCGACGCCACAATTGCGCGCATTGGCGACCCCCGGCGAAGGCTCGCTGAAATAGCGTACGGCGGCGGCGCCGAACGCCTCAATCGTCGCGCGCGCGTTGGCGTCGCGCGAGTTGTCGACGACGAGAATCTCCACCTCTATTTCTTCGAGGCCGCGTTGGGCGAGCGCGCTCGCCACCGCGCGCCGCAACCGTTCCTGCCGGTTCAAGGTGGGAATTACAACACTGACGAGGTCCATGTTCTCGAGTTTCCCCTAGCGTCGCCGAAAAGCGTCACGCAATGGTTTCTTGAGGAATTGCGGCCATTATCGCCGCCGAACCTTAACCATTCGCCTAAGGACTTGCGCGTCTTGGATCGTCTTTCGCGACGCAGCGGCGCCGGCGCACCCAGCAGGCCTGGCGCGCGCGCATGAGCCAGGGCACGACCTACGCGCAGGGCCCCGCGCGCGCCAGCATCGTTCCGGCGTGGCTGCGCGCGCTCGATGCGCCGACCGTTTTGTTGCTCGGCTACCTCGCCTTCGTTTTCATCGGCACGCATCCACTCTCGGAAGCCTCGGTCGGCGAGCGCGTCGAGGGGAGTTCGGTCGATCGCATCGTCGTGCTCGGCTTGTTCGCCCTCTCGCTTCACGTGACCTGGACGCACAAGCGCGAAGTCTGGCGCCGCATCGGCGAGAATATCGGCGTGCTGGCGGTCGTCGGCTTCGCGATGGCGAGCATCGCTTGGTCCGACTATCCCGAATTGACGCTGCGACGCTCGCTGCTGTTTTTCTTCCTGACCTATGCCGCGCTGGCGATCGGCGCGACGGCGCCCTCGCTGCGCCGCCTGCACACGATCCTGTTCGTGTTTCTCACCGGCGTCATGCTGCTGAACCTCGCCTCGATCGTTATCAGGCCGTCCGTGGCGATTTCCGACATCGGCGTTCGCGGAATTTACACGCAGAAGAACGTCGCCGGTTATGTCGCCATGCTCGCCGCGGTCTGCGGCGGCGCCTGGATCATCGGCGCGCAGAGCCGCAAGGACCGCAATCGCGCGCTGCTCGCGCTGGCGCCGACGTTGCTGTTCCTGGCGGTGACGCGCTCTAAGACGTCAATCAACCTGACCGTGCTGGCCTTCGCCATCGGCGCGACGCTGATCCTGGTTCAGCGCCTCGGGCCGCGCCTCGCTTTGCTGGCCATGTCGGCGTCCATCGTACTGGCGACCGTGTTCGGCGGCCTCTTCGCCGCCAGCGGCTTCAATCTCAGCGCCGCGCTCAACGCGACCACTGGCGACGCGACGCTGACAGGCCGCGATGAGCTCTGGGCCTTCGCGCGCGGGCGAATCGCCGAGCGGCCGTGGCTCGGATACGGCTACGGCGCCTTCTGGGATGTTGGCCCCATCAACGATCCGCTCGCAAAGCTGGAGCCGGGAACCTGGCTCGCCGACGTCGAAGTCGGCACGATCAACCAAGCGCACAACGGCTATCTCGAACTCTGTCTGCACCTCGGCGTTCCCGCGACCGCGTTCGCGACGCTGACGATCCTTTTCGGCGCGGTGGCGGCCCTCAGCGCGGCGATGAAGCGCGGCCATTCGCTGCCCGACCGTTCCGCCTTCGCGGCCATCGCCGCGATCCTGCTGATCTACCTCTTCCACAACCTCACGGAGGCGACGCTCTACATGCGCGGCTCCGCCTTCTGGAGCCTCGTTTCGCTGGCGCTCTTCGCGATGCCGAGGCCGCACATCCTCGGCGCCGCCGAGCCCTATCCGGAGCCGCAAAAATGAACGACCTGTCGATCGTGATCTGCACCTTTCGCCGCGAGCGGTTGTTGCGCAATGCCGTCGAGAGCCTCATGGCGCTGCGGCGCCCGCGCGGATTTCGCTTCGAAGTCGTCATTGTCGACAACAGCGACGAAAATTCGGCCGCCGAGACGATCCAAGACCTCAGCGCGGCCACGCGGGCGCTGTCCGAACCCTTCGACGTAAGAGGTGTCGCATCTCATCCCGCCAACATCGCCTTGGCGCGCAATGCGGGGATCGCGGCGGCCCAGGCGAGCGTGATCGCGTTCATGGACGACGATCAGACGCTCGACGAGGGATGGCTGGAGGCGATCGAGCGGGGCTTGCGAACCTTGCCGCACGACGTTTTGTTCGGCCTCGTCGAGCCGCGCTTTGAAGCGCCGGAAGCGGCGACGCCGCGGGTGCGCCAGCTCTTCTCACGCCGGACCGACGCGCCGACCGGCCACGACCTCGTCGCCAGCGGCCCCAACAAGACGCGAGATCTCGCGCTGGGCGCCGGGAATACGATCTTCCGGCGTGCGAGGACGCTGGCTCGGAAGGCGCCGTTCGACCCCGCCTTTGGCGCCGGCGGCGGCGAGGATTACGACCTGCTCTGCCGCCTTGAGCGCGACGGGCGGCGATTCGGCTGGCTGCCCGGCGCGGTAGCCTACGAATTCGTGCCGGCCTCGCGCTGCGAAGCGTCGTATTTATGGCGACGGTTCTTCGCGGGCGGCCAGGCGTTCGCCGCCTCCGTCGCGGGCGCCAGCAAGCGGCCGCGCGCCGCGCGCTGGGCCTTGCGAGCGCGGGCGGCGGCGCAAAGCTTCGCGCTCGCCGCGCAAGCGCCTCTGCGACTGACCTCGGGTCGCGCGGAGCGGCTCGACTATTCCTATCTCTGGGCCGGGGTGCTCGGGAAACTCTGGAGCGACGAGATCTATCCCCTCTATCAAAGGTCGGAGGCGGGTCGCCGCTCGTTGAAGGCCGTTCACGAATTGTAAACCGTGCCGCGAAGTGACCCGCCGACGGGCGCAACGAATCCGCTCAAACGACATGGATTCAGCGGGCCGGAGCACAATCGCTCGCGTTGCTTTAAGAGATATTTGAGGCACATTCCCTAGCGTAACCCCGGACGACCGCCGTGCGGCGCCAGGGGTTGCGTATGAGTTCCATCAGTTTCGATCGGCGCGAGGTTTCCGCCGCCTACGACCTTCGCATCAACATCGCCAACATGCGCGAGGCCCTTAAAGCGATCGGCGAAAGCGCGCGCGAGGGTCGCGGCTACACGCTTTTCACGGCCAATCTCGACCATCTCGTGAAGCTGCGCCACGATCGACGTTTCGGCGAAGCCTATCATCGCGCCAAATTCGTCACCGCCGACGGCTGGCCGATCGTCTGGAGCCTGAAGCAAAGCGGGCGCGATCTCGAGCGCACCACCGGCGCCGATCTGCTGGAGCCGGTCTGCCGCCAAGCCGCCGAGCAGGGCGCGCCAATGTATTTCGTCGGTCCGGGTCAGGAATCGCAATCGGCCGGGCTGGCGGAGCTGCGACAAAGGCTGCCGGATTTAATCATCGCCGGGGCCGAGGCGCCGCGCTTCGCCCTGCGCATGGAGGAAGCCGCCGCAGACGCGCTCGCCGCGCGCATTCGCGCCTCCGGCGCCCGTATTTGCATCGTATCGCTCGGCGCGCCCAAACAGGAGTTGCTGGCCGACATGCTGTTCGAACGTTGTCCCGAGGTCGGCTTTCTCTGCTTCGGCGCGGCGCTCGATTTCGTTTCCGGCCATGCCAATCGCGCGCCGGCCTGGATGCAGCGCCACGGGATGGAATGGGCTTGGCGCCTCTATTCGGCGCCACGGCGAATGGGCGCGCGCTACGCCGAATGTGGGTTCGCCTTCCTCAAGCTGGCGCTGCCCAACTTGTTTCCGCGCGAGCCGAGGCCGCGACTGGTGTCCTCGAGCGAGCGGGCCTGAAATGGGCGCGCCCAATCTCTCGTTGGCGTTCGCGCTTGCCGCCGCCCTCGCTCTGGCGGGTTGCGACGACACGATCGGCATTCTTTCGGGCGACGCCGCTCCGGTCGCCGCGCCACATCCGGCGGCCGCGACTGCGCTGCGCGTGCAGTCCGGCGACAAGATCAAAGTGACGGTGATCGGCGACGATAAGGTTTCGGGCGAGTTCGAAGTCGACGACTCCGGCGACGTTTCGATTCCCGCTGTCGGCGCGCTTCATGCCGTGGGGCGGACCAAGAGCGAGCTCGAAACGAAAATCGCGGGCCGGCTGCGCGAACAACAATACCTGCTCAATCCGATGGTGACCGTCGATATCGCTGCGTTCCGCCCGTTTTACGTTCTGGGCGAAGTCGAGAAGCCCGGCGAATATCCTTACCACGCGGGATTGAACATCCTGAGCGCGGTCGCAGTCGCCGGCGGCGACACCTACCGCGCCAGTCGATCCTACGCTTTGGTGCAGCGCGCCGGCGCGTCGTCCTTCGAGAAATACCCGCTGGCGCCCAATGTGCCGATTTATCCCGGCGACCTAATCAAGATACCCGAGCGCTATTTTTGAGCCGGAGCGCGCCGGGGGGTCGGCGCGCAAAGGCGGGGACAAGATTTGCATACGATCATCGCGGCGGCGATCCGAAATCGGCACACCGCGCTCGCGCGCGGAGCGGGCGCTATTCTGGCGGCGCTCGGCCTTTGCGTCGGTCCGGCGCTCGCGCAGGAAGTTCCGTTCGCGACCTCGATCGTCGACGACGCGCCGTCATTCCTGGCGCCCAAAGGTCCGAGCGCCGACAATCCGCTCACCAGGCCGAGCCGCGACTACCAGGGCATGGCGCTCGGCAGTTGGATGTTCTACCCCGACTTCATCGCCAGCGCCGTTTACAACGACAATCTGCTGCACCTTCAGAACCCGCGCATCGGCGCGACGGGCGTCCGATTGCAACCGCAGGGTTTCGCCGTTCGCGACGCCGGCGCCTTGAAGACGACCGTATACGGCGACCTCGACGCTATTATTTACCCGATGCAGCCGGGCGGCGACACCTACAACGGCCGTCTCGGCGTCCACCAGAATTGGCGCTTGGGCCCGGATCTCACCATCAAGGACAAGCTCGAATTCGATCGCTTCGGGTTTCCGACGGACGGCGGACAGTTTGCAACGCCATCCGGCGCCATGGCGCATCTGATCAGCCCCGGACAGGCGCAGTTCCTGCAAGCGGCGCTCGGATTCGACAAATCATTCGGCCGCTTTTTCGTCGGCGCCTCGATCTACGAAGTGCAGACGATCTTCGATCCCCTGCGAACGACCGCGGGAGTTTACTCGCAAAGCTATCGCAATTCTCTGGTCTCGACCGCGACCGAACGCGCCGGCTATTGGTTGACGCCCATGCTGTATGGCTTCGGCGAAGTCGCGGAGAACTGGCGCCAATATTCGAACGATCCCTATACATCGCACGGCTACCGCTCGATCGTCGGCCTCGGATCGGATCGCATCAGCTTGTTCCGCGGCGAAGTCTATGCGGGCTATCAAACCCAGATCTATCAGGCGCCGCTATCGGGTTCCGCCGCAAGCCCGGTCTTCGGCGGCAAGCTCTGGTGGTATCCGACGCGCGCCTGGACGTTGAACGTGGCGCTCGACGAATCCTTCAGCGATTCGGCCAATCCTACCCCCGCCAATCCGCGCGGCGCGCCGGCCCGCGTCACTGACGCGACGGAGACTCTGTCCTATCAACTCTCTCGTTCGTGGTCGGCGCATTGGACCAACGGCTATCAGCGCTTGCAGTATCTCGGCGTCTCGGAGATCGACAATGCCTGGTCGAGCGGCTTGAACGTGAAATACGAAATCTCCCGCAATATCGACCTCACCGCTGATTACGCTTTCGTGCGCGTCGTTTCGAACGCCGCCGAAATGAGCTTCGTCAACAATGTCGTTAGCCTCGGCGGACGATACCGGTTTTAGCGCCCGCTCGCCCATTGCGGCGCCGTCGTCGCTCGCTTAGGCTGGGGCCATAGGGGAGCCCGATGCGTCTCAAGGACAAAGTCGCCGTCGTCACCGGAGCCGCCTCGGGGTTTGGCGCCGGCATCGCCCGGCGCTTCGCCGCCGAGGGCGCGAGCGTCGCGCTGTTCGACATCAATTTTGAGGGCGCGAAGAATGTCGCGGCGGAGGCGGGCGAGGGCGCGCTGGCGGTGCGCTGCGACGTCACGAGCGCAGCGCAGATCGACACAGCGCTGGCGGCGACGCTCAAAGCCTTTGGTCGGATCGACATAGTCGTCAACAACGCGGGCTGGACGCATCGCAACAAGCCGATCCTCGAAGTCAGCGAGGCCGAATTCGACAAGATCTACGCGATCAACGTCAAATCGATCTATCTGATGACGCAAGCGACAACGCCGATACTCGGCAAGGGCGGCGGCGGCAGCGTCATCAACATCGGCTCGACGGCCGGCGTGCGCCCACGCCCCGGCCTGACCTGGTACAACGGCTCCAAGGGCTTCGTGAATCTGGTCTCGAAGTCGCTGGCGGTCGAACTCGCGCCGATGAAGATTCGCGTCAATTGCATCGCGCCGGTGCTAGGCCAGACCGCGCTCACCGAGGATTTCATCGGCGGCGCCATGACCCCGGAACGCCTCGCGGCCTTTCTGGCGACCATCCCGCTCGGCCGCATGTCGCGCCCCGAGGACATCGCCAGCGCCTGCGTATTTCTGGCCAGCGACGAGACGGAGTTCATCACTGGGGTCGTTCTGCCCGTCGATGGCGGCCGGACGATCTGACAGGCGCGGACGCCGGACGCTCCGCGAGCGGGAAACACAGGCCGTTTGACGGGGGTCAACCCGGACTCGAGCCGCGCGGCCTAGCGTTTGTACGAGCTTGGACGCCAGTATTCTGGCGCGATCGCGGCGGGGCTGGAGGCGAGGATGTCATTCCGATTTTATGCGCTTTCTCTGGTCGGTGTTCTCACTTTCTCCGCTCTCGCGCCAGCTTTGGCGGACAGCGCGCCCGCCCCCGTCTTGGCCGTCGCTGACGTAATGGGGCAAACCCAGCTTCGCCACTTCAAGCTGTGGTTCGCGGGAGCGCTCGGAAACTGGCCCCTCGCCAGGTACGAACTTGAGCAAATCAAGCGCAATTTTGAAGAAATGCGCGGGGTCGGTTCGGTTGTGGCGGGGAAAGGGTTCGCCCAACTGCTCGATAAGGACAGCGTGCCGCCGCTCGGCGACATCGAAAAAGCGATCACGGACAAGAACCGCACTCGGTTCATCGCCGGGTTCGAGAAGCTGACCGCGGCCTGCAACGCCTGCCATGTCGAAGCGAAAGTCGGCTTCATCAAGATGCAGACGCCGACGGCTTCCCCCTTCTCCAATCAGTCCTTCCCGCCCTGAGGGCGGTCTAATATACTTTTTTGCTGCGGATTTAACCCACTGTGCGCGTTGCGGTCCGGAAGAGAGGCGGTGAATTTCGCGGGAGAGGGCGAATGGGCTTATCGTGGGCGGGCGCGGCAAACTTTTCTCGCCTTTGCGCTTTACCGCCCTTCCTGCCCGGCGGCCCCCTTCCTACATTCCTGGCGGAGCCGCGGCAGCGCGGCAATTCGGGTCCATGGGCCGCCGGGCGTCGCTTCGGGGCGTCGGCGGGGCCAAAGGGGAGCAAGAGATGAATTTGGAAAAATACACCGAGCGGGCGCGCGGCTTCATTCAGAGCGCGCAATCGCTAGCCCTGCGTGAGGGGCATCAGCAGTTCACTCCCGAGCACATCCTGAAGGTTCTGCTCGACGATGAGGAGGGCCTTTGCGCCGGATTGATCGACAAAGCCGGCGGGCGCTCGAAGGAGGCGCTGGCGCAGGTCGAACTTGCGCTCGGAAAATTACCCAAAGTGCAGGGTTCGGGCGCCGGGCAGCTTTATCTCGCGCCGACGACGGCGCGCCTGTTCGACAACGCCGAGAAGATCGCCGACAAGGCGGGCGACAGCTTCGTCACGGTCGAGCGGCTGCTGGTCGCGATCGCGCTCGAAAAGGGCGCCGACGCCGCCAAGATCCTCGCCCAGGCCGGCGTCACCGCACAGACCTTGAACGCCGCGATCAACGATCTACGCAAGGGCCGCACGGCGGATTCGGCGAGCGCCGAGAACCAGTACGATGCCTTGAAGAAATATACGCGCGACCTGACCGAGGCCGCCAAGACCGGCAAGCTCGATCCCGTCATCGGCCGCGACGAAGAAATCCGTCGCACGATGCAGGTGCTTTCGCGCCGCACCAAGAACAACCCTGTTCTTATCGGCGAACCCGGCGTAGGCAAGACCGCCATCGTCGAAGGCCTCGCATTGCGCATCGTCAATGGCGACGTGCCGGAGTCGCTGCGCGACAAGAAGCTGCTGTCACTCGACATGGGCGCGCTGATCGCGGGCGCGAAATATCGCGGCGAGTTCGAGGAGCGGCTGAAGGGCGTGCTCAACGAGACAATGGCGGCCGAGGGCGGCGTAATCCTGTTCATCGACGAGATGCACACACTCGTCGGCGCCGGCAAATCCGACGGCGCGATGGACGCCTCCAATCTTCTGAAGCCGGCGCTCGCGCGCGGCGAGTTGCATTGCATAGGCGCGACCACGCTCGACGAATATCGCAAGCACGTTGAGAAGGACGCGGCGCTGGCGCGGCGGTTCCAGCCGGTTTTCGTCAGCCAGCCGACGGTCGAGGACACAATCTCGATCTTGCGCGGCCTGAAAGAAAAATACGAAGTCCATCACGGCGTTCACATCACCGACGCCGCGATCGTCGCTGCGGCGACGCTGTCGAACCGTTACATCGCCGACCGCTTCCTCCCCGATAAGGCCATTGATCTGATCGACGAAGCCGCGTCGCGTCAGCGTATGCAGGTCGATTCCAAGCCCGAGGAACTCGACGAATTCGATCGCCGCATCGTCCAGCTCAAGATCGAGCAGGAGGCGCTGAAGAAAGAGACCGACGCGGCCTCGAAGGATCGCCTGGTCAAGCTGACGGCCGAACTCGCCGATCTCCAGGAGAAGTCGGACGCGCTGACGCAGCGTTGGCGCGCCGAGAAGGACAAGATCGGCGTCGCGCAGAAGCTAAAGGAGGATCTCGAGCACGCCCGTAATGCGCTCGCGCAGGCGCAGCGCAAGGGCGATTACGCCGAAGCCGGACGTATCGCCTATGGCGTGATCCCCGAGCTGGAGAAGAAGCTTGCCGCGACCGAGGAGAGTGAGGAAGCGGCGCTGGTCGACGAAGCGGTGACGCCCGATCACGTCGCCCAGGTCGTCTCGCGCTGGACCGGCGTGCCGGTTGACAAGATGCTGGAGGGCGAGAAGGACAAGCTTCTCAAGATGGAGGCCGAGATCGCCAAGCGCGTCGTCGGCCAATCGGAGGCGGTGACGGCGGTTTCGACCGCGGTGCGCCGCGCGCGCGCCGGGCTTCAGGATCCGAACCGGCCGATCGGCTCGTTCATGTTCCTTGGGCCGACCGGCGTCGGCAAGACCGAGCTGACCAAGGCGCTGGCGATGTTCTTGTTCGACGACGAGACCGCGATGGTGCGCATCGACATGTCCGAATACATGGAGAAGCATTCGGTTTCGCGCCTGATCGGCGCGCCTCCGGGCTATGTCGGCTACGACGAAGGCGGCGCGCTGACGGAAGCGGTGCGGCGCCGGCCCTATCAGGTCGTGCTGTTCGACGAGATCGAGAAGGCGCACCCGGACGTGTTCAACGTGTTGTTGCAGGTGCTCGACGACGGGCGCCTGACCGACGGCCAAGGCCGCACGGTCGACTTCCGCAACGTGCTGATCGTGATGACCTCGAACCTTGGTTCCGAATATATGGTCAATCTGGGCGAGGGCGAGGATGTCAAATCCGTCGAGTCCGAAGTGATGGGCGCGGTGCGTGGGCACTTCCGGCCCGAGTTCCTCAATCGCGTCGACGAGATTATCTTGTTCCACAAGCTGCGGCGCGAGGACATGGGCGCCATCGTCGATATCCAGTTCAAGCGGCTCGCCAAATTGCTCGACGAGCGCAAGATATTGATCGCGCTCGACGCCAAGGGTCGTCATTGGCTAGCCGACAGGGGCTACGATCCCGCTTATGGCGCGCGTCCGCTTAAGCGCGTGATCCAGAAATGGGTGCAGGATCCGCTGGCCCAAGCCCTGCTCGCCGGCGACATTCGCGACGGCGCGACGGTCAAGGTCGGCGCCACGCAGGGCAAGCTGACCATCGACGGCAGGCCGGTCGGCGGCCAGGACGGCGAAGCTGCCTCCGCCAAATCGCCGACGGTCGTGCATTTCCCCAAAGGCGCGTGATTGCACGCGCTCGCGCGGGGCGCTTTCGGGCGCCCCGGTTTTTGTCCGAGCACTTGACCGCGACGCCCCTGATGCCATATCGGCGGCGCGGTCACTCGACCGGCAAGGATGATGCGCATGAGCAACGGTCACGTCTCGAGCTTTCTCGGCGGCTCGCCCGGATCAGTGGCGCTGCGCCTTATCGTCGTCTCCTTCGTCGTCGGCTTGCTCCTGGCGATGTTCGGCTTCGAGCCGGAGACGATCTACGAAAACCTTGTTCGACTCGTGCGGCGCCTGATCGAATATGGCCTGTCCGACTTCCGCCAATTCGGCCGCATCCTGCTCACCGGCGCGATGGTGGTCATTCCTGTCTGGTTCGCCCTGCGGTTGCTGGACGCGCGCCGCGCGCGCTGAAGGGCGCATATCTCCCCCTGGAGAACCGCGCTAACCTTGCGTCGGGGAGAGCGATTCGATGAAACGCGCAGAAGTGATCGAGCATCTCGAACTGGCGTTGATTGAGCTTGAGTATGCGTCCGCCGATTTCGCGCAGCGTAGCGGGGCGCGGCGCGGCGGCATGGGATTTCGCGACATTGAGCCGGTGGCGATGAAGATGCAGGCCGCCAACAAAGCGATGCAAATCGCGCTGGCGATGCTGGAGGCGCGTCCAGAGATGCAGCCCGAACCTGGCAGTGATCTGGACGAAGGCGCCTATTCGTTCGAATGAGCGCTCAATTCGCGCTCATCGCCGCGAACTCTCTCGCCTTGACGCCGACAAGCGCGCCGATGCCGGCCGCGCCGCGGGCGACGAGCGCCTTCAGCAACCCATCGAGAATCTGGTCGATCGCGCCGCTGCCGCGAAACACGAACCCGGAATAGATCTGAACGAGCGTCGCGCCGGCTTCGATCTTGGCGAGCGCCGTCTCCGCGTCCTCAACGCCGCCGCAACCGATCAAGGGCAAAGCGCCCTCGCATCTCAGATAGGCGCGCGCGAGCAGCCGCGTCGAAGCCGCAAATAGCGGGCGCCCCGACAAACCGCCGGATTCGCGCGCCTGCGGGTCCCGCAGCGTCGGGGGTCGCGCAAGCGTGGTGTTGGAAATGATAAGGCCGTCGGCGCCGCGCTTCATCACGACGGCGACGATGTCGTCGAGGCCCCGCAAATCGAGATCGGGCGCGATCTTGACGAGCACGGGCCGGCGCGGCGCGGTCGCGTCACGGGCCTCGAGCACCCGAGCGACGAGATCGTCGAGCGCGTCCGCGCGCTGCAAGTCGCGCAGGCCCGCGGTGTTGGGCGAGGAAATATTGATCGTCAGATAATTCGCGAAGGGCGCGAAGGTTTTCAAGCCGAGCACGTAGTCGGCGACGCGGTCGGCCGCGTCCTTGTTGGGACCGACGTTGACGCCCAGAATTCCAAGGGATCTGAACGACGACAACCGCCGCCGCGCGGCTTCGTAGCCGTCGTTGTTGAAGCCCATGCGGTTGATGATCGCCGCGTCGGCGTCGAGGCGAAACAGACGCGGCTTCGGATTTCCCGCTTGCGGGCGCGGCGTCAGCGTGCCGACCTCGACGAAGCCGAAGCCGAGCGCGAGCAGGCCGCCCGGCGCCTCGGCGCTCTTGTCGAACCCGGCGGCGAGGCCGAGCGGATTGGGAAAATGCAACCCGAACGCCTCGACGCCGAGGCGCGGATCGCGCGCCTTGGGGGCGACGTTTGGCGCGCAGCCAAGACCGAAGATCGCCGCGCGATGCGCGACTTCCGGCGGCAGCAGGCGCAGCCAGGGCTGCACGAGGGCGCCGAACGCGCCGATCACGAAGCGAGACTTCCGAACGTATGGCGACCATCGGCGCCGAGCGGCAACGCTCGCGACCAGACGACTGCCGACATCGGCAACTTGGCGTAGAGATGGGCAAACAGCGCGCCGCCGCGCGAGGGCTCCCAGCGAAGATCGGCGCCAAGCCGCTCGGCTTCGACGGCGACCAGGGTCAGATCCTCTCGCCCGGCGAACCATTTGGCGGCGGTTTCCGGGGCCTGAATGGCCGTCGAGAAATGAATATAGCCGTCGGCGAAATCGACGCCCGAACCTGCAAACACGCCCGCGGCCTCGGCCGCGCGCCACTCGGCGTCGCCCACGATCTTGAAGATGAGCGCCATCGCCTAACTCGTCACTCCTGCAACATACGCTTGAGCAATTCGAGTTCCTCGCGTAGCGACGGGTTGCTGGCGCAAAGACCCTCGATCTTGCGCACCGCATGCAACACGGTCGTGTGGTCGCGGCCGCCGAAGCGCCGGCCGATTTCCGGCAGCGAGCGCAACGTGAGCTGCTTGGCCAGAAACATCGCCACCTGGCGCGGTTTGACCACCGTCGCGGTTCTTCGTGACGAAAGGATGTCCGCGCGCGAGACGCTGTAATGAGTGGCGACCAGCTTCTGAATGTCCTCGATTTTCACGCGCTTCGACTCGCGCGTGCGAATGAGATCGCGGATCGCGACCTCCGCCGCTTCGACTGTCAGCGGCGGGCCGCCGACCGCGGAATGGGCGACCAACCGATTGACCGCGCCTTCGAGATCTCGACCATTCGACGTGATCGACTTGGCGACGAACGCGAGCACCTGCGGCGAAACCTCGAACTGGGGATGCTGATGCCGCGCGCAAGCGATGCGCGCTTCCAGAATTTTTATGCGCAGCGGTTCGTCCAGCATGGCCATCTCAACACAAAGCCCGCCGGCCAGACGCGAGCGCACGCGCTCGTCGAGCGATTCCAGATCGCCCGGAGGACGGTCGGCGGCGACCACGACCTGCCGTCCCGCGTCCACCAGCGCATTCAAGGCATGGCCGAACTCGGCCTGGATCACCTTGCCTTGCAAGAATTGCGCGTCGTCGAAAATCAGCAGGTCGATGTCGCGCAGCGCTTCCTTGAAGGCGATCGCCGTTTGCGCCTGCAGCGCGGCGACGAATCCATACATGAATTTTTCGGCGGTCAAATAGACGACCGAGCGGCCCTGCGCCAAGGCGGCGTGCGCGATCGCCTGCAACAGATGCGTCTTGCCGAGGCCAACCGAGGAGTGAATATAGAGCGGACTATATGCCGGCGGTTCGCCGACGCGCGTGGCCGCGACGCGTTCGGCGGCGCGAAACGCCAATTGGTTCGCGCGCCCGACGAGGAAGCTGGCGAATGTGAGACGTCGGTCGAGCGGCGAGCCCGCGAGCGCGTCGAACTGGCCTCTCGATTCGCCTTTCGGCGGCCCGCGACGCGACGGCGCCTCAAGGCCGTTCGGCGTCTTGGCGACGAAGGACTCGCGATCCTCATTCGGCGCGCTGCGCACATTCGCATCAGGTTTGGCGGAGCGGGCGCTGACCGCGTGGTTCGCCGTGCGCACGGCGATCTGCATCGCAACGACGCCGCCAACCTCGGCGTTCAGCGCGGTTACGATGCGTTCCTGATAATGCGATTCGATCCAGCTCTTCAAGAAACGCGTCGATACGGAAAAGCAGGCGCGCCCCGCGGCGATCGATTCCAGTTGCAGGCTGCCGAACCAGCTGGTGAACACATCCTCGCCAAGTTCGGCGCGCAAGCGAACGCAACTTCGTTTCCAGCTTTCTTCAATCGACGACATAGCGATTCAACCCGCAATTGGACGCCAAGCGCCGCAGCGCGCCCCAGCGTGAAATGAAATGAAGGTAAAGGATCGGTTCGGAAGCGGTCGGCGGGCTTCAGCTCTGGGTCCAAGGCAAGCCGCTTGCCCTCCAGCCGCCCGAGGCGCCGCGTCGCTGTTTATCGTCGAGCTGACCTTCGAAACCATCAGCGATATTGTAACAAAGCTTCCAACCCGCTTTGGTCATCGCAATCGCCGCATGGCGCGAGCGCACCCCCGAGCGGCAAATGAACACGAGCGGCGAGCCAGGCTCGGCGCCGAGTTGGCGTAATTCTGGCGACAGGGTTTCCACGAATTTTTCCGCCACCCGCATCGACGGATAGATCTGCCACTGCTCGAATACGGTCCGCTTCCCCAGCGACGAGACGTCGGGCACGCCGACATACAGCCATTCCGGCTCGGTGCGCACGTCGATGAGCATGGCGAGCGGGTCGCGCTTCAACATCGCGTAGGCGTCCTCGACGGATAAATCCCCGGCATAAGATGGCGTGCCTAGAAAAGACATAATTGCTCCCTCCCCAAGTTACCCTGAGGTTGAATGGATTAGATTTTTTGGAGCTCTAGATGTTAATTAATATAGTATCCGTAGCAAAGTCGATGCTCGGCGACATCAACCGCTCTTAGCTTAGCGTCGAAAATCATTGTTCTATCCCCCCGCGCGCAATTAAACGCAAAAAAGCGCTTGACCGTAAGTTCAAAGCTATTTCTGCGCCCCGCTGCGCCCCGCGCGATGCCGAAATCTTTATCGCACGGCGCGACAGAGGGATCAAACGCTTTCGGGTCGCATGCGCCGCTATGTCGCCGCCGCACTGGCGCCTCGCTCGGCGCTGCGTAAACGAATCCGCGACAAGAGTTTGATTCATGGCGGAAGTTCGGCGCGCTTGTGAGATCGCGATCCGGCGATGATCGCCGTCCCCAGCTTCTTGTCGGGAAAGCGAACGACCGCGTTGGAAATCGAAGCGCCGACGCTTTGCGCGCAAGCCAATAGAATTTAACGGTTTTTTGTGCCTATCGCCATTCGCGGGACGGCGTCGTAATGCTGTTGCAATTTTGTCGCGACGCATAAATATGTTTCGCGAGAGAAAGCGAATGGGAAACTGGGATCCGAAACTTTATGGCCGCTTTGAGGCGGAGCGAAGCCGTCCAGCCGTCGAACTATTGGCGCGCGCGGGTCTTCGAGAGCCGTTTCGTGTCGTAGATATCGGCTGCGGCGCCGGCGGCTCCACACAAATCGTCGCGGAACGATTCCCCGCCGCGGAGATCCTTGGCGTCGATTCTTCGGTAGAAATGCTCGCCGCCGCGCGCAAGCGCTTACCTGCGCTGCGCTTCGAACAGGGCGATGCGGTGAAATGGCGCGACCCCAGTCGCGATCTGGTTTTCGCCAACGCCGTCTTGCACTGGATTCCGAACCATGTCGCCCTGATGGCGAACTGGGCCGACGACCTCCCCGACGGCGGCGTGCTCGCCGCGCAGATGCCCGACAACGAAGACGAGCCGACGCACGCCCTCATGCGCGAGATCGCAGCGACGACCCCGTTCCGTCAAAAGCTCGCGAACGCCGGGGCGGGGCGCGCGCATATCGGCGCCTTCGCCGAATATGACGAAGCGCTCGCGCCCTATTGCGCGGCCGTGGACATCTGGCGCACGACCTACGTTCATCGCCTTGCCGGCCCCGAGGAGATCGTCGCCTGGGTTCAAGGCGCGGGGCTGCGTCCCTTCCTGGCCCCATTAACGACCGCGGAGCGCGAGCATTTCCTGGCGCTTTATGGCGAGGCGATCGCGAGAGCCTATCCGCGTCGCGCCTGGGGCGGGGTGCTGCTGGCGTTCCCCCGGCTGTTCGTGGTCGCGGCGCGCCGCAAACGTAGGTAACGCCCCATTCATTGCGGACGCCGATGATCTGGTCCAGCGTAGGAGAACGCGATGTCGAGACCGAGGCTGAACATCGTCCTGGCCGCTGTTTTCCTCGCGGCGGCTTCGACGCCGAGCTTCGCCCAGGACAAAGGCAATCTCGACCCGACGCCCCTACCCCCGCTCGCCAATCCGGCCGACCCCAAGCTGCCGGCCAAGCAGGTGTTCGGGCGGGAGATGACGCCGAGCGAGGCGCAGACCCGCTCGATCGGCTTTTATTCGCGCGGATGTCTGGCCGGCGCCAAGGCGCTGCCGGTCGACGGCGAAAGCTGGCGCGTGATGCGGCTGTCGCGCAATCGCTTCTGGGGCCATCCCGAAACCATCGCGTTTCTCGAGCGCTTCTCGCGCAAGGCGGCGCGTGCGGGCATCTGGCCGGGCATACTGGTCGGCGACATTTCGCAGCCGCGCGGCGGGCCGATGCTGACTGGCCACGCCTCGCATCAAATCGGCCTCGACGCCGACATTTGGCTGACGCCCATGCCCGACCACCCCCTCGACAAGGGCGAGCGCGAGGAAATGTCGGCGGTCAACATGGTCTCGGACGATTGGCTGAGCGTCGACCGCAGCCATTGGAGCGAACGCCAGGCTGGAATCATCGAGGCGGCGGCGCAGGAGCCGCAGGTCTCGCTCATTTTCGTCAACGCCGCGATCAAGAAGGCGCTATGCGAAAAACACGCCGGCGAAGCCTGGATGAACAAAGTGCGCCCGTGGTTCGGGCACAATTATCATTTCCACGTCCGCCTGCATTGCCCGGACGGAGATGCGGCCTGCGAGCCGCAAGGCCCGCCGCCCGCGGGCGACGGCTGCGACAAGTCGCTCGCCTGGTGGTTCTCGGACGAGGCGCTGCACCCCAAGGTCGATCCCAACGCCAAGCCGAAGCCGCCGGTCACGATGGCGCAACTGCCGGCCGAATGCCGGCAGGTCGTGATCGAGAAGTAGCAGCCGACCTCAGTCGATCAGCCGGTAGGCGGGCAGCGTCAGGAACTCCTCGAATTTCGGATTCAGCGACATCTCGCTGAAAAGGCGGATCGCCTCCGCGAAACGGCCGCCCTCGAAGGATTTCGGCCCCAGGACCAAGCGCAGCTTCTCCATCTCGTCCGCCATGGCGGCGCGGAACAGATCGGGCGTTACGATGCGCCCGTCGTCGAGCTTGGCCTTCAGGTGCAGCCATTGCCAGACCTGGGCGCGCGAGATTTCCGCCGTGGCCGCATCCTCCATAAGATTATAGAGCGGCACAGCCCCGCGACCGCGCAACCACGCCTCGATATATTGCACGCCGACGCGGATGTTCTCGCGCAGCCCTTCCTCTGTGCGCGCGCCTGCGTGAACCTCAAGCAGATCCTTCGCTGTCACTCTGACGTCGTCGCGCGCGACATCAAGTTGGTTAGGGCCGGGCATCAGGCGGTCGAAAACTTCGCGAGCGACCGGCACGAGATCGGGGTGCGCGACCCAGGTGCCATCGTGGCCATTGCCGGCCTCGCGCTCCTTGTCGGCGCGCACCTTGGCGAACGCGGCTTCGTTGGCCCCCGGATCGCCTTTGATCGGAATTTGCGCGGCCATGCCGCCCATCGCGAAGGCGCCGCGGCGATGGCAGGTCTTGATGAGCCGCAGCGAATAGGCGGCGAGAAACGCTTTGCCCATCGTCATCGCCGAGCGATCGGGCGTCAGGAACGCCGGGTTCTTACCGAGCCGCTTGATGAAAGAGAAAATGTAATCCCAGCGCCCGCAATTGAGGCCGACGATATGGTCGCGAAGCTCGAAGAGGATTTCATCCATTTCGAACGCGGCCGGCAGCGTCTCGATCAGCACCGTCGCCTTGAAGGCGCCGACGGGTTCGCCGAGCGTCGCTTCGGCGAAGGCGAAGACGTCGTTCCACAGTCGCGCTTCGATGTGACTTTCCATTTTCGGCAAATAGAAAGCCGGCGTAGAGCCCGCCGCCTTCTGCGCCTTGGCGCAGTGAAAGACATAAAGGCCGAAATCGAATAGCGATCCAGACATCTCCTCGCCATCGACGAGCACATGGCGCTCGTTAAGGTGCCACCCGCGCGGGCGCACCATCAAGGCGGCGGGATCGGATTTGACCGCGTAGCGTTTGCCGCTCGCCGGATCGGTGAAGTCGATCTTGCCGGCCCACAGGTCTTTAAGGTTCGCCTGGCCCTCGATCATGTTGGCGAAGACCGGCGAGGAGGCATCCTCGAAATCGGCCATGAACACCTTGGCGCCCGAGTTCAGCGCATTGACGATCATTTTGCGATCGACCGGGCCGGTGATCTCGACCCGGCGGTCCAATAGATCGGCCGGGATCGGCGCGACCTTCCAGTCGCCGTCGCGGATAGGCTTGGTTTCGACAAGGAAATCGGGCGTCGCCCCGGCGTCGAAATCCTTCTGCCGCTCGGCGCGGCGCGCGAGCGCTTCCAGACGGCGGGCGTTGAAGCGGCGATGCAACTCGGCGAGAAAGGCGAGCGCCTCGCGGCTGAGGATTTCGGCGTCGCGCGCTCCGGCGGCGGCGCGAATCTCAACCCCGGCGACAGATGTGGAAGCAGTCATGGCGGTCTCCCCCAGGCGCACGGCGCCTGACCGCACTAGCTAATCCAAAAAGACAGCCTTGTGTGACGCCGATTGTTCTAATCGGCGCCACAGCACTTTTTCGACACGAACGAAAATGCGCGGTCCCTGGACTCAAGCGGCTTTCCGTCCGCCCGCGGTTCCGTACCACGCGCGGATCGCGCGCCGACGCGCGAGCGTTTCGGCTGGGTCTTCCGCCGCCATGGCGTCACCCTCGAAGGCGTCGCGCTGGGCGGCGGCGACGTCGCGCCATTCGCGCTCGTCGAGTTCAGCGAGTTGTTCGCGTACGCGACGGGTTTCGAGCGTCGTTTTGGCCCAGTCGAACGCGCGCTGGAGCTGCGCGGCCACGCCATGAGCGAGGGGAGCCTGCGAGGCGAACGGCGAATGGGCGGACATGGGTTTCTCCTGAAAACCGCGAGATCAAGTCACTTTGACCCCGGCAACATGCGCTTTAACGATTGATCGGTCCAACGAATGTTTGTAGAGATATTCATTCACAATTACGATTGATACCCATGCTCGATACTGACCAGCTTCGTTCCTTCCTCGCCATCGTCGACGCGGGCTCCTTCACTCGCGCGGCGGAGCGGGTCCACAAAACCCAATCCGCCGTCTCCATGCACATCAAGCGGCTTGAAGAACAGCTGGGTTGCGCGCTTTTCGCCAAGCACGGGCGCGGCGCGCGGCTGACGAGCGAGGGCGAGCAGCTGATCGAATACGCCCGCCGCATCATGCAGGCGGAGGCGGGGGCGATGGCCGCGCTTTCCCGCAAAGGCCTGAAAGGTTCGGTGCGACTCGGCATCCCGGACGATTACGCGGAGGCTTTTCTTGCCGACATCCTGACCCGCTTCAACAACCGCCATCCGCTCGTCGAGATTGCCGTCGTCTGCGAAAATTCCGTCGAGCTGGCGGCGCTGATCCACGCGGGCGCGCTCGAACTGGCGCTGGTGACGGATTTCGAGGGACTGACGGGCTTCGAGGTCATCCGCGAGGAGCCGTTGCGCTGGATCGCCTCGACCCGATTCAAGATTCCGCCGGGCGAGCCGGTTCCCCTCGCGCTCGGCAGTCAGGCTTGCGTGTGGCGCAAAGTTGCCGACGAAGCGCTCGAGGGGCGGCGCGAGGGCTATCGTAGCCTGTTCGTTTCCAAGAACTACACCGCCATCGGCACCGTGGTGCGCGCCGGCCTCGCGGCGACGGTGTTGCCGGCGGGAATGTTGACCGAGGGTTTGCGCGTCCTCGGGCCCGATGAGGGCCTGCCGCCGCTGCCGCTGACGCGCATGGGCCTCATCCGCGCCGCCGGCCCCGCCAGCGAGGAAGCCAAGGCGCTCGCCGAAGCGATCCGTGAGACGGTGGGCGAAGCCGCGCGCAAGGCGGCTTGAGCCTTACCCCTCGACGAACAAAAGCGCTGGCGTCTCCAGGAGGACGCGCACGCGCTGAATGAAAGAGGCCGCATCGTGGCCATCGACGACGCGGTGGTCGAACGACGACGACAGGTTCATCACCTTGCGCGGAACGAAGCCGCCGTCGCGCCAAACCGGACGGACGACGATCTTGTTGACGCCGACAATCGCGACCTCGGGGCGATTGACCAGCGGCGTCGAAACCACGCCGCCAAGCGCGCCGAGCGAGGTCAGCGTCAGCGTCGAACCCGAAAGCTCCTCGCGCGTGGCCGCGCCCTGCCGCGCCGCCTCGCTGACGCGGCGGATTTCGCGCGCGCAATCCCAGATGTCGCGGGCCTCGGCGTGGCGCAGCACCGGGACCATCAGCCCGGTGGCCGTTTGCGTGGCGATCCCGAGATGCACCGCGCCGTGGCGCGTCAGCGTCTGCGCTTCGTCGTCGTAATGCGTGTTCATCTGAGGGAAATTCGCGACCGACTTGACCAGCGCCAAGACCAGAAACGGCAGCAGCGTCAGCTTCGGCCGTTCGGGAATTCCCTCCGCGTTGAGCGCGGCGCGCAACTCCTCCAGAGCGGTGACGTCGATCTCTTCGACATAGGAGAAATGCGCGACGCGGCGCGAGGACTCCGCCATGTTCTCGGCGATGCGCTTGCGCAGGCCGACGATTTTGATCGTCTCGCTTTGCGTCGCGCGCGCACGGGCGCGACTTCGCGCGAGATAGGCGTCGAGGTCTTCGTGGACGATACGACCCTGCGGCCCGCCGCCGGCGATTTCGCCAAGATCGACGCCGGCCTGCAACGCGCGCCGGCGCACCGCCGGCGAGGCCCAGGGCCGATGCGAGCGCGCGGACGAGACTTCGGGCGCAGCGGGCGCGGCCACTGCGAATGTCGGCGCGCTCGGCTCGGGCGCGGGCGCCGCCTTCGCCGCATCCTGCGCGCGTCGATTGAGCGCCGCCAGTTCGCGCGCCACCGATTCCAACGCTGCGTCGGTCTCGTTTCTGGCGGCAGGCGCCGGCTTCGCGCCATCGGCGGTTTCTATGCGGATCAGCGGAGCGCCGACCGCAAGCACATCGCCGACCGCGCCGCCGAGCCACAGCACCTTGCCCGCCACTGGCGTCGGAATTTCAACTGTCGCTTTGTCCGTCATCACCGAGGCGACGACCTGATCTTCGCGCACGAGATCGCCGACCTTGACGCACCATTCGACGATTTCGGCCTCCGCGACGCCTTCGCCGACGTCGGGCATCTTGATCGCGCGCTCGCCCATCTCAGGCCTCCATCGCCTGCCGCAGCGCGCGCCCGACGCGCGCTGGGCCCGGAAAATAATCCCACTCCTCCGCGACCGGATAGGGCGTGTCCCAACCGGCGACGCGCCGGATCGGCGCTTCCAGCGCATAGAAGCACCGTTCCGACACTTGCGCCGCGAGTTCGGCGCCGAAGCCCGAAGTCAGCGTCGCCTCATGCACGATCACGCAGCGTCCGGTTTTTTCGACCGAGGCGACGATGGCGTCGACGTCGAGCGGCAGCAACGTTCTAAGGTCCAGAATTTCCGCGTCGATCCCCGTCTCGGCGGCGGCCGCCTCGGCGACGTGGGTCATCGTGCCGTAACACAGAACCGTGACATCGCCGCCCTCGCGCCGCAGCGCCGCCTTGCCGAGCGGCACGACGTAGCGCCCGGAGGGAACCTCGCTCAGCGGATGTTTCGACCAGGGAACCGTCGGTTGGTCGGGGCGCCCGGCGAACGGCCCGTTGTAGAGCCGCTTGGGTTCAAGAAAGATCACAGGATCGTCGTCCTCGATCGCCGCGATCAACAGACCTTTGGCGTCGTAGGGGTTCGAGGGAATCACGGTCTTGAGGCCCGCAACATGCGTGAACAGCGCCTCCGGACTTTGGCTGTGCGTCTGCCCCCCGTAGATGCCGCCGCCGCAAGGCATTCGAATTGTGATCGGCGCGGTGAAATCGCCCGCCGAACGATAACGTAGTCGCGCCGCTTCGGAGACGATCTGATCGTAGGCGGGATAGACGTAATCGGCAAACTGGATTTCGGCGACCGGACGCAGCCCATAAGCGCCCATGCCGACCGCGACGCCGACGATGCCGGATTCATTGATCGGTGTGTCGAAACAACGCGATTTGCCGTATTTGCGCTGCAAGCCCTCGGTGCAGCGAAAAACGCCGCCGAAATAGCCGACGTCCTCACCGAACACCACCACGTTCTTGTCCGCGGCCATCTTGCAATCCATGGCGTCGCGGATCGCCTCGACCATCGACATCGTCGGCATCGCTCAGACTCCCAGTTGAGCGCGCTGCTCCTGCAGATGACGCGGCATCTCCTTGAAAACGTCGTCGAACATCGATTCCGGCCTCGGCTTCGGGCCGTCATGCAAGGTGCCGTGGCTCTCGGCCTCTTTCGCGGCGTCGAGCACGTCGGCCTCGACCTCCGCCTGCATCTGCGCGTGGCGCGCCTCGCTCCACTCGCCAAGCTCAATCAGATGCGCTTTCAACCGCTGTATGGGATCGCCGAGCGGCCAGGCCGCCCCCTCGTCCTTGGGGCGATATTTCGAGGGATCGTCAGAGGTGGAGTGAGCGCCGGCGCGATAAGTGACCCATTCGATCAGCGTTGGACCGAGGTTGGCGCGCGCGCGTTCGACCGCCCAGCGAGAAACCGCGTAAACTGCGAGATAGTCGTTGCCGTCGACACGCAGCGAGGGCAGCCCGAAGCCATGCGCGCGCGCCGCGAATTTAGCGCTCTCGCCGCCCGCGATGCCCTGATAGGACGAGATCGCCCATTGATTGTTGACGACGTTGAGGATGACGGGCGGGCGATAGACCGAGGCGAACACCATCGCCGAATGAAAATCACTTTCCGCCGTCGATCCGTCGCCGATCCAAGCCGAGGCGATGCGATCATCGCCCGAGATCGCCGACGCCATCGCCCATCCGACTCCTTGCACGAACTGCGTGCCAAGATTGCCCGAAACGGTGAAAAAGCCCGCCTCTTTGGAAGAATAAAGGCCGGAGAGCTGACGCCCTTTCAGCCTGTCGCCTTCATTGGAGAAGATTTCGCACATCATGTCGACGAGCGGATAACCCTGCGCGACCAGCAGGCCCTGCTGGCGGTAGGTCGGGAAGCACATGTCGCCCGGTTCGAGCGCGCGCCGATGCGCGGTCGCGATCGCCTCCTCGCCCAGACATTGAATATAGAACGAGGTCTTGCCCTGCCGCTGCGACAGCAACATGCGCGCGTCGAAGGCGCGCGTCAGCATCATGTCGCGCAAACCCTGGCGCAACGCCTCGCTCGCGAGCAGTCCGGACCAGGGTCCGACCGCGCGCCCGCGATCGTCGAGCACGCGGATCATCGAATAGGCGAAATCGCGGATTTCGGATGCGGCGATATCGATCGGCGGGCGCGGAACCTCGCCAGCCTCGGGCGTGTCGACATGGCTGAAATTGGGCGTCCCGCCCGGCCGCACGCTGGGTTCGGGCACGTGTAGGGAAAGCCGCTGCGAACCCGTCATCGCGATCCTCCTCGGCGAGCCGCGCTCCGCGCGGCTTCTTACCGGCCGCGCTGGCGATTCGACCATAACCTCGGAACGGCGCCGCCGATAGGGAAAAGCGCGCGGGCGGTCAAGGGAGAGAGGCGATCAGCGCGCGCGCTTCGCGAACGTCACGCGTCGCTTCGCCGCCCTGGATGTTCGCGATCGCCTCTTCCAGTTGTGCGCGCATTTCCGCGCTACCCGCCTCGCCGCGTCGTAAGCGCGCGAGGTCGGACAGCGCACGCAATTCATAAATGCGCATTTCCTGCGCGCGCGCGATCTCGATCGCCGAAAGGAAGTCGCATTCCGCCTTGGCGCGGTCCCCGACATCGAGCGCGATGCGCCCTTCGATGCGGCGCACGTTGGCCAGGTGAAAACGCTCGCCCGAAGCCTCAATGAAAGTGAGGCATCGCGACATAAAATGCTCGGCGCGCTCGCGATCGCCAATGGCGAGCGAGGCTTCGCTCAAGCGCGATAGAAAGTCGGAATCGCCGATGTGGCCGCCCAGACGATGCGCGGCGGCCAGGCTGGCGTCGGCATGCGCGATGTTCTCGCGATCCGGCGCGCGCGTCACCTGCGCGAGAGCCATGAAGCAATGTCCGAGCAGACGGAACTGTTCGACCTTCTTCTCCTCGCTATAGGCGACGATCTCGTCGCACTGGCGCTCCCAGGAGTCGAAATCGCCCGCCGCGAGCGCCGGAAGCACCGAAGAAAAATACATGCAGAACGCCACGGTCGGCGCGTGGCTGTGGCCATGCGCCTCGGCGCGCATCTGCTCGCCGACCTTGGCGGCGTCGTCGAGCCGGCCCAGAAAGATCAGCGCCCAGAGCTTGTAGCCGAGCACCGCGAGGCCCGGATCGTTGCCGAAGCGATAGCTCAATGGTCGGAAGCGGATCGGGTCGCGATAGCGCTCCGCTTTCTCCAAATTGTCGAGCGCCTCGCGGTTGCGTCCGAGAAATGCAAGCGTGGTGCCGAGCAGGCGATGGCCGACGAGCTTGTAGGTCGGATCGTCCTGCCTCTCCGCGAATTCGACGATTTGGTTCGCCAGCTCGTGCGCGGGCTCGACGCGCGCGGCGAAAAAGCTCGCCGCGCAGAGGCCGTAGAGAACAGAGAAACGCTGCAAATCGGTGCCGAACCCGGCGTCGAGCAAGCCTTTGGCTTGGGTTAAGGCGGCGATAGTCTGCGGCGCGTCGTAACCGCGCAGCGGCAACAGCGCGTTGGCATGGGCGAGACGCAGTGCAAGCTCCAGTGGTTGGCGCTTGGGTCCGTCGGCGAGGCTCGGCAATTGCGCGAGGCCGATTTCGACATAGCGATTGGCTTCGACATAAGCCGAGCGTGAAAGAGCCTGCTCGGTCGCCTTCAACCAATATTCGGCGGCGTCCTCGCGCAGGCCAGCCTCGGTGAAATGGTGCGCGATCACCGCCGGCGCCGATTCGACGCTGTCGACAAATCGATGGCGCAACGCCCGCGCGATGTCGGCGTGAATGCTCTGGCGCCGCCCACGCAGCATCGAGGCGTAGGCGGTGTCCTGCACGAGCGCGTGCTTGAACACGAACGTCACCGCGGGCGGTTCGCCACGGCGATAGATTAACTCCGCCGCCACGAGTTGATCGAGAGCCGCGGTCAGATCGGCCGTCGGCGTCGGGACGACCTCCTCGATCAGGCTTTGCGAAAACTCCCGTCCGATCGCCGCGCCGATCTGCGCGATCTCGCGTACGGTCGACAGACGATCCAGCCGCGCCATCAGCGAGTCCTGGAGCGTCGAAGGAATCGCCAGCGGGGTCAGCGCGGCGCGCAACGTCCAATGCCCCTGCTCCTCGCGCAGGAGATCGGATTCGATCACGGTTTTCGTGAGCTCTTCCAGAAACAGCGGCACGCCGTCGGTCTTGGCGACGATCTGTTCGATAACTTCCGTCGGTAGCGCGCGACCATCGGTGAGGCTGTCGATCACTTTGAGCGAGTGGCTACGGCTCAGACGACTGAGCGCGAGCGCGCTGACGTTCGGCCGCCCGAGCCAGGGCGCCTGGAATTCCGGCCGATGCGTGACGACCAAAAGTACGCGAAGATTTCGCAAACGCTCGATGAAGCGACCGAACAAGACCAGCGAGGAGGGATCGATCCAATGCGCGTCCTCAAGATATGCAAGCACGGGAACTTCTCGATTCAGTCCCTCGAACAGCGCCATAAGCGCGGAAATCGTTCGCTCCTTGACCTCGGACGGCGCAATCTCGCCGAAGCGATAGCGTCCCTGCATCGGGATCGAGAGCAGCGCGCACAGCGGCGGCGCGAGCGCCGCGACCTCGAGCCCCGCGCGCTCGATCAGGGCTTCGAGCTTGTCGAGCCGCTGCGCCGCCGGCTCGTCGCTAGTGAAGCCAGCCGCGCGCCAGATCGGTCCGAGGACAGGATAGAACGCCTCGTTGGAGTGATGCTGCGAACACTGGAAGCCCATCGCGAGCGAGCGATCGGCGTCGACGCGTTCGAGCAGCCCCGCCAGCACGCGCGATTTGCCTATGCCCGCTTCGCCCGAGATCAGCACCACACGCCCGTCGCCTTCGCGCGCCTCGCGCCAACGTTCTACCAGCAGCGCGATCTCCTGCTCGCGCCCAACCGCGGCGGTCATCGTCGCCGACCGCGCGGCTTCAAATCGGTTGACGTCGGGCCGCTCGCGCACGACTGCATAGACTCGCACGGGCGTCGAAAGGCCGCGAATCTCTTGCGCTCCCAGATCGGTCAGTTCAAAGGCGCCGCCGAGCAGCCGCCGCGTCGACTCCGCGACCACGACCGAGCCCGGCGCGGCGATTGTCTGCAGGCGCGCGGCGAGGTTCGGAGTTTCGCCGACGACGTCCTCTTCACGCGACGCGCCTTCGCCCATGATATCGCCGACGACGACAAGCCCGGTGGCGACGCCGATGCGAACTTCCAGTTTGATCTCGGCATCGGCGCGAAGCGCGCCAATGTCGCGCGCGAGTTCGAGGCCCGCGCGCACCGCCCGCTCCGCATCGTCCTCATGCGCGCGCGGGTAGCCAAAATGGACGAGCGCGCCATCACCGAGCCACTTGGCGACATGGCCCTCGTACCGCGACGTCGCCGACGTGACCGCGCGCTGAAAATCACGGATGAGTTCAACCATGTCCTCGGGATCGAGCCGCGCGGCGAGCGCCGTGGAGTCGACAAGATCGCAAAACATCACCGTCAGCTGACGGCGTCCCCCCGCCGCGGCCGGCGCGGCGGCGGCCGAAGCCGCGTTCAGCTGCGCGATGGCCTTCGTCAAACGCTTGCGCGGCCCCAGCGCGACGCCGATCTTTTCAAGGTCCGCCTCGGTCAGAAGGGCAAGGGCGCCGAAGTCGATTTCCTGCTCGCGAAAGGTTTCGATATATTTTTCCAGTCCCAGATCGCGGAGCCATTCGGCGACGTCCATCCCACCATCCCTGTGCTGTTCGGCAATGCGCGGCGCCGTGGAAGTCATTGACTGGCGCCGCGCTGCGCGGACGAATTCGACGTCGGCTTACGCATAACATAGGCGAGATAGAGGGTCGATCCGCGCGCCAGCGCGCGCGGCACGCGCGTGCCTCGCACTCCGACAAAGGCCTGCACAGCGCCCTGCGCGAACACCGGCGCGTTTTCCTCGCTCCAGCGACGCCGCCGCTCGCTGTCTTCCTCCAGCGCGCGCGCGACACCGGCGCTGATGTCGGCCCGCTCGACGATCTCGAGCCCGGCGGCGGCGCAAGCGCGTTCGAAATCGCGCAGGGTCGCTTCGTGATGCAGGTCCGCGTAAAGGAAATGTCCGCCGGGCCGCAATGCTCGCATGACCTCGGCGAGGAAACGATCGATCGAGGGATAGCAATGTGAGCTTTCAACATTCAGCACTGCGTCGAAGCTCGCATCCTCGACCGGGAGCGCCTGAGCTTCGCCCTGGCGGAACTCCAGCCCCTCGACGCGATGGACGCGCCGACAAAGCGCGACGGCCGAATGCGCGATATCGACGCCGACGACACGCCTCGGGCCGAGGTAGCGCTTGACATAGGAGGCGCCGCCGCCGCGCCCGCTACCGACCTCCAGGATTTCGCGACCGCTCAGATCGACCTGTGAAGCGACGCGGTGATAGAGATAGATCGGATAGCGCTCGTCGCGATCGGCGGGCGCGAGAGTGGGTCGGCGGCTTTCGTCCTCGTCGAGATAGCCATAGTTCATGAAGGTCCAGTGCGCCGCCCGGCGGGAGAAACTCGCCAGCGCGCTGTAGAAGCTTCGCCACATTGCTTGGCGAACACGCGGATAACGATCCACGGTCCACATGAAGCCTTCCACAATCAATGTCGACGCCCCTCCCAAACTTGAATCGAAAACGCGCCACACTCTCCGGACGTAACGAGCTTTCGCCTCAATGTTTCATAAGGCGGGATCGCTCGCAATTGCTTTGCTATAGTCTTTTCGCGGGCTTCCGCTATTGTGCATTTCGTGTCTGTTCCGGCGACGGAGGGCAGGGACGCGATGGTAAGCATTGCCCGGGCGCTGTTCGGCGCCGCCTTCCTCGCCGCAGCGGCGCTCGCGCTCGGCTCCTGCTCCTGGCCGCCCGGCTTCTTCGGGCTCCCGTTTGGGCCGACCGTTCAGGGCTGGAGCGCCCAGGATCTCGGGGACTGGTACGACGGAACGCAAGGGTCGCGCCTCGTGCCGCAGGCCTGGCTCGTGGCGCTCCGGCAGCCGGAAGGATCGGGCGCATTCCTCGACGAGGCCTTCATCGCAGAATTCGGCTATCTTCCGCGCTCGGGCAAATTGCCGGTCGGTTTCGCGCTCGACGCGACCGACGACAAGCAACTCGTCGCCGCCCCGGAACGGCGCCCGATCACGCGGCTGCGCTGGAAGAACCCCCAGAATTCGTCCGAACCGTGGGTCGGCTTCGCCTGCTCGGCCTGTCACACGACGGAAATGACGTACAACGGCGCGCGAATCCGCGTCGAGGGCGGGCCGGCGCGCGTCGATTTCCAGAGCTTCCTCGAGGCACTGGAGACCGCGCTGCAGGCGACGCTCGATCAGCCGGCGCGATTCCAGGCTTTCGCCTCGGCGGTCCTCGGCCCGAGCGACGATACGACGGAAAATCGCGCCTTACTCAAACAGGCGCTCGGGCAATGGCTTGCCTGGCAAATGCGTCTCGAGCGGATGAATTGCGAGTCCCTGGCCGGGTGGCGCTGCGCGAGCGCGCCGCGCTACGGCTACGGCAGGCTCGACGCGTTCGGCCATATCTTCAATAAGGTCGAGGCGGTTTCGAACCTGTCGCCGACCGCGGGCAATCCAGCCAACGCGCCGGTGCGTTATCCCGCGCTGTGGAACGTGCCGCAGGAAGACTATACCCAGTGGAACGCCTCGGTGAAGGAATTGCCGATAACGGTTTTCGGCGCTTTCGACATCGGCGCGATCTCGCGAAATCTCGGCGAGGTGATTGGCGTCTTCGGCGACATCGAGCCGGTCGCGAAGCCGGGCTTGGCCGGCTTCAAGTCGAGCGCCAACGACAAAACCCTGACGGGCGTCGAGCCGATGCTCGCGCGTCTCCAATCGCCGAGATGGCCGAGCGAGTTTCCGCCGCTCGACCCGGCCAAGGTCGCCGAAGGCCAAGCTCTGTATGGATCGCTGTGCGCGGATTGCCACGCCGTGATCGGCGCCGAGGATAAGTCGACGCCGATCCACACCCAGCC
>JBBIIT010000006.1:0-50434 GCA_037446355.1 Beijerinckiaceae bacterium | reverse complement strand
GGCGCGAACGATGTCGAGGTCGATACCCGCGTCAACGGCAATTCGAACGCCGGCCACGACTACGGCGCCTCCAAGCTCACCGAGAAACAACGGGCGGCGCTGCTGGAATATCTGAAGTCGCTATGAGGCGGGCGCCACCCCGGCGGGGCCGGCCCGCTCCGGCTCGCCCGCGAAACCGCAGGCCGCGAGCGCCGCGCGCATGTGCTCGGGCGCAGGCGCCTCGACGATCACCGGCGGCTTCGATTTCGAGATCGGCACTTCAATGCGCCGCGCGAGCAATTGCAGCGGCAGATCGGCGCGCGCGCCATAGATGGGATCGCCGAGGATCGGCCAGCCCTCGGATTGCGCGTGGACCCGCAGCTGGTGCGTGCGCCCCGTCAGCGGCGACATTTCGAGCCAGGCGATCGACTGACCGTTCCAGGTTCCGCGCCCGAGCGCGCGCCAGCGCGTCTGGGCGGGCTGACCCGAGGGGTCGACCTTCATCCACCAGCCGCGCGTCGCATCGAGCCGCCCCAGCGGCTTGTCGATGAAGCCTTGGTCCGCCTCGGGACCGCCGGCCACGACCGCCCAATAGGCCTTGGCGATCTTGCCCTGCTTGAACATCAGTCCGAGCTTTTCCAGCGCCTTGTGATGGCGCCCAAGCACGAGGCAGCCTGCCGTTTCGCGGTCGAGCCGGTGGGCGAGCGCGGGATTGCGCGGCAGTCCGAATCGCAAAGCCTCGAAATCGTCCTCGAGGCTCGCCCCGCCTTTCGGCCCCTTGTGGACCGCGATGCCCGCGGGCTTGTCGAGGATCAGCATCAGGCCGTCGCGGTAGAGCAGCCGCGCTCTTGTTTCTTCGGGCGTCATGGGGTGATAGCTAGGCGGCCCGACACGGGCATGGCAAGGGCGAGAGGTCTTGGGGTGAGCGATAAGCGGGACGATGAACCGAAAGCGGGCGTCCTTGGCCGCTGGTTCGGCCGCGGCGGCGCCAATTCGGACCCGCGCTCGCCCGCCCTAGAAACCGCGCCGCCCGCGCCCAAGCGGAACTGGCTTTCGCGTCTGACCTCGGGCCTGTCGCGCTCCTCGGGTGCGATCGGGCGCGGCATCGTCGACATCTTCACCAAGCGCAAGCTCGACGCCGCCTCGCTCGACGATCTCGAGGACATCTTGATCCAAGCCGATCTTGGCGTCGGCGCCGCGACGCGCATCCGCGAGGCAGTCGGCAAGGGGCGCTACGACAAAGGCGTCGACCCGGAGGAGGTCAAGCGCCTGCTCGCCGACGAAGTCGAGCGCACACTGTCGCCCGTTGCGCGCCCGCTGGCCCTCGACCCGGCCAAGAAGCCGTTCGTGATCCTGGTCATCGGCGTCAATGGCTCGGGCAAGACGACGACCATCGGCAAGCTCGCCGCCAAGTTCTCGGGCGAGGGGCGCAAGGTGATGCTCGCGGCGGGCGACACGTTCCGCGCCGCCGCGATCGAGCAATTGCGCATCTGGGCCGACAGGGCGAACGCGGAAATCGTCGCGCGCGATCAGGGCGGCGACGCCGCCGGCCTCGCCTTCGACGCGCTGACGCGCGCGCGCGCCGCGGGCGTCGAAGTGTTGCTTATGGACACCGCCGGCCGGTTGCAGAACCGCGCCGAGCTGATGAACGAACTCGAGAAGGTCATCCGGGTGATGAAGAAGGTCGATCCTGAGGCGCCGCACGCGACGCTGCTGGTGCTCGACGCCACCGTTGGTCAGAACGCCTTGAGCCAAGTCGAAATCTTCGGCCGAATTGCGGGCGTCACAGGGCTCGTGATGACCAAGCTCGACGGCACCGCGCGCGGCGGCATTCTCGTCGCCATCGCCGACAAATTCAAGTTGCCGGTGCATTTCATCGGCGTCGGCGAGGGCGTAGACGATCTCGAACCGTTCGAAGCGCGTGACTTTGCGAACGCTATCGCCGGGATCGAAATTGCCGCGCCCGGCGTCTGATCGCACGAGCCTAGGGCGCGCTCCAGTCGAGCACGATCTTGCCCGAACGCCCCGAGCGCATGATCTCGAAACCCTGCTGGAAGTCCTTAACGTCCAACCGATGCGTGATGACCTTGCGCACGTCCAGACCGCTCTGCATCATCGCGATCATCTTGTGCCAGGTCTCGAACATCTCGCGGCCATAGATGCCCTTGATGGTCAGCAACTTGAAAACGATCTTGGTCCAGTCGACCGGCGCCGGCGCGGCGGGAATGCCGAGCATCGCGATATGGCCGCCCATCACCATATGATCGAGCATCGAATCGAACGCCGACGGCGCGCCGGACATTTCCAGCCCGATGTCGAAGCCTTCCTTCATGCCCAGCCGGTGCATGACGTCGCCAATATCCTCCTTGGAAGTGTCGACGGGGGTGACGTCGGCGACGGCGGCGGCGAGTTCGAGCCGGAGCGGGTTGATGTCGGTGATGACAACGTGGCGCGCGCCGACGTGGCGAGCGACCGCGCCCGCCATCACGCCGATCGGACCCGCGCCCGTTATTAGCACATCCTCGCCGACGAGATCGAAGGCGAGCGCGGTATGGACCGCATTGCCGAGCGGATCGAGGATGGCGCCGAGTTCGTCGTCGATGTCGTCGGGCAGCGGCACGATGTTGAAGGCGGGAATAGCGAGATATTCGGCGAAGGCGCCGGGAATGTTGACGCCGATGCCTTTCGTTTCCGGGTCCATGTGAAACCGGCCGCCGCGCGCGGCGCGGCTGTGCATCCCGATCACATGGCCTTCGCCGGAGACGCGCTGGCCGAGCTTGAGGCCGCGCACATTGGCGCCGAGTTCGGCGATTTCGCCGGAATATTCATGGCCGACGACCAGCGGCACGGGAATCGTGCGCTTCGCCCATTCATCCCAATTGTATATATGGATGTCGGTGCCGCAGATGCCGGTCTTATGCACCCTCACCAGCACATCGTCCGGCCCGATCTTCGGGACCGGTTGATCCATCAACCAGAGGCCGGGCTCCGGCTTCGCCTTGACCAACGCCTTCATCGCGATCTCCTCAAATCAAGCCCAACGAGCGCCCGGCGTCCTCGAACGCGCCGATCGCGAAATCGACGTCGCGCTCGCTTAGCGCCGCCGACATCTGGGTGCGGATGCGCGCGCGCCCCTTCGGCACCACGGGAAAGAAGAACCCGGCTACATAGGCGCCGCGCGCGTCGAGCGCCGCCGCCATCTCCTGCGCTTTGCGCGCCTCGCCGAGCATTACAGGCAAGATCGGCGTGCGCCCCGGCAAGACTTCGAAGCCCGCCCGCATGAGCCCGTCGCGAAAGCGGCGTGTGTGCGAAATGAGCCGCTCGCGTAGATCGTCGGCGCCTATCGCGACCTCGAGCGCCTTGTGCGAGCCCGCGACGATGGGCGGCGCCAGACTGTTGGAGAAGAGATAGGGCCGCGCGCGCTGGCGCAGGAGATCGACGACCGGCTGCGCCGCTGCGACGAAGCCGCCCATCGCGCCGCCCAAGGTCTTGCCGAACGTGCCGGTGACGATATCGACACGCGCGCCCGCGCCGGTGAGATCGGGCGTACCCCTGCCCTTGGCGCCGAGATGGCCGGTCGCATGGCAATCGTCGACCAGAACCATCGCGCCATAGCGTTCGGCGAGATCGCAAATCTCCGGGAGCTTGGCGACATATCCGTCCATCGAAAAAACGCCGTCGGTCGCGATCAACTTGAAGCGCGCGCCGGCGGCGTTGGCCTCTTTCAGCCGCGTCTCCAGTTCATCCAAATCGCCATTGGCGAAGCGATAGCGTTTCGCCTTGGCCAGGCGCACGCCATCGATGATCGAGGCGTGATTGAGAGAGTCCGAGACGATCGCGTCGGCCTCGTCGAGCAGTGGCTCGAATACGCCGCCGTTGGCGTCGAAACAGGCCGCGAACAGGATCGCGTCGTCTTTGCCGAGGTGATGGGCGATGGCGAGTTCAAGCTCGCGGTGCAGCGTCTGCGCGCCGCAGATGAAGCGCACCGAAGCCATGCCGAAACCGTGCGTGTCAAGCGCGCCGCGCGCGGCGGCGACGACTTCGGGATGATTGGCTAGGCCGAGATAGTTGTTGGCGCAGAGATTGACCATCTCGCGCTCGCCGACGCGGATGCGCCCGCCCTGCGGCCCCTCGATCAGCCGCTCGCGCTTGGTCAGCCCGTCGGCCTCGATCGTGGCCAGAGTGGATCGCAGATGGCTCAGGAACGTTTCGGACATGTTCGGCGCCTCCGCGCGCGTTCTAGCAGGATTCGGCTTGCTTTCCCGAGGCGGCGCGATGCAAAATTTTGGCGCTCAGGTCAGCCAGGCCAGGACGATCGGCGCCAGCACGGGCGTCACCACCGCATTCAGCCCCATCGCGATCCCCGCGAACACTCCGGCGACGGGGTCGACCGTGAACGCCCTGGCGGTGCCGATGCCGTGCGAGGCGAGCCCGGCCGCGAAACCGCGCGCGGCGTAATCGCGAATTCGAAGCGCGTTCATCATCGGCGTGACGATGATCGCGCCGATGACGCCGGTGGCGATGACGAGCGTCGCGGTCAACGGCGGCAGGCCGCCCAGACTCTCCGAGACCGCCATCGCGACGCCGGCGGTGACGGATTTGGGCGCCAGCGAAATCAGCACCACGCGCGGCGCGCCAAGCGCGGCGGCGACCGCGACCGCCGACACCATCGCGACGACCGCGCCGACCAGCAGCGCCGCCACCATCGGCAGCAGGTTTTCGCGCACCAGCCCAAGGTTGCGATAGAGCGGCACGGCGAGCGCGACCGTCGCCGGCCCGAGCAGGAAATGCACGAATTGCGCGCCCTTGAAATAGGTCTCGTAGTCGGTCCCGGAGAATTTCAGCAGCGCCGCGACCAGCGCGATCGAGATCAGCACGGGATTGACGATGGGATGGCGGCGCGCGACTTGCGCGAGCGCGTCGGCGATCAGGAACGCGCCAAGCGTCGCCGTCAGCCAGAACAGCGGCGTCGTTTGCAGATAGACCCACAGGCGGAAGCTGTTCATGCCGCCTCGCCGCCGATCCAACGCTTGACCAAGAGGAACGCGCCGACCGTCGCCAGCAACGTCAACGCCGTCGAGACGATAAGCGCGAGCGAAAGCGCGAGCGCGTGTTCGCCGAGCAGGCCCGCATATTGGACGACGCCCACTCCCGCCGGCACGAACATCAGCGACAGCGCCGCCAGCAGCCCCAATGCCGCGCGGCCAACGTCGCTATTGGCGACCTCCTCGTCGCGCATCGGCCTCCAGGTGTTGCGCCCCATCAAACCGATGGTGAGCAACGCGAGGCCGATCACTGGGCCGGGCGCCGGCAGCCCGAGGCCGCGCGCCAGCGCCTCGCCGACGAGTTGGCAGAGAAGGAGGAGGAGGAAGCCGCGGATCATGCCGCCTTTCATCGCTGTGGCGGAGCGCGCCGTCAATCGCGCCCCACCGATTCCCGCGCCGTCCTTGCCAGGAGGGGCAAGGAGCGGGAGCGCCTTCAACTTCCCGCGATAATCGACTTCAAGAACGCCACGTGCCGAGCGAAGGCCGCGCGCCCCGCCGAAGTCGCCTTGACGGTCGTACGCGGACGCCGCGCGACGAAAGCCTTGGTCGCCTCGACGTAACCAGCGCGCGCGAGATGATCGAGATGAGCGCCGAGATTTCCGTCGGTGGCGCCGGTGAGGCCCTTCAGACGCGAAAACTCGATGCCTTCGTCGTCAGGCGGCAGCGCGCTCAAAGCGGCCATCACGCGCAGGCGCACGGGTTGATGAATGACGTCGTCGGGAGTCTCCATCTCAGGCCCGCCGCATCGCATAGCCGCACAGTGTCAGACCGCCGCCGTTCACCAGAGCCAGATAGAGATTGTAATTGGCCCCCGCCCAGTAGTATCCCGCGACAATCAGGATCGTCAGGCCGCAGCCGATGAACGTGAACAGGCGCCCGAACCAGAGACCCGCCAACGCGTAGCCGAACAAGAAAAGCGTCGGCCAGAACGCATCGAGTTCACGCGGTCGCATTCCGCCGATCGCCATCGACCAGATGAATCCAAACGCAATAAACAGAACGACAACCTCGACATAACGCCGGGGGACGGCGAGGCGTTGAGGCGCCCGCGTCAGCATCCACAGTGTCGAGGCGAGGCCGACGGCGTCGACGACGATCCAGGAAACTCCGGTCCACCTCCCCGCGACCAGCGCGAGCAGATCGCCGACGACGACCAGCGCCCCCCATAGCATGATGACGCCGCTCGAGATTTGGTAGATACGCGACTGCTTCACCCTGGCGACTACTCCGTCGACATCGGCGAGCATGGCTTCGGCTTCATTGGGACTGATGGACATTTCAAACTCTCTTGCGGTTGGCGTTCCGCTTTAGGCGCCCGAAGAGGCGGGACAAGGAGACGGCTATTTCGCAGCGCCGACAATCGCCGCGAGCGCTTGGGGGCGATAGACGACGCCCATGTGATCGACGCCGGGAACCAGCGTCACCTTGACGCCGAGCGGTTCGAGATTGGGCTTGTAAGCGGGCGCGTCCATCAGCTCGTCGTTCTCTCCCGCGATCACGACCATCTGCGCGCCCCGCGCCTCGAACGGCGCGCGCCATTCCCATTGCGGGCCGTAATCCGCGAGCAGGCGATAACTGTATTCGGAAGTCACGAACATGGCCGCCTCGGGCGCGTTGGCGAAGGCGATCACGGGCAAGGACTGACCCCAATCCAATCCGGCGCGGCGCAAGAGCCCGATCGCGATAATGCGCGACACATTGACGGAGGCCCATCGGCCGGCGCCCTCTTCGGGACGATTGGTGGGGGCGCGCACGCCAAGGAACGGCGAGAGCAGAATGAAGCGGTCGAATTTTTCGCCGACGGGCGTGTTGGCGATGCGCGCGACGAAACCGGCGCCGGCGGAATGGCCGATCAATTCGAACTTTTCCGAAGGGTGGGTCTTACGCAATTCGCCGACGAGATCGGCGAGGTCGTCGCCGAGCTGGCCGACATAACCGATGTCTCCGCGCGCGCCTGAGGCGCCGTGGCCGCGCGCGTCGATCGCCACCGCCGTCACTCCGTTCCTGGCGAGTTCGCGCGCGACGACGTTCATTTCGTCGGAAGACCCGGACGAACCGTGTGCGATTATCGCCAACCGGTCGCCCGCGCCCTCGGCCGGATAAAGGCGATAGGCGAGCCAGGTTCCGTCGCGCGCCTGAAAGCGGCTGAGGTCGGGCTTGCCGGATTGATCGATCGCCATGGCGCCTTGTTGGATGGAGGCCAGCGGCGGCGGACGGTGGAGCGGGTTCGCCAGCATCGCGCCAAGGACCAGGGCGACGAGACCGACGAGGGCGAACGGCGCAAGCAGCAGATTGCCAGTGGACACGGATTTGCCTCTTTCAGATAACTCTATGATACAGAGTTATCTGACATTAGCAAGCCTGTTGGCGAGGCGGACGGCTAAGCCTCGTAAACGCACCAATTCCGTTGATATCGCTGCGCGGTCGCCGAGATCCTCGGCCCGCGCAGCGGCCCGGCGTCAGTGCCGGAAGTGGCGCATTCCCGAGAACACCATCGCGACGCCCGCCTTATCGGCGGCGGCGATCACTTCGGCGTCACGCATCGACCCGCCGGGTTGGATCACCGCGGTCGCGCCCGCCTCGATCGCCGCCAGCAATCCGTCGGCGAACGGAAAGAACGCGTCGCTGGCGACGACAGAGCCTTTCGTTAACGGCTCGCCCGCGCCAGCCGCGTCTTTCGCCTTCTGCACGGCGACGCGCGAGGAATCGACGCGGCTCATCTGACCCGCGCCGATTCCGACTGTCTTGCCGCCGTTGACATAGACAATCGCGTTCGACTTGACGTGCTTGCAGACGCGCCAGGCGAATTCGAGATCGGCCAGTTCGGCCGGCGTCGGCGCGCGTTTCGTCACGACTTTCAGCGCGCCGGGATCAAGCACGCCGTTGTCGCGGTCCTGAACCAGCAATCCGCCGGCGACCGAGCGCACGGTCAAGGTCGGTGCGCGCGGATCGGGCAGCGCGCCCGCGACCAGCAGGCGCAGGTTCTTCTTCGCCGCGACGATCGCGACCGCTTCGTCGTCGGCTTCAGGCGCGATGATGACCTCGGTGAATATCTCGACGATCTTTTTCGCCGCCTCGACGTCGAGCTTGCGGTTGAGCGCGACGATGCCGCCGAAGGCCGAGACGGGATCGCAGGCGAGCGCCTTCTCATAAGCTTCCAACGCCGTCGCGCCAACCGCGACGCCGCACGGGTTGGCGTGTTTGACGATCACGACCGCGGCGCTTCGCGCGGGATTGAATTCAGCGACGAGCTCGTAGGCCGCGTCGGTGTCGTTGACGTTGTTGTAGGAAAGCTCCTTGCCCTGAAGCTGGCGCGCCGTCGCGACGCCGGGGCGGCTCTCCGGCCCGACATAGAACGCGGCCGATTGATGCGGGTTTTCGCCGTAGCGCATCTTGCTGGCGAGCTTGCCGCCGAAGGTGCGCCAGGTCGGCGCGCTCTCGCCAATTTCACGCGCGAGCCAGTTGGAGATCGCCGAATCGTAGGCGGAGGTTCGCGCATAGGCCTTCTGCGCCATCGCGCGGCGGAAGGCGAGGCGCGTCGAGCCGTCGTGCGCGTTCAGTTCGTCGATAAGCGCGGCATAGTCGGCGACGTCGACGATGACGACGACATCGGCGTGGTTCTTCGCCGCCGCGCGGATCATGGCCGGGCCGCCGATGTCGATATTTTCGATCATGTGATCGAACGCGGCGCCGCGCTTCAGCGCCTCCTCGAACGGATAGAGATTGACGATCAGCAAGTCGATCGGCTGGATGCCGTTGGCGATCATCGCCGCCTGATGGGCGGGATCGTTGCGAACGCCGAGCAGGCCGCCATGCACGCGCGGATGCAAGGTCTTCAACCGCCCGTCCATCATCTCGGGAAAGCCCGTCATCGTCGCGACGTCGATCACCGGCAGGCCGGCCTGGGCGATAGCGGCCGAAGTTCCTCCGGTCGAAACAAGTTCGACCCCGCGCCCATGCAGGGCGCGAGCGAGATCGAGGAGGCCGGTCTTGTCGGAAACGGAAATGAGGGCGCGGCCGATGGGCGCGAGGTCAGTGGTCATGCCGGAAGGTCTCGAGAGCGGAAAGGAGGTTCAGGCGCGCCCTTACCACGCTTCCCGCGAGACCGAAACGCGCAATAAGCCCGGAAGCGATTTCGTCGCGCCGCGACCGACCCTGGCATGTCACGCCGGCAGGCGCGCCCGCTAAGTCAGACGCTCGAAGCCGCCGCTTCGGCGCGCATGCGCCGATAGACGAACGGCGGCGGGTCCACGCGCGATTCGGCCTCCGCCAGGCCGGCGAAGACAGCGTGGGCGGGCGATTTGTGGCAAGCTGGGTCGGCGGCTGCCGCATCGCCCGTCACGGCGAAGGCCTGGCACCGACAACCGCCGAAGTCGATCTCGCGCCGGTCGCAACTTCGGCACGGCTCTTTCATCCAGTTCGTGCCGCGGAAGGCCTCGAACGCCTGGCCATGTCGCCAGATGTCGGCGAGTTTACGCTCGCGCACGTTGTCGAATTCAAGCCCCGGAAGCGTCGGCGAGGCATGGCAGGGCAGCACCCGCCCCGATGGGGTGATCGCGACGATCGACTTCGCCCAGCCGCCCATGCAGGCCTTGGGCAGCGTCGCATAATGATCGTGGATGACGAAATCGAAATTGAGCACGCCAAGGAGGCGCGCTTTCGCCTTGTCGACGATCTCGACAGTCTCGAGGAACTTTTCGCGGGTCGGGATGAGCGCAGCGCGATTCTTTTCCGCCCAGGCGTAATACTGGATATGCGCGACCTCGATGCGCTGCGCGCCGACCTCGACGGCGAAATCGATGATTTCAGGCAGATGATCGAGGTTCTGGCGATGCATCGGCGCGTTGATGGTGAGGCCGAGCCCGAGTTCGCGCGTCCAGCGCGCGACGTCGCGCTTGCGGGCGACGCCGCCCTTGTATTGCGAAATGCGGTCCGCGTTCTCGGGAACGATGTCCTGGATCGATACCTGGACATGGTCGAGACCGATCTCGGCGAGCCGAGCCAGCCGCTCTTGCGTCAGCAGCACGGCGGCGGTGACGAGATTGGTGTAAAGCCCCGCTTCGACCGCGTGGGCGAGAATATCTTCGAGATCGCGCCGGACCGTCGGCTCGCCGCCCGACAGGTGCAGTTGCAACACGCCCGCCGCCGCCGCTTGACGGAATACGTCGCCCCATTCGTGCGCGGCGAGTTCGGAATTGACGCGCTCCATTTCGAGCGGGTTCGAGCAATACGGACATTGCAGCGGGCAGCGATGCGTCAGCTCTGCGAGCAGCCCTGCCGGCCCGCCGGCGAAGGGTGCGAGCGAGGCGGCGAACTTCGAAGCCGGCGGCCGCGCGAAGCCGTCGGGGCCGTCGCTGAGAAGGCGCTTGTCGGAGAGGCCCTGCAAGAGATTGACGACGTCGCGTTTGATGACTTCAACAGGCGCCGAATAGCTCGCCGCCAGCTCCTGTGCGATCTCGTCGACGCTGCGCCGGCCGTCGCAAAGCCCGAGCACCGCCGCGCCGATAGCATCCACCTCATAGACGCGCTCGGGCGCGACGATGATCGGGCGCGCGCGCACGGCGTCACGTTGCAGGCGCGCATAGCGGGCGAACGTCGGCCGCGACGCGCCGCCGATGACGAAGCGTTCGACGCGCCAACCCTCACTCATCGTCTTGTCCCGGTCGGAAGGCGCCGGGCGGAATTACGCCGGGCGTGACATAGGCGTGATTGAGGGCGTCAAGCTGCGCCCACAACACGTCACATTTGAACTCGACCGCGGCGACGCATTGCTCCTGCTCGGCGCGGTTCGCCGCGTTGCGCTTAATATAATCGAGCGCGAAATCGGCGTCGCGCGGCGCCTGCGTGAGGCGCCGCTTGAAATAGGCCATCACGCGGTCGTCGATGAATTCGTAGTTCTCCAACATGCCGGCGATGCGCTCGCGATGGATAGCCGGCGCGAACAGTTCCGTCAGCGACGACGCCACCGCAACGACCAACGGCTGTTCGACGACGAAGCGCACATAGGCCTCGACCGCGAATTTCGTGCCGGGTAGCGCGCCGCGGCGCGAGATCACATAGTCGCGCGGCAAACCGAGACCATCGGTCAGCACAAGCCAGCGCTCGATGCCGCCCGCCTCCTCGCCAAGGCCGTCATGATCATGGATACGATGGATCCACTCGCGCCGGAGTTCGCGATCGTGGACGCGACTCATGAAGGCCGCGTCCTTGCGCGGCACCGCTTCCTGATAGCAATAGCGATTGAGCGCCCAGGCCTGCACCTGACCTTTGTTCAGTTTGCCCCCGTGCAGCAACTTATGGAACGGGTGCTTGTCGTGATAGCGTTCCGCGCCGACCGCGCGGATCGCCGCCTCGAATTCCGCCGGCGTCCACAGGACGCCGGACGCGCTTTTCGCCATCTCAGTCATAGCTCGATCCCCATTCCGTCTTCGCCGATGACCCAACCCGCCGCATTCGCAGTTGCGCGCTCGGCCGAATTGGCGTCGAGCGCGGGGTTGGAGTTGTTGATGTGGACAAACACCTTTCGCCTGATATCGAGCGCGGCGAGCGCGGCGATCGAACCCTGCGACCCGCTCATGTTCATGTGGCCCATGCGTGAGCCGGTCTTGGGCATCAACCCCTGCTCCAGCATCTCGTGCTCGCTCCAAAGCGTGCCGTCGAAAATGACAAGGTCGGCGCCGCGCAGGCGCTCCGCCAGGGGCGCGTCCACCGCCGCGCAGCCCGGAAGGTAGTAGAATGACTTGCCGCTCGTTTTGTCCGTGATCTTGAAACCGAGCGTGTCGCCTTCTCGCGTGCCGAGGTTTTCGGAACTGGCGTCCTCAAGATAAAGCGCAATCTTGCCTGGCGCCGCGAACGCCTCCAGCCTGAGGCCGAGAGCGGCGCCGCCGCCTTCGATCTCGACCGCGCGCCCGAGCGGCAACGCGACGCGCTCGACGAGATCGGGCGCGAGAATGTCAAAGACCTTGTTCGTCGCGAGGATTTCGAGCACGCGGTCCGAGGCATAGATGCGAAACGCCTGGCGCTCGCGCAGCGTCAGCAAGCCGGCGATATGATCGACGTCGCCATTGGTGAGCGCGACCGCCTTGATGGGACTTGACCGCGCGGGCGCACCGGCGCCGGGCGCGAGGCGAGGATTAGCCTGAATCTGCTGGCGCAGATCAGGCGAGGCGTTGAGCAGCAACCAGTTCGCTCCGTCCGAGCTTACCGCGAGTGAGGATTGCGTGCGCGGCGAAAAGCCCGGCTTGCCCGCACGCACGGCGCGGCAATTGGCGCAATTGCAATTCCATTGCGGAAAACCGCCGCCGGCGCCCGATCCGAGGATGGAGACGATCATACCAGGCCCTTCCAGCGAATGGTGCGCATAGCGCCGTCCCTCCCTGTCGAATTTTGCTCCTCGGCGCCGCGGCGACCCCGCCCGCGTCTCATCGCTTGCAGAACACGCGCGCCGCGCTCTGTCCATAGTACGGACGGCCTATCGAAGCGCCCGGAGATCAAGGCGCTCGGATCGCGCTTTTGACTTCTTCGGAAGAAGCGAGATCGGCGGCGCTCTTGCCGGCCTTGTCGCGACGAGTGGGATCGGCGCCGGCCGCCAGGAGAACCCGCACGATTTCCACGCGGCCGAGGCTGGCGGCGATCATCAGCGCGTCACGGCCGCGATCGTCGACGAAATCGACCTTGGCGCCGCGCGCCAGCAACAGCTTCACGGTCTCGACGCCCGCCGGCGTCGCGACATTATCGGCGTGGCCGGACGCCCACATCAGCGCGGTGAGGTCCGCGCGATAGCGCGCGTTGGGATCGACGCCCGCTTCGATGAGTTTCCCGACCAACTCACTCACGCCGCGCGCCGCGGCATAGACAATGACGCCCTTGCCGGTGGAATCGATCGTGTCGGGTTTCGCCCCGCGCTCCAACAGCAGCAGCGCGAGATCGACATTGCCGGTGAAGGCTGCGGCGCTGAGCGCGGATTCGCCCTGCTGATTGACTGCGTCGACCTTCGCGCCGGCGTCGATCAGCCATTTCGCGACATTCGCGCGATTGGCGAGCGCGGCGGCGATCAACGGCGTCGAGCCGGTCACGTTCGGGCGATCGAGTTCGGCCGCCTCCTCGGGCGTGGCCGAGGCGGCGAGCGCCTTGACCATCGGCAGTCGCCCGGCGCGGGTCGCGAGCATGAACGCGGTGTTGCCCATGCGATCGCGCGCGAGCCTCGAGGCGCCGAACTTGAACAACTCGGGCAACGCGTCGACGCAGCCCTTGCGCGCCGCGTCAAACAACAGATTGTTGACTTGCAAAGAGTCCGGCGCCAGGGCGAGCGCGCGCGTCATCTCGTCGGCGAACTGCGTGCACACCAGACCGCTCGGCGCACCCGCCTCCTGCGCGCGCGCGCCGCCGATAAAGCCGAGAAGAACGAGAGCCAGCGCGCGCCACATAGCGCTTACATCCCTGCGAGGACGCGCGCCATCTGTTTGATGTCGTCCTCGCTGTAGGTGTTGAGAAGATCCTTCATCCAGGAATTGTTGGCGCGCGCGCCACTGCGAAAATCGAGCATGGTCTTTACGAGATAATCGTATCCGAGGCTGGCGATATGCGGCTGCGTGCCGGCGCCGATATAGCCGGCCTGATGACAGCCGACGCAGCCGGCCGATGTCGCCATCGATTCGAAATGCCTGACGTCGGCGGCGCCGGCGCGCGGCTGTTGAAGATCGGTCCACGGCTTGGCGGAGAAATAGGCGGCGAGCGCGAACATGTCCTCCTTCGACAGATTCTCCACTACTGGCGCCATCAGATCGTTCTTGCGCGCGCCCTTCTTCATGTCACGCAGTTCGATGTAGATGTAGCCTTCGTTCTGGCCGAAAATGTTTGGAATCGACTTATCGACCGGAACGCCCTTTTCGCCATGGCAAGCGGTGCAGACGGCCGCCTTCTCTTCGATAGTTTCCGCGCGCGCCGACGCGATAATGAGACCGAAGCTGAAGATGACCCAAATCGCAATCCGATGATTCATTGATAACTCTCGACGGCGACGCGTCGGCGTCCAGCGGAAAAAAGAGGGGCCGGCCTTGGCCGACCCCGAGACGAATCTAATCCGCGTCTGCCGTTCAGTTGAGCGAGAACGCGATGATCGAATTGCCGCGCTTGGCGTCGATCTGCGTGTTGCCGCCCGCGCCGACCACGACGAATTGCTTGCCGTCGACCATGTATGTCGAGGGCGGAGCGTTGACGCCGGCGCCGGCGCTGAAGCTCCACAGGATCGCGCCGTCGCGCGCGTCATAGGCCTTGAACTGGCCGTTCGCCTCGCCGGCGAACACGAGCCCGCCCGCGGTCGCCAAGGCCCCGCCGATCATCGGCTCCGGCGTCTTCACTTTCCAGCGGATCTTGCCGGTGTTGTAGTCGACCGCGACGAACTGGCCCCATTGCTCCTCGGTCGGAATGACCTTGAAAGCGCCGCCTAGCCAGAGCTTGCCGTCGGGATAGGGAGAGGAGTCGACATGATAGGTCATCGGCTGATGCAGGTTCAGCGCGAAGGCCAGGCCCATAGACGGGTTGGTGGCGATCGGCGACCATTCGACGCCGCCATTCGCGCCCGGCAACATGCGCGCGCCGTCCTTTGTGGGCAGCGTCCACATATTTTCCTGCGGGATCATCGCCTCGGAGAAGCGAATGAGGCTGCAATCCTTCGCGTCATGAACATAGATATGTCCGGTCTTTCCAGCGTGCAGCACCACGTCGGTCATCTTGCCGTCTTTGCCAGCGGCCTTGGTCAGCACCGTCGGCGAGACCGCGTCCAGATCCCAAACGTCATGCGCGATGTACTGGAAGTGGCAGACGTACTTGCCGGTGTTCAGATCCAGCGAGACCATCGAGTCCGTGTAGAGGTTGTCGCCCGGTCGGATCGCTCCGTCGAGGTCGGGCGAGGGATTGCCGACCACGAAATAGATGCGATTGTTCGCCAGATCGACAGCCGGATTCTGCCAGACGCCGCCGCCTAAAGTCTTGTAGGGGTCGCCATTCTTGGCGTAGGCGCCCTTCTCCGCCGCGATGTCGCGATGCATATCGCGCCCGGTCGCGTCCTTGGTCGCCCAGACGCCCTTCGAATCTTCCGGAATTGTGTCGAAGGTCCACTTGAGATCGCCGGTCTCGGCGTCGAATGCTTTGACGAAGCCGCGGATGCCGTATTCGCCGCCATTGGTTCCGAGCAGGATCATGCCCTTTACCGCCGTCGGCGCCATCGTCTCGGAATAGCCCTTCTCCGGGTCGGCCACCAACTTCGACCATTTCATCGCGCCGGTTTTCGCGTCGAGCGCGACCAGATTCGCGTCCAGGGTCGCCAGGTAAACCTTGTCGCCATATACGGCGACGCCGCGATTGTTGGGACCGCAGCAATAGGTCGTGATCGGCCCCATCTTATGCTTGTATTCCCAGATCTGCTCACCGGTCTTGGCGTTGAGCGCGTATACGTGATCGAAGGCCGTCGTCACGTACATCACGCCATTGACGACGATCGGAGAGGTCTCGAGCGTATCCAAGATATCCGTCTGGAAAATCCACGCCGTATGCAGACCGCGCACATTGCCCGTGTTGATCTGCCGCGCGGGATGGAAGCGCGTCTGCGCGTAATTGCCGTTGGTTTGCAGGAAGTTCGCGCCGTCGCTCGCAGCCTTGTTCAGGAGATCTTGCGTCACGTTGGTCGGCGCCGGCGCCATCGCGCCCGCCTTGGCCGCGGCGCCGCCTTTGATTTCCTCGGTCGCATAGGCGGCCATCGAGAGCGCCGCCAAGCTTGCCGCGCCGGCCAGCGCGAACCAATTGCTCCAACTCTTTCGCATGGTCATTCCCTCCCGTATCAGCGTCTTTATCGACGCCGTTTATCGACTTGCGATGATACGCAGAACGAACTGTCATGCAAGCAGTAAAAAAGCACGATTTGGCGTAAAGCCGCAATGGTTTATCGTATAATTCCTAACATGCGATAGGTAATTACTATCGAACTCTCGTATCGCCCAAGTGATTGCGCCGCCCGATAGGCGCGTCAAAACGCGCCGCGACGCAAATGGAAGCCCTCGGACATTCACCGCGTCGCTTCGCTTTCAATGCAGCTTAAAAGAAATGGCGTCGCCCGAATCGCGAACGCCAGTTCAGGCCAAAGCCGTCAGCTCCGCGCAGCGGCGTAGCTGGTGACTTCCATGCCCACGCAATGCTCGACCAAAGTCGGCGTCGTCCAAGCCATGTCGACCTCCCATTTATGACTCTACGACCTCGAGGGTCGCAGCTAGCCCACGAACTATAGCGGCTCCCTTACTTCTTGGCCATAGGGTGAACGGCAATTGGCGACGCTCGGCCGGATCGCGCCGCGCCGAAAGAGCGCCCGGCGACGCCGAGGCGCCGCAGCGAGGCCATTGAACGGTCCTTCCCGCCCCGGCGCGCAGCGACGCAAATTTTCCACTTGAGAAAGAAGTCGCCGCCGATCCGATCACTCCAGCCATCGCGGCGCGACCGCTACAACCAGGAATAGGCCAGGAGCGCGGCGATAAAGGCGACCGTGGTCAGACAGGTATAGAAACTGACATAAAGCATCGCGGTCTTCCAATAGAGGATGCGCGAAAGCAGGGCGCAAAGCATAGCCTGCTGCTCGAGCACCTGCGCATCGTCGACGGGCACCTGAAACAACGCGGGATCGCCGTTGCGCACAATAATCAGGCTGCCGCGCCCTTCCTTGGGATAGCGCGGGAACAGACAGATCAGCAGACAAAAGAAAATCAAGATGAAGGGCGCGACGATGATCGCGACCGGCAGATAGGGTGGATATTTGTCGCGAAAGGCGAGCACCGGCCCCATCATGATCGCGACGAATACGATTGCGACGTTGGCCTTGAAGTCGCTGATGCGGATCGCGTCGGTGATCCCCGCGATGGTGTTGCGATAATGCGTCGCCGCGTCCTGAGCCATTTTGCCTTCCGCCGCTGTTGCCGCCCCGGAGGCGGCGTCAGCCTGCTTCGTTTCGATCTATCGGAATTCTTCGAGGATTGTCCAGCCCGCTAGGCCTTGTGTTTGGCCGCGGCGGCCAGGTTTCGTCGCGCCGCGGCGTCGAACCTCGAGGCTAACGCCGGGGTGCGAAATATCCGCGGCGCATCGAGGAAGCGACGCAGAAACTCGCGTTGTCCCTCCTTCCACTGCGTGTCGCCGATGTGGGAAAACTCGGCGCGCAGACGCTGCGCGTTCTCCTCGAACACTTCGGGCTTCTCGCCAAACGGGGTCAGGTCGAGATCGAGCATCCACAGCCGCGCCTGTTCGCGCAGCTTGGCCTTGGGCGTCTTCGCCGAGGCGCTCTCGCGGTAGCCGAGGTGGTCTTTGGTCGCCCGAATCGTGCGCGCGACCCATCGCCGATCAATCTCGCTGAGCGGGGCGCCGGCGCTCGCGCGCAGCCAGACTTCGGCGGAGCGATCCTCATTGTCGCTTCGCAGGGTATCGTAAACGCTATCGTGAAACGCGATCGCGCTGGCGAGCCAAAGATCGACCTGCGAGCTGTCGAGCCCAGCCTCGGCCTTGTAGAGATTGTGGCGCCGCCAGAGGATTTCGAGGTGCTTGCGCCCGTGATAGAGGCGGCCAGGCCGACCCATCTCGTCGAACAGACGCTGCTTTTCCGCTTCGCTTACGGGAAGATGATCGAAGAGGTCTTGGAGTTCGCGCCAGCGCGGTTTAGCTGTCATGTGACCCCACTGAGGCGGGTCTGCATCCGCCGCGTTGGCCTAATCGAACCTCGGCAAGCGCCACGACGACGCTCGCCAACTCCCGCCTCAATGCCCGTAGATCGCGACCAATCCCGCGGCGACGACCACAGACGAAATGCATATGACGAAACTGGTCTGCAGGCACGTCGTCTTCCAGTACAGGATGTCCGAAAGGATCGCGCAGCGCAGCCTTAATTGTTCGACGTCGTACGCGGCGTCGTCGTGAAAGCGGAAATCCTCGGGCTTGGCGGTGCGCGAAACGATGAAATTTTCGTGCCCGCGACGCGCGTAGCGCGGCAGGATCGCCAGAAAGAGACAGAAGAAAACCGCGAGGAAGGGGGCCAGCAACACCGGCAGCGGCATGAACCAGGGGTATTTGTCGTGTGCGCCCGTCACCGGCCCCATTACGATCGAAAGAAAGAAAATGACGATGTTCGCTTTGAAATCGCTGGCCCGAATGTTGTCGGTGTAGACCGCGCTGAGGCCACGGAAATATTCAGCCGGTTCCTGCGCCATGGTTCGATCGCGACCTCAACAATTCCCATTGCGAGTATGAAATAGAAGCCCCACGGTGTCCAGCGCGGGGGCGGGCGCCCCGACCGGCCCAGAATTTCTCGCCCGTCAGAGGGTTGGGCGCGACAGGCTGACGCCGGCCGCGACCGCGGCGAGGCCGCCGGCCAGGAGAGGCCCGGCGTAAGAGGCCTCGCCCTGCGCCGACAGCGTCAGCGCCGCCAGCGCCGCGCCGAGGCTTTGCCCCAACAGCCGCGCGGTCGCCAACATGCCTCCCGCAGCGCCGCCGCGATGCGCGGGGGCCGAACTCAACATGGCCTTGTTGTTCGGCGTCTGGAACAGTCCGAAGCCGACTCCGCAGGTCGCCAATTTTATTACGATGGCGGGCAACGCGCTCAAATGGGGCGTCAGCGCCAAGGCAAAACATCCCAGCGCCAGCAGCGTGAGTCCGGCCATGCCGAGACGACCGGGCGCGTATTTGTCGGAAAGGCGCCCGGCCAGCGGCGCGACCGTAGCCAGCGCCAGCGGCCAGGGCGTCACCACCAGACCGATGGCAGCGACCGAGTAGCCGAGCTGAAGATGCAGCCAGAACGGCAACCATATCGCCACGAGCGACGCGCTGGCGAACGCGAGCACCGAGGTGGCGATGGAGAGGCGGAACATCGGGATCGCCAACAGGTCGAGCGGCAGCAACGGCGCGGGCCGATTGGTTTGCAAGCGCACCAGTGCGAGAGCCAGCGGAACGACGGCGGCGAATTCTCCGATCACTTGCGCGCTGGGTTGACGTCCGTTCAGTCCGTCAACGCCAATGACGAAGAGGCTCAGCGCGGCGCCGCTGACGAGCGCGCTAAGCCAATCGAAGTCTCGTTTCGACTTCGCGCTCGCTGGCAGGGCGCGCGGCGCGATAGCCAGCGTGACAAGGCCGATGGGAACATTAACCGCGAACAGGATCGGCCAGGAGCGAACGGACAGCAGCGCCGACGCCGTCGTCGGCCCGAGCGCCGAGGCTAGCGCGACGATGAGCGCGTTGATGCCGATGCCGCGCCCTAGCAGGCGCCGCGGATAGATCACTCGCACGAGCCCGGCGTTGACGCTGTAGACCCCGGCGGCGCCCACCCCTTGCAGCACGCGCGCGAGCGCCAGCATCGGCAGATTGATCGAGAGCGCACATACCAGCGAGGCGAGCGTGAACAGCGCGAGACCGACGATATAGACGCGCCGGAAGCCGAGGATTTCGCCGAGCGCGCCGAGCGGCAGCACGAGCACGAGGATCGCGATCTGATAGGCGTTGACGACCCAGATCGATTCGGCGGGCGCGATCGCGAAATCGCGCGCGATGCTCGGCAGCGCGATATTGGCGATGGAGCCGTCAAGCACCGCCATCGTCAGCGCGAGCCCGACGGTGAGCACCGCTAGTCGATTAACGCGTTCCGGATCGACGATCGCTTCGGAATTCAATTACGTAGGCCCACCCGCGCTGGCGCGACCGCATCCGACGCCGACCGCGCGCAAGCGCGGTTAAACCCGATTCCCGCCGCGTCGTCACCTGCGTTACGCGCTGCGCGCTACGCGACGGGGCGCTCGTCGGCGATGGTTTTGCCATCGTTGGGCAGCGCGCCGAGCGCGACGAATTCGACATCGCCGCGCAGCTTCGTCACCACCTGCACCGACGCCGCCACTTCTTCGGCGAGGCCCGCGCGCGGGTTGGCGACCTCGGCGCGCAGCGTCATCGCGTCCTGCTCACCCTCGCGGCGAACCACGAGACGAAGCGCGCCGAGTTCGGGATGACGCTTGCCGATCTCGACGATCTCCTCGGGATGCACGAACATGCCCTTGATCTTGGCCGTCTGATCGGCGCGGCCCATCCAGCCGAGAATGCGCCGCGTGTCGAGGAATGCGGAAAGATCGCCGGTAGCATAGCGCAGCAGCGGGAAATCGCCGCGCAAAGCCGTCACGACGACTTCCCCGACCGCTCCGAGCGCGACCGGATCGCCGCCGCCCGGGCGAACGACCTCGACAAGAACATCGGCGTTGACCTCGAGGCCCGGCGCCAATGCGCCGTTAGCGCCCTCGCTCTCGTACGCGATGACGCCAAGCTCCGCCGTTGCATAGGCCTGCCGGGTCTTGACGCGGCGAGCTTCGAGTTCCGCGCGCAAGCTCGGCGGCAACGCCGCGCCCGAGACCAGCGCCTTGCGGATCGATGAGGCGTCGAAGCCAGCGGCGTCGGCCTTGTCGAGCAGGATTTTCAGGAAATCCGGCGGGCCGGCGTAGGCGGTCGGACGCAATTGCGCGACCGCCTGCAATGTCTGCTCGGTATTGCCGGGGCCGGCCGGAATGACGGCGCAGCCGAGCGCATGGGCGCCGCTCTCCATGATGAAGGCGCCCGGCGTCAAATGATAAGAAAAGCAGTTGAGGACGACGTCGCCCGCGACGAAGCCGGCCGCACGAAACGCACTCGCCGCGCCAAAAGGATCGGCGCCGACGTCCTCGGCCTCGAAGATCGGACCTGGCGACAAGAAGAGACGCTTGAATTTTCCCGGCGCCTTCGCGGCGAGCCCCGCGAACGGAGGCTCAGCGCGTTGCCGCTCGCTCAGATTCGATTTTCTGATCAGCGGAATGCGCGCGAGATCGTCCGGGCCGCGCAACGCGGCGAGATCGACGCCCTCGAGCTGGCGATGAATCGCTGGCGAACGAGAGCGCAGCACGGACAAGCGCTCGCGCAGACGCGCGAAGATTTCGCCAGACGCCGATGAGTTCATTTCCGGCCCCCCAAGCTCACGCCAGCCAGCGCTTGCGGCGTCGATAACTCTTTACATCGCGAAACGACTTCCGCTCGGCCCCGGCGACGCCGAGATAGAATTCACGCACGTCCTCGTTGTCGCGCAACGCGCCCGCCTCGCCATCGAGCACAACGCGGCCGTTCTCGAGGATATAGCCGAATTCGGCGTATCGCAGCGCCAGATGCGTGTTCTGCTCGGCGAGCAGGAACGACACTTTCTCGCTGGCGTTGAGCCCGCGCACGATCTCGAATATCTCCTCCACCACCTGCGGCGCGAGGCCCATCGAAGGCTCGTCGAGCAGGATCAGCGAGGGCTTGGCCATCATCGCGCGGCCGATCGCGCACATTTGCTGCTCGCCGCCCGAGACATAGCCCGCGAGCGAAGCGCGGCGCTGCTTGAGGCGCGGGAAGAATTCGTAGATGCGCTCGAGGTCGCGCGCGACCGCGCGACCGCCGTCGCGGCGCGTGAACGCGCCGGTCATCAGATTTTCCTCGATGGTCAGATGTCCGAAACAGTGCCGGCCTTCCATCACCTGTATCGCGCCGCGGCGCACGAGATCGTTCGGCGTCGAGCGATCGACGCGCTCGCCCTTGAATTTGATCTCGCCCTTCGTCACCTCGCCGCGCTCGGCGCGCAAAAGATTGGAGATCGCTTTCAGCGTCGTCGTTTTGCCCGCGCCGTTGGCCCCGAGCAGCGCGACGATGCCGCCCTCGCGCAAGCTGAGCGAAACGCCCTTCAGCACCAGCGCGACGCTGTTGTAGACGACTTCGATGTTGGCGACTTCGAGAATGGAGGCGGTCATTGGAAAGTTCCGAAGCTCCCCGCCCCCGAACGCCCCCCCTGAGACCAGGGTGGGACATTCAGGAGGGCGCCGAGGCCGCCCCTCCGTATCACGCGGGGAGGCGCCCGGGATGGGGACGCGCTGGCGTTACTTGTTGTCGCAAACCTCGTCACGCTTCGGCCAGCCTGCGTTCTTTTCGGCGTAGGCCTTGGCCGCCTCGTCGATCAGAGGCTGCACCTTGTCGATGGCCGAGACGATACGCTCGCTCACCTTCGTCCATTTGGCGCCGTCCCACTGTTGCACGAAGGTGGCGCCGTGGCTGTTGTGGTCGGCGCAGGTGAGCTTGAACGGCGAGGCGAAGCCGGCGAGCCCGATCGCCTTGAGCCGCGCCTCGTCGAGATTGATGTTCTCGAGCCCGCGACGCACGTCCTCGCCTGTCACCGCCTTCTTGCCGGTGATCTTCTGCGCCTGCGCGATCGCCTCGGCGATCAACATCGAATTGTAGACGCCGTGATCGTAAAGCGTGCCGCCGTATTCGCCCGCCGCGGCCTGGCTCTTGCCCTTGTCGATAACGAACTTCTTGATGTCGGAGAAGGCCGGATAATCGGCGCCGGGGCCGTGCCAGTTAAGCTCCTTGAAGCCTTTGGCGCCGTCCCCCGCCGAGGCCGGATCGGCGTCGCCCGGCCACCAGATCGAAACGAACTTGTCCATCGGAAAGTCGGCCTTGACGGCTTCCTTGATCGCGGCGGCGTTCATCGCGCCCCAGCCGTACATGATTAGAAAATCAGGCTTGTCGCGGCGGATGTCGAGCCATTTCGACGATTGGTTCTGCATGTCCGCCGGCGCGACCGGATAAAGCTTCAGATCGAAGCCCGCGCCCTTGGCCTCGGCCTGGAAGAACGGCAGCGCCTCGCGACCGAAGGCGGCGTCGAAATAGAGATAGCCGACCGTCTTGCCCTTCAACCCGTCGATCGAGCCGCCGCCGAGATATTTGAGAATTTCCGAGGCGCCGTCCCAATAAGTATCCGGCGGATTGAAGATCCAGGGGAAGATGTCGCCGCGCGCGGCTGCCGAAAGCCCGTAGGCCATCGACAGGATCGGAATCTTGTCGACGGAGGCTTTCGGAATCAGCGCCAATGTGATTCCGGTCGACCAGGGATTGACGATGACTGGGTTCTTCGGCTTGACCGTATCGTAGCACTCAAGGCCCTTCTTGGTGTCGTAACCGGTTTCGCATTCCTCGACAACCAGTTTGACGCCGCCAATGCCGCCGTCCCGCTCGTTCAGCATCGTCAGATAATCGTGCATACCGTCGGCGATGCCGGTGCCCGAGCCCGCGAACGGGCCGGTCCGGTAAGTGAACAGCGGCACGTATATCGAATCCTCGGCGAAGGCCGGCGCAGCGAGCGCCAGAGCCAGCGCGCATCCCAGACTCCATTTCGTCATCGACTTTCTCATTGGGTTTCCTCCTCCAAACGCATGTTAGTATGGGAACGGCCAGACGCGAAGTTTCTGCTTCATCGTCTGCCACAACTTGGCCAAACCGTGCGGCTCGACGATCAGAACCCCGATGATGAGCGCTCCGGTGATCATATAGGTTAAATGCTCGACCATCGCTCCGGGCACATTGATATGCAGCAACGCCGGCAACGCCCTCAGGCCGATCGGCAGCAGGTGGATGATGACGGCGCCGAAAAAGGCGCCGACGATGGAACCGAGCCCGCCGATGATGATTATGAAGAGCAGTTGGAACGACAGGTTGATGTCGAAAGCCTCCGGTTCGGCCGAGCCGAACCACAAAAAGACCATCAGCGCGCCGGCGACGCCTATGTAGAACGAGGATACGGCGAAAGCCGTCAGCTTGGCCCGCAGCAGCCTGATGCCGATCAGCTCGGCGGCGATGTCCATGTCGCGCACCGCCATCCACATCCGGCCGATGCGCCCGTGCACGATGTTCGAGGCGATCCAGGTCAACGCGGTCACGATCGTCAACACGACGAGATAGCGCGTCGCCGGGGTCGCGTTGGGTCCGGTGACATAGACGCCGAACAAGGTCTGGTTGGAAACCTCAATGGCGCCGGAATCGTTGTAATTGTAGAGCCACGGCACGCGCGCGAAGGCCCATTCCAGGAAGAACTGCGCCGCCAGCGTGGCCACGACCAGATAAAAGCCTTTGATGCGCAGGCTCGGCAGGCCGAACAAGACGCCGACCGCGCTGGAGGCGAGGCCGGAGACGACGATCCAGACGAGAATGTTGACCTGCGGAAAGTAGGTTTGCAGCTTGTAGCAGGCGTAGGCGCCAACTCCCATGAAGCCGGCCGACCCGAGCGAAAGCAGGCCAGTGTAGCCGGTCAGGATGTTGAGGCCGATGCCCGCCAGCGACAGGATCAGGAACGGGATCATCATCGTGTTGAGCAGGAACTGGTCGCCCGTCAGCGGAATTGCGACGAAGGCGATGGCCAGAATGACGGCCAGACCGATCCGATCCTGGCGAATCGGAAAGATCGCCATGTCGGCGGCGTAACTCGTCTTGAATTGACCGGCTTCGCGATAAAACACTTCGTCGTCCCGTTACAGCTTCTGCTTCCCCGCCCCGCGCCTAGATCCGTTCGATGATCCTCTCGCCGAACAGGCCTTGCGGCCGGAACAGAAGGAAAGCCAATGCAATGAAATAGGCGAGCCAACGCTCGATGCCGCCGCCCAGCAGCGGCCCCCAGTAGAATTCGCCCAGTTTCTCGCCGATGCCGATGATCAAGCCCCCGACAATGGCGCCGGGTATCGAGGTCAGGCCGCCCAGGATCAGCACAGGCAGCGCCTTCAGCGCCACCACTTGCAGCGCGAACGAGACGTCGGAGCGCGCGCCCCACATGATTCCTGTGGCCAGCGCGACGACGCCGGCCGCGAACCAGACGACGACCCAGATCTGGTTGAGCGAGATGCCGACCGAAAGCGCCGCCTGGTGATCGTCCGCGACGGCGCGCAGCGCACGGCCGATGCGCGTCTTCTGGAAAAAGAGCCCAAGCCCGGCGACCATCACAAGCGCGATCGCGGCGGCGGCGATGTCGAGCTTCTGCAAGGTCACCTTGCCGCCGAGGATCGAGAGATCGATCGCGCCGCTCGGCAGGAACAGCTGTTCGGTAATCATCGCCTTCGGATTGCCGCCGAACACGAGTTCGCCGAAGCCGATCAGAAAATACGTGAGCCCGAAAGTCGCCATCAGCAGGATGATATCGGGCTGGTTGACGAGCGGGCGCAACACGACGCGTTCGACGCCGACCGCCAGAGCGTACATGATCGCGACGGTGAGAGCGAGCGCGATCCAGGCCGGCGCGCCCTTTTCGTGCAAGCCGACGAGCGTCAGCGCCGCGAACACCATCATGATCCCTTGCGCGAAATTGAAGACGCCGGACGCCTTATAGATCAGCACGAAGCCCAGCGCGATGAGCGAATAAAGCACGCCGCCGACGAAGCCCTCCCAGACCGTTTGCACGAGGAGATCCGGCGCCGAAATCATTTGCGCGAAGGGATCGACGAAGATCGCGTGGAGGATGTTCATCGTCCGAGCCTCAATGCGCGACGCCGAGATAGGCGGCGATCACCTTCTCGTCCGCCTTCACGACCTCGGGGACGTCGTCGGCGATCTTGCGACCATATTCGAGCACGACGACGCGGTCGGAAAGGTCCATCACGACGCCGATGTCGTGTTCGATTAGGGCTATCGTGGCGCCGAGGCGCCGATTCGCCTCCACGATGAAGCGGCTCATATCTTCCTTCTCCTCGCGATTCATGCCGGCCATCGGCTCGTCGAGCAGCAGCAGCTTGGGTTCCATCGCCAGCGCGCGGCCGAGTTCGACGCGCTTCTGCAAGCCATAGGGAAGCGCGCCGACCGGGGTCTTGCGGATCGCTTCGATCTCGAGAAAGTCGATGATCTCCTCGCAGAACTCGCGGTGGCGAATTTCCTCGACGAGCGCCGGGCCATGGCGCAGCGCCTGCCAGAAGAGTCCCCGGTTCATGCGCAGGCTGCGCCCGGTCATGATGTTATCGAGCGTCGTCATGCCCTTGAACAGCGCGACGTTCTGGAATGTGCGCGCGATGCCCTGCGCGGCGGCCTCATGCGGGCGCATTCGCGAGCGCGCCCGGCCGCCGAAAGTGATGACGCCAAGTTGGGGATGATAGAAGCCGTTGATGACGTTCAGCATCGATGTCTTGCCGGCGCCGTTGGGACCGATGATGGCGCGTATCTCGCCCTTGCGGATGTCGAACGAGACGTCGGAAATCGCGCGCACGCCGCCGAAAGCGAGCGACACATGTTCGAGCGAAAGCAGGATTTCGGGCGCCGTGTCGCTCACGCCGCCTCGCTTCGCGGCGCCGGCGCGCCCGCGGCGAGCGGATAGACCATCATGTCGTGGATCGCCGAACGTCCTTCCAGCCGACCCTTGCGTCCGTCCTCGAAGGTGATTTCGGCCGAAATCATCGCCTCCTTGGCGCCGCCATAGAGCCCTTCGACCAGCGGCGCATAGCGATCGGCGATGAAGCCGCGCCGCACCTTCTGCGTGCGGGTGAGTTCGCCGTCGTCGGCGTCGAGTTCCTTGGGCAGAATCAGAAACCGCTTGATCTGCGCGCGCGCCATCGCCGGCTCTTGAGAAAGCGCGCGGTTGACCGCGTCGACGTGCTTCTCGATCAGTTCGGCGACGCGCGGATGCGCAGCCAGCTCCTGATAGGAAGCGTAAGAGACGCCGTTGCGCTCGGCCCAATTGCCGACCGCGGCGAGTTCGATGTTGAGCATCACCGCAACGAAGTCGCGTCCATCTCCGATCGCCACCGCCTCTCGGATATCTGAAAAGAACTTGAGTTTGTTCTCGATATATTTGGGCGCGAACATTTGGCCATCGGCCAGCTTGCCGACGTCCTTGGCGCGATCGACGATCTTGAGCTGGCCGTCGGGCTCGAAGAAGCCAGCGTCGCCCGTTTTAATGAAACCGTCGGCGGTCATCGCCTCGCGCGTCTTTTCCGGGTCGAGATAATAGCCGACGAACATGCCGGGCGATTTGAATTGCACTTCGCCGTCGGCGGCGATTCGTAATTGCACGTTGGGCGCGGGCGGCCCGACCGTGTCGGAGCGCACGGCGCCGTCGGCCTGCGCGGTCACATACAGGAAGGCTTCGGTCTGGCCGTAGAGTTGCTTGAGGTTGAGGCCCAGCGAGCGGTAGAACGCGAAGAGATCGGCGCCGATCGCCTCGCCGGCTGTATAGGCGACGCGAATCTTGCTGAAACCGAGCGTGTTCTTTAGCGGCGCGTAGATCAGGAGATTGCCGAGCGCGTAGCGCAGCCGCGCCGACAGCGGGACGCTCTCGCGATTGGCGATTTTCTCGCCCCATCGGCGCGCGACGTCCATGTAATATCGGAACAGCCAGCGCTTGAAGGCGCTCGCGTCCTCCATTCGGATCATCACCCGCGTAAGCAATGCCTCGAATACGCGCGGCGGCGCGAAATGGAAGGTCGGACCGATCTCGCGCAGATCCTGCGCGGCGGTGGCGGCGCTCTCCGGACAGGCCATGCAAAATCCGGCGACGAACCCTTGAGCGTAATTGAGATAGTGGTCGCCGACCCACGCGAGCGGCAGATAGGCCAACACTTCGTCGCGGTCGGTCAGATTGTCGAACGCGACGGTGTCGCGCGCCGCCGCGATGCAACGCTCGCCGCTGAGCACGACGCCTTTCGAGCGTCCCGTCGTGCCCGATGTGTAAAGCATCACCGAGGGATCGACGCCGTCGCCGGCGTCGATGCGCGCCTCGAGCGCGGCGGCGCAGGCCGCGTCAGCGAGCGCCGCCCGGCCCCTTGCGATCGCGTCGTCGAGCGCGACAAGGCGCGGTTCGTCGTAGTCGCTAAGTCCGCGTGTCTCGTCAAAGAGGATGCGCGTCAGCGCCGGTAGCTTGGCGACGATCGAGAGCGCCTTGTCGACCTGCTCTTGATCTTGCGCGACCAGGAATTTCGCGCCCGCATTTTCGAGCGTCAGCGCGATTTCGTCGGCCACCGCGTCGGCGTAAACGGGCACCGGCACGGCGCCAAGCATCTGCGCGGCCGTGATCGACCAATAAAGACGCGGCCGGTTCGCGCCGGCAATGGCGATTCGGTCGCCCTTGGCGAGGCCGAGATCGGCGAGCCCTTGGGCGAGCGCGCGGGTCTCTTCATAGGCCTGCGCCCATGTCCATGTGCGCCAGATGCCGAGATCCTTGTGCCGGAACGCGGGGCGTCCGCCGCGCACACGCGCATGCATACGCATCAGCTTGGCGAACGTATCGTCCGCGTTCGCGCGTTTCGGCGCCAAGCCCAAATTCCGCCTCCCCCAACGTCCCGCCCCGCGTTTGCGCGTGCGATTGGCGCACATCATCAGGCGGAGCGCTTCGGCGAAAGCCCTACGATAGTCGAGCAGGAAGCGCCGCTTGACCTCGGGATTTAGTTATGAATAATAACGAATACCGAAGACGCCGCCTGTCGCACGACGATCTCGTGCGCGGTTGCGCTGGGCCTTCGCGCTTGAGACTTGTATTCCAACGATAAGGGGGCGCGGGCGTCCCCGAGGCAACGGCGAGCTTCGCCAACGAGGAGGAAGGCATGAGGATCGAAGGCGCGACGGCGATCGTTACGGGCGGCGGTTCCGGCCTGGGGCGCGCGACAGCGGAGGCGCTCGCCGCCAAGGGCGCGAAGGTCGCTGTGTTTGATCTGAACGTGAAAGCCGCCGAGGAGGTCGCAAAAGCCATCGGCGGAATCGCGATCGCCTGCGACGTTTCGGACGCGGCTTCCGGCGAGGCGGCGGTCGCCAAGGCGGAGTCTGCTCTCGGTCCCATCCGCATACTCGTCAATTGTGCGGGCATCGGCGTCGCCAAGCGGGTGATCGGTCGCGATGGGCCGCATCCGCTCGCCGATTTCGAGAAGGTGGTGCGCGTCAACCTGATCGGCACCTTTAACATGATCCGCCTCGTCGCGGTCTCGATGAACAAGGCCGAGCCGCTGGAGAGCGGCGAGCGCGGCGTCATCGTCAACACCGCCTCGGTCGCCGCTTTCGACGGCCAGATCGGCCAGGCGGCCTATTCGGCTTCCAAGGGCGGCGTCGTCGGCATGACGCTGCCGATTGCGCGCGACCTCGCGCAGTCGGGCATACGCGTCAACACGATCGCGCCCGGGATATTCCTCACCCCGATGTTGCTCGGCCTGCCGCAGGAAGCGCAGGAGTCGCTCGGCCGCTCGGTGCCCTTCCCCCCGCGCCTTGGCGACCCCAAGGAATATGGCGCGCTCGCCGTCCATATCGTCGAGAACGGTTATCTCAACGGCGAGACGATCCGCATCGATGGTTCGCTGCGCATGGCGCCGCGCTGAGGCTGCGCGCGTGTTGGTCAATCGCCGCACGGTCAGGATCGAGTGGGCCGATTGCGATCCCGCCGGGATCGTCTTCTACCCCCGCTATTTCCAGATGTTTGACACCTCGACGCATCACTTGTTCGAGGCGGCGGGTTGGAAGAAGCGCGATCTGATCCGCGAATTCGAGATCATCGGCTACCCGATGGTCGATACGCGGGCGAAATTCCTGATCGCCTCGGGTTTCGGCGACGACATAATCATCGAAAGCCGCGTATCGGCGTTCCGGAACTCCAGTTTCGACATCGAGCATAGGGCGTTCAAGCCGCGCCCCGAGGGCGATAAGCTCGCGATCGAGGCGTTCGAGACCCGGGTATGGGCCGGCCCGCATCCCGAAGATCCCAAGCGCCTGAAATCGCGGCCGATCCCCGAGATCGTGGTTCGCCGCCTGTCCGGGGCCGCCGATGGCGCGTAGATCGTTGAAGCTCGCCGGGCGCGAGATCGAGGAACCAGAGGACGGCGATGCGGCGGCGGTCGAACTGATCTCGCTCAGCGACATCGTCGGGTACGCGTTGCGGCGCGCGCAAATGGCGGTGTTCGAGGATTTCGGCCGCCGCTTCGCCGCGCTCAATCTCTCGCCGGCGCAATATTCGACGCTCGCGACGATCGGCGACAATCCCGGTCGTAAGCAATCCGAGATTTCGGCCGCGCTTGGCATCCAGCGCCCGAATTTTGTCGTGTTGATGGACGAGCTGGAGCGTCGCGGCCTCGCCGAGCGAACACGTTCGGGTGACGACCGGCGTTCGAACGCGCTCGCCTTGACCGCGAGCGGCGTCGAATTGCTCAAGCGCGCCCGCGCACTTCAAGGTGAACAGGAGGCCGCCGTCGAGGCGATACTCGGCGGCGAGGAACGCAAGACACTGGTGGCCGCGCTGCGCAAGCTTGCAAGAGAGATCTGATCGCGGCGCCGCCGCGAGACGAACGAGCGCGGCGATAAAGTCGGCGCGCGGGAAACAGGGAGGATAGGCGATGAACAGAAGGGAAATTCTACTCGGAGGCGCGGCACTGGCGCTAAGCCCAAGCTTCGCGCGCGCACAGGCGCCGATCAAGTTGAAGATCGGCGTGATGAATGATCTTTCGGGCATCTATTCCGACGACCAGGGCGTCGGGTCGGTCATCGCGACGAAATTCGCGGTCGAGGACTTCGCCCAGAAGCTCGGCCTCGCGGTCGAGGTCGTCAGCGCCGACCATCAGCAAAAGCCCGACATCGGCGCCGCGATCGCGCGCAAGTGGTTCGACACCGAGAATGTCGATGTGATCATGGACCTGCCCAACTCGGCCGTCGCGCTCGCCGTGCTCGCGGTCGCCACCGAAAAGAACAAGGTCGTGATCGGTTCGGGCGCCGGCTCCTCCGTCCTGACGGGTCCGAAATGCTCGCCAAACTTTGTCCACTGGACCTACGACACCTATGAACTCGGCCATGTGCTAGGCAAATCGGTGACGGAGAGCGGTGGCAAATCCTGGTTCTTCGTCACCGCCGACTATGCTTTCGGCAAGGACTTGCGAGACAATTGCGCGGCCGCGGTCGAAGCTGCGGGCGGCAAGGTTCTGGGCGACGCCCGGCACCCGCTCAACACCTCGGATTTTTCCAGTTTCCTGTTGCAAGCCCAATCCTCCGGCGCCGACGTGGTCGCCTTCGCCAATGCGGGCGGCGACATGATCACCTGCATCAAGCAGGCTCACGAATTCGGCCTCGCCCCGAAGCAGAAGCTGGTCGGCTTCGTCATGAACATCGTCGAAATGCCCGCGCTCGGCCTGGAGGCCGCACAAGGCTCGTTGATCTGCACGCCCTTCTATTGGGACACGAACGAGGCGACCCGCGCCTTCGGCAAACGCTATCTTGCCGCGCATCCGAAGAAGTTGATGCCCAACGATATGCAAGCTGGCATGTATTCGGCGACTGTCCATTTGTTGAAGGCGATGGCGGGGACCAAGAGCGCCGCCGACGGCGTCAAACTGGTCGAGGCGATGAAGGCGACGCCCACCGACGACGTTCTTTTCGGCAAGGGTCAGATCCGCGCCGACGGACGCCACCTGCATCCGGTCAACCTCATGCAGGTCAAGTCCCCGGCCGAGTCGAAATACGAATGGGACGACTTCAAGCTTCTCTCTACCATCAAGCCCGAGGACGCCTGGCGTCCGCTCGATAAGGGCGGCTGCCCCTTCATCAAGGCGTAACGGGGTTGACGCCTCGCGCCTAAGGGTTAGACCGCAGCATGAGAAATTGGCTGCGGTCGCCCACGTTGCTCAAGTATTTCGTCGGGCAGCATATCGTCAACGGCGCGAGCGTCGCGGCCGGGGTGATGGCGGTTTCGCTCGTCGCTTCGGCGCTGCTCGGCTTCTCCGCGGGACAACCGGCGACGCTGGGCGCCATCGGCGCCAGCGTCAGCGACTTTCCCGCGCCGCTGCGCGTGAAGGCGCGCACGATGTTGATCGGCTTCGGCCTGGCGCTGGTCTCGACCTCGGGCGTTCTCGTCGTCGACGGCCGGATCGGCTTCGAGATCGCCACGATCGGCCTCATCGCTTTTCTCGCCGGGCTCGTGACCGGCCTCGGGCGCTGGGCGCTTTCGCTCAGTATGCAGATGCTAATCCCGATGGTGTTCATGATGGGCCTGCCGCCGATGAGCGCGACTCAGGCGTGGCGCGCCGAAGGCCTGTTCGCGCTGGGCGGTTTCAGCTACATCGCCATCGCGCTGTCATTGACCGGACTTGTCGCGGCGAGCGACCGCCGCATGATGGCGAGCGAATGCTTGCGCGAACTCGCGGCCTATCTGCGCGCCATTGCCCGATTCACCGATCCGCACGCCGATATGGCGGCGGTCTATGGCGCGGGCATCCGGCAGCAGGCGGCGCTGTCCGAACAGTTGCAGGCGGCGCGCGCGTTGCTGCTGACACGGCCGCGCGCGAGCCCCGAGCGGGTGCGCCTCGCTGCGACGATCGGCCTCGAACTCGACGCCTTCGACGCCTTGGTGGCTTCTCTGCGCGACATGCCGCTGCTGCGCGCCGCGCCCGAGGCGCGTGGCCTGCTGCATCGCATCGGCGTGCTGTTGCGCGCCGGGGCGCTCGATCTGCAACACCTCAGCCTCGACCTGCTCGCCCATAAGGCGCCGCATCTGCCCCCCGATCATTCGCTCGCTTTCGACGCGGTCGCGCGCGAGGCCGAAGGCGTGTGCGCGCTGGAGACGACCAGCGCGTCCTTGCGCGCGGCGGTCGAATCGACCGTGCGCCGCCTTGGCGTCGTGCGCGGCGAAGTGCGCCGGCTCGAGGCGGCTCTGTCCGACGATGCGGTGGCCGAGGCGGCGATCGCCGAGATCGACCTTGCCGCCTTCGCCTCGCGCCGCATCTACGATCCGCGCGCGCTGGCGCCGCATGTGGGGCCGGATTCGCCTGTTTTCCGTTACGCGACGCGGCTGTCGCTGGCGATGATCGCCGGCGCGCTGATCGCGAATGCGCTCGGCTACGAGGGTCATGGCAATTGGGTGCTGCTGACGATCGCCGTCGTCATGCGCGCAAGCTACGGCCTGACCCGGCAAAGGCGCGACGATCGGCTTGTCGGCACTTTGATCGGCTGCGTGCTCGCCGCCGGCGCCGTCGCCTATATGCCCGTCGGCGCGCTCGTCGCCTTGCAGGCCTTCACGCTCGCGATGACGCATAGTTTCGTGCGCCTCAACTACCGGCTCGCCTCGACCGGAGCGTCGATGATGGCGCTGCTTTCGCTGCATCTGATCGCACCGCAAAGTTCGGCGCCGGTGCTGGTGAGGCTCGCCGATACGCTGATCGGCGCCGCGATCGCCAATCTCTTCGCTTTCTTCTGGCCGAGTTGGGAACTGTCGGAAGCGCCGCGGCTCGCGCGCGGCCTGCTCGCCCGCGCCGCTGATTTCGCGGGAGTGACGCTGCGCGCCGACGCCGCCGATCAGGACTATCGCCTCGCCCGCAAGGACATCATCGAAGCGGTCGCCGCGCTATCCGATTCGGCCGCGCGCATGGGCGGCGAGCCGCGCAGCGCGCAGCGCGGCCTCGAAGAAATGACGACGATGCTGATCGCCGCCAGCGTCTATGTCGCGCATCTCTCCGCCGCGCGACTCGATTTGCATGAGCCCGACGTCGCCCCGCAACGGCTGGAGCGGGCACAATCGGCCCTGCAATGGCTCAACGCGCGGCTCGCTCCGGGCGCGGACGAGACGACGGGGGCGTTCGCCGTCGATGCGCCGTTTCCGCGCCTGCGCGCGGCGACCAACGACCTCATCGCCGCCGCGCGCGCTTTCGAGGAGGCCGCGCGCGCCGATTGACTCGACCGCGCATTTCCACGACCGTTGACGCGAACGGAGGGGCGGACATGGACGGCGCGAGCGGGGCGTTGCGGGACGATCGCGTCCTGGTCGAATTCGTGGACGGCGTCGCCGAAGTGACGCTCAACCGCCCCGACAAGCTCAACGCGCTTGATCCCGGCATGTTCGCGGCGCTGGTCGCGGCCGGCGAGCGCCTGGCCGGGACGCGCGGGCTGCGCGCGGTGGTGCTGACCGGCGCCGGACGCGGCTTTTGCGCCGGGCTCGACAAGGACACGTTCATGGCGATGGCGGGAGGCAAGCCGGCCGGTCTCGCCGATCTCGTCACGCGAACGCACGGCGCCGCCAACGCGCCGCAGTTGGCGGCCTATATCTGGCGCACGCTGCCCGCCCCCGTCATCGCCGCGATCCAAGGCGTCGCGCTTGGCGGCGGCTTGCAGATCGCGCTCGGCGCCGACATTCGCTATGTCGCGCCCGACGCCAAATTGTCGATCCTTGAGGTCAAGTGGGGCCTCGTTCCCGACATGGCAGGGATCGCGCTGATGCGCGAACTCGCCCGCGCCGACGTTGTGCGCGAACTCGCGATGACGGGCCGCGTCTTCTCCGGCGCTGAGGCAGTGACTTATGGCTTTGCGACCGCCGTTCACGTCGACCCGCTCGCCGCCGCGCGCGCCACGGCGAGGGAAATTGCGGCGCGCAGCCCCGACGCCGTGCGTGGGATCAAACGCCTCCTCAACCGCGCCTTCGACGACGACGCGGCCGCGGTGCTGCTCGCCGAATCGAAGGAGCAATCCGTATTGATCGGCTCGCCCAACCAGATTGAGGCCGTGCGCGCCGGCGTCGCCAATCGCCCGGGACGTTTCGTCGATCTCGACTGACTCATGCTCGCGAGGAAACAACCATGTTCAGCGACGGACTTTTCGCCGGCAAGAAAATCCTCGTCACCGGCGGCGGCACCGGGCTCGGCAAGGCGATGGCGGCGCGCTTTCTCGGCCTCGGGGCCGAGATCGCGATCTGCGGGCGGCGCAAGGGCGTCTGCGACGCGACCGCGGACGAATTGATGAAAGCCCACGGCGGGCGCGTAACGAGCCACGGCGTCGACATTCGCGACGCGGCGGCGGTGGACGCTATGGTCGAGGACATTTTCAAGAGCGGACCACTGACCGGCCTCGTCAACAACGCCGCCGGCAACTTCATCTCGCGCACCGAAGACCTTTCGCCGCGCGGCTTCGACGCCATCGCCAACATCGTCATGCACGGCACATTCTACGTCACGCAGGCGGTCGGCAAGCGCTGGATATCGGGCAAAACTCGCGGCAATGTCGTGTCGATCGCGGTGACATGGGTGCGCAATGGCGGCCCGTTCGTCACGCCCTCGGCGATGAGCAAATCGGCGATCCAGGCGATGACGATGTCGCTCGCGCAGGAATGGGGCCGCTACGGCATTCGCCTCAACGCCATCGCCCCCGGCGAAATACCGACCGAGGGCATGAGCAAGCGCCTGACGCCAGGCGCCGATCCCGGCGCGGCTACCGCCGCCCGCAACCCCATGGGGCGCGTCGGCCGGCTCGGCGAATTGCAAAATCTCGCGGCGTTCCTGATGTCGGACGGTTGCGACTGGCTCACCGGCGAGATGATCGCGATGGACGGAGCGCAGGCGCTCGCCACCGGCGGCAATTTCTATGAGCTGCGCCATTGGGGCGACGCGGAATGGAAAGCCGCGCGCGACGCCATCGTGGCGCAGAACACGCGCGATAAGAATCAGCGCAGCTAGATCGGTCGGCGCTGTCGCAACGCAAAAGGAGCCGCAAATGTCCGTCCTCGCCTTCGACCGTCCCGACTATCTCAAGGCCGAGGAGATTGTCCTGTTCGAGGATTCGGTCGGCAAGTTCTTCGACGCCCATGCGCCGGAATCGCGCGTCGCCAAATGGCGCGCGGCAGGGATCGTCGAACGCGAGATGTGGAACGAGGCGGGCAAGGCGGGATTGCTGTGCCTCGGCATCCCCGAGAAATTTGGCGGCGGCGGCGGCGACTATCGACATGAAGTCGTATTCATGGAGCAGATCGGCAAGAAGGGCGTCGACGGTTTCGGCGCCTCGCTGCACAACGCGATCGTCGCGCCCTACATCCTGCATTATGGCTCGGAGGAGCAGAAGCGCAAATGGCTGCCGCGCATGGCGAGCGGCGAACTCGTCGGCGCGATCGCGATGACGGAGCCCGGCGCCGGTTCCGATCTGCAGGGGATCAAGACCAGCGCCCGCCGCTCGGGCAACCAATATACGATCAGCGGCCAGAAGACCTTCATCACCAACGGCCAGACCGCCAATCTCATCATCGTCGTCGCCAAGACCGATCCGAGCGCGGGCGCCAAGGGAACCTCGCTGATCGCCGTCGAAACCGACGAGGCCGAAGGCTTCGCGCGCGGCCGCAATCTCGACAAGGTCGGCATGGACGCTCAGGATACGTCCGAATTGTTCTTCAACGACGTGAAGGTTCCGACCTCGAACCTGATCGGCGACGAGGAAGGCAGGGGCTTCTATCAGCTCATGCAGCAATTGCCGCAAGAGCGGCTCAACATCGCGGTGCAGGGCATGGCGACGATCGAGCGCGCGCTCGAACTGACCCTCGCCTATGTCAAGGAGCGCAAGGCGTTCGGCAAACACCTGATCGACTTCCAGAACACGCAGTTCAAGCTCGCCGAATGCAAGACTGAGGCGAATGTCGGACGCGTGTTCGTCGACCGGCTGATCGGCTTGCATCTCGAAGGCAAGCTCGACGCCGCGACCGCTTCGATGGCCAAATACTGGATCAGCGACCTCGAGTGCAAACTCGTCGATCAATGCCTGCAAATGTTCGGCGGCTACGGCTATATGAACGAATATCCGATCGGCCGCATGTTCCGCGACAGCCGCGTACAACGCATCTACGGCGGCGCCAACGAAATCATGAAAGTGCTGATCGCACGGACGCTTTGAATTTCAAGGAACCAGCACCGCCGCGCCCTGCAACCGCCCCTCGCGCAAATCCGCGAGCGCCTGGTTGGCGTCGGCTAGATCATAGCGCTTCGTCGTCGTCTTGACGCCCGCCTTGTCGGCGAGCGCAAAGAACTCGGCGCCGTCGCGGCGCGTAAGATTGGCGACGGAAACGATGCTGCGTTCGCCCCACAACCAGGCGTAGGGAAATCGCGGAATGTCGCTCATGTGAATGCCGCCGCAGACGACACGCCCGCCCTTGCGCACCACTCGCAGCGCGGCGGGAACCAGCGCGCCGACGGGCGCGAAGATCATCGCCGCGTCGAGCAGCGCCGGCGGCGCCTCGTTCGAGCCGCCCGCCCAGACCGCGCCGAGGCTCTTGGCGAAAGCCTGCGCTTGCGCGTCGTCCGAGCGCGTGAAGGCGAAGACCTCGCGTCCCTGATAGCGGCAGAGTTGGGCGACGATATGCGCGGCGGCGCCGAAGCCGTAAATGCCGATGCGCCGCCCCTCGCCCGCCGCCTTCAGCGAGCGCCAACCGATCAGCCCCGCGCAAAGCAATGGCGCGGTCGCGACGGGATCGGTCCTCTCCGGCAGCTTTAGCGCGAAGCCGGCTTCGACCAGCATATGCGAGGCGTAGCCGCCATCATGGTCGTAGCCGGTGAACTCGCCGTGATCGCAGAGGTTCTCTTCGCCCGTGTCGCAATAGAAACAATGGCCGCAGGCGCGCGCGAGCCAGGGCGCGCCGACGCGCTCGCCGATCTTGAAGCCTTCGACTGAAGCGCCGAGCCGCTCGATCGTGCCGACCACCTCATGGCCCGGCACGAGAGGCAGGCGCAGGTTCGGCAATTCGCCGTCGACGACGTGCAGGTCGGTACGGCAGACGCCGCAGGCTTCGACGCGGATGAGGATTTGGCTCGGGCCGGGCGTCGGACGCACCCTTTCGACCGCTTCGAGCGGGCGCCCGATCGCGTTGAGAACCATCGCCCGCATCTTCAGCACGGCGGCGCGCCTAATGCGACATCAGCAGCGGCAGCATGGGCTGGCGCAGCAGATCGACGCTGACGCCGCCGAACCATTGTTCGATATGTCTGGGGTGGCCATAAGCGCCGGCGACGATGAGATCGGCGTCCTGGGTGTCGAGGCTGGCGAACAGCGCATCCACCGCGGTCATGTCGCCCGTGTTGGTCCAATCGGAGATTTCGGCCGTCACGCCATGGCGCGACAGATGCGCGCGCAGCAGTTCGGCCGACTCGCGCAAACCGCTCGGCGCGGTCGAAAATGAGAAAATCACCACCTTGCGCGCCTTTTGCAGCAGCGGCATCGCATCGTGAACGGCGCGGATCGCCTCGCGGCTGCCGTTCCAGGCGACAACGACGCGGTCGCCCAGCGGCCCATATTTCCATCCCTGCGGCACGATCAGCATCGGCGCGCCGCTCGTGGCCACGGCCTGATCCGGCAGGTCCGCGCGAACGAGAGCGCGGGAGACTTCGTCCGGACGCGGCGCGATGGCGAGATCGACGCAGTTTGCGTAGTCCGGCGACGAAGTCGGTTCGCGAAAGCCGTCGCCGATCAATTGGCCTTCGATCTGCGCCTCGCGCAGCGTTTCCTCGAAATTGTCGCCGATGCGCACTGCCTGGTCGCGCCAAGCGCCCAGAAAAGCGTCCTGGCTGCTCGCGTCGACGCCCAGCAGGCGAGCACCCTCGCGCTTGGCGAGCGCGACCGCAAGGCGCAGCCTCTCATCGGATGCTGGGGTGGGATCGAGGTAAACCAGAATGTCCTTGTAGCCCATTTCGATTTCCCCCGATCCTGTATCCCCGCATTGGGTCGGGCGCACGAACGCTCGCCGCCCGGCCCCACCGCCTGAGTTAACTGGCCTTGCCAATCGGAATCGAAACTTTCTTGGCGACCAATTCCGCCGGCTTGGCGACGCTCACGTGCAGCACCCCCTTATCGAACGTCGCTTTGATCTTGCCGGCGTCCGGGGCGAAGGTCAGCGGAACCACGCGGCGGAACGAACCATAGCTGCGTTCGATCACATGCCAGGACTTGTCTTTCTTTTCTGTCTCGGATTTCTTTTCGCCCGAAATGACGACGTTGTGGCCCTCCACGGAGACGTTGACTTCGCTTTCCGCGACGCCCGGCAATTCGGTCGAGATTTCGACGGCTTCCTTCGTTTCGGCGACGTCGAGCGCCGCCAGCGCAGCGGCCTCCTCGCGCCCGCCCCAAGTCGCGGGCAGCTGACGCCCAAAGTCGCGCCATAGATCGTCAAAATCGCGTCGGAAACCCTCGAACGGGTCCATTTCGCGTCCGCGCAACGTAATGGCTGGAAGTCGCATGACCGAACTCCTCTTGAATGGGAGGCGCCTCGCTGCCGGCGATCACGCCACCCCCAATGACAACGCCAACAAACTAGTTCGGGGCCCAAAGTGGCGCATTGATCCATGGCAACAGCGCCGCGGACCGCTGCCCGTCGCTTTGCCGCTCTTGATCCCTTGGCCTGAATCGGGCATAGGAGCGCCTCAATTGTCGACCGTGGGGTTTCGCCCGCAGCGTCAGAATTCCGGGTGTAGCCATGAAAGTCCGTAACTCTTTGAAGTCCCTGCGCAATCGCCATCGCGACAACCGATTGGTGCGCCGCAAGGGCCGCGTCTACATCATCAACAAGACGCAGAAGCGCTTCAAGGCCCGCCAGGGCTGAGCGCGACGCGCCGGCCTATCCAGCGGTTTTGACCGCTCCGACGTCGCGGGTTAGTCTGAAGAGGCATGAAGCGCCTCTCCTGGCTTTTTCTGTTTTTATGTCTCGGCTGCGCGAATTGGGCGCAGGCAGAGACTTCGCGCGCTCCCCGCGCGCCTGAAGTCCCGCCGCCGAGCCCGGCGCAGCAGATGGCCGACGTTTTCGACCGGCTCGCGCGCTCCAAGGACGCCGACGAAACCCTCGGGCTGCTCGCAAAGCTTGAGCGCCTGCGGCAAGCCTCCGGCTCCGACACCAGCGATCTCCTGCTCCAGCGCGCCCACGCGGCGATGGACAAACAGAGCTATCCGCTCGCGGTTTCGTTGCTCGACGCCGTTATCGCCATGCGTCCCCAATGGGCGGAGGGCTGGAACGCTCGCGCCACCGTGCGCTACCTTACCGGCGACCCCGAGGGCTCGATGGCCGACATCGCCGAGACGCTGAAGCGGGAGCCGCGCCATATCGGCGCCCTCGCGGGGATGGCGGCGATCTACGAGGACGCGGGCCACAACGAAGAGGCGCTGCGGGTCTACGAGCGTGCGCTGGAGATCGCGCCGGGCTTCGCGCCCCTGCGCACGGCGTCAGACCGGATCAAGGCGAAAATCGCGGGACAGTCGCTGTGACGGACCCGCAACGTCGCGCGCGATGATGGTCGAGGCCTCGGCGCTGGCGCTGGCGGCGATCGCTATGCTGTTTCTTTTCAGTCTCGCCGCCGTGCGGCGCGTGGAGGCGCTTTATCCGCCGGTCGGCAAGCTCGTCGACATCGGCCCCGGCGTCATTCACGTTGTCGAAACGCCGCCCAAGGCGCGCGAGCGCGCCGCCGTACTGCTCATACACGGCGCCTCGGGCAATTTTGCCGACCTCGACGTGGCGCTCGCGGAGCGGCTCGCCGCGCTCGGCTTTCGCATCTTCAGCGTCGATCGTCCGGGCCACGGATGGAGTTCGCGCATCGACGGGCGCGCCGCCTCGTCGCCGGAACGCCAGGCCGAATGGATCCGCCTGGCGCTGCGAAAGCTCGGCGTCGAACAGGCGATCGTCGCGCCGCATTCGCTTGCTGGCGTGCTCGCGCTGGCGATGGCGCTGAACTCCCCGGAATTCGTGCGCGGCCTCGCGCTGATCGCGCCGGTCAGCCACCCCTGGCCGGGCGGCGTCTCCTGGTACTATGCCGTCGCCGCGTCGCCGATCCTCGGCCCGCCGCTTCGCTGGTTGATCGCGCCGCTGGGCGTGCTCGTCTCGTTGCCGGGCGGCCTGCGTCAGGTGTTCGCGCCCAACCCGATCCCGGCCGACTACGCGACGCGCACACGCCTTCTGCTGATGCTTCGGCCCGGTCATTTCAAAGCGAACGCTGAAGATGTCGTCGAAATCGACGCTCACGTCGCGCGCCTGTCGGCGCGTTACGACGCGATCCGAACCCCGACGGCGATCGTCACCGGCGACCGCGATGGCGTCGTCTACGCGCATATCCATTCGTGCAGTTGCGCGCGCGAAATTCCCGACGCGACGCTGAAAGTGCTGAAGGGCGTAGGTCATTCCCCGCATTACAGCGCGCCGGATGCGGTGATCGCGGCGATCGAGGAGGTCGAAGCGCGCGCGAGCGCGCAAACGTCGCGCGCCGCACCGTCATTGCAGGCGGTCAATTGAACTATAATTAAGGCGACGCAACCGCTTGGGTTGGATAGAATCGCAGGCGTCGCTGCCTGCGTGACACGGCGGGAAGCCGTCATAGCGCGGGGATCGGGAGGTTGCGCGATGAAGCGGCTCCTGCACATTGGAACGGTGTTAGTTCTGTCCGTATTCGCGATCGGCGCCGTGAGTCGCGCAAGCGAACGGGCGGGTTGGAAGCTTGACCCCAATCGAACGCGCATCGGCTTCGCGATCGACGCCGTCGGGTTTCCGCGCACCCACGGGGAATTCCGCGCGTTTCAGGGCCGTCTGGCGATCAATTTCGACCAACCCGCGCTGAGCCGAGTTGCTTTTACAGTCGATAGCGCGTCGATCGACGTGGGTTCGGCCTCGTTCGACGGCGTGCTGCGTGGCGCCGCTTTCCTCGATTCGCAACGCTTCCCGGAGATTCGTTTCGAATCGGCGAACGTCGAGAAGCTCGACGAAAAGACCGCGCGCGTCAGCGGCGAACTGACTCTGCTTGGAGTCTCCAACCCATTACAGGTGCTCGTCGATGTCAGCCGTCGGGACAGCGGCGCGCGCCTCGGTTTCGTCGCGCATGCCCACATCGACCGCCTCGCCTTCGGCATGAACTCCGGCTATCCCGTGATTTCGCGCGACGTCGAACTCATCGTCAGCAGCGAGGCCGTCGCGCAATGAAGCCGGCGGCGCCCGCGCGTTGGAACGCGGTCGTCGCGAGCTTGCACTGGGTTGGGGCGCTATCCGTGCTCGGGCTGTTGGCGCTGGGCGCCTACATGACCCTTGCCAATCTCGACGCCGCGGCCAAGTTCGACCTCTATCAGCGTCACAAGACTTTGGGTTGGTTGACGCTCGTCTTGAACGCCGCGCGAGCGATCCCGCGACTTCTCTTCGCCGCGCCGGCGCCGATCGCTTCGATCGGCGCGCTCTGGCGGACCGCCGCGCGCGCCGCGCATTTGGCGCTTTACGCGCTGACCCTGTTCGTGGGCTTCAGCGGCTGGTTGCGCGTCTCGACGGCGATCATCCCAATTCCAATCGATCTTTTCGGTCTGACGAGCGTTCCCGATATTGCGCTCGCCAGCGCCGGCGCCTCTGAGCTTTGGGCCAAAGCGCACGAAGTCGCCGCCTACGCGCTGGCCGTCCTTATCGCGCTGCATGTCGCGGCGGCGATGAAACATCATTTCATCGACCGCGACGCCACGCTGCTGCGGATGCTCGGACGCGATAGCCGCACGGCGCGGCGGTAAAGGTCTAAACCGCGCCGCCGTCCTGACCCACCACGGCGATGCGCAAATTATTGGTGCTGCCGGGTGTACCGAACGGCACGCCGGCGACGACGATCACGCGCTCTCCAACGCCCGCGAAATTGTCGATGTAGGCGTATCGGCAGGCGCGGTCGGTCATGTCGCGCTCATCGCGCGCGTCGTCGGTGACGACAGGATGCACGCCCCAGGCCAGCGTCAGGCGGCGCGCGGTCTCGACGATCGGCGTCAGGGCGAGGATCGAGGAGCGTGGCCGCTCGCGCGCGATGCGCAGGCCCGTCGCGCCGGAGCCGGTCCAAGCGCAGATCACCTTGGCCGACAGAATGTCAGCGACGTCGCGAGTCGCGCCGGCGATGGCGTCGGCGCCGGTCGCCTCGGGCGTCGCGCGCTGCGCGTCGATGATGCTGGGATAGATGCCTTCGGATTCCACGGATTCGGCGATGCTGTTCATCGTCGCGACCGCTTCGCGCGGGAACTGACCGGAGGCGCTTTCCGCCGAAAGCATGACCGCGTCCGCGCCCTCGAACACCGCCGTCGCGACATCGGACACCTCGGCCCTCGTCGGCACCGGCGAAGTTATCATCGATTCCAGCATCTGCGTGGCGATGACGACCGGCTTGCCGATGCGGCGCGCCAAGCGCGTGATGGTCTTCTGCAGACCGGGCACCCGCTCCAGCGGCATCTCGACGCCTAGATCGCCACGCGCGACCATGATCGCGTCGGAGACGGCGAGAATTTCCTCGAGCCGCGCGATCGCCTGCGGCTTTTCTATCTTGGCCATCACCGCGGCGCGGTGGCCCGCGATACGCTTGACCTCGATCACGTCCTCGGGCCGCTGCACGAACGACAGCGCGACCCAATCGATGCTCTCCTCCAAGGCCGCGTCGAGATCGGCGCGATCCTTAGCCGTCATCGCCGAAGTCGGGATCGTCGTGTCGGGCAGGCTGACGCCCTTCTTATTCGAGATCTTGCCGGCGACCTCGACAACGCAATCCGCGCGGCCATGCGCGACGCCGGTCACGCGCAGCAGCACCTTGCCGTCGTCGATCAGCACGCGATGGCCGGGCTCCAGCGACTGCAAAATTTCCGGGTGCGGCAGGTTCACGCGCGCCGGCCCGCCGAGCGTCGGGTCGTCGTCGAGCGTGAAGGCTTCGCCCTTGCGCAGTTCCTCGGCGCCGTTGGCGAACAGGCCGACGCGCAGCTTCGGCCCCTGTAAATCGACGAGGATGCCGATCGGGCGATCGAACTCCTCCTCCAGCGAACGGATCAGGGCGATGCGCTCGCGCATCGCGTCGTGCGAGGCGTGGCTCATATTGATACGAAACACGTCGGCGCCGGCCTGGAACAGCGCGGCGACAGTGGCGCGCTCGACCGAGGCGGGGCCCAGCGTGGCGATGATCTTGATGCGGCGACGGCGACGGGACACGTGCGTTCTCCCAAAATGAGGCCGCACCGACGCTCGGCCGGGCGGCATGGAAATTCGAGCCGGACGCCGCGAGAGACGTCAGGGATTGGCGGGGTCGGTCAGCTGGACCGTCCAATTCTTCGCGTCCTTGCCAGTGTCGACCTCGAAGAAGCCGGTGCGCTCGAAGCCGCGCACGTAACAATCCTGCCGGCCGTCGATTTTGAATTCACGGTCGCTGGTGCACATGAAGGCCTTACCCTTCCACTCGCCGCCGCGCTCGTCCATCGCGTAAACATAGTAGAATTGCGCGGCGAGGGCGCCGCGCACCAGCGTGTCGCAACCGGTGGGTTTCAGGTTCCACCAGCCCTCGCTGACCCATTGCTGGCCATCGGTATAGGCGAGCGCGACGCTAACGCGATTGGCGGTCAGATTGCACATGCGGAAATCGGCGCGCGCCGGCGCGCTCGCGAGCAGCGCCAGACCGAGACAGCCGAAAACCCAAAAACGATTCATTTGCGTCCGCGCCGCCGCCCGGCGCCATATTCCTAGACGAAGGTCGGGTGTCAACCGCCCCCCGAAGCGTGCGGGCTGCTAATGATTCGGCGCGAGCCCGGGTTTCCGCCGCTTTCGGTCGTCTCATGCAAAATTTGCATAACAAGCCTGCGCGGCATCGCACATATCGCGAGTCCACATTCTCGCCTCAAAGATAGTTATTTTGCGCGGCGATCGTATTGCCAAATACATCGTCGCGACTTCGATCCAATATAAAATTCGAAATGGGTTCGCGATCGATTTCCTCCCGATAGGGACAGCGACGAATCTCTTATCAATCTGCGTAAGCGTGTGGGTTTTGTTATTTCCCACACGCGTGACATTACGCGTATGTTACTGGAGTTGACGATTTGAAAGCTTTATTCGTTGCCGCCGCTTTGGCGGGTTCTTTCGCCGTTCCCAATTTCGCTACCGCCCGGGAGTCCTTCCGCGCGAATTTCGCATCGCCCGAGGTGGGCGCGTCCAATGCCGCCTCGCCGTCGTCGCGTTCCGTCGTCGCCGAAGCCTCGCGTTTCGTCGGCCAGCGCAACATGACCGGCAAGCCCGGCCCCTGGTGCGCGTCGTTCGCGAGCTACATCCTGCAGCGCACCGGTCATGCGCCGCTGGCTAGCGGTGTCGTTTCCTCGGCGTTCCAATATGGTCCGCGCCTGCCCGAGCCCAAGGTCGGCGCGCTGGCGGTCGTCAGCACGCGCTACGGTTACGCTGGCCATCTCGGCTTCGTCGCCGGCGTCAATTCCGACGGATCGATCCGGCTCATTTCGGGCAATTGGGGCCATCGGGTCGCCGACGCCAATATCGCGCGCCGCTCGGTGGTGGCCTTCGTGCAAGTCGACTGATCAGCGCGGCCGCGCGATGTAAATGCCGGCAAGAATCAAGACGCCGCCGAGCGCCTGAACCGCCGACACCGGCTCGCCGAGCAGGGCGAACGCAAATCCCGCCGCCGCGATCGCTTCCAAGAAAATCACTAAGGAGGAGAATGCGGCGGGCAAGCGTCCCAGCGCGACGGCGAGCAGCCCCTGCCCGCCTGCGTGGCTGATCCAAGCCATCCCAAAGAGGGCCAGGACGCCGCCAAGGCTGTGCGGCAGCAGCGCATGTTCGGAGAGCGCCGCCACGACGAACAGGGTCGCGCTTGTGATGATCGTCGATTCGAACGTCACCCGCGCCGCCGAGGCGTTGGCGCGCGCCGCCTCGACGGCGAGAAAATAGAGCCCGAAAAATACGCCGGTCACCAGCCCATAGAGATCGCCGAGCACGCCGCCGGGATGAATTTGCAGGCTGCGCGCGAGCAGGGCCGCGCCGCCGACCAGACACAGCGCCAGACCCGCGAGCAAGGGGCCTCGCACCGGCTTGCGAAACAGCAGCCAGCCGAAGGCGACGACCCAGATCGGCGCGGTGGTGGCGAAGAAGGTCGCGTTGGCGACACTCGTGGTCAGGATCGAGACGTGCCAGAACAGCAAATCGCCGGAAAAGGCGAGTCCGGCGAGAACGGTCGGCAGCGAGAAAGCGCGCGCACCCTGCGGACGCGCGGTCTCGCCGCGCTCGCTGGCGACCATCCACGCATACAGCGCCGGCAGGGCCAGCGTCACGCGCCAGAACGCGCTGGTGAATGGGCCGACGTCGGCCCAGCGCACGAAGATCGGCGATATGCCCATCGCCAACGCACCGACGACGAGCGCGCAGAAGGCGGGCCCAAAAGCGGACCGTGCAGAGCTGTTGGCCAAGTCTTGGGTCACGTCGCCGCCGGTCCAGGGAGGCTCGTCCATATTCTCGCCGCAAGCGTCGAGCAAGGGGGATGGCATGGACATCAGGCTCGCCGACGAAATCGCCAGGGCGCAGGACGCTTATTCGCCGGTCGAACGAATCGAAGGCCCGCTTGACTCGGGCGTCGTCGTCGTGTGCGATCACGCTTCCAACGGATTTCCGCCCGGCTATGGCGCGCTCGGCCTGCCGCGCGAGGCGCTCGATCGCCATATCGCCTACGACATCGGCGCCGCGGCGATGACCCGCGCGCTCGCCGCGCACCTTGACGCTCCGGCGCTGCTTTCCACTTTTTCACGGCTGCTCATCGACCCCAATCGCGGCGCGGACGATCCGACCCTTGTGATGCGCTTTTCCGACGGCGCCATCGTTCCGGGCAACGCCAAAGTCGACGCCGCCGAAATCGACCGCCGCCGGCGCCTGTTCTGGGCGCCCTATCGCGAAGCCATCGAAGCGAAGGTGGAGGCGATGATGGACGCTGGCGCCCCGCCGGCGGTGATTTCGCTGCATTCCTTCACGCCGGTCTGGCGCGGGCGGGCGCGACCCTGGAAGGTCGGCGTGCTCTGGGATTCCGATCCCCGCCTGCCGCATCCGCTGCTCGAGGCGCTCGCGGGGGAGGACGACCTCTTGGCCGAGGAGATCGGCGACAACGAGCCTTATGAAGGCGCGCTCGCCGGCGACACGATCGACGCCATCGCCACCCGGCGCGGTCTCTCCAATGCGCTGATCGAAGTGCGTCAGGACTTGATCGACACGCCGACGGGCGCCGAAGCCTGGGCGGAACGAATCGCGCGTCTGCTGAAGCCCCTGATCGCGCCCACGCAAGCGCGCGAACCGAAGGACTGGGGCAGCCGCGTCGTCGGCGGGCTGAGGGCGCCGCGCGCGCCGCTGCGGCCAGCTTGACGCGACGCGCGCGGCCGGCCAAGTGTGCGGCCCGAATTTTCCAGCCGAAAAGCTAGAGCGATGAATCCAGGCAAGGACAAAGACCCCGTGATGACGGGGACCGAAGAGGTCAACGCGGGCCACCTGCGTGCCTTCATTGAGCGCATCGAGCGCCTCGAAGAAGAAAAGAAGGCGCTCACGGACGACATCAAGGACGTTTACGCCGAGGCCAAGGGCAATGGCTTCGACATCAAAATCATGCGCAAGATCGTCTCCATCCGCAAGCAGGACCGCGACAAGCGCCGCGAGGAGGAAGAGATTCTCGACCTCTACATGGCCGCTTTGGGCATCAGTTGAGGAACGTCACATGACCATTGTCCAGGAGACCTTGAGCCCCGCCGCCGAGCGCGTCGCCGCATCGTTCGAGGCCGCCGTCGCCAAGCGTCAAACCTTCGACCGGCCTTACCGGCACTTCCTGCTCGAAAACGTCTTTCCGGCCGATGTCTCGGACGAACTCGCGACGCTGCCCTTCGCGCCGCCGGTGCTCAACGGCGTCTCGGGCAAACGCGAACTGCACAACGACCAGCGCAGCTATTTCGACGCCGACGGCGTCCGGCGCTTTCCCGTCATGCGCGGCGTCGCCGAGGCGCTGCAATCGACGCGCATCGCCCGCCTCATCCACGACGCGTTCGGCGCCCCGATCGACGACACGTTCCTGCGGCTCGAATACGCGCAGGACGTCGACGGCTTCTGGCTTCAGCCGCATACCGACCTCGGCGTGAAGAAATTCACCTGCCTGATTTATCTTTCCGAGGGGCCTGGGCACGAGACGCTCGGCACCGACATTTACGAGACGCCGGAAAAGCATTTCGGCGCCTCGCCTTTCAAACGCGGCGGAGCGATGGTGTTCGTGCCGGGAGATAACACTTGGCACGGATGGGAGAAGCGCCCGATCGAGGGCGTGCGCCGATCCGTGATTCTCAATTACGTGACCCACGACTGGCGCGCGCGTGAGCAGCTCTCCTATCCCGACCGGACCGTCAGGGTTTGAGCCGACCGCCGCGCAAGTTTCCAAACGGCGCCGGTCTTGCTATGTAGCCGCCCAAACTTTGGGCAGATGAAAGACAGGCCATGCGCAAGGGCGCCGTCACTCGCAAGACAAATGAGACCGCGATCACGGTCGAAATCGATCTCGACGGCTCGGGCGCGTCCAAGATCGCCACCGGGGTCGGTTTTTTCGATCATATGCTCGACCAGCTCGCGCGCCACTCGCTGATCGACATGAGCATCGCCGCAAAGGGCGATCTGCATATCGACGACCATCACACGGTCGAGGACGTCGGCATCGCGCTGGGTCAGGCGCTGAAACAGGCGATGGGCGACAAGCGGGGCCTCGCGCGCTATGCGGATTGCCTGCTGCCGATGGACGAGACGCTAACCCGCGTCGCGATCGACGTCTCGGGCCGGCCGTTCCTCGTGTTTCGCGTGGCGTTCCCGACTGCGAAGATCGGCGCTTTCGACACCGAGTTGGTGCGCGAGTTCTTTCAGGCCTTCGCCACCAACGCCGGCCTGACGCTGCACGTCGAGAACCTTTACGGCGCCAACGCTCACCATATCGCCGAGTCGTGCTTCAAGGGCGTCGCGCGCGCGCTTGGCGCCGCGATTGCAATCGATCCGCGGCAGGCCTCGCGCGTCCCGTCCACAAAAGGCGCGCTGTAAAGCGAACGTGGTTTTCATGCCCATCTACGCGGTTCATTCCCCCGCGCTTCGCGGCGACGCCGTTACGGCGTTCGAGCGGGTTCAGGCCGTCCCCGTCGGCTTTGCGCCCTGGGGATTTGTATTGGGCCCGTTGTGGCTGCTCGCCAAAGGACTTTGGCTGGCGCTGGGCGCCTGGACGCTGGTCGCGTTGCTGATCTCCACCGCGACCGCGCGCGGCGCGCTGACGCCGGACGCGGGCAGCGCACTCTATTGGCTCGCCGCGCTTTGGATCGGCCTCGAAGGCCGCATGTGGCAGGGCCGCGCGCTCGCGCGATCCGGGCGCCCGCTCGCCGATATCATCGGCGCCGCCACGTCCGAGGACGCCGAACGAATCTATCTCCAGCGCGCGCTCGCGACGCCGCCCTCGCCCCCTCTAGCGCCCCCTCTAGCGCCGCCTGTTGCCCCGCCGACGCAATCGCCACCGCACGCGCGCGACCCCCATGTCATAGGATTGTTCCCGGAGCCCGGCCCTTAAGATGAGCGTCGCAATCGTCGATTATGGCTCGGGCAACTTGCATTCCGCCCACAAGGCTTTCGAGCGCGCGGCGCGCGAGGCGGGCCTTCAGCGCGAGGTCGTCGTCACTTCGGACCCCGAGCGGGTGCGCGCGGCCGAACATGTCGTGCTGCCCGGCGTCGGCGCCTTCGCCGACTGCCGCGCCGGCCTCAACGCGGTCGACGGCATGGTCGAGGCGCTGGAGGAAAGCGTGCGCCGACGCGGCCGACCGTTCCTCGGCATCTGCGTGGGAATGCAACTAATGGCCGCGCGCGGGCTCGAGCACAGAATCGTACCCGGCCTCGATTGGATTCCCGGCGACGTCGACGTGATCCGTCCGCGCGACGCGAGCCTGAAAATCCCGCACATGGGCTGGAACACGCTTGAGGTCGTCCGTCCGCACAGAGTGCTCGACGGCATCCCGACCGGGCAGAAGGGGCTGCACGCCTATTTCGTGCATTCGTTCCAGCTCTATCCTGCCGAACGCGCGGACCTGATCGCGACGACCGAATACGGCGGGCCGATCACGGCCGTCGTCGGGCGCGACAACATCGTCGGCACGCAATTCCATCCCGAAAAGAGTCAGACGCTCGGTCTGGCGCTGATCGCCAATTTCCTGAAGTGGCGCCCGTGATTCTCTTTCCCGCGATCGATCTCAAAAACGGCGAATGCGTGCGCCTCGTGCGCGGCGATATGGCGCAGGCGACCGTCTTCAACTCCGATCCTGCCGCGCAGGCCGAGGCTTTCGCCGATCAGGGCTTCGAGTATCTGCATGTCGTCGATCTCGACGGCGCGTTCGCCGGCCAGCCGATGAACGCGGCGGCCGTCGAGCGCATCCTCGCCAACGTCAAAATGAAGGTGCAACTCGGCGGCGGCGTGCGCGAAATGCGCACCGTCGCCGGCTGGCTGGAGAAGGGCGTCGCGCGGGTCATCATCGGCACGGCTGCGCTCAAAGACCCGGACTTCGTGCGCGAGGCCGCCCGTTTGCATCCTGGCCGCATCGCCGTCGGCATCGACGCGCGCGAGGGCCGCGTCGCGGTCGAGGGCTGGGCGCGCCAATCCGAGGTTTCCGCGCTCGATCTCGGGCGCCGTTTCGAGGACGTCGGCGTCGCCGCGATCATTTATACCGACATCGCCCGCGACGGCGTGTTGCAGGGACTCAATATCGCGCAGACGGTGGCGCTTGCCGAGGCGCTGACCATCCCCGTCATCGCTTCGGGCGGGCTCGCCTCGATCGAGGACGTGAAACGCCTCCTGGCGCCTGATTGCGCGCGTCTGGCCGGCGCCATCACCGGCCGAGCGCTCTACGACGGCCGTCTGGACCCGCGCGAGGCGCTGGCCTTGATACGGGCCGGGAGCCGCGCCGATGCTTAAGAGCCGCGTCATCCCCTGCCTCGACGTCAAGGACGGGCGCGTCGTCAAGGGCGTCAATTTCGTCAATCTGCGCGACGCCGGCGATCC
>JBBIIT010000005.1:75987-103558 GCA_037446355.1 Beijerinckiaceae bacterium | reverse complement strand
GTGGACGTTCGGGTCGGAACGATCGTCGCCGCCGAGCTGTTCCCGCAGGCGCGCAAGCCCGCCTACAAGCTGACGATCGATTTCGGCCTTGCGATCGGCGTCAAGAAGTCGTCCGCGCAGATCACGCGCCATTACACGCCCGAAACCCTCGTCGGACGGCAGGTGGCCGCGGTGGTCAATTTTCCGCCGCGCCAGATCGGGCCGTTCATGTCGCAGGTGCTGACGCTCGGCTTTCCCGACGCCGAGGGCGAAGTCGTGCTGATCGGCCCGTCCCAGCCGACGCCGAACGGCGGCCGGCTGTTTTGACGCAGGCGGCGCTCGGCTTGACGCTCCCGGCGCCTCTTCCTAACTATCTCTCAGTCGGCGCATCCGCCGATTCCCGAAATTCGAGGAACCCATGTCCGCCACCGCCAAGGTCACCGACGCCAGCTGGAGCGCCGACGTCATCAATTCCGCCGAGCCCGTTGTCGTCGATTTCTGGGCCGAGTGGTGCGGCCCGTGCCGGATGATCGGTCCCGCGCTGGAGGAGATCGCGGCGGAAATGAAGGGCAAGGTGAAAATCGCCAAGCTCAACGTTGACGAAAACCCACGCGTTTCCAGCCAGCTCGGCATCCGGTCGATTCCGACGCTGATGGTGTTCAAGGGCGGCAAGCATGTCGCGACGAAGACCGGCGCCGGCCCCAAGAGCGAATTGCAGCGCTGGATCACCGCCTCGGTCTGAGGCGCGCATCCCGTTTCAAGAACGAACTGGAGACGCGGCGGTGGACCGCGTCTGCCCATTCCAATTCCCGAAAGAACGTGGTCGCCGACCGCGTCTGCAAGCGTTCATTCGGCCGCTTGGGTTGGCGCCAAGCCGGCGGCGAGCCTTTCGTCCTTCAACAGCCCCGCCACCAGAAAGGCGATCTCGATCGCCTGCTCGGCGTTGAGGCGCGGATCGCAATAGGTGTGGTAGCGGTCGCGCAGGTCGCCCTCTTGCAGCGCGCGGGCGCCGCCGGTGCATTCCGTCACGTTCTTGCCGGTCATCTCCAGATGCACGCCGCCGGCGTGCGTGCCCTCGGCGCGGTGAATAGCGAAGAACGAGCGGATCTCCGAGGCGATGCGCTCGGTCGGGCGCGTCTTGTATCCGCTCGAGGTCTTGACCGTGTTGCCATGCATGGGATCGCAGACCCACAGCACTTTGCGGCCCTCGCGCTTCACGGCGCGCAGCAGGCCCGGCAAATGCGCGTCGATCTTGTCCGAGCCGAAGCGGCAGATCAGCGTGAGGCGGCCCGCCTCCTGCGTCGGATCGAGCGCGTCGATCAGGCGGATCAATTCGTCCGCTTGCAGCGTCGGTCCGCATTTGAGGCCGATCGGGTTGCGGATGCCGCGCATATATTCGATATGCGCGCCGCCGGGCTGGCGCGTGCGGTCGCCGATCCAGAGCATATGGCCCGAAGTCGCGTAAAATTCGCCCGAGGTCGAATCGAGCCGCGTCATCGCCTGCTCGTAGCCGAGCAGCAGCGCCTCGTGCGACGTGTAGAAATCGGTCGCGCGTAGTTCGGGATGCGCTTCGGCGTCGAGGCCGATGGCGCGCATGAAGCCGAGCGTCTCGGTGATGCGCTCCGCCAGTTCCTCGTAACGCTCGGACTGCGGGCTGTCCTTGACGAAGCCGAGCATCCAGCGATGCGCGTTCTCGAGATTGGCGTAGCCTCCGGTTGCGAAGGCGCGCAGAAGATTGAGCGTCGCCGCCGACTGTCGGTAGGCTTCCAATTGGCGGCGCGGATCGGGTCGGCGCGCCTCGGCGCTGAATTCGATGTCGTTGACGATGTCGCCGCGATAGGCCGGCAGCGTGACGCCGTTCACGGTCTCGGTGTCTGAAGAGCGCGGCTTGGCGAACTGGCCGGCGACACGCCCGACCTTGATGATCGGGGAAGCCGCGGCGAAGGTCATCACCACCGCCATTTGCAGAAAGACGCGGAAGAAATCGCGGATGTTGTCGGCCGAATGTTCGCCGAAGCTCTCGGCGCAATCGCCGCCTTGCAGCAGGAACGCCTCGCCCGCCTGGGCCTTGCCGAGCGCGCGCTTGAGCTTGCGCGCTTCGCCCGCGAACACCAGCGGCGGATAGCCCGCAAGCTGGCGCTCGACCTCTGTAAGGGCGGCGGCGTCGGGATAGGCGGGCGACTGCTCGATCGGCTTCGCCCTCCAGCTTTCCGGACTCCAACGATTCTGGGCCATTCGCCTACGCCTCGACTGCTGCTTCGACCTTAAGGGCGCGGTCTATATAGGAACCGCGACGGTATGGCGATATCTCGAAACGAGGCTCGCGTCGACCGCGCTCGCATGTCAGCATGGCCAAATCAGCCCCGAATCGCCCGTGAAGTCGCTTTACCCCATCGCCGCGCTGCTGGTTTCCGTGTTCTTGCTCGTGACGGGCAACGCGCTGATCGCGCTCGTCACGCCCATTCGCGCCGATCTCGACGGCTTCGGGGCGCTGACCATCGGCGCGTTGGGCTCGGCCTATTTCCTGGGCATGTTGGCGGGCACAATGAAAACGCCGGCGATCGTGCGCGAGGTCGGGCATATCAGGTCGTTCGCCGCGTTCGTCGCCTGCGGCGCGGTATCCATCGACGCGATGCCGCTGGCGCCCTCGCCCGCCGCCTGGCTCGTCGCGCGCGCGCTGCTCGGCTTCGCCTTCGCCGGCATCTACGCGGTGATCGAGTCCTGGATCAACGCCAAGGCGAACAACAGCAATCGCGGCGCGCTTTACGCGACCTATCAGATCGTCAATTTCGCGGCCTCGGCGGTCGGACAAATGCTGCTGCGCGGCTTCGAGCCGACCGGCTTTTCGACCTTCACGGTTGGCGCGGGCTTGTTCGCGCTGGCGATCGTGCCGCTGTCGATGACGAGCGCCGACGCTCCGACCGCGCCGAGCGAAGTCACGCTGCGCGTTTCCTGGTTGATGTCGCTGGCGCCGATCTCGGTGGCCGCCGCGCTCGCGGCGGGCGCGGCCAACGGCGCGGCCGTCTCGTTGGCGCCGATCTACGCGTTGCAGATCGGCGCCGCGCCGGAAAAAGTGCCCTATTTCACCGCAGCGATCGTGTTGGGATCGGCGCTGGGGGTGTTTCCGGTCGGACGCCTCTCCGACCGCGTCGACCGCCGTCTGATGATGGCGGTCGTGATGAGCGTCGGCGCGGCCTGCGAGGTCGCTCTCGCACTCTCGCAGCCTCAGGGGGCGGCGCTGACCGCGCTCGGCTTCCTGGTCGGGCTCTTCACCTACACCCTTTATACGCTCGCCGCCTCGATCGCCAACGACCGCGCGGGACCGCATGAGCTGGTGCTCGTGTCGGCCGGACTGTTGTTCGTCTATAGCTTGGGCGCCATCGCCGCGCCGCCGCTCGCCGCACTGGCGATGCGCGCCATCGGCCCATCGATGCTCTTTTGGCAAAACGCCGTCGTCCACGCCGCGCTCGCCGCCTTCGCGACCTATGCGTTATTGCGTTGGCCGCGCGCGCGCCGCCCGAGCTAGTCCTTTACGACGGAAATATCGGGCGCGGCGGGGTTCTTCATGCCCACGACATGATAGCCCGCGTCCACATGCATGATTTCGCCGGTGACGCCGAGCGACATCGGCGACAGCAGATAGACCGCGCTCTGGCCGACCTCCTCGATGGTGACGGTGCGGCGAAGCGGCGCGTTATGTTCGTTCCAGCGCAGGATGTAGCGGAAGTCGCCGATGCCCGAAGCCGCCAGCGTCTTGATCGGACCGGCGGAGATCGCGTTGACGCGGATCTGCTTGGCGCCGAGATCGGCGGCCAGATAGCGCACGCTCGCTTCGAGCGCCGCCTTGGCGACGCCCATCACGTTATAGTGCGGCATCCATTTCTCGGCGCCGTAATAGGTGAGCGTCAGCATCGAGCCGCCGTGCTTCATCAGTTTCTCGGCGCGCTGGGCGATAGCGGTGAAGGAATAGCAGGAGATCGACAGTGACTTGTTGAAGTTCGCCTCGGTCGTATCAATGTAGCGGCCTGTCAGTTCATCCTTGTCGGCGAACGCGATGCAGTGGACGATGAAATCGACGCGGCCCCAGAGCTTTTCGGCTTCCGCGAACACCGCGTCGATGCTGGCGCCGTCCGTGACGTCGCAATGGCCGAGCACCTGAGCCCCGATCTCCTTGGCGAGCGGGCGCACCCGCTTTTCCAGCGCCTCGCCCTGATAGGTCAAACCGATCTCCGCGCCCGCGGCGCTGACCGCCTGCGCGATGCCCCAGGCGATCGAGCGATTGTTGGCGACGCCAAGGATTACGCCCTTGAGGCCGCGCATGACCCCGGCGCCATTCACCGCGGTGATCCCGTTTTCCGTCATTCGAACCTCTTCGCCTACTACTGCCGGCCCCGTTCTGCCGATCGGGACGGCGCCCTCCCATAGCCTCGCCCGGCCGCGATGGGAAGGCTCGCCGCTCGCGCGTCCCGTCACAAAATGTTTGAAAACGCTCACAATGCGCTTGGACGGCGACGCGCTTGAGCATAAGCTGATTAACTCGCTATTAACTATTTTAGGGCTTTTCACGGTGTCCGCGAGCCGAGACAGCTCCGACGAAACGGGAGGTCTGAGACGCTTCGGCCTCGCCTTGGCGCTTGACGACCGTTTCACGCCCGATGAGGCGAGCGCGGCGCGCTTGGTGGACAAGCTCGTGCGCCAAAGCCGTGTGCTGGCGCTGGAATCCGAGCCGGCCGGCGTCGACGCCCGTACGCGCGGCTATTTCCGGTTCATTCAGCTGTATCGCCGCCATGTCCGCCGCCTTGCGCAGGAGGACGACGCCGCCGGATGGAACGACGCGCCGGGGCCGGGCCGGCCCAGCGCCGCGGTCGGCGCGGGCGTCCGGGCGTTGCCGCTGGAGTTGCGCGAGGCGCTGTTGCTGGTCGTGCTGGCGGGGTTCTCGCACGCTGGCGCGGCGGCGGCGCTCGATATTCCTCTCTCGCATCTGATCGAGCGGCTCGATCGCGCGCGCGCGCGCTTGGCCGAGCACATGGGACTGGCCACGGCGACGCGAACATCCTGGCGAGGGCCTTCGCATCTCAGGATCATCAAGTGAACGAGCGGGCCGGCGCGGCGGAGGCGCACGCCTACGTCGACAATTGCCTGAGCCTCGAGGCGCGGCGTGCATTCGAAGCTCGACTGCGCGACGATGCGGCGCTGCGTCGCCGGGTCGAAATCTGGAAAGCGCAAAACGACGCCATTCGGGTGACTTTCGCCGTGACCCCGAGGGCGCGCGGCCCGCTCGTCCACCCGCGCGCCTCCAACGAGAATTTCGCGCCGCGCAAGCCGGGCGAATTCGCGCTCCGTGTCGCGTCATTCGAGCAAAACGCGGAGGCGGTCGCCGAGTCCCGAGAGTTCATGACGTTATTTTCGGCGGTTTCAAGGACGCGATGGCCGAAGCGCTTTCGTCGCTGGGCGGTCGGGCTGGCGATGATGATTGTTTATGTCGCGGTCGATCTTTTCGGCGGACCCGGCGACGTCCGGACGCCGCTGATGGAGGCGGGCGTCGCCGCCTACCGCGCTTTTGCCGACGCCGAGGGGCCGACGCTCGACCTTTCGACTTCCGACGTCGGCGCGCTCATCGCTTGGCTTGGCCCGAGCTATGCGAATCTTGCGCGAACCGCGGATCTGCGAGCGGCGGGCTGGCGTCTCGAAGGCGCGCGCCTCGTTCCCGGCGTCGACGGCGCCGCGGCGTTGATCCTGATGCGGACGCCGAGCCAGGCGCAGGCCGGACTCATCGCCGAGCCGCTCGACGCGCCCCCGGCGCTGGCGCCGCGCACGCGCGCCTTCGGTTCATTGATCGCTTCGGCGCGGACTGACGGCGCGCTCGGATTGGCCGCCGTCGGGGCTGACCCGGATGTGGTGGCGCGGCTGCTGCGCGCGCGCGCGCCGATCTGGCTGCCTTAGGTCGGAAGCGCGACCGCGATCACTCGCGCGCCGCAATCCGCAAACAGAATGAGCGTACGTCCGTCGGCGAGCTTCGCCCGCCCGTTCTCCAGATCGACGTCGATCTCATCGTATTCGAGCGGCGAGCCGTCGAGGGGATGGATCGCTTTGTAGACCGCCTCCTTGGCGGCGAATATCGCCCGGCCCGCTATCGGGCGCGTCGCCGCCTGCCGGCGCTCGTTCGCATTGAGGGCGAATTCGAGAACGTCGTCCGGCAACGGCTCTGCGGGTTCGACGTCGACGCCGAGCGACGCGAGATCGCGCGCACGGGCGACCGCCGCGACCGCATATTCCGCGTCATGCGCGAGCGAGCCGACGAACCCTGCCGGCCAGACCGGCGCGCGCGAGGCCGAGCGCGGCAGCGCCGGCTCGCTGTCGCCGCCGAGTTCGGCCAGAAGGCGTCGCGCGACGAGGCGCGCCGCGCCGCTGGCTCGGCGTCGCGCGAGCGGCTCGGCGGAATCGGTCGTAAACGCCGCTTCGTCGCCTGGAGCGATGCGCCGGGCGCCAATGCGTACGCCCGCGGGAGCGAGCGCCGCGCGCAGGGGGCCGAGCGCAAGACCTCCGTCCGGCGCCTGCGCCATCAGGCCGCGGCGACGGGCCTGCGCGCGACGCGCTGGCCAATCATCTTGGCCGGATTGCCGCGCCAGCGCGAATGGGCGGGCGTTATCTCGCCCTTCATCAGGAACGAATCGGCGTCGAGCCGCGTCTTTTCGTTCATCGTCACGCCATAATGGACGAACGCGCCCGAGCCGAGCGCCGCGCCGGCGCCGATATGGACGTGATCGGATTTATAAACGCCCTCCTCGAGCGAATGCGACTGCACGACTACGCCAAGATTGAGATTGGCGCCGTCGGCGATGCTCACCAGACTCGCCTCGGTCAGGACCGCGCCGTCGTCGAACACCTTACGACCGACCCGCGCTCCCATCGCGCGCAGAATCAGGCTGCGCAGCGGCGTGCCCGCGAAAAGCTGGGTGGCTTGAGTGGCGGAGAGTTTCCAGTACCGTTCGACGCGCCAGAACGCGGGATCGTTGACGGTCGCGATTTCCGGTCGCAGCCGGCCAAAGCCGATCGCCGCGCGCGCGCACGTCAAGTAAAACGCGACGACGACGAAAAGGACCAAGCCCGTCGTCGCGGCGATCGCGAGGAAATTATCGGCGCCAAACTCCTGCGCCGCCAGCGTCAGCGCGAACAACGCGATAAACTCGGCGAACCAGTGCGTGCCCAGGAAAGCGAGCGCCGTCAGGAAATTATGGCGGGTTTTCATTGCCAGCCGCCGGCGCTGCTCCTCGGCCGCGAGCTTCGAGCGCAGTTCGACGTCGCGATTCGCGGCGCGTGGGATTTCAAAGCTCGGCGAGCCGAGCAGGCCGACGTTCTCGCGAAGCGGCCCGTCGATCGGCGCCATCGTCTTGGTCGCGAACAGGCAATTCTCGCCGACCCGCGCGGCTGGCGGCACGTAAACGTCGGTGCCGAGGAACGAATTCGCGCCGATACGGCATTCGCCAAGACGGAACGCTTCGCTCGACATCGCGATATTGCCGAGATTGAGGCCGTCCGAGGCGACGACGCCGGCGCCGATCGAACAAAGGAACGGATTGTCGTGGCGCTGATCGCTGCCAAAATTCGAACCCGTGGTGGAATTCGGCGCCAACTTCAGGCCAACGAAGCGCAGATAGGGTTCGATAAACACGCTGTCGCCGAACAGCAGATTGAAAAACGGCGAATTGCTGAACGTTTCGACGATCGCCTGCATGGAATAATGGAAACCGTAGAGCGGATAAATCCGCCCTTCCTCGAGGAAGAGATTGGCGAACCTCGGCAGGAGATAAACCACCGCGAGGCCGGCGATCATCGAGGCGACGAAAAATCCGAGCGACAGGGCGAGCGCGCTCGGCGCCAGCGCCGCCACCGCGCTCCAGACGCTTGCCTGCGCCACCGGGTTCGCGCCTGGTCCTGCGGCCCAGTACGCTATCGCGTAGGTCAGGGCGGCGTCCGCAAGGGCGCCGACTACCGCGAGCGAGAGGAAAAGCTGCCCGGCTGTGAAAAGCGCGCGACGCAGCGGCGTCGAGGTCGCGGCGTCGGCGAGCCGGAAATTCGTCGTCGTCTCCTCGGCGGGCGAGCCCTGATATCGCTTGCCTTCGGGCACGCGCTCTCCACTTTGCAAGGACGAGGAATGGCCGAGTTGTCCGAAATCGCCGATGGACGAATCGAGGTCGAGCACGCTCGCCTCGCCAACGAAGCCGCCGGCGCCGATGCGGATTTCGCCGAAGTGGAGGCGATTGCCGCGGGCCGAATAGCCGGGCGCGACGACGCGCTTCATCACGACGGCGTTGTCGCCGACATGGAAAAGATCAGCCGCGACGGGAATATCGGTCGAAGCGATCACGGCCTTTCGGCCGATGCGGGCGCCGAGCGCACGCAGGAAGACGTTGTAGATTGGCGTGCCGACGAAGGCGTTGGCGGGCGCCCAGCGAATGATCTGGCGCGCCATCCAGAACCGGACATAGGCCGCGCTCCACAAGTCCACGGCGCCTGGGCGCGCGCGACCGATCAGCAGCCACTTGGCGAGGACCGCGGCCAGGTTGAGGCCGGCGAACGCCGTAACGACAACGACGAGCGCGCGCGCGTAGAGTTCGAGCGGCGAGGCGAGAGCCGCGTAGGTCCATTCGAGGCTCGCCTGGGCGTAGGCGACGCCGACGCCGCCGGCTACGACGTAGAAGGCGACCTGCGCGGCGCCGGCGCTGTAATAGACCAGATCGCCCGGGCTATGCGCGGCGAGTTCGTCGGCCTCGATCGCCGCCACCGGCTTGACCGTGTCGATCGCGGCGGCGAGACGGCGGACGGTCGGATTGGTGTAAACGTCGCGCATGGCGACATGGAAGCTAGGCGCTAGCTGGCGAATTTTAGCGCAAAAACGCGCCATCAGCAGCGAATGGGCGCCATATTCGTTGAAGAAGTCGCCTTCGACCGAGACGACGTCGAGGCCGAGCGTTTCCATCAGCGCGCGGCTGAGGACGTGCTCGGTCGGCGTGCTCGCGGGCACATAGGACTCGGCGTAGCGAAGACGCGCGGATTTCGGGGCGGGCAGTTTCTCGCGATCGGCTTTATTGCTGACCAGGGTCGGGATGAAAGGCAACCGCTCGAGGAAGGCCGGCGTCATATAGGCCGGCAGGCGCGAGCGCAGAAGCGAGACCATCGCCGCCCGATCTGGCGCGGGCGCGCCATGCTTGACGGAATAATAGGCCACGAGTTCGGGAGCGCCCGGTTCCGGTTCGAACGTCGTGACGACGACCTGGGCGATATCGGGCGATTCCAGCAGCACCGATTCGATTTCGGTCAGCTCAATGCGATAGCCGCGCAGCTTCACTTGGGTGTCGATGCGGCCGAGATATTCGATCTCGCCGTCCTCGTTGATGCGCCCGAGATCGCCGGTGCGATAGATGCGGCCCGACGGATTGTTGGGCAGGGAAAGGAAATCCGGGATGAACTTGGCGTCGGTCAGTTCGCGGCGGTTGACGTAGCCTTCGGCGACGCCGATTCCGGCGATGCCGATCTCGCCGGCCTCCCCCATTTCCAGCGCCACGCCGAATTTGGGATCGAGGATGACGATGGAATAAGTCGGCAGCGGACGGCCGATGGTGACGCACCTGTCGGCGCTCATACGTCCGAGCGTCGCGGTGACGGTGGTTTCGGTCGGACCGTAGCTGTTCAGCAGGAAGCGGTCCGCGCGGTCCCAACGCTTGACCAGCGCCGGCGGGCAGGCCTCGCCGCCGATCAGCAGCACGCGCAGGTTCGGCAGATCGCGGTCGATGGAAGCTAGCAGCGTCGGCACGCAGCAAAAGCAGGTGACTTCGCGCGATTCCAGAAAATCGGCGAGTTCCTCGCCGAACAGACTGGTCGCGGCGGCGTTCGGAACCAGCGTCGCCCCGGCGACGAGGGGAACCCAAAGTTCCTCGATCGAGAAATCGAAGGCGATCGACATGCCCTGATAGACCCGGTCGCCCGGCGCAAAGCCGTAACGCTCGGCGGCGACGCGCACGAAGTTGCAAATGCTGGGGTGAGCGATCGCGACGCCCTTGGGGTGGCCAGTGGTGCCCGATGTGTAGAGAACGTAGCAGAGCCCGTCCTCGCTCGCGGGACGTTCCCGCTCGCCGAGCGGCGCATCGTCGAGCGCGGCGAGATCCTCGCGCGTCTTGTCGAGGATGAGCCGCGGAACTTCGCAATCGGCGAGGCGGTCGGCCAGACGCAAATGGGCGATGACGAGCGAGGCCTTGGCGTCGTCGATGATATAGCGCAGGCGCTCGGGCGGATGATTGGCGTCAAGCGGCACATAGGCCGCGCGCGCTTTCAAAAGGGCGAACAGCGCGACAGAGGTCTCCAACCCGCGATCGAGCAGCACGGCGACCCTATCGCCCGGCTTGACCCCGCGCTCAATGAAAAAACGCGCCATGCGGTTGGCGCGCGCGTCGAGATCACGATAGCTGATTTCCGCACCGTCGACCGCGACCGCGATTCGGTCGGCGTGGCGGCGGCAGGCATCCTCGAGCACATCGTCGAGACGCTCGCCATAGCGCCAGCGCAGCATCGAAGCGTCGCTGAGGATGGAAAGCTCCTGCGGCCGGGACGCCGGCGCGCGGTAGGGAACTGAACGCGCAGACGCATTGAAAGCCAGCGCGATCGGGCCTTCGGCCTCGAGCAGAGCGAGTTCCGGTTTCAGGGCGGGCAATGGCACAGGCGCAGGTTCCCGATTCGCGTTCGCGAGACGGCGCAACTGACAAGAGAAAATTGCGGCTTGACGCCGCTATTCAAACCCGCGTTACGCTGCGGGGTTGGCCCCCGACGAATGAATTCGTTCCCAGCGTCCCTTGTTAATCGGATCGTTCCTGAACCATTCCTGAACGCCTCGAAGACCGGCGCGCGCAGGCCTCCGGGCCACCGCCAAGGCGCGATTCTGTTAAAAAATCCGTTTTGCGCGGTTCATGTTCGGTTCAGCCGCGTAAGGGCAACGTTTCGCCAGCCTCGACGCCGAGGTCCATTCTCGAATCGAAAGTACCCGCCATGCTCAAGAACCTACTGACCGCCGCCGTGATCGCGCTTGGCGTCGCCGCCGCGCCGGTCGCCGCCTCCGCCACCACCGCCGCCGCCCCGATGATGCATCATCATCACCATCATCATCACATGATGCACCACCACCATCATCACCACCATCATCACCATCATCACAAGATGTAATGACACCGGCGCCGCGCCGCCCGGCGGCGCGGCGGCCTTCGCGCCCCGATAGGCGCGCGAATCGATGATTTCTTCGACAAGCCCCCGCTGGCGGCCGGATCAGGTCAAACCAGAACGCGGATCGTAGGGCTTGCCGTCGCGCCACTGGCGCATCAATTCCTTCAAATCGGCGTCCTCGCCCTGCGGCAGCGCGATCCTCAAGGTCGCGAGCAAGTCGCCCTGAGCGGCGTCAGCGGTCGCCGGCAGACCTTTGCCGCGCAATCGCAGCGCCCGCCCACTGCTGGCGCCGGCCGGAATCGCCATTTCTACCGCCCCCTCAAGCGTCGGCAGCCGCACCTTGGCGCCGAGCACAGCTTCGTAGAGCGTGATCGGGAAATCGAGCCTGATGTCGCGTCCCTCGACCTTGAAGAACGGATGCGGCGCGTATTTCACGGTGACGATGGCGTCGCCGGCCGGGCCGTTGCGCGCGCCCGGCGCGCCCTGGCCGCGCAAGCGAATCGATTTGCCGTCCTCGATCCCCCTGGGGATCGCGACATCGAGCGATTTGCCGCTCGGCAGGATCACGCGCGCCGACCCGCCGCTCGCGATCGTCGCCAGCGGGACCATCACCGAGGCGGCGTAGTCGTCGCCTCGCGCGGGGCCGCGCGAGCGCGCCGAAGCGCGTGCGCCGAACATCTCGGCCAGAATGTCCGGGTCGATGCCAGCCCCACCGGGCGTTTCGCCGCCGAAGTCGAAATGGAAATTGCGGAAATCCCCGCCCGCTCCGCCGCCGCGCCGTCCGGCGCCGAAGCCTTCGAATTGGGGCGCGCGCGGTTTGCCCTCGGCGTCGATCTCCCCCCGATCGAACGCGCCACGCTTATTCTCGTCGCCGAGAATTTCGTAGGCCGAGCCGATTTCGGCGAAGCGTTCCTTCGCCTTGGGCTCTTTGCTCTGATCCGGGTGATACTTCTTGGCCAGCTTGCGAAAAGCCGACTTGATTTCGGCGGCGCTGGCGGTCTTCGCCAGTCCGAGAACTTGATAGGGATCGCGCATGTCGGGCCCGAGATGAAGCGCGCGCCCAGGACGGACGAACGCCGGATTTCAGCGCCTATTTGGGCGCGCCGGCCGCCGCTCGCAAGTCATTTCCCACGCGCGGCGCTTCAAATGCCCTTCCAGGGCGCGACATCCTCGAGCGCGAGCGCGCCGTCGCGTTCGCAGCCGACGCCCTGCAATTCCCGCGCGCCCTCGTCACTTTCGACCTTGGCCAGAAACGCCCGGCAGGACGCGCCGTCGCGCTTGAAAGATCCCGCCACCGCCCGGAATTCGCCGCGATGGTTGGCGCCAGGATTGTCCCAGCGGGCCGACTCGGCTTCGGCGCCGGCGTGGATCGCCTTGCGCAGCGCCGGTTCGGCGATTTTCCAGTCGTCAACGTCGAAGCCGTCGGCGGTCGCCGTTTTGGGCTTTATGGAGCCGGTCTCGCCGTAGTCGATGAAGCCGGGCAATGGCATCGAGATCGAGCAGCCGACGAGAACGAGGGCGAGCCCGAGGCAGATTGCCGCCGCGCCAAGGCGCGAGGCGCAGAAGCGTTCGCAAGACGGGAGAGAATGGAATATCATGAATCTGACAATCTGGTTTGGAAAATGGGAGCATCTTGGTCTTGAACGCCTTAACGTCTGGTGACTTCACGCTCGCCGAGGATCCGTTCGCGCTATTTTCGCAATGGCTCGCCGAAGCGACCGCGAGCGAGATCAACGATCCCGAGGCGATGACGCTGGCGACCGTCGATTCCGACGGGCTGCCGGACGCGCGCGTGGTGTTGTGCAAACAGGCGGACGCCGACGGCCTCGTCTTTTTCACCAACCGAGAGAGCGCGAAGGGGCGCGAACTCGGGGCGCACCCCAGGGCGGCGGCGCTGTTTCACTGGAAGTCGCTGCGTCGGCAGGCGCGATTTCGCGGCGCGGCCGAACCACTCGACGACGCGGCGGGCGACGCCTATTTCCACTCGCGCCCGCGCATCAGCCAAATTGGCGCCTGGGCCAGCCAGCAGTCGCGCGAGCTGGAATCGCGCGCCAGACTCGAAGCCATCGTCGCCGATTACACCTCCAAATTCGGCGAGGGCGAAATTCCGCGCCCCGCTTATTGGGGCGGCTACCGGCTGATCCCCGACGAGATCGAATTCTGGCGCGACGGCGCCTTCCGGCTGCACGACCGAATCGTGTTCTCGCGCGATGGGGCCGGCTGGCGGCGGCGGCGGCTGTATCCCTGAGGGCCTCGGGCGATTATGATCGCGGCCTCGCCGTCCCGTTTGTCCGCAAGGCCCCTGGCATGACGCTCCCTTCGTCTCCCCCGCCGCCCGCTCGCACCATGCTGCTGACGGGCGCCTCGCGCGGGATCGGCCACGCCACGGTGAAGCGTTTTTCCTCGGCGGGCTGGCGCGTCATCACCTGCTCGCGCCACGCCTTCCCCGAGAATTGCCCGTGGATGGCGGGGCCGCAGGACCATCTGCAAATCAACCTCGCCGATCCCGAGGACACCGCGCGCGCCATTCGCGAAGTGCGCGAGCGCCTGGACGGCGGACGCCTCGACGCGCTCGTCAACAACGCCGCGATTTCGCCCAAGGGCCCCGGCGGCTCGCGGCTCGGCCTGTTCGAAACTGAACTCGCCGATTGGCTCACCGTGTTTCAGGTCAATTTCTTCGCTCCCGCGCTGCTCGCGCGCGGCCTCAGCGCCGAACTCGAGCGCGCGCAAGGAACGATCGTCAACGTCACATCGATCGCCGGTTCGCGGGTTCACCCCTTCGCAGGCGTCGCCTACGCGACGTCGAAAGCCGCGCTGGCGGCGCTGACGCGCGAAATGGCCGCCGATTTCGGTCCGCGCGGCGTGCGCGTGAATGCGATCTCGCCCGGCGAGATCGACACCGCGATTCTTTCGCCCGGCACCGAGAACCTCGTCGCGCAAATCCCGCTGCGCCGGCTCGGCCATCCGCAGGAGGTCGCCAAAGCGATCTATTTTCTTTGCACGGAGCAATCGAGCTACATCCACGGCGCGGAACTGCTCATCAACGGCGGCCAGCATGTCTGAGGCGCAGGCGTGAACAATCGCCTCTACCCCGCGCGGCCGATCCTCGCGGCTTCGGTCGCGGTGTTCAGGGACGGGCGCCTCCTCATCGCGCGCCGCGCCCGCGCGCCGCTGGTCGGTCTCTATTCCTTCCCGGGCGGCGCGGTCGAGGTCGGCGAGACCCTGCGAGAGGCGGCTTTGCGCGAACTCGATGAGGAGGTCGGGCTTGGCGCCGAGATTCTGGGCCTGATTGATCATGTCGAGCCGATCGTCCGCGACGGCGCGCGCGTCAGATCGCATTACGTAATCGCCGCCTTCGCCGCGCGCTGGACGCGCGGCGACGCGCGCCGCGGCGACGAGATCGACGATGTCGTTTGGATCGACCCGGAGCTCGCGGCCAACTGGCCGACGACGCCCGAATTGCCCCGTCTGGCCAAAGAGGCCGCGCGCATCGTACGGAGCGCGGCGTGAGGCCGACGACGCACGCCGTCGCCCTCGCGCTGGCGTTTAGCCTCATAATCGCGCCGCTCGCCGCGCAGACGCCGCCCGCCAAACCCGCCACGGCCGCCAAGGGCGCGGCGGCGGCGAAAGCCGCGCCGACGCCGGTTCCCAGCCCCAGCCCGACGCCGACCGAACCGCCGCCCCCTTATGAACCGCAATTGTTGCGCCTCGCCGAACTGTTGGGCGCGCTCTCCTATCTGCGCGATCTGTGCCAAGCTGGCGACGGCGCCGAGTTTCACGACAAGATGGCGAAGCTGCTCGACGCCGAGGGGCGCACGCCCGAGCGCAAGGAGACGCTGGCGGGCGCCTTCAACAGGGGCTTCGACGATTATCAGATGACCTATCGCGCCTGCACGCCCGCTGCGCATGAGATCGTCGCGCGTTATCTCGACGAATCCGCGCGCATCGCGCGCGACCTCGCCGGCCGTTACGGCGGTTGACGCTTAAGCGTAGCGCCCGAACCAGCGCCGCACCGTGCGGGCGTAGGCGTCGAATTCTTCAGGGTGCAGCCGGCGCAGCATCGCCTCCTCGGTCGGCATCACCACGAGATCGTTGATGAGGAAGAAGGCGAGCGGAACGCCGATCGCGCCGGCGATGAGGACGGGGGACCACGGCAGGAAAAACTGCAAATAGAAAGCGAGTGCGCTCCAGAGCAGGAATTGCAGCATCGCCACGCTGTAGGTCGGGTGGCGCGAATAGCCGTAGGGCCCGTCCGTCACCAGCGCGGAGGATTTCACATAGGTGCGCGCGTCGCCGCCTTGGCCGTCAAGATGCCTGATGACCGCGACCTTGCCGAAATAACAGGCCATGATGAGCAGGCCGAGCGCCAGCGCCGGCGTCTCGATAGTCCAGCCGAGCTTGAACGAATCGCGCCAGCTCGGCGCGATCGTCGCGATGCAGGCCAGCGAGGCCAAGAGGTCGATGACGAAAGTCGGCGCGACTTTGAATCTCTTGGGCGGCGTCCTGGCGTCGACGGCATTCGGCTCGTCGAAGATCGAATGCTGGAAAGCCGCGCTCATAGGAACGTCCTCGACCGAGTCAAAGGCGCCGAGCGCGCCTGTCGGAGCCGCGATTTTGCGTTGGGAGCGGTAAAGGAACCTTTCCCTTGCGCGAACGCGAGCGTCTGCGTCGCGTTAGGATTTACGCCGCGTTAACGCCCGCGCTAATCCTCGAAACGCTCGGCGCCGCCCGAAGCGCCGCGCGGAGCGATCGCGGCGTCGGGAATAGCGGCGGGAAGGCCGGGATCGCGGAATCGATTGACGATCGGATAGCGGCGGTCGCGGCCGAAATTCTTTGGACCCACTTTGACGCCCGGCGCCGATTGGCGCCGCTTGTATTCGGCGAGGTACAGCAGGCGCTCGATGCGCCTGACCGTATCTGCGTCGTAACCCTGCGCGACGATATCGGCGACGCGCATCTCCTTCTCGACCAGGCGATGCAGGATGCCATCGAGCACGGGATAGGGCGGCAGCGAATCCTCGTCTTTCTGATTCTCGCGCAGTTCCGCGCTCGGCGGCTTGGTTATGATCGCCGGCGGCACGACCTCGCTGTCCGGGCCGAGCGCGCCCGGCGGCTTCCAACGATTGCGCAATTCGCACAGGCGGAACACCTCCATCTTGTAGAGATCCTTGATTGGATTGAAGCCGCCGTTCATGTCGCCGTAGAGCGTGGCGTAGCCGACCGACATTTCCGACTTGTTGCCCGTCGTCACCACCATCGCGCCGAACTTGTTGGAGATCGACATCAGCATAAGCCCGCGCGCGCGGCTCTGGATGTTCTCCTCGGTGATGTCGCGCGCCTTGCCAGAAAACATCGGCGCCAGCGCCTGTTCGACGCCTTCGACCGGCCCGGCGATCGGCACGATGTCGTAACGTATTCTCAAAGCCTCGGCACAGGCCGCCGCATCGCGCAACGATTCGGCCGACGTGAATCGATAGGGCAGCATGACCGCGTGAACGCGCGAGGCGCCCAGCGCATCGACTGCGATCGCCGCGCAGAGCGCCGAATCGACGCCGCCGGAGAGTCCAAGCACCACGCCGGGAAAGCGGTTGTTTTCGACATAGTCGCGCAGGCCCAGCACGCAGGCGGCGTAATCGCCTTCATCGCCCTGTTCGACCAGTTCGCATCCGCCCTCGATGCAACGCCAGCCCTTCGGCCCGCGCTCCCAGACCGTGCGCGCGACACAGGTGCGGAACGCTGGAAGTTGCACCGCGAGCGAACGATCTGGGTTGAGCGCGAACGAGGCGCCTTCGAACACCAGTTCGTCCTGGCCGCCGACCTGATTGAGATAGATCAGCGGCAAGCCGCTCTCGACGACGCGCGTCACCGCCACATTGTGGCGAACGGCGAGCTTGTCGCGCTCATAGGGTGACGCGTTGGGCACGAGCAGAATTTCCCCGCCCGATTCCGAAATGCATTCGATTGGCTCCGGCCCCCAGATGTCCTCGCAGATCGGCGCGCCGATGCGCACGCCGCGAAACGAGATCGGCCCTGGCGCGGGACCGGGATGAAACACGCGCTTTTCGTCGAATACGCCGTAATTGGGCAGATCCGTCTTGAAGCGCACCGCATCGATGCGCCCGCCGTCGAGAAGGGCAACCGCGTTGTAGAGAGAGGCGCCCTCGACCCAGGGAAGGCCGACCAGCACCGCCGGGCCGCCGTCGGCGGTTTCGCGCGCGAGCGTCTCGCAAGCCGTGCGGCAGGCTTCCTGAAACGCCGGCTTCAGCACGAGGTCTTCGGGCGGATAGCCGGAAATGAACAGTTCGGGCGCCAGCACGAGATCGGCGCCAAAGCCCGCCGCCTCCTCCCGAGCCCGCCGCAAGCGTTCGAGATTGCCGGAAATGTCGCCGACGATCGAAGGGATTTGCGCGAGGGCGATGACGAGCTTGTCGGCGGGAGCGGGCATGGCCGCGATTTAGCGCGACGCAAGGGCCGCGCGCAATCGCGCCCGCCCGCGGCCTGGATTCGGACGCGCCGCGGCGAAGCGGAGCGCCCGAACCCCGAGGGTCAGCCGGCGACCGCGGCCGAGGGCGCGAGCGTCATTTCGATCGCGGGAACGCCGAAGGAAGCGGACGGCTTCTCTTCCTTCTTTTTCATGAAATAGAACGCGACCGCGGCGGCGATGACGATCAGGATCAAGACGATCAACCAGGTCGGCAGGCCCGAGCCGCTCGCCGCCGACTGCGCCTGGTTGACGCTCGAAGAGGCTGTCGCGCGCGCGGCGGAGGCCGCGTTGGCCATCGAGGAGGTCGCCGAAGACGCCGCCGCAGTCATCTTCGAAGCGGCCGCCGCGCCTGCGCCGCCAAGGCCCGCTAGCAGGCCCGAGGAGCCGAGCAACGTCGAAAGGCCCGACGGCAACGCCGCCATGATCGAGCCCTTCTGGCTTGCGAGGAAATTGGCGATCGCGGCCGGATCGGACCAATTCGAGGGATCCTGCTGGCCGATGACGCCGATCACGGCCTGGCTGACCGCGCCGACCGCCGACTGCGCGGCTTCCGGGGGAATGCCGGCGTGCTGGCCGAGCGCATTGGCGAGGCCGGAGAGGCCATTGGCGCCGATGAGGCCGCTGAGCGCTCTAGCGCCGTCGTCAAGTGTCTGCAACTGGCCGGAGCCGAGCGCGCCGGTAAGCTTGGTCAGGATGTCGGGGTCCGCATTCGAAATCGCATCCGAGACTTTCTGCGCGCCCCCCGGCGCGGCGATGGCGCCGCCGAGCGAAGCCAACACGGAGGGAATAGCGCCATCGATGAGCTTTTGTGCCGAATCGGGATCGACGCCCGCTGTCGAGGCGATCTGGCTGACGATTTGCGGGGTCAGATATTGCGAGACGAGACTGTTGAGATCGACGCCCATAACGAAACCTTTCAAATGAAACGGACCAAGCCCAAAATCGGTTCGCCGCGATAGCGGCGCGCCTTGGCCCCCTGAAGTCGCCATGACGGCGACCGCCGCATCTTAGCGAGGGGCGCCGTCGATTCAAAGCGGCGAGGCGACGCCTCGGCTCACGCGCCTTTACGCGCGGCGAACGCCGAACTCAGGAACGAGATAACCTCGACGCCATGTTGATTGACGCCCCGGGTCGCCAGGCTGACAAGGCCCCATTGCGGGCGCTTGGTCTCGCGCTTGGAAATGACGCGCGAGGAATAGGTCACGGTGTCGCCGGGCCGCACCGGCGCGCCCCAGCGCAATTCGCGCAAGCCCGGCGAGACCCCAAGCGGCGGGGAGGCTTCGCCGCGCGATACCCGCTCGGCGCGATCTTTCTCGCGCCAATCGACGATGCAGCGCATCGCGACGCTGGCGGTATGCCAGCCCGACGCACATAGCGAGCCAAAGATCGACGCCTCGCCCGCCTTGTCGTCGAGGTGAAAGGGCTGCGGGTCGAAGGCGCGCGCGAATTCAACGACCGCCTCGCGCGTGAAAAAGCGCGAGCCGAGGACGTTTTCTTCGCCGACGACGAACTCTTCGTAGAAATTGCTCACGAGGCGGTGTCCGGCGTGCGGCGACCGATGAAGACCGGGTTCTTCTGGGTCATCACGGTTTCGCCGCGCTGGTTGACGACTTCGAAGGCGAACTCGACGACGCCGATTTGCGGACGCGAACGCGAGGGTCGCGCGCTAATGGTCGTTCGGCGCACGCGCAGACGGTCGCCGGGCCGAACCGGCTTGATCCAGTTGAGTTCGTCGACGCCCGGGCCGCCCTGACTCGCGCTGGCGTTGAGGAAAGCATCGCAGTTCATTCGCATCAACAGCGACGCCGTATGCCAACCCGACGCGATGAGCCCGCCAGCCTGCGAATCGCGTCCGGCCGCCTCGTCGAGATGAAAGGGCTGCGGATCGAATTCGCGAGCGAATTCGACGATCTCCTCGGCCGTCACCAGCCGGTCGCCGTATTCGACGACCTCGCCGACGGAAAAATCCTCGAAGTAGAGCCGGTTCATATCGCTCCTCAGTTAGCGAAGCGGAAATGCAGCACGTCGCCGTCCTGCACCACGTAATCCTTGCCCTCGAGCCGGAACTTGCCCATTTCGCGCGCGCCCGCCTCGCCCTTGCCGGCGACGTAATCGTCATAGGCGACGGTTTCGGAGCGGATGAAGCCCTTCTCGAAATCGGTGTGTATTACGCCGGCCGCCTGCGGCGCGCGCGCCCCCTTCTCGACCGTCCAAGCGCGCGCCTCCTTCGGCCCGACGGTGAAGAACGTCACGAGATGCAGCAGGTTGTAGCCGGCCCGGATCACGCGGTTGAGGCCGGGCTCCTCAAGACCGACCGCCTCCAGATAATCCTTCTGTTCAGCGCGCGGCAGCACCGCGATCTCACTCTCGATCTTGGCCGAGACGACGACACAGGCTGCGCCTTCCTTGTCAGCTTGTTCCTTCACTTTGGCGGAGAAGGCGTTGCCCTTGTCGGCGGCGGCTTCCTCGACATTGCAGACATAGAGCACTGGCTTCGACGAGAGCAGGCCGAGCGAGGCGAACAACTTGTGTTCCTCGCGGCTGACGCCGGCGTCGCGCGCGGGCCGCCCCTCGCGCAACTGGGCGAGGCTGCGCACGGCCAGATCGTGCAGTTCCTTGGCTTCCTTGTCGCCGCCCTTCGCCTTCTTTTCCATAGCGAGGATGCGGCGCTCAAGACTTTCGAGATCGGCGAGCATCAATTCGGTCTCGATGGTGGCGATGTCGGAAAGGGGATCGATCTTGCCCTCGACATGGGTGATGTCGCCATCCTCGAAGCAGCGCACGACATGGGCGATGGCGTCGCATTCGCGGATATTGGCGAGAAACTGGTTGCCGAGGCCCTCGCCCTTCGAGGCTCCGCGCACCAGGCCGGCGATGTCGACGAACGTGAGCCGGGTCGGCAGGATGTCCTTGGAGCCGGCGATGCCCGCGAGCACTTCGAGCCGCGCGTCGGGCACCGCGACGTCGCCGACATTGGGCTCGATGGTGCAAAAGGGATAGTTGGCCGCCTGCGCCGCGGCGGTCTGAGTCAACGCGTTGAAGAGGGTCGACTTGCCGACGTTCGGCAGGCCGACGATGCCGCATTTGAATCCCATGGAACGCGCCCGCGACGTCGGAGAGAGATGTGAGCGGCCCTATGCGCGGCCCCGCGGCAAAAGGCAAGGCCGGGGCCGATTCCCATTCGCAGAACGGGCCGATATAGTCGCTTTGGGGGCGCGACTCGCCCCATTTGGGAAAGGACCGTTGATGAACAAGACATTAGCCGCCATCGCGATTTCGTTCGGCCTCCTGGCCATGCCGTCGCTCGCTTACGCCGATTCCTGCGCCGACCAGGCGACCGCGAAGAAGCTCGCTGGCGCCGCCAAGACCAGCTTCATGAAGAAGTGCTCCACGGACGCGCAGGCCGCTTGCGACACGCAGGCCGCCGACAAGAAGCTCGCCGGCGCGGCGAAGACGGCGTTCGTCGGCAAGTGCGTGAAAGATTCGACCGGCATGTGAGCCGGACGCCCGCCAGCAACCTCGCGCGCGCGTCGGCGCGCGGGGACGCGCCCAAGAGGCTCCCCGCGATGCTTTCCGGTCAGTTCAGCCGCACCGCGATCGGCGCGGCCCGCCATCGCGCGGCGCATCAGGCGATCGAGGGCGGACGGATTTTCGCCGATCCCCTGGCGTTACGCATTCTAGGCGCGGACGCGCAACAGGAAATCGCATCGGCCCAGGACGATCCTCGCAAAGCCGGCCTCAGGCTGTTCATCGCCGCCCGAAGCCGCTTCGCCGAGGATTTGGCCCGGGCCGCGTTGATGGATGGCGTGCGGCAGATCGTCATTCTGGGAGCCGGGCTCGACACTTTCGCCTACCGGTTGGAACCCATGGAAGGGCTCGTCGTGTTCGAGGTCGATCACCCCGCGACGCAGGCGGAAAAGCGCCGCCGGCTCGCCGTGGCGGACATCGCCGAGCCCGACCACTGCCACTATGTCGGCCATGATTTCGAGCAAGGCCCGTTCGTTCCCTCGCTGGAGACGGCGGGCTTCGAAGCGGAGGCGCCCAGTTTCTTCTTCTGGCTTGGAGTGACGCCTTATCTCGATGTCGACTCGATCTTCGCCGCGCTCGCCGAAGTCGCCGAGCTTCCGGGCGGCGCCGAGATCGTCTTCGACTACATCAACCCGCCCGACGAAAGGCAGGACGCTCGTGTTCACGCCGCGTATGAGGCGCTGGCCGAGCGCGTCGCGGCGGCGGGCGAACGCTTTCGTGGACGCCTCGCCTCTGGCGAGGTTTACGCGCGAGCGCGCGCGCTCGGCTTTTTACGCATCGACGACCTCGGCCCCGCCAAGATCGCCGCGCGCTATTTTCCGTTGGCCTCGCGATTCGCGCGCGGCGACGTCGGCGCCCATTTCGTAAGGCTGGCGAAGAGCCGGGCGCGGAAGACCGGCTAGCGTAGATTTCCGGTGTGACCGAGCGAATAGCGGCCGGGCTGCGGCCAGACCGTCAGGCCGTGCGGCATTCCCCCCACGGCGATCGTCTTGACCGAGCCGTCATCGGTATTGAAGGCGTAGACAACGCCGTCGTAGCGGCCGGACAGCCATAGCCATTTGCCGTCGGCGCTGACATTGCCCATGTCGGGGCTGCCGCCGCCGGGGATCGACCAGTTGGCGACGACCTGCCGGGTCGCGAAATCGAGCACCGCGACGCTGCCGTCGCCCTTGTGGACGCCGCCGATGTTGTGGGTGCCGCGATTGGAGACATAGAGCCGCTTGCCATCACGGCTGGGATAAAGCCCATGCGCGCCGACGCCAGTCTTGATGAAACCGGTCTCCTTGAACGATTCGCCGTCGACGACAATCAAGCCGTCCTGCAAAAGATCGGCGACGAAAAACGCCGAACCGTCGGGCGCGACGCGAATGTCCTGCGGCATATGCTTGGGGGAAAGCTGCAACATGCCGGCGAGCGTGTGATGGACGAGGTCGATTTTGGCGAGCGAATCCATGTATTCGCAGGTGAAGATCGCATAGGCGCCGTCCGCCGAGAAATCGGCGTGATTGATTCCCCCGCAGCGCGGCGCGTTAACGTAGCCCTGCAACGCCATCGTGCGCGGATCGCGGAATTCGAGCCGCCGCATCGCCTCGGCGACGACGATCGCGGAGCGCCCGTCGGGCGTGAAGTACATGTTATAGGAATCGGGCACGTCGATCGACTTGCCGGGCTTGGCCGTCCTGGGATCGAGCGCCATTACCGAGGCGTGGCCGCCGCGATAGCTGATGTCGCCGGAGACCCACAGCGTCTGCAAATCCCAGGAGGGAACGATGTGCTGCGGGCTCGGGATCGCGGTGAAGCTGTCGACGACCGAGAACGTGTCGGGATCGATGACGTCAACCTTGCCGGTCCAGAGGTTCGGCACGTAAACGCGCGAAAGCGCGCCGGCCGTCGCGGGGCTGAACTTGCCTTCCGCCGTCTCCGAATAAACGTTTTTCGCATCGACCAGCGGCGGCATGGTGAGATTGGCCGCCGGCAGGCCCTGGAAATTCGGCGCGCCAAGTTCATAAGCGGCCAGCGCGACGAAATCCTCAGGCGAGCGCGCCGCCTCCGGGGCGCCGCGACAGACCGCCGGGCAAGGTTCGATACCGCCGCAATAGCTCGGGATCGTCAGCGATTGCGCGCCCTCGATAAGCGAATCCGGGCCGATCAGTGCGCAAAGCGACAGCGCCGCGACGCCTATCCAAAGACGCGATCTCATGTTCCCCGCTTCGACCCCCGCCCCAACGCCCGCCGCAGGTCGTTGCCAATTGAGTCGGGAACATGGCGGCCCGCAGATGACTGTCAGATGAACGGCGCGGCGCCGCTCATTCGGCGTCGGGCTGGCGCGCCGGCGCGGCCTCGGCGAAAGCGGTAAGTTCGAGGCAGGCGGCCTCGCATCGCAAGAGGCGAGCGAATTCCGACACGTCGACGCCGAAACGCCGGGCGTTGCCGAGTTGCGGAACTAGGCAAATGTCGGCAAGGCTAGGCGCCGCGCCGAACGCGAACGACCCCGACGCATTGGCGATCAAGGCCTCGCAGACCCGCAGACCCGCAGCGTTGACGCCCGCCGCCCAGGCCTGCGCGTCGGCCTCACCGACGCCGACGCCGCGCAGGCGCGCGAGCACGCCGAGATTTTGCAGCGGATGCGTGTCGGCCGCCAGAACGAGCGCGAAGGCGCGCACCCGCGCCCGGGCGAGCGGGTCGGCGGGCAAGAAAGCGGGCTCGGGATGGGTTTCATCGAGCCACTCGAGAATCGCGAGCGACTGCGTGATAACGGCGCCGTCGTCGAGTTCGAGCGCGGGCACCAACCCCTGCGGGTTGAGCGCGAGATAGCTCGGCGCGCGCTGCTCGCCCTTGCGCAGGTGATGAAAGACGTGTTCGGCGCGCAAGCCTTTGAGGTTCAGTCCGATACGCACCCGCCACGAAGCGGCACTGCGAAAATATCCGTGTAGCCGCATTGGCGCCCTCTCGACCCGATTCGCCTAACCGAATTCAACGTTACGCCCGCCCGCTCCTGAGCGCGCGCAGCACCAGCGCCAGCACGGTCTCGAAGCGCGCGGCGAGCGGCGCGGCGGCGGCGTCCTTGTCGAGCTTCAGCGCGATCGGATGAATGAAGCGGTGCGCCGCGTCGAAGATCAGTGACAGCGCGCGGCGTCGGTCGGTCATCGCGAAGGCGCCGGAGGCGACGCCTTCCTCGACGACGCGCTGAATCTCCGATTGCACGCGCGAACGGTGCTTGCGCGCGCTGGCGCGGTCCTTGCGCAAAGCGTCGATCAAGAGATCGAACAGCGCGGGATCGGCCTCGAGTTTCTGCCGGTAGGCGCGATGCACGGCCAGCAACATGCGCTCGAGCTTGTCGTAGGCCGGGTCGGCGCCTTCGGAGGCCTCGTGCAAACGCGCTTCGAGCGGGCGCAGCCAGGACGAAGTGATCTCCTCGAAGAGATCGGTCTTGGAGGCGAAATAGCGATAAACGTTGGCGTGCGTCATGCCGGCCTCGGCCGCGACGCCGACAACGGTGGCGCGCGCCGCGCCAAACTTGCGCACATGCGCGCGCGCGACCTCGAGAATGCGCGCCTCGACGGATTCGGACGCGGCCAAAGGAGAACCCATGCCCGAAATTGGCACGAAGCCTAGGGCGCCGCTAGTCTCAGGCGCGCCCGGCTTCCCAGCCGATGATCGCCTGCTTGCGCGCGAGGCCCCAATGGTAGCCGGTCAGCGCACCCGAGCGCCCGAGCACGCGATGACATGGCACCACGAACGAGATCGGATTGCGCCCGACCGCCGCGCCAACCGCGCGCGCCGCCTTGGGCTTGCCGATATGGCGGGCGATGTCGGAATAGGTCGTCGCCCGGCCCATCGGCACCGACAGCAGCGTCTCCCAAACCCGCACCTCGAAATCGCTGCCGATCATGACGACGCGCAACGGCGCGTCGGGCCGCCATTGGCTCGAATCGAAGGCGCGTCCGCCCAGCGCCGCCGTCGCGTCGTCGTCGCGCACGAATTTGGCGCGCGGCCAGCGGCGGCGCATGTCCTCGAACGCCGCCTCGCGCGCGCCGTCATCGACGAAGCCGAGGCCCGCGAGCCCGCGCGGCGCGGCGACGACAATCGCCTCGCCGAACGGCGAATCGTGGTAGCCGTAAGTAAGCGTCAGATCGTCACGCCGATAGTCGCCCGGCGTCAGGCATTCGTGCGCGACGAAGAGATCGTGCAGTCGGCTCGGGCCGGAGAGGCCGACGTCATAGGCGGTGTCGAGCACATTGGCCGAATCGCGCAGCAATTCGCGCGCGCGCTCGATCGTGATCGCTTGCAGGAACGCCTTCGGCGTGAGCCCGGCCCAGCGCTTGAACACGAATTGCAGATGCGAGGCTGAAATCCCGACCTGCTCGGCGATCGCCTCGATCGAGGGCTGCTCGCGCCAGCGCGTGGAGATGAATTCGATCGCGCGTTTGACCGTTTGATAGTCGGCGGAAGGGGGGGTGGGCATGTCGAGCATGTCAGTCTCTGTTGTGTGACCCGTCTCCCGCGGACGGGAGCGATGTTCCGAAGGACATTCCCGCAATTGCACGCGCCGCGCCACCCGAAAACGACGGCGCTAGCGCTCGTCCGCCGCCGCGTCCCAGCCCCATCGCAGCAACGGCAGCGCATCCTCGGCGAAGGCGACTAGATCCTCGATCAGCGCGCGCTGGGCGATCCGCTTATCGGGAATCGCGCGCCTGACGACGATCGACTTGAGGCGCAGCGCGGCGGCGATGGCCTCGTCCTCGATGTCCTCGAAACCCTTGGGATTGCGCTTCATCGCATATTCCGAATCCGGGGTCAGGCCCGCTTTCGCGAGCTTGGCGATGGTCTGCTTCCAGACCTTGGGGGCGCGAGCCATGCCCGCGCGCAGCCGCGCCAGCGTCGCCGGCTCGGGATCATAGAAGCCGGCGGCGGTGAAACAGCCTTCGGGCGACACGTGGAAATAGAATAGTCCGGGGTCGCTCTTGCCGCCGCCGCGCGTCATGACCGCGCCGGCGTTGGTCTTGTAAGGGCTCTTATCCTTTGAGAAACGCACGTCGCGATGGATGCGGAAAGGCGAACCCTTGCGGTCGCCCTTCAACGGAATTTTCGCCTTCGCGAAGGCGGCGCTCAAATCCTCGACAAGATCGCCCATCGGCCCCTTGAGGTCGCTCTCATAGACCCCGCGATTGGCCTCGAACCATTCCTTGGTCTGATGAAAGCCGAGCGCCTTCAGAAACGAAACGGCCTGCGGCCCGAATCCCTCGAAACTCACCTTCGCCCCTCCCGCGCTACTCGCGCCCGGGCGAGGCTAGCGCGGCGGCGACCCCTCAAGCAATCGCTTGCGGCTTGGGTCCGCCATGCGCCCAGTCCAGAAGCTCGACGACGTGGATGACGGGCAAGTTCGTCCCGGCGCCGATTTGCGTCAGACAGCCGATGTTTCCAGCTGCGATCACATCCGGCTTCAACCGCTCGATATTGGCGATCTTGCGCTTGCGCAGGCGGAGCGCCGTCTCGGGTTGTAGGATGTTATAGGTGCCCGCAGAGCCGCAGCACAGATGCGCCTCGGCGGGCGTGCGAACCTGATAGCCGGCGCGGCGCAGCAGCAGCTTCGGCGCCTCGGTGATCTTCTGCCCGTGTTGCAGCGAACATGCGGAGTGATAGGCCACGATCAGTTTCGGCGAAGCCGGATAGGCCAGCTCCAGCGAGGCGATGTATTCGCTGGCGTCGCGGGCGAGCGCGGCGACGCGCGCGCCCTTCTCGGCATAGTCCGGGTCGTCGCCAAGCATGTGGCCGTAATCCTTGATCGTTGCGCCGCAGCCCGAGGCGGTGACGACGATCGCCTCCAGCCCCGCGCCCTCGATCTCGCGCGTCCAGGCGTCGACGTTGGCGCGCGCCTGCGCAAGGCCGGGCGCCTCGCGGCCCATGTGATGCAGCAACGAGCCGCAGCAGGTTTCGCCCTTCGGCAGCACGACGTCGATTCCAGCTCGGTTGAGCAGGCGAATCGTCGCCGCGTTGATTTCTGGCGCCAGCACGCCCTGCGCACAGCCGGTCAGCAGCGCCACGCGCCGGCGGCGGGCCGCAGCGATCGGCGCCTTGAATTCGCCGGGGCCTTCGGTCTCGACGCGCGCGGGCAGGGATTTTGGCGCCAGTTCCAGCATCGCCTGGAGTTGGGGTCCGACGACGGGCAGGCGCGCGAAAATCGGCGCGAACGGGCGCCCGAACGCGGCGAGCGCGAGCGCGAAACGGAACCGCCCGCGATGCGGCAATAGCCAGGCGAGGATCGCGCGCAACGCGCGGTCGGCCAGCGGGCGCGAATACTGCGTCTCGACCGTCTCGCGCGCGTGGTCGATCAGACGCCGATAATCGACGCCGGAGGGACAGGTCGTC